>NZ_WQGF01000017.1:0-79795 GCF_013034545.1 Ruegeria sp. HKCCA5763
AGTCCGCGCGGTTCGCAGCGACGCTGGACTGGCCGGAATCTGAGGCCACCGCCCTTGTCTTCATTCTAGATCACGCCCGCAATCTGGACGACGCACCAGAAACGGATGTGGCGCGCGAAACCGCAGAAGCGCTGATTGCTCAGCGGCTGCGCAAGTCGCTGGCTTGCCCAGCCCCGTCAACGCTGGACCGGCGCATCGCCTCCTGGCTGGCCTTTCACCGGATGAAGAACCTCCCCTCGCCGTTCGACACGCCGCAGGTGAAACAAGCCCGCGCCAAGGCCCGCCGCGCCGCCGCCCGGCCTCCTGCCCCGAAATCGCAGCACCCGATCACCCGCGATGTGCTGGAGCAATTGCTGGCCACCTGCCGGGGCAGCCGCCGGGACTGCCGCGACCGGGCGATCCTGATGCTGGGCTGGGCCAGTGGCGGGCGACGGAGGTCTGAGATCACTGGGTTGATGCGCGAGGATGTCAGCCTGAAAGCATTCGGCAAGGAAGGTCTGATCTGGATCTCGCTGCTGGAAACCAAAACCACGAGCAAGGGTGAAACCCCACGGCTGGTCCTGAAGGGCCGTGCGGCGCAGGCGCTGGTGCATTGGATTGAAGTGGGGCAGATCGAGGGCGGGCCCCTCTTCCGCCCAATCTCCAAGGCAGACCGCGTGCTCACGCGCCACCTGTCGCCGGATGCGATTTACCAGATCGTCAAACACCGGTTGAAACTGGCCGGACTGCCGGATGATTTCGCCTCACCCCATGGGCTGCGCTCGGGGTTTCTGACCCAAGCAGCGTTGGACGGTGCCCCGATCCAGGCCGCCGTGCGCCTCTCCCTGCACCGATCCATGGCGCAGGCGCAGAAATATTACGACGACGTCGATATCGCAGAAAATCCAACGGCTGATCTGCTGGGGTGAAACCTGTTTCGCGCGCGAAACATTAGCTGTCGCGGGATTGTAACCAAGCCCGCAGGTCCGCCAGGAATGCTTCAGACATTCCCCGACCGGAAAGAATGATCTGCGTTCCGTTCCGGTTCGGCTTCAGCTGAATGTTTCCTATTGTCTCTTTAGGGGATGTATCAGACTCTGATAAAGATGAATTCCCGCGTTCTGAGCTGCTGCTATTCACTGCCTGTGTCAGGGCAGACGACTCTGCATCCGATGTCTCGGCCCCGACTTTACCCAGCGTTTTGATAAGCGCAGATACCGCCTTTGGATCGTCCTTCAGGACCTTGGCAATCGACAGCCCCAATCGTTCAGGAATGGCCGAAGGGAACTGTAGATGATCATCCAACGCGTGATAGATCGCGATGAACGAGCCAATCTTCGATCGTTTGGCCCGGCTGGCCGATGCGAACAGCCCGCGCAGGGCAGCAGCCTCGTCCGGGTAAACGCCCTGCTCAGCCGCACGGGCCACGATCCGGGCGCGCTCGTAATAGCTAAGCCCGACACGGATTTCGTTTTCCTCGACCATGGCCACATACGCGTCCGAGGCGCTCTGCGGCTGTCTGAGGAAAGCGCGCACGGTTTCAAAGCGGGGCTCGCCCGTCTCCTGTACCAGCGCCCGCAGCGCAGTCATGCGCCGCCAACCCGAGATCAGGCCATACTGCCCTTCGGTCAATTCCACGACCTCGATCGGTGTTTGCTGCCCGCGTGCCTTCAGGCTTTCCTTCAGCGCCTCCATATCCACGTCATCAGCCGCCATCCGATCACGCACCAGATAGGTTTCCTCGATGGCGTCCAGCGGCAAGTCCTGCACCAAACGACCTTCGGCCCGGGCGGCACGCAATTCTCCGGACAGCTCCTCCAGCGCCGCCTGAGCCGCCGTGGCCCCGGCCACCTGTGCAACCGGCGGCGCGGTGCGGGGTGTCTCTGCAGGGAACATGGGATTCAAACCGGGGGCTGGGCGATTGTCCTCCAGATAATCCGGCCGGGCTGGGGTCAGTCGTTTGCGTTTAGCCATCACTTTTTCCTTTTCCTGCTCGGATCAGACTCCGTTTCGAGTCATAGAAGACGTGTTTCGCGCGCGAAACATCGCACTCAGAGCGACAATTCCGGTGTTCCGGCCTCTTCGGCCTGCTGGGCCCGTTCTTCGCCCCGCCAGACGCCAATCAGCAGCTTCTTGAACGAGGCATAAGTGGCATCAAAGGTTTCTCGCCCGCGCACATAGGTCTCGCGGTTGAAATCGCGGTAATCCGCCTCATAGATGCCGTTGACCTGTTCCCCGGCCTGGCCGATCAGCGCCGTGTAGCCCTGCCAGTGTGGCGACAGGGTGCGGCCCAGATAGGCTTGCATCAGCCCCGCCAGCTCGGCCTGCTGACTGCCGTCATAGCGGGTGATAATTGTGCGCACCGCGTCCCACTGAAAGGCCATCTCGGGCCGTCCAAGCGCGCGAGCGGCCATGTTCTCTCCATCCTCAATGGACTGGAACGTCGAATGCAACATGTCGAAGAACCGGCCGGTGGAGTCGAATTCCAGAAACGAGGCCCCCATGGGCACCAGAAGGATATCCGAAGCCGCCAGCCCGTTGATCGTCAGATAGCCGAGGGCAGGGGGGGTATCGATGAAGATGATGTCATAGTCGTCCAGCACCCCATCCTCGTCCAGCGTGTCGGTCAGTGCATCCCACAGCTTCCAGCTGCGGCCCTGCATCCGCCAGACCGGGATCTGGAATTCAGCCCAATAGAGGTTCAGCTGAGCGCCGATCAGATCGATATTCGGCCAATGGGTGGCCTGGATCAGATCGCTGCTGCGGGTTTTCAGCGCCTCGGACAAGGTATCGTCAATCGGATGCGGCGCTTCACCCCGGTCAAGCCGCCCCTGATTGTCGCGGCGCAGATGGGTGGCGTAATGACGGGCGAGCAGGGGAAATACCGTCTGCCATTCATCGCTGACCTTGCCGCCGAAGATCGACGTCATGGAGCCCTGGCTGTCCAGATCGATGACCAGCACCTTGTAGCCGTCCAAAGCGGCAGACATTGCAAGGTGCGCGCAGGTCGAGGTCTTGCCGACGCCGCCTTTGAAATTGGCCACTGAGACAATCTTGGCCGGCAACCCTTTGGGTCGGTAGGGACGGTATTCTTTTGCCTTGGATCCTTCGGATGCAAAATGTGTGCGTAGCCGTAGAACCTCATCTAGGGTGAACCACTTGGCGCCACCTTCCGTCTCGGACTGTCCCTGTGGTAAATCCGGGTTGCTCTTTAACACCCGTCGAAAATGGGCGGGGGCAACAGGGATCAGATATTTGGTGATTTCCCAGGTTGAAAACAGGCGCAGCTTTTTCTGTCCGTCGTCTTCCAGACCCCGGTTCGCCAAATCTGCGCGCCCCCGGGCGCAGGCATCTGCAATCTGCGAGAACTCATGGGTTCCGGTTGGTTCGCCCAACTCAGCATGGGCCAGATCAGGATCGATATTGAAATAGGGGGGAAGCCCTTCGGACGGTGCTGCTCGCATTGAAAATCTGTCCATGTGCTATGTTTTGGATAATATACCACAAAATGAAGCATGTGGAAGCATTGTGAGCACAAAACCGAATTTTCTAAGCAAAAATAAGGGATAAAATCCCTTTGATACGCTGCTTTTGAGAGTGAGGTAAAAATATATCCAGTTAAAATTCTGTTATTCTTTTAGTTACAGCAGAATTTTGGTTCTTGTAACTATAAGAAAAAAAATAGATTTCTGAGATTTTTGAGTTCATTAGTGAATCTGGTCCCACGATAGGGTGACTCTGAACCCACGTTGCAGTGACTCTGAACCCACGTTCCGGCGGCTTTACGCTTCCTGTGGATAACTCTACGGTAAGCGTCAATAAAACCACGAACAAAGATTCGGGCAGGACATATGGGCAGGGCAGTATGAGCGGGTCAGGGGCGTTGTTGCCTGACCGGCACCCAACGGGCGATTTTTTTGTATGCGATATCTTCGATGCGCTGCCCAAGACAGATATGGGGTCGATGGAGCATCCGATGTTTTCGCTCTCGACCCGACCGGACCGGCGGATTCTGAATTACGAACATAACGGGGTCGAGATCACGGTGACGCCGTCGGTGCGTGGTTTGGCAACGATCCACGACAAGGACATCCTGATCTTCTGTATCAGTCAGCTGATGGCGGCGATCAATGCGGGCCGGACGGTCAGCCGGGTGTTACATCTGAAGGCGCATGATCTGCTGGTGGCCACCAACCGCGAAACCAGCGGTGACGGTTACAAGCGTCTGCGCGAGGCCTTCGAGCGGCTGGCCGGTACAAGGATCACCACCAACATCGTCACCGGTGAGAAAGAGACCACCACTGGGTTCGGTCTGATCGAAAGCTGGGAGATCGTCCGCCATACCCGGGCGGGCCGGATGGTCAGCGTCAGCGTGAAACTGTCGGACTGGCTGTTTCGGGCGGTGCTGGCGAAATCGGTTCTGACCCTCAGCCGTGACTATTTCCGTCTGCGCAAACCGCTTGAGCGTCGGATCTATGAACTGGCGCGCAAACATTGTGGCCGCCAGCCCGAATGGCGGATTTCGGTCGAGGTGCTGCTGAAGAAATCGGGCTCGGCCTCACCTCGGCGGGTGTTCCGTAAGATGATCCGCGACATGATCGCGGCCGATCATCTGCCCGATTATGAGATGACCGAAGAGCCCGGCGACCTGATACGCTTTACCCGCCGCGGTCAGGTGGTCGAGGGGCCGGACAAGCCGATCTTGCCCTCAGAGGCGCTGGAAGAAGCCCGGGCGATGGCGCCAGGCCGCGATGTCTATGCGCTGGAGGCGGATTGGTTGGCCTATTGGGCCGCGTCGGGCCGCCCACAGATCAGGAACCCGCAACGGGCGTTTCTGGGCTATGTGGCCAAGCGGGTCGCCGGACGGGACTAGGGGTCAGCTGGAATAGGCGGGGTTTTGTTTTTGCCCGCGTGCCTTCACGGCATTAACCGCGGCAACAACGATGAGGGCAGCAATGATGAAGAGCCATCCAAAGAGGATATAGCTGCCCAGTGCCACAAGAATGGATGCGCCGGAGAACAAAGCAACCCCAGCGGCGCACAGGCCTACAAGAATGGCTATTCCGATAACTCCGATCATGTTTTCCAAGTCCTCCAGCTCTGGTCTTGGTCTGGCTAGTCCCCGAGCGACTGTAGTTATGCCATTGGGTAGATACCCAAGATGATTCCGCGATGAAATCATGGCAAAACTTTGGAGCACTAAGGGTTAAAATTTGGTTATTTGTACCTGACGGAGCTTTGCTCCACTACTCGCGCAACACTGCTTATAATTTATTGAGACATGAATATGTCTGAGCAGATAGTTCCTTAAAACTTTTGTGACAGCAATATAGAGCGCTGACGACCCCTGAAAATGTGCAAAGGTTCGCCTATGGCACAGTTCTGTCAATCCGCGATCATTTGGATGGAATGGCAAACGCGCGTTCGTTTTGGCCATTGAATGATCAGAGGTTTTTTGGGGGTCACATCTTGACCAAACGCCCGTCCGTCACCTTGATCCCCGCTTTTTCAAAGACATTGCGCGTATCAAAAACCAGCGCCGCCTCGCGTGCGACCAGATCGTAATCCGGCGCGCTGTGGTCGGTGATTACAGCTACGGCGGCGTAACGTTTCAGGTTGTCCGCCGTCAGCGGTTGCGAGGTCCGGCCCGCCAGTTGCGGGTATTCGCCGCCTTCGGGCAGGCGCGGGAAATACGGATCGTGATAGTCAACCTCGGCGCCCAGCTTCTCCAGCTCGTCCAGTAACACCAGCGCCGGGCTGCGGCGGGTATCCTCGACATCGCGCTTATATGCGATGCCCATCAGCAGGATGCGCTGTCCGGTCAGGGGCTGCCCGGTTTCCGCCAGCGCGGACCCGTTGCGCGCGGCCAACTCGGCTGCCATCCGTGCCGCCAACATCTCGGGCACCGCGTCATTGCTGGTGCGGGCCAGATTGATCAGCGGCGTATCAGATCCTGCATCCGCAGCGCGCCAGGCCAGATAGGCCGGAGACACCGGGATGCAGGCCCCACCAATTCCAGGACCGGGATAGAAGGGCATGAAGCCAAACGGCTTGGTCGCAGCAGCTTCGATCACTTCCCAGACATCCACGTCCATTGCTTCAAGCGCGGTCTTCAACTCGTTGACCAGCGCAATATTGACGGTGCGAAAGCTGTTTTCGACCAGCTTCACAGCCTCGGCTGTGGCGGCCGAGCTCACCGGCACGGCGCTGGTGACGATGGCGCGATAGAAATCCTCGACCAGTTGCCGCGATTGCGGATCGTCGGCACCGACCACCTTGGGAATGCTGTGCGTGTCAAACTTGTCATTGCCGGGGTCTTCGCGCTCGGGCGAGAAGGCCAGGAAGAAATCGGAACCCGCTCGCAGACCGCCCGCTTCGAGGATCGGCTGAACCAGTGTCGTTGTGGCACCGGGCCAGACGCTGCTTTCCAGCACTACCATCTGACCGGGGCGCAAATGCTGTGCGATGGTTTGTGCGGCAGCCGCGACAAAACGCATGTCCGGGTCTTGTGCGTCGGTCAGCGGGGTCGGCACACAGATCAGGATGATATCGGCCCCGGCAAGTGCTGCGGCGTCCTGCGTCGCACGGAATTTGCCGCTGGCCACCGCCTGCGCGATCCGGTCCTGTTCCAGGTACGAGATGACCTGATCACCCTGATTGATCCGCGCCACCCGATCAGGGTTGAGGTCAACGCCGGTGGTGTCGAACCCCTTATCATAGGCCGTCAGCGCCAGCGGCAAGCCGACATAACCCAGCCCCACCACGGCAACCCGCGCATCGCGCGCCGCGATAAGCTGCTTGAGGGACTGATGGTGCGAGGTTTCGTAGTTCATAATCTATCCTGATCGTACAAAGTCACACTGAATTAAAATTAGCTTAGCAGATTGGAAACCTTCTCTCTTCATCGGATAGGGCAGATCGGGAACGAAGCCAACTAATTTGTCGCTCCCGGCCGAGACCTGGAATGAGTGTTTCCAAAAACGAAGCAGTCGTAAATCAGGGCTTCGATTGTTCTTGCATATTCTCGATCCATTCAGCGAAGTAAACACGGGGCACATAGCCGATCTGATTTTGTGCATATTGGGTTGAAACCTCGGGCCGGCCGGCAAAAAGCCTGCGCCCTGCCATATCCGGCATAACGGGGTGTGGTTTTGTCAGCCGGGCCTGAACGGATCGTACCCAATCCGCGGCGGCCTCGACCCGGCGGCGCCCGACAAGGCGGCGCAGATGTGCACTGATCTGACCCGACAGAGAGGGGCCAGCAGGCGTGTTGTTATTGGGCGGCGGGGGAGGGGTCGGGTTGGCGGCTGAATCGATCCGAACTTCTCCGCACCCGGCAAGCCGGGCATACCCTTCAAAAAACGCCTTCCATCCCAGCGTGTCCGGCCCGCTGATCAGGTATCGGTCAACCCCGGTCTGTGGCGATGAGGCCGCGTGCAGGGCGACCTGTACAACGTCATCGACGTGCACAGCCGGGCATTGTCCGGGCGGGTCGGGTAGGATGACGCCACCCCGGTGCATCATCGCCAATGGCGCATTGGTCCAGAGCGCGCTACCGGGTCCGTAGACGATAGTTGGTTGCAATATGGCGGCGTCGCATTTCCCCCGTAATAGTCTCTGTTCCATCGCTATTTTGGCTCCGCGATAGCTTTGCGTACCCTCTGGAGTGATAGGGCTGCGTTCGTTGATCGGTCCGTTGGGCCAGCTGTCATAGACCACAGCAGAACTCAGATGCACGATACGTTTGCAAGATCCCTCTTCGGCGGCTTTGATGAGCGCGTCAAAAGCTGCGAGGTTTTCTGCGCCGGAGGCCCGGAAATCATAGGCCAGATGAAACAGGGCCGCCGTGCCGCCCAACGCCTGCGTCAGGGTCGGGCCGGGGTGCAGCGGGCAAAGCAGTGTCTTTGCTCCGGCCTGTTCCAACGCGGCAGCCCCGTGGCGCGTGCGTAGCAATACGGTCACATCACATCCCAGCGTCAGCAGCGCATCGATCAGGCGCTGGCCGATAAAGCCGGTTGCGCCGGTCACAATCACGCGCTGGCCTGCAAGACCGTCGCCGGGACGGGGTTCCACGTGTTTTTCGGTCATGTCCGCAGGTTCAACATTCTTAGTGCGATGTGCAACAATTCAGCCCTTTTTCCAAAACTGTGCAGGCCCGGCCTGTCAGCGCACCATAGCGGTATCTACCATTTGGTGGCCACAGATACCTATGCTAAGCCTGTGGCATTAGAGTGGATTCTGTTGGTACGAGGGTTTTTCATGCAAATATTGATCACAGGCGGGGCCGGTTTTATCGGGTCACATCTGGCCGAGCGTCTGATTGGCAATGGGCATGAGGTGACGGTGCTGGATGATTTATCCACCGGATCGCTGCAAAACCTGTCCTCTGTTCAGGATCATGCCGCCTTTCGCTTTGTTGAAGGCAGCGTTTTGGATTCGGATCTGGTCGAACAGCTGGTTGGTGCAGCCGACGCGGTGTTTCACATGGCCGCCGCCGTCGGGGTGAAGCTGATCATGGATCAGCCCAGCCAGTCGATTGCGACCAATGTCGACGGCACGCAGAACGTATTGCGGGCCGCCCTGCGCCACAAACCCCTGGTTTTCATTGCCTCCAGTTCCGAGGTCTATGGGAAGGCATCAAAATTCCCGTTCAACGAGGATGACGACCTGACGATCGGCGCGACCAGCGTTCTGCGCTGGTCTTATGCCTGCGCCAAGACGTTGGATGAGTTCATGGCTCTGGCCTATGCGCGTGAGGTTGACCTGCCAGTGGTCGTGCTGCGCTTTTTCAACACAACCGGTCCGCGCCAGACCGGGCGCTATGGCATGGTTGTTCCGAACTTCATTGAAGCAGCGTTGGCGGGTCAGCCAATTCAGGTTCATGGCACCGGTGAGCAATCGCGCTGCTTCAGCCATGTGGCCGATGTGATAGAGGCGCTCGTACGCCTGCTTGATGTGCCCGAAGCCCGGGGTCAGGTCTTCAATATCGGTGGTGAGCAGGAAGTGACGATCCGCGGGTTGGCCGAAAAGGTGATTGCCGCGACGGGGTCTGCGTCCGAAATCCGTCTGGTGCCCTATGAAGAGGTCTATCCGGAAGGGTTCGAAGACATGGCCCGCCGCCTGCCCGATGTCTCAAAGCTGCGGCGGTTTACCGGGTTCAGCCCGGCACGCACGCTGGACGATATCATCGCCGATATCATGGCCGAGAAACGCGCCAAAGCCTACGCATGAAGAGCCAATCACGATGACACCGGGACAAAGAGTTGAAAAGCTGGTGCGTGACACCGCGACCGTGCTGCTGCCGGAACGGCTGCGCAAATGGATCCGTAAACAACAACGGTTGCACAAGCTGCAATCGACCCCCGTGGGGGCGGTGGATTTCGGCGGGCTGCGGCGGCTGTCGCCGATCAGTGCTGTGTTCGGGCAGGATCGCGACCTGCTGACCATCGAACGCTATTACATGGAAGAATTCCTGCAAAACCACAGCGACGACATCCGTGGCCGGGTTCTGGAATTCGGTGATCCGGCCTATATCAAGAAATTCGGCGGTGATCGGGTCACGCAAGCGGATGTGCTGAGCTATGTCGAAGGCAATCCGCAAGCCACCATCGTGGCTGACATCACCGATGCGCCGCATATTCCAGACAACAGTTTTGACTGCATCATCATCACGCAGACCCTGCAGATGATCTTTGAGGTGGGCAAAGCGATCGCCACGCTCGAACGCATTCTGAAACCCGGCGGCGTGGTGCTGTGTACCTCGCACGGGATGACCCGGGTGGCGCGGCGCGAAGGCGTGGATGATTGGGGCGAATACTGGCATTTCACCAGCCAGTCCAAGCGTCACCTGTTCCGGGCTGTTTTTCCGGCAGAGAATGTCGAGGTGTCGACCGTTGGCAATGTCTTTACCTGCATCTGCAACCTGCACGGCCTTGGGGCCAGCGAAATTGCGCTAGAAGAACTGTCCACTCATGACCCCAACTATGAAATTCTGGTTCTGGTCCGGGCAGTAAAGGCGCAGTGAGCGACCTTGTCATAGGATCTGGTCCGGCGGGGGTTGCCGTGGCCCGCGCATTATTGGCGCGGGGGCGGACAGTCACGATGCTGGATGCCGGCGGCACCCCGGAACCCGGGATCACGGACCGGGTGCAGCAGATGTCCCAAACCCGCGCCGAAAACTGGAACGCCGAGGCGCGTACAGCCTGGATGGAGCCTCAGTTTCAGGCCCCGCAGGGCGAGGTGTGGCGCTATGGGACAGGTTACGCGTTGTCCCCACCTGCCCATACTCTGGCGGAGGGGGCGGAATGGTTCGCATTGCGCGCCTCGCGTGCGGCGGGTGGATTATCGAATGTCTGGGGTGCGGCGGTTCTGCCCTATCGGCAGGCGGATATCGAAGACTGGCCCATAACAGCCGACGATCTTGCCCCACATTACAAAGCGGTTGCGGAAATAATGCCGGTGTCCGGGCAAAAGGACGAGCTGCAGAATCTCTTTCCTGCCTGCGACATGACTGGTCGAACACCTGTTCCACCAACCGCACAGGCCGAGACACTACTGGCCCGCTCAAAGCAAAAGGCGAAAGCATTGCAGGGGGCAGGGATGCATGTTGGTCTTGCACGTCAGGCGGTTGGACCGGGATGCCAGACCTGTGGATTGTGTCTGCACGGGTGCCCCTGGTCGTTGATCTGGTCTGCAAGACAGACGTGCATGGCGTTGCAGGCAGAGCCAGGGTTTACCTACCGTGCGGATCATGTGGTGCGGCAGGTTCGCGAGGAAGGCGACGAAGTTGTCGTCACGCTGGAAGATGGCAGCGACATCCGGGGCGGGCGGGTGTTTCTGGCCGCCGGGGTGCTGGAAAGCGCGCGCATTCTGTTGGCCTCGCCCGGCCTTCAGGGCAAGACGCTGACATTGAAGGACAGCCAGCAGGCTTTCCTGCCGATGCTGCATCATTGGCGCGCGCCAAGGTGGCCCGATGTTTTGCCCTATCAGACGCTGCCGCAGCTTTTTGCCGAACTGGATGACCCTTCCGTGTCGCGGCAACTGATCCATGCGCAGGTCTATACCTGGAACGAATACTATGCCCGCGATCTGAAACAGAACTATGGTCGCCGGCTCCCTGGCAGCGGACCGCTGCTTGAGGCGCTGGCCCGGCGTCTGATCGTGGCGCAGGTTTTCCTGCATTCCGATCATTCTCATGAAATAGCCCTGCATCTGTCCGAGGATGGACGGCTACGCCCCGAACTGATCAAAAACCTGCGAACCGAAGGCACAATGCGCGCAGCACTTGCGCGCTATGGCCGGGCATTGCGGGTGCTTGGCCTGACCAGCCTGTCTTTTGCAGCGCGGTTCGGGGCACCGGGGGCCAGTTTCCACGTTGGGGGTGATCTGCCGATGTCAGATGATCCGAGCCCAGGTGAAAGCGATGTGCTGGGGCGCCCGCATGGCGCGACGCGCATTCACGTCGTTGATGCCTCTGTACTGCCAACCATCCCGGCGACGACAATTACATTCAGTGTGATGGCAAATGCCCACCGGATCGGAACGCTTGCGCCCTAATCCTGATTGTCAGTTAAGGGGCAGCACCTTGCTCAGCCCGCTGCGCAAACCACGCATCATTTTGCGCGCCGCAAGATAGGGCCCGCCGCGCCCGGCAAGATGCGCCTGCCAGCGGGCGATGTCGGTGAAATAGAACATCTCGAGCCGGGGCAGGTCGTGGATGTCATCTTTCGGTCCGGCGACACCCAGCCTTGTGCCGACCGAGGTGTCGTAATGCAACGCGATCTGCCTGAGCACGCTGCTGTTCGACGCGCCATAGGGCGGTGCGAAATGCCGGACAGGCTGGCCAAGCCGGGCAGCTATATCCTGCCCGGATCCGGTGACTTCTTCTTCCAACGCCTCTGCATCCAGCGTCGACAAATCTGGGTGGCTGACACTATGCGCTCCAAAACAAACGCCTTCCCCTGCCAGGGTTTCGATCCTGTCCCAATCCATCAGGGGGCGGGTGGGGATGTTGCCCCCGGCCCAGCTGTCACTGCCGCCCATCCTACCCGAGGGCAGATAGACGATCGGGGTGAAATTATGATCGCGCAGGATCGGCCAGGCGGTGTCGGCGAAATCTTCGAACCCGTCATCGAAGCTGATGATGACCACGCGCGGGGCAGGCGGGTTGGCCAGCGCATCAGGTGTGACCACCGGCAGGCCCGAGTCCGCAAGCGCCTGCATCTGGGCTTTGAACACCTCGGGTGCAATCGATGTCGGCCCCGGCGCATCCGAGATCGAATGATACATCAGGATATCGGCCTGCCAGGCGGACATGGATCAGTCTTCCACCACATGGGTGGCAAAGACCTCGCGGTATTTGTTCCATTTCGCGCGGTCGACATGGCCATTGCCGTCAATGCAATCTGCCGCGCCATAGGCCATGGCAAAAGCGTGGTGCGTATTATCGTGCGCAAAAAGGCCCTGCCGTCCAAATACGAGCAATCCGTCCATATCTGAGAGCCATTGATCCACCGTATCAAACCGCTCTTCATAACCCACATCGTAAACCGGATAGGCATGGCTCAGCCGCCGGGTTTCGCAGCGGCGCACCGGTACCGTGACGGGCAAGCCCAGCTGGCCCAGCCATTTGGTGAATTCCTGCCCCAGTTCCTCGTCGGACATGGACCACCATTTTTCATCCGGGTCGCAGGGCAGCTCGGCACACAGAACAGTGACGCCCTTCGGCTCGCCACTGGCGTTATAGTTCTTGGGCTCTGACATGCGGCTGATCGGGATCGACAGTTCGGGGAAGTAATGCGCATCGAACTCGGTGAACTGGTCGGTCTCAAGCACCAGGTACAGCAGGATCATGCCCCGGAACCGGATCGCGCGGGCGGCTTCGACCACCTCGGCCGGAGCGTCGCCGATCAGGCGCGTCAGCCCGGTTAGCGGGATGGTCGACAGGATCAGATCGCCGGTCAGCTTCCGCTCGCCATCTTCGTCGCGGATCGTCAACCCGGTGATGCGGTTGCCGTCCCTATCGATGGCGGTGATTTCAGTGTTGAACAGGAAGCTGGCACCGTTGCTTTCCGCACTGTTCCGCATCGCGTCCGAGATCTGCCCGAACCCCTTGCGCGGATAAAAGAACCGCCCCGCCGTTTCGCTGCGCAGACCCGGCAGCAGGCGCAGCATCTTCATCAGGATCTTGCCGACCGAGCCGCTGCCCACCCGCCGTTCCGCCAGTTTCACCGCCAGCTTGTCCGGATCCAGACCCCACAGCTTGCGTACGTAAGGGAAATAGAAATTGTCCGAAATCGTCGGTCCCAGCCCGTCATAGAGCACGGTCGAGAATGTCTCGGGGCCTTCGCTTTTCTTGCGGAAGGGCTTCAGCGCCATGTCCCCGATCAGCGACGCGGCAAAGGGTTTGGGCAGGCGTAACAGCGCATCGGTCAGTTTCAGCGGAAAGTGAATCCATTTGCCGCCCAGCCGGATGCGCCCATGGCGCGGGCGCAGCAGTAAGTCGTCTCCCAGCAGGGCTTTTACATCGGCCAGAACCTCGGGCTCGGCCGCCGGATGAAACCGGTGCGAGCCATAGTCGCAGATCACACCTTCGACCGGGAACGAGGCCGAATTGCCGCCCGCAACAGGCGCACGTTCGATCACGGTGACCTTGGCCTGCCCGGTCAGAGCATGGGCAGCGGCCAGACCAGCCGGTCCGGCACCGAGGATGATGATTTCTGGCTTGTCGCCATTGGGTCGGGAAACATCCGTCACTTGCACTCTTCCTTCTGGGAACTTGCCGGGGTGCTGAACCGCATCCCGGACATGGTCAGAACCAGCGCGCCTAACCCGCCCGCCGTGAACAAAACAACTTGCCAGACCAGCCCGGCGGCCACGACCGCGGCTGCGCTGGCACCAAAGGGGGCCAGAAAACCGGCCAGCGTCGCCTCGCGCAGGCCCAGCCCGTTCAGGGATACCGGCAGCACGGCAATGATCTTGGCCAGTGGCCAGGCGAATATCCATGGGCCCGCCGCCACATCGACTCCCGCCGCAATGGCCAGCCACCAGGCCAGCAGGATCAGCAACAGCTGAATCAGCACAGATGCGATGAAAGCTACAGCCAGCGTTCCGGGCTTGCGCCCCATCCCGGCCAGCGCCTCGGACAGACGATGGGCAAAGCCCTTGCCGGGCAGGGACGGCACATAGCGCCAGGGCAGGGGCAGCAGGCGCGGCAAAGCGACCATGCCCACCAGCGCCGCCAGCAAGACCAGAGCTACAGGCCAGATCATATGCCCGCCCGCAGCGCTTTCCCATGTCAGGACCAGCCCCAGACAAGAGAGTGTCAGCAGGGCCACCATGTCGATCAGCCGATCCACGGTTGCGCCCGCAACAACCCGCGCGCCGTCCTTCATTGCCGCTTGCGCCAGGCCGGCGCGTACCGTGTCACCTCCGATTGCTCCGGGCAGGCAAAGATTGGCCGCCAACCCGGCAAAATGCGCCCGGATGGCCAGCGGGGCCGCAAATCCGCGCCCCAGAAGCAGCCACCATTTCAGCGCCGCCGCGACATGGGCCAGCAGGAACAGGACCAGCACGCATAGAAATACCCAGATCGGGATTGCCTTCAGCGCGGCCACGATTGCATCAGCAGGCAGAATCCAGAACAGGATCGCCAGCACCACGACCGATCCGGCAACCCGGATCAGCCAGCGCCGTTGACTTGGATCGGAAAGCATACCGCCGCTCCTGTCAGGGTCTCAGATGCAGCCGCGAGATCATGTCGGCGATCAGCCCCAGCGACCAGATCATGATCGCCGCCAGGAACGAGAACACCGCCGTTTCACTGAGGTTCCAGTAGAACATGTCGATAATGAATTTCACTGTGCCCAATGTGAAAAACGCCAGACCCAGCGGGATGAACACCCGCAGCGGATTGAACAGCGTGCTGATGCGCAGGATCAGGATGATGAAGTTCAGGAAATCAATCGGCCGGATTTTCGACTTGCCCACCCGTTTGCCATATTCGATCGGCGTATAGATCATCCGCTTGCCATTCGAGGTCATGCACAGCGTGATCGTGGTGGTGAACGAGAAGTTCTGCGGCAGCAGCGGCAGGAACGGGATCAGCTCGGATTTGCGGAACACGCGCAGGCCCGAGTTCAGATCGTTGATCTTGCGCTCGGCCAGGAACGACGCAAAGGCGAACAGGAATTTCTTGGCCGGTCTGCGCAGAAGCGGCACGTTCTTCATCGCCGCCCCCCGGTCGCCCACCACCATGTCCTGATCGCGGCACATCGCCAGCATTCCCGGCAGATAGCGTGCGGGATAAGTGCTGTCGGCGTCCAGAATGGCGACATATTCATGCTGCGCCATCCGCACACCACGCTTGAGGCTGGCGCCGTAGCCTGAATTCACGTCGTTGAAGGTGACGGTGGCTCCGCTGGCCTCGGCCTCGGCGCGGGTATTATCCTGGCTGGCATCGTCCACCACGATGATCTCGTAAGGAATGCCCAAGGGTTCGAGATGGGTGCGCACATCCTCGACCGTGTGGCGCACGGCGTTTTCTTCGTTGAACGCGGGGATGACCACGCTCAGGCTCATGCCTGATGTGTCCGACGCACCGGTTGTGGTGTCGTCCGGGGTGATCTGCTCGGCAACCTTGTTCATGAAAATGGAAACCCTTTACATAAGTAATACTTGTTTTGCCCGACCTTGCCCGCGTGGCATCTGTGATAGCCCGGGTGCGGCTGGTTTAATTCCCTCTGACGCCCATAGTATTCAAACACAGACGGGCTGAACATAGACAATAATTTTGACCAAATCCGATCTTTCTGGCGTCATGTTTTGTACGACGCCCATTGCTTACAATCTCTGCCTGTTTTCCAGAAAGAGCGGGATGATTTCAACGGCCCTGATGCGCGCGCATCCGCGCAATGGCATGTTTTCCAATATGTTCGGTCATTTTGGACTGTGGGCAGCGCGCCGCGAATGTTTCCAAATTTGCGCCTATAAGGTCTTAAGGGGTGATTTGAACTCAAAATTACGGGAAATCTCGGAATTGCATCGAAAGGACGTGTTGGTGGGGTATTGGGGCATTGGGAGGATATGCCAAAGGTCTGCAACTTTTGTCAGAAAGGATCCGAGCATGAAGGCGTGCCGACAGAAGCGTCCACAAACTGAACGGCAGGATGGGGCGTAATGTCACTGGGGCGGCGTTTTTCCAGCGGCGTTGCCTGGATGTCTGTTGGCGTCTGGGTGGAACAGACGTTCAACTTCATCATCATCGCTATCTTGGCGCGGTTGCTTGGGGCCGAGGCGTTTGGCCTGCTAGCGATGGCTGCGGCTTTTGTGCTGTTTTCCGAGTTTCTGGTGCGCGAGTCGATATCGGACATCCTGCTGACCCGAGACGAGCTGTCTCCGACCCGGCTGAATTCGGTGTTCTGGCTTTTGGCGTTGCTGGGCACGGTGTTGATGGCCTTGCTGTTTCTGGCGGCGGGCCCGCTTGCAGGGTTTTATAGCGAGGATCTGGTACAGAACCTGCTGGTCGGGCTGTCCCCGACCGTCATGATGATCGCCCTGACCGCTGTGCCCGTTGCCATCCTGCGGCGCCAGATGGAGTTTCGCGTGCTTGCTCTGCGCGCCATTGTCGGGGCGGTCATTGGCGGCATCGTGGGTATTGGGATGGCGCTGTCGGGATATGGTGTCTGGGCTCTGGTCGGTCAGCGGCTGGCCGTGACCACGACGAATATCGTCATGGCCTGGGGCGCGGTGTCCTGGCGGCCGGGTTTTTCCGTATCCCGTAAACATATCCGGGAGATCCTGCATTTCGGCCACCGCATCCTCGGACTGCGTGCGGCTGAACTAGCAGCGGTGCAAGCGCCCGTCGTGATCATTGGCGCGCTTATGGGGCCGGTGCAGGCGGGGTTCTATGCCATCGCCTGGCGTGTCGTCGAGATTGCGTCTTTCTTACTGATCACACCGCTGCGGATGGTGGCGCAGCCCGCCTTTGCTGCGGTGACGCGGGAAGGTGGGAAAGCGGCGTATCTGTTGAAGGATGTGATGCAGCTGATCGGATTTGTTGCCATCCCCGCCTTTGCCGGGTTGGCGGTTCTGTCCGAGCCGGTCCTGATTCTGCTGTTTGGCCAGAAATGGACCCCGGCCGCGCCTACGTTAAGCTTGCTGTCGGTATTTGGCATGTATCGTTGTATCGAGAAGATACATCAGACCTTTTGCCTTGCGGCAGGACGGGTTGGCCGGTTGGCGATCCTGTCCTGGGCCGAGGTCTGCCTGGCAACGCTGGCAATCATTGTGACTGCACCTTATGGGCTGACAGTGGTCATGGCCGCGTTTGTGGCGGCGTTTCTAATCCTGTGGCCGATCAGATATGGCAATCTTGCCGGTATTTCAGGCTTGTCGGCCAGTATGCTTGCCCGGCTGCATTTTGCACCGCTTTTGCTGTCCGCGATTATGGCGGGCATCGTTCAAGGGGTGGTTTGGCCCCTGGCGGGCTGGCCGCAGGTGGGGGTCCTGTTGCTTGGAACGCTTACCGGTATTCTGGCTTACCTGCTGCTGGCGCGATTGGTGCTGCCGGACAGGCTGCGTCTGCTGATGTCGATGATCCGCACTGGGGCCGGGCACGGTGAGGCGGCAGATTACTCAAAAGGGATTGAGGGATAGATGAAGTCATTACACATTTTGATGTTCACGACATTTTACCCGCCATATTCATTTGGTGGTGACGCGATTGGCATTCAGCGCATGGCACGGGCGCTGGTTGCGCGGGGTCATGACGTGACGGTGGTGCATGACGAGGACAGTTATCTGATCCTTGGCGGCAAGCCACAGCCCGAAGGTGCCCCCGATGGGGTGCGGCGCATCGGGTTGCGCAGCCGGAATGGGATGCTGTCAAATGTTCTGACCCAGCAGTTGGGCCGCCCGGTGGTCCATGCCGCCCGCATCCGTGACATACTGAATCAGCATCAGCCCGATATCATCTGGCACAATAATACCTCGCTGATCGGCGGGCCGGGCCTGCTGCCGATGGGAGATGGCCTGAAAATCTACGAGGCACATGAACACTGGCTGGTTTGCCCGACCCACGTTCTTTGGCGGCATGGGCGCGAGTTGTGTGATGATCGCCAGTGCCTGCGCTGTGTGATGAATTACAAACGCCCGCCGCAGCTGTGGCGCTATACCGGAGCGCTGGACCGGGCGCTGGATCACATGGATTTGATCATTGCCAAAAGCGAGTTCAGCCGCGCCAAACATCGCGAGTTTGGCTTGCGTCAGGAGATGCAGGTGCTGCCCTATTTCCTGCCGGACTTGCCCAAACTGGCCGAGCCTTATTCCGGTCATCCGCGCCCCTATTTCCTGTTTGTCGGACGCTTGGAGAAGATCAAGGGCCTGCAGGATGTGTTCCCGGCTATGGACCGCTATCCCGATGCGGATCTTCTGATCCTTGGGGATGGCGATTACGCGGATGAGTTAAAACGGCGGGCGCAGGACAATCCGCGCATCCAGTTCTTAGGCCGCAAAAGTCCCGAAGAACTGGACGCCTATTACCGGGGCGCGCTTGGCCTGATCGTGCCGTCGGTCTGCTATGAAACCTTCGGCATCATTCTGATCGAAAGCTTCCGGTTGGGCACTCCGGTTATTGCCCGCCGACTGGGCCCCTTCCCCGAGATCGTGGAAAGCGCGGGCGGCGGTGTACTGTTTGAAACCGAAGAGGATCTGCTGGCTGCGATGCACAGCCTTCAGAACGGTGGTGACGCCCATGGCCGGATGTCCGCCGCCGCGCGAGCAGGGTTTGAGGAAATCTGGCGCGAAGACCGGGTGCTGGCGCGGTTTGGCGCGGCATTTGCCCAGGCCGCGCATGGGGCCGGGCGGACCGATCTAGCCTACGCGCTTGAGGCAGGTGCGTTTGAAAACGGGGCCGCGGCGGGCTGAACGGCTTTATCGGCCCCGCACCAGCTTGCGGTAAAGCTGTTCAAATTCGGCATGTACATGGGTCGGCGAAAACCGATCCTCGCCCCCCCGCGCCAACGCGTTTTTCTGTAGCCGGTTATATTCCGGCTGATCGGTGCACAGCTGTTGCAGGGCATCCGACAGGGCGTCCAGATCATCCACGGCACAAAGCCGCCCGACGCTGTCATCCACCAGTTCGCACACGCCTCCGCAATCGGTGGCGATCACCGGCAGCCCGGCCCGGAACGCCTCGACAATAGAGATCGGCAGCGCCTCCCACCGGGAGGTCAGCAGATACAGGTCGGACGCGGCCAGATAGGTAGAGACATCCGAAATGACGCCCGGAAAGCGAATGATGTCGGAGACGCCCGCCTCATCGCTCCAAGCCTCGACCTGACCGCGCAGCACGCCCTCACCGCCGACGACAACGCGCAGACCGGGCAGGTCTTGCCGGACCCGCCGGAGCAGTTCGATCATCGCGTCCAGGCCTTTTTGATGATCAAGCCGCGACAGGGACAGAACCAGATGCGTGCCGTTAGGACCCAGAAGCTCTTGCCGCAGGGCGGCCACGGTCTGGGGGTCGGTAGGAGCGTTGGGTTTTACCCCCAACAGCATAACCCTGGACTTGGCCGGATCCACCCCACGCTCCAGCAGCGATTGCATAACGGTTTGGCTGGGGCAGATCACCTGATCGGCCTGCCGCTGGCAAGACAGCGCAACGCTGTCCAGCCGGTTCGGGGAAGACCCGTGATAGGTCATGACAATCGGAATATGCAGCCCGAAACTGGCCAGCCGGGCGGTCAGCAGCGGAGCGGTTTCATGGGCGTGGATCAGGTCCGCCTTGTGCTGTTTCAGAATCCGCCGCAAGGTCAGGGTCGACCGCATCAACCAGCTTAGACGGCTGATCAGCCCCATCTGCCCTGTCGCTTTGTGATCGCTCACCTTGTCCAGCTGCAAAGGCACGAACAGGCTGTCGTCATCGGTCTCACCCAACTCGCCGGGTGTGCCCGCTTTGATTACCGAATGTCCCTGCACCATCAAAGAGTTGCTCAGGTCATTGATATGCCGCTGGATGCCGCCGCCGAGGGCAAAATAGGTGCACATCTGCACAACGCACAGCTTGCGCGGCGGCAGCGGCTCGGGCGGGGTCGCAGGGTTTACCATATGGGCTGGCCCAACCGAAAGGTGACGATCTGCTCGGTCCCGTCGGCGTTCTGCAGCCGGGCCAAGATTTCGTTGCCAGTATCATCGGGGTTCAATGTGAACGTCGCACGGGATTTATCGCCGTTCCCGTTCAGGGCAAGCGGGGTAAAATCCCCCTGGTTGATCTGCAGCTCGGCCGTGGCGATTTCGGGGTCGCGTATGTCCAGCTCGATCTCAAGCGGGGTATCGCGCCGCAGTGGCCGGGTCAGAACCAGACGTGCAACATTGCCCTGCTGGTCCACCGGATGCACGGCCACCCTGCCATAAGACCCCGGACCATAATGCAGATAGGCGGACGCGCCGATTAGCAACAACAGGACCAGATAAGCCCAGCGGGCCAGGCCCAGCCCACGCCAAATCCGCCTGAATGCGCCACCCGATGCGTTGTCGGGCGCGATGCGGGAGGCAAAAATCAGGGCACCGGTCAGGGCAACGCCTGTGCCTACAAGCCCCAGCACAACCCACAGCCCCAATGAGAAAACTCCGCCCCAGGTGCCGAAATGCAGCTTGTTCATCAAAATCTTCACCCGCTTGAGGCCCTTGTCATCCGCAGGAGAGAACGCGCCCAGAACCTCGAACGTCACCGGGTCGATTGTCACCGTGCTCAGCCCGCTGAACTTGGAAAACCCGTCCTGATGCCCGATGAAGTTTATTCCTTTGTTCTTGCGGCCGGGCAGGGACATGACGGTCGGCTCAAACCCGGGCAGCGCGTTGCGGGCGTGTTCTTCGGCGGTGTCGATGACATGGCGGTCAAATCCTGCCGGAAGGGCGGCCTCACGGGCGGCAGGGGGCTGCGGGCTGGGGCTTGATCCCTTGAAGCCAAGCCCCCCCAGCATGAAATAGATCCCGGTGATGGCAATCAGCAGCGACAGCGGCAACGCCCACAGCGCGCTGAGCCGGTGAAGCCCGCCGATCCACGATCTTTGACCATTGCTGCGGGCCGGCCAGCGAAAGAAGCCTTTCCAGAACCGCCGGTAGGTGATCAGCCCGCTGATGATCTGCAGCAAAAGCACCAATGACATGGCTGAAACCGCAACAAAGACAAGCCGGTTGGTGGTCAAAAAGCTGTCATGCAGGTCGCGCAGAATGTTCCGGAAACCAACCGCGCGGGTTTCTTCGACCAGTTCGCTGGTCACCGGATCGGTCCAGAAGCTGACGGATTCCCCCCAGGCGGTGGAGCCATAGGTTCTGTTCACGAACCACGGTTTCGGGTCGACCGCGATCAGCCCGATCTTGGCGTCAGGCCGGGCTTCCTTGATGCCCTCGTAGATATCCCCGAAACCGGCGGTGCGATCCACAGACGGGACGGTTGTCCAGATGCTTTGGCGGGTGATGGACTCCAGCTCGATCCCGATGGTCAGTGCTGTGCCTGTCAGGAACATGAAGGTGAAAAACAGGGACAGGTGCAGACCCAGCCAGGTGTGAATCTTAAAAAGCGCGTTACGGGATTTACGGTTCATTTGAAAGGCTGCCAGTTAACAATTCTTGGGCACACTAAACGGAGTAATTGCATAGGAAACAATAGCTGCAGGATATTATTGCTGGGGAAGGGCCGGTTTCGCCCTCTGTATGGGGATTTGCATAGGGTATTGCGATATATTTCTAAAGGTTAGGTGTTGTACGAATCCCAAACTTCGCGGGATGGTATGAGTATACCCGAGTATTGGTGGGGTAAGCGGTGCTGTTTGGTGTTAAAGAGAGTTATGAAAAAAATTTCCATTGTTTCGCCGTGCTTCAATGAAGAAGACAATGTGGCGAATTGCTATGAGACCGTAAAGGCGATTTTCGACAAGGAACTGTCGGGCTACAGGCGCGAGCATATCTTTATCGACAATGCCTCGACCGACCGCACCGTGGACATTCTGCGGGGGATTGCCGAAAACGATCCGGATGTGAAGGTCGTGGTCAATGCCCGCAATTTCGGAGTATTTCGGTCCACCTTCAACGGACTGCGCTATGCCACCGGCGACGCAGTCGTCGTCATGCTGCCGGTCGATCTGCAGGATCCACCGGAACTGATCCCGGAATTCGTCGAACTGTGGGAAAGTGGTTATGACGTGGTGGCGGGCGCGCGCAGTACCCGGGAAGAAGGGTTCGTGATGCGCAATGCGCGCGGTGTTTTTTACAAAATCGTCAACGGGCTGTCAGATGTCTGGCTGGAGCCATCGGTCGGAGAGTTTCAACTGATTGACCACAAGGTCCTCAAGGCGGTGTTGGCGCATAAGGATCACTATCCTTATATCCGTGGTATCATCGCAAGCTGCGGCTTTCGCCGGATCATCAAGCCTTATGTCTGGCGCGCGCGGAAAAAGGGACTTTCCAAACACAGTCTGATGGCGCTGGCCGATCAGGCGTTGAATGCAATCTTTTCCTTCACGCGGGCTCCAATGCGGCTTTGCACGATCAGCGGGCTGGTCATTGCGATCAGCTGTATCCTGTTTTCACTGGTTTCCGTGGTGCTCTTTTTCATCAATCCCGATCAGGCGCCTAGGGGGACGATGACTATTATCGTCTCTCTGTTCTTTCTGTCGGGCATTCAGATGCTGTTCATCGGGATGCTGGGGGAATACATCACCTCGATCCATAATCAGGTGCGCGGTGGCCCTATCGTCACTGAGCAAGAGCGGATCAACATCGAAGGTCCCGCGCGGGATCCGGCTCTGATCAAAGAAGAGCATCTAGCATGATCGCCCAGATAGGCCGGGGGCAATGGTTTCGCATTGCCCTTGTGCTTGTCCTGTTTGGCCAGCCCGCCTGGGCCATGGATGCATCCCTAACCAATAGCACGGCCCAAGCGCTGAACCTGTGGTTCGCGTGTCAGCTGGCCGCAGGGCTTTTGTTCTTGATCCTGTTCTGGTTCCGGCGGCAGGTGCTGTTCGGAGTGTTGGGCGCGCTTGTGCTGCTGGCGGGTGCGGCGCGGCTATGGATCACGACGCCTCTGTGGTTCCCCCGGCTTGAGATTTCGCCCGGGGCGCTGGAAAGCCATATCATGCTGGCCATGGTCGCGGTGCAGGCGGTGGTCACCTGCCTTGTTCTGGTCCGGCATCGCGGGTCGGGGCTGCCCGGGGGGATACTGGCAGAACTGGGTGTTGTCCGGGTTCTGCTTTTCTTCGTTCTGGTTGCGGGTTTCTCGGTCTCGGCCACGCCCTATATCGCCTATGGCCATCTGATCCCTTACATCCTGCAGATTGGCGTGGGCGGGGTGCTGTCGTCTCTTCAGATCGCGACCCTTCTGGCGCTTTTCCTGGTGGCCGGACCGGATGATCCCCTGCGCCTACCGGTTGCCGGGCTGGCGGTTTTTGCGACCCTCGCCAGTGCCGCTCTGGCCTGGACCGCGTTTGACCGTCTGCCCCATGTCGAGGACGAAGTGGCCTATCTGTTTCAGGCCCGGACACTTGCCCGCGGCGCCTTGTGGACCACGCCACCTCCAGAGGGTGCGCGGGCTGCGCTGGAATACTACCTGCTGGATATTCAGGGTGAGCGATGGTTCGGTGTTACGGCACCGGGCTGGCCCATTCTGCTGACCGGCGGGGTGCTGGTAGGCCTGCCATGGCTAGTCAATCCCATCCTGACCGGCCTGACCGTCCTGCTAGCACATGGCATCGCGTCCCGGACGGTCAGCCGTTCGCGCGCTGATCTGGTGGCCCTGTTGATGGCAAGCTCGCCCTGGGCCCTGGCGACGGGCGCATCGCTGATGACGCATTCGACCGTTCTGTTCATGGTCCTGCTGGGCTGGTGGTGCCTGGTGCGGGCCGGGCCGGGATCGACGCGGCAGGACGTTATTCTGGCGCTGTGCGCGGGGCTGGCTTTGGGCTGGGCGTTTGTCACCCGTCCGCTGGATGGCCTGATCGTGGCCGGGCTGACCGGCCTGTGGCTTTTGCGGCGCTTGCCGGGCGGGATTGGTCAGGTTGTGGCCTGTGCGCTGGGAAGCATTCTGGCCGGATCGGTGTTCCTGCTGATCAACCACGCTATGACTGGCAACCCGCTGCTGACAGCGCAGGCTGATTATCTGGCTCGCCTGTGGCCGGACACCGCCAACGCCTATGGCTTCGGAGCGCATGTCGGCCCCCCCGAAAAAAGCTGGGGGGCGCTGGATATCTGGACCGGCCACAGCCCAGCTGAAGCGGTGCTGAACGCGCTGAACGGCCTTGCGGCGCTGAACCTCGAACTGTTGGGTTGGACCTTCGGATCGCTTATCCCGATCTGGGCTTTGCTACTGTGGCGCCGCAGGCTGGACGGGCTGGACCGAGCGATGCTGGTGGTGTTACTGGCGATTGTCGGGGCGCTGTTCTTCTACTGGTTCACTGGCACATTCTATATCGGCCCGCGATACTGGCACGTGACGCTGTTTTCGTTTCTTGTGCTGGCAGCGGCGGGGCTGGAAGAAATCGCCCATCAGATGCCCGAACGCTTTCGGGGCCGTTTTGGGAATGTGATTCTGCTGCTGTGCGCCACGTCTCTGATCGGCTTCTTACCCTGGCGCGGGGTGACGAAATATCATGGCTATGACGACTATACCGGCGACATCCGGCGCCAGGCTGCCGCCGAAGACTGGGGGCACGCGCTGGTCATCGTCTCGTCCGAGGGGGATTTGGGCGCCGCGCTTTATCTGAACGACCCGTTCCTGCCGTCAGGTCAGCCGATCTTTGCACGGGATCTGGGCCCGGACAGGAACGCCGCCACGATTGCGGCATTCCCAACCCGAGAGGTTATCTATTTCACGGTACCGAATTAATGGTCCGGACCCCCAAGGGAGCTTAAGAACAGGACCAGTCCGACACCTCGAAAAAGGATTTCGGCAGGATCGAGGCGTCGTGCATCCAGGTGACGTTGTCCTCGTCATAGCGGTTCACCCATTCCCAGATAATCTCGCCGGCGCTGTCGACCTGAAACACCCGGCCGCCCTGCGCCTCCGTCACAAGAACGGACCCGTCGGGCTGCATCTGATGGGTCGCGCGTTCCCGCGAATAGAAATGCGTCTCGGGCGTACCGCCGTAGACAATTTCGGTTTCGCCCGTGGTGGGATCAACCCGGTAAATCCGGCTGCCGCCACTGCGCCGCCCCGGGTTCGTTTCGTCAGTATTGTTGTCATAAAGCGTGATGGTGCCGTCGGGCTGGAAATCCGGATCGTGCTGACGAATCCAGGGGCCGATCTGGTGCCACTTGATTGTCTCCATCTCTGCATCCACGACCATGATCATGTTGCGGTTGCGGATGGACAGCAGCAGGTCGCCTGCCTCGAACATCGGAAAGGCCGGCGCCAGTTCGGGGGACAGTTCCTCAACCTCGTTGAGGTGAAACTCACCATTGATCCAGGTAGCGAATTTCCCTGTTGCGGTCAGAATGGCCTGGTAATCGTTCTCGATATACAGATCCGTCATCCGCTTAGATTTCTTCAGGGTCCCGTCCGGGCTGAAGACAAAGATGAGGTCTTCCCAATATTCATCGTCATAGGGCCACTGAACGTTCGGGCCGTCGGGGACGAATTCACCCCCGGCAATGACGATATCGCCGTTGGACATGAAATTGGGCGAATGGTGCGTGATCAGTTCGGTCTGCGCCCAGACCGGCGCGGAACAGCGATCCAGCTTGATCATACCACAGCTTTCAAAGCCCAGTGTGATCGTGCCGTCCGGCTCGATGATCGTGCCATGCGGAATGGCGTTCCATTCGGTGGCAGGCGGGTTTCTGCAAAACGAGGGGTCGCCCACGGTGTCGAAAATGCTGACATTCCATTCATGGACGATGGTGCCGTCCCGTTCGATCAGGCGTACGCCGTTATGGTCTTTGAAAAACCCCGACAGCAGCAGGTATTCATCGGTCTTGTCAGGCCCGGCATTGACGGTGACACCTTCGCCGTCATAGCGGGCTTTGCGCAGAAAATGGATCGGTCTGGATTTCGTGAGATTGGGCAGTTCCTTGATCACCAGCCGTGTCTGATCGAAGGTGCCGTAAACCAACTGATGCAGCCCGTTGCGATGGTGCCCGGAATACAATCCAACTACAAAAAACCCACCCAAGACAACCACTGCCAGAATGGTCCGAAAGATAATTTTTGAAATATCCATTTTACTACTCATCAACCCTACGTCACTTTTCTAACAATGGGCAGATTGGCCGGTCAACGATAGCATTGGACAGAAGGACAGATCATAACAGAGGCAAAATCACGAATTTGCCGTGATTATTTGCAAAACGCGTTAAAATCTCTTTGGTTGTGCTTAAGATGAGATTTTTCTTTGTGATTTTTAGGTAACCGTTGTTTCGGGTGAGTATATGAATCAGAGTGTGAAAAGCGAAATTTCGACACGGGATCGCGCAGATGATTGTTCGGCTCCGCTTTACAATTGGCTGATTTTCTCAGGTGTGTTGACTGTCGCGGCATGGTTCGCGCGCATCCCGATTGAACAGGTTGTGAGCTTGCATACGCTTGCCGGACACCCCACCCCCTATCTGATTTTCGACCGGATCTGGCTGCTTAATCTGGTCACACCGGTCGCCTCGGTCATCATCAGTTTGTTCTTTCTGCTGCCCGGGCTGATCTTGGCGTTGGCTTTCCGTCAAACCCGGGATCTACCGCGCTGGATTTTGGCGGGTTTGGTACTGTCGATATTCAGCCTGTGTGGCACGGCCATCCTGTGGCACCAGATCACGGGTGATGTCCTGAAAGGGGATGCCTATTTTATCATGGTGACCGCTGTTCTGGCGGTCAATTGCGGGATTTACGCCTGGCGCGGGGCGCGTGGTCAGGCCGGGCATTTTGCCCTTGCCGGGCATCGCGGCGATATTTTTGCGGCCCTGATCCTGGCGGTTCTGGTCCTGGTCACCATGTCCGCGAAATTCTACTGGGAGAACTTCTCGTCCGACGGGGTGGGTGTTCTGAATTTCGTCCGAAATTTCATTCATACGGATTGGCCGTTCTGGTCGAAAGAGGCCGGAGCGATCCAGGTCGCCCCCGGCGTCACCTCGTATTTCACCGTGCTGCCCGCCTCGTGGTTTCAGCGCCTTCTGGGTGAAAACGAATTTGCCATGCGGGTCCCGCATGTCCTGTATGCCGGGCTGCTGTATATCGTGGTGCTGGGTCTGATCCGGACCGGGCGCGATGCGGTGATCGGGGCGCTTGATCACGCGCTGATCATTGCTGTGTTTCTTGTCTATACCCTGTCGATCATCTACAGCGGCGGATATAATCCCTATTTCGGCGACAGCCCGATGCCTGCGGTCCGCGAGACTTTGGTCATGGTGCTGTTTCTGGGGTATGTCTATCTGGTAGTCACCAACCAGATGAGCGCCGCGTTCATCCTAGGCATCCTGGCTTATATGAGCCTGCCGACAGGCGGGTTGTGGATGCTGCTGGTACTGATCGCGTTCTTTCTGGTCTGGCGCCCGCGCGACTGGACCCGGATTGGATGGATGTTCGGTCTGCTGGTTCTGTGCGCCGCAATCGGAACGGTGGGCCCTGTTCTGATCACGGCGGCCGGGTTGCCGGTGCCGGGGGGTGAGTTCGACCTGAAAGGCATCGTGAACCGGCTGCGCTATGTCACTTTCTGGGAACCGGCGCGCCTGGCATATCTGATTGTTCCGGCAGGAATTCTGCCCGCACTGTCCATGGTGTTCTGGCGCCGGCAGGATCAGCTGTCGCATCTGCTGGTGCTGGTGACGGCGGCGTTTTTCCTGTTCTTCTATTTTCAGGGATACCGTGTTCTGCTGCACCATTTCATCCCGGTCATGCTGACGCCGCTGATCGTCATGTGGCGCTATGATTGGCTGAGCGTTCCGCGTCATTTCTGGCCCAGCCGTCTGGCCATTGCGGCGGGCATCATTGCGGCCTTTTTCGTGTCCTTCCCGGCCAAGCCCGGGCTGCACCAGTTTTCCCGCGAAGTGGGCGCGCATATCCAGCTGAAGGGTGAACGTTTCGAAGGGTATCAGGTCGAGGCCCTGGCCACCTTCCATGATATCTTCGCGCGGGTGTTCCCGATCCAGTACAAGGATGCCGAGGCCGAACAGAACTATTTCGGCGGTCCCCTTGTCTGGCTGCATTATTCCGTTCAGCCCAAGGCCGAAGACCAGACCATCACCTATCTGCTGCAGCCTGAAAGCGACCCAGCCCCCGAAGACGCGCGTGCCCATGACAGCCATGGGGGCTATGTCCTCTATATTCTGGATGAGGACCGGTATCAGACCCATCTGAACACCACATTCACGACGCGGTTCAGCGCCCCTGCCTACCATGTCTCCCGCGATGAGATTTTTGGCAAAGGCGCGCGCCGGGGCGAGCGTTTCGTGATTGATCTGGTGGCAATTGCGCGGTCGGTTCTGGGTCTGCAAAGCCCGTCCTGATCCGCGCTGCTGTCAGGTCATGCGGGCGGGGACCACGGGAACCGCCCGGTCAGCACCCGCCCGATAAGAACATAGGCCAGCATCGCGGCGGGCAGCACCAGAAGGCCCTGCGCCACAAACGGGGACAGCCCTGTGCTCAGCAGGGCCTGCAACCCGATCGCATTGATCCCGTAAAGCAGCAGATAGGCCAGCACATAAAGCGGCAGCCGTGACAGGCCGCGCGAGCCGAAAACCAGCCGCGCATGGGTCATGTAATTCCAGATCACACCGCCGAAATAAGACAGCGCCAAGGCGGGCTGCGGGCTTAGCCCAAGAGCCACCAACAGCGCATAGAGCACATAGCCGAACGCGGTGTTGACCACGCCGACCACCAGAAATTTTAGGAAGGTCCAGTGGGTATGCGACAGCCTGACCTTCATGCCAACCCTTCCGACGCAAGCACAGCCGCGACCGCAGATTGCAGATCATAGCGGGGGGTGAACCCGGCTTCTTGCCGCAATCGGGTGACATCGGCGGCCAGACGGGCCGGATCGTCGGGATGGCGCGTTATGGCCCCCAGCCGGATCAGATCTGATCGATCCAGCTGCGCGGCGACCTCGCTGATCAGATCGCGGACCGCGATGGCCGCGCCGCTGGCGACATTGACCGGCCCGCTCACGTCACTGTTCAACAAGACCGACAGGGCCCGGGCTAGGTCATCCACATGCAGAAAGTCCCGCTGTTGTACCCCGTCGGTGCAATCCGCCGGGTTGCCCGCCTTCAGGTTGGTGATCAGATCGCCTAACAGCCGCCCCGGCGGCTCGCCCGGACCAAAGACAAAGAAGATCCGCGCCCAGACAAGTGACAGGCCCAGCGTGTCCTGCGCCGCACACAACGCCATGCCAGTGCCCGCCTTGGCCGCCCCGTACAGCGTGCAGGGGCGTAGCGGAGAGGCCTCGGTCAGTTCCGGGATCGACCAGTCATATTCGGCGCAACTGCCGGCACAGACGGCCCGTTCCCCGCCTGCCTCGGCAAAGGCGCGGACCAGATGCAGGCTGGCTGCCATCCAGTCGAGATTGGCGGGCGACACCCAGCGATCCTTGGGCCCGTCATGCCAGGCCAGATGCAGCAAATGCGACGCGCGCGCCTGCCGGACAGCGGCTGAGACCTCTTGGGCGTTCAGCAGATCACAGGGCAGGGTCTGATGGGCCGCGTCAACCGGCCCGCGCCGGGACAGGGCAATCACCTCGCACCCGGATGCCGCAAGCGCGCTGATTGCTGCCTTGCCGATCAGGCCAGTGGCGCCGGTCAGCAGAACCCGTGCCATCAGCTGATCCTGACCTCCGGCACGGCGGTCACGAACCGGGTGCCCTGCGCCTTCAGGTCGGCCATCTGGTCGATGACTTCATCACGGATGTTCCAGGGCAGGATCAGCACGTAATCCGGCGGCGTCTCGCGCAGCGCTTCGACCCCGTGCACAGGGATATGGCTGCCGGGCAGCAGCGTGTTCTGCTTGGCCGGGTTGCGATCAACGCAGTAAGAGATCAGATCGGGACCGATCCCGGCATAATTCAACAGTGTGTTGCCCTTGGCGGCGGCACCATAGGCGGCAATGGTGTCCCCCCTGGCATTTGCTTCGCGCAGAAAGGCGAGCAGCCCGTCGCGCAGCGCTTCGACCTGCGTGGTGAAATTCATATAACCCTCAGGCCGGTCGAACTGCGCTGCGGCCTCATCGGCGCGGACCTTGGCCACACAAGGCCCTTCGGGGTGGCTGGCGCCTTCAAGACAGGCGAACACCCGCAGCGATCCGCCATGGGTCGGCAGCTCTTCAACGTCAAACACACGCAGGCCCGCCTTGGCAAAGATTGCCTCGACCGCCAGCAGCGACAGATAGGAGTAATGTTCGTGATAGATCGTGTCGAACTGGACGCTTTTGATCAGGTTCAGAAGGTGCGGGAATTCAACTGTATAGACCGCATCCCCTTTCAGCAAAGTGGCTATCCCGGCGACGAAATCGTTGATGTCGGGCACATGCGCCAGAACATTGGCCGAAGCGATCAACGCCGGAGGTTTTTCTGCCGCAGCAACCTTCTGGGCCAGCGCCTCGCCGAAATAGTCGACCAGCGTGCGCACACCTCTCTTTTCGGCGGCGGCTGCGACATTGCCCGACGGTTCAATCCCCAGCACGGGAATGCCCTTTTCCACGAAATACTGCAGCAGGTACCCGTCATTCGAGGCAATCTCGATCACCAGATCGCCTGACCCGAGATCGAACCGCCTGCTCATTTGTTCCACGTAATCCCGGCAGTGGGCCAGCCAGCTGTCCGAGAAGCTGGAGAAATAGGCGTAATCGGTCGAAAATATCTCTTCGGCGGGTACGGCATCGTCCACCTGAACCAGCCAGCATTGCGTACAGACACGGGCATGTAGCGGATAAACCGGGTCTGGGGTGTCTGCCTGCGCGGGATCAACGTAGGAGTTGGCCAGAGGAGACAACCCCAGATTGACAAGCGTCATCTCAAGGGGGGCGCCGCATTGGCGGCAGGTGGGTTGGGTTACGCCGGTCATGCCTCTCTCTTACTTATGGTTTCGAATTCTGCAATTTGTGCGCGGCATAGCTCAGTCGCGGGTGCACCCTGCGCCCAGCCCGCATACCAGTCCGCCGTCAGCCTGACCGTATCCTCAAAGCTCAGGACCGGACGCCAGCCAAGCGCCGCGCGTGCCTGCGAAACATCCAGTCGCAGCATGTTGGCTTCATGCGGGATGTCCGCCGGAGTGTCGATTTCGATCCGGCCCTGCCCAAGCGCCTGGATAACGGCCTGGGCCACATCCAAAACCGGGCGTTCATCATCGCGTTCGGGACCAAAGTTCCAGCCTTTGGCAAAGGCATCACCCTGTGCAAGCTTTTGGGCCAGCATCATGTACCCCCTCAGCGGCTCCAGAACATGTTGCCAGGGGCGGATCGCGCCGGGGTGGCGCAACACAACGCGCCCTTCATCGCTCAGGCAGCCGCGCACGATATCGGGAACCAGCCGGTCTTCGGCCCAGTCCCCGCCACCGATGACATTACCGGCCCGCGCGCTGGCAATTCGGGCCGGGTGTGGATCCGCTGCGTCTGGTGAAAAATAGCTACGCCGCATCGCCGCGACGGCAATCTCGGTCGCGCCCTTCGATGCGGAATACGGATCATGCCCTCCCATCGGGTCGGTTTCACGATAGCCCCAGACCTGTTCGACATTTTCATAGGCCTTGTCCGAGGTGGCAACCACCACCGCGCGCAGGTTGGGCGCGGCCCGCAAGGCGTCCAAAAGCTGAACCGTGCCCAGCACGTTGGTCGCAAATGTCTCGACCGGTGTGCGATAGGAGCGCCGCACCAGTGATTGCGCGGCCAGATGAAAGACAAACTCGGGATCGGTTTCCGAGATCAGACGGTCCAACGCCGCCCGGTCATTCAGATCCCCCGTGACCGAACGGATTTTGCTCTGATCCAGCAGGGCCCAGAGGTTGGGATCAGTTTCGGGCACCAGGGCGTACCCGGTCACATCCGCACCGGCTTCGGCCAGCCAGGCGGCCAGCCATGCTCCTTTGAAACCGGTATGCCCGGTCACAAGAACCCTGCGGCCTGAAAATGCAGCCTCAGTCATTCCCAGATTTTCCACGGTGCGATGCCTGTGGCCCAGTGTTCCTCAAGCTCCTGACGTTCGCGGATGGTGTCCATGGGTTGCCAGAACCCTTTGTGTTCAAAGGACATCAACTCGCCATCGCGCGTCAGGTTCATCAGGGGGCTGCGCTCCCAGACGGTGCTGTCATCACCAAGATATTTTTCCACCTTGGGCGAAAGCACAAAAAATCCACCATTGATCAGGCCACCATCCCCAACCGGTTTTTCAGAGAAATTCAGGACCTGATTGTTCTGCATCTCAAGCTGACCAAAGCGGCGGGGCGGGGGAACCGCCGTGACCGTTGCCAGCTTGCCGTGGGCGCGGTGAAAATCGATCCCGCCCCGGATGTCGATATTGCCGACCCCATCGCCATATGTCAGGCAGAATGCGTCTTCACCCTTGAGGTGGGGCATCACCCGCTTAAGCCGTCCGCCCGTCTGGCTTTCATCGCCGGTATCGACCAGCGTCACGCGCCAAGGTTCGGATTTGCTGTTCGCAATCTCGAGGCCGCCACTGGCCAGATCAATGGTGACATCCGAGCTGTGCAGAAAGAAATTCGCGAAATATTCCTTGATGACATATCCCTTGTAGCCAAGGCAGACGATGAAATCTGTGATTCCATGAGAGGCATAGATCTTCATGATATGCCAGAGAATCGGCTTGCCACCGATCTCGACCATGGGTTTTGGGATGCGGACGGTTTCTTCGCTAAGCCGGGTGCCCAAACCGCCGGCCAGAATAACGCATTTCATAAAATTGCCCCCTCGTTAACCACGAAGCCAGCCACTAATGAACCGGTCTAAACCCTAGACCTGATGTGGCCCTGTTTCTTCAAACACTCAGCAGCAGTAGGGAGCAAGCAGAACGGCTCTGTCAAGATTCACAAACCTACGAGTCGTGATGCACCTGATTACCCGACGCACGGGTGACAATGAATATACAATATGACGAACGAAGCGAGATTGTTGAACTTTCGCTCAGGGCCGGAAGAACGCACGGGACACGCTACGTGTACCGCCGGGGAATGCGCTCCGGACAGGCTGCGCGCCCGAAGGTTGATCGCGGATGGGTGAAAGGATTGCCACGGGTGAGCTTGGGGTCTGTTCTGGTTTTTCGAGGGTAAATCTTACTTATTTATATTCAATGGCTTGTGGCTGATGTTCCAACACTCCCAAAGTTGCAATCATATGGTTTTCGCGCAGTGCAGGCCCGTTTTTCACGGGGGGATCCCGATTTGCACATATCTTTGCAGCGCGCCTCAATCCGCCGGCCCCGGGAGGGGGATAATCCGGATTCCCTCTGTCAGCCAAAACGAATAATTCGCCCGGAACCGGGTTTCAATTCGGTGGTGCGACATGATTTTGTTGTGAATCTCAGCCAACCTCCTGTAGCCTAACGAGAGTGGTTTTAGTGCGGATGTTAGTCATTTGAAAAAAGATATTGTTCCCGTAGTTATCATTGGTGGCGGTCCTGCAGGACTGACAGCAGCCTATGAACTCCAGAAGCTGAGCGACACGCATGTACCCCAGGTTTACGAGGCCTCGGACATGGTGGGTGGCATCTCGCGGACCGAGACGCATAAAGGCTATCGCTTTGACATTGGCGGCCACCGGTTCTTCACCAAAGTGGGCGAAGTCGAAGACATGTGGCACGAGGTAATGGGGGATGATTTCATCACCGTGCAGCGCCAAAGCCGCATCTTCTACCGCAACAAGTTTTATGATTATCCGCTGCGTATCTTCAACGCTCTGGGCAATATCGGGCCTTATGAGACCTATAAGATCATCGGCAGTTTCATCAAATGGAAGATCCGGCCCAAGCCGCAGGAAGATACCTTTGAAGAATGGGTGATCAACCGCTTTGGCGGGCGGCTTTATATGCATTTCTTCCACAGCTACACCAAGAAGGTCTGGGGTATCCCGCCCTCGGAAATCCGGGCGGACTGGGCCGCGCAGCGGATCAAGAACCTGTCTTTGCCCAAAGCGGTCTGGAACGCGATTTCGGGCGCAAACGACACGGCCAGCCTGATTGAAGAATTCCAATACCCTCGCTTGGGCCCCGGCATGATGTGGGAAAAGACCCGCGATCTGATCCGCGAAAAAGGCGGCAGCGTCGAAACACATTCCGAAGTGGTGCGGGTGAACCGCGACGGCAATCGCGTGACCTCGATCGACGTGCGTCACTGGACCGAAGAGGGCGAGAAGCACACCGAACGGGTCGAGGGAGAAGAGTTCGTCAACTCGATGGCGGTACGTGACCTGATCCACGCCTTTGATCCACCGCCGCCGCCAGAGGTTGTCGAGGCCGCAGATCGTCTACGGTATCGCGACTTCTTGATCGTAACCCTGATCCTAGATCACGCCGATCCGTTCCCGGACAACTGGATTTACATCCACAGCCCCAAGGTAAAGGTTGGCCGCATCCAGAATTTCCGCGCCTGGTCTGCAGAAATGCTGCCGGATCAGAACACCGCCTCGATCGGAATGGAGTATTTCTGCCAGAAGGGTGACGGGCTGTGGTCGTCGTCGGACGAGGAGCTGCGACAGCTGGCCAGTGAAGAGCTTGAAAAGCTGGGCCTTGCCAAGGCGGATACGGTCATCGACAGCGCCATTATCCGGCAGCCCAAAGCGTATCCGGTCTATGATGGTGAATATAAGGAAGCCCTGGACACTGTCAGCGACTGGCTGAAAACGCTTGAAAATTTCCAGACGGTCGGACGCAACGGCCTGCATCGCTATAACAACCAGGATCATTCGATGCTGTCGGCGATGTATGCGGCCCGCAATATCATGGGCGAGCAAAATGACATCTGGGACGTCAATGTCGAACGCTCGTATCACGAGGAGTTCGAAGCCAAGCCCAAGAACAAGGCCAACCTGGTCGGTGACAACGTGGAGAAACGGACCGCGTCGTAACCTGCGGGCCTGACCTCCTTCAGGCGCGCCAGGCGCTAAGATCACGCTCGAGCATTTGCTCGAGCGTTTCTATTTCCGGCAGCAGTCTGTCCTGCAAAATGGCGCGAGCGCGAGGGGGCATTTCAACGCCCCGCTTCAGATTGAACCGCGAAAGCTGGTCGCGGATTTTCCAGCGCATCTCTTGCGGCATGACCCGCGCGATCAGCCCTGTGATAGGGTTGGGTTTCATCAGGAAGTCCTGAAACAGACGGCTGCGCGGCACCCCGCCGGCATTCAGCTGAGAGGATATGTCCGGGCGAAACCCGGAATCCGCTCCGATGAATTCGGTGATGTCTGTAATCAGCCCCTGCGGGTCCGTCTGAAAGTCTTCATATGTGCGGATCAGGAACTGGTTGCGATCAAACAGGCTGAAATAGCGCGACAGCTGCTCGGCATAGCGCGGAAAGCGGGAATATCCGAACAAGGGCTGCCAATCAGCCTCCAGCCGTTCGTCTTCGGCATCCAGCGCGGCGGCAAAATCTTCCAAAGGCTCGATGCGCTGTTTTACGGCATACAGATAATGGGACAGCGCCTGATCAACCGGATTACGCAGGATCACCACCATGCGCACATTCGGGATGTGGTGATGAATGCGCCCCGGGGCCTTGGGGGAATATAGATACAGCGGCGAGGCCTCGCCACATATGCTGTTTGCAGGGGCCGGGGCAAACAGGGTGCGATAAGCGTCGATATCGACCACCGAGTTGTTGATGTAATCCGCCCCGGGCCCCTTACAGGCCAGTGCTTCCCCTTCAAAGCAGAAGAAGTTCGGCTCTTTCACCGTGGGCATGAACACACTCGGGTTCTGCCGCAAATAGCTGTGCAGGGCCGTTGTTCCGGCGCGCGCGGCCCCGATGATCAGAAAATCCGGTAATCCGGTCATTTGCACGCCCTATCCTAGTTCCGCGTGACCTGCAGTTTCTGCTTCTGTCCCAGCACGTGATATTCGAACAGGCACCAGACATAGACCGTAGCTGAATAGACGTAATAGAACTGGTGATAGAGGATACATTTGACCGCAAACCACGGCCCACCATGTCCGGCCATCGTGCGCGCCAGATCATAATTCGCGGCAAAGGCCAGCCCCAGCAGCAGCAAAGACAGGGGCCACAGCCCGGGCCAGTAGGGCAGCGCCAGAACCGACAGGATCAGCAAACCGGCTAGCCCGGCCCGCAGCCGTTCCAGTGTCGAGGTGTTCAGATCATCCGTCAGCCCCTCGCGCGAGATCATCAGACGGGCCCAGGGCAGGGCGCGGCAATAGATATCCGTGCTCAGGCTGTTGCGCATGGTCCAGACCTTCAGGTGTTTACCCTGCAACTGCGGCTCGACCAGAATGCGCCGACCGGTTTCGACGATCCGGTAACCCAGTTCGATATCCTCGATCGACGGGATCTCGTAGGTTTTCACATCGAACCCGCCAACTTCGAGGAACACATCGCGCCGGATGGCGCCGCAGCCCGCCCAAAAGGTACGCGCCTCGCGCCGGGCGCGCTGATGGTGATAGCGGTGCAGCAGGTTCTTGTAACGCGAGAACCACGATTGCCCATCCGGCGCATCGTCATAGGATCCGAACACGGCCCCGACATTATCCTCGGACATGGCACGGCGGATATGCTCCGGGCCATCGGGCCAGGCGATGACGTCGGAATCGACGAACCACAGGATGTCACCCGTGGCGTGTTCGGCGGCCAGGTTGCGCGCCGCCCCCGGCCCGCCATTGACCGGCGTGGTCAGAACGGTTGCGCCCATCTTTTCCGCCAACGCAGCGGTGCCATCGGGGGACTGATCGTCCACCACCAGAACCTCCTGCACTTGACCAGCATTCAGCAGCTCGATCAGGGGCGTAAGGACGCGGGGCAGCAGATGCTCGGCATTATAGGCGGGCATCACCACGCTGATGGACAGGGATTGGTCTGAGATCACGGGGATTCTCCGATACTGGGGCGCGGCCCTGGGGCCCGCTGAACTAGAAGAAGAAAGGCCGCTGCAAAGGGCAGCAACCACATGACGCGCGCACCATAGCGGGCCGCAGGCTGCGAGACACCGCCACAAACCAGCGCGTTAACGGCCACTCCGATCAAGAGGAACAGGGCAAACAGCTTCAGCGAAGGCACCACCCGTCCGGGCCACAGCAGCAAAACGACGACGATCACAAACGAGATCAGATAGATCACCGAATGGACGGAATTTGCGGCCCCAAGCCAGGGCTGGTCGCGTGTCAGAACACTGTCGAGCACCTCAAGCTTGGCATCGGGTAGCCCGGAAAGCGATTTAGCGTTATTGATGACCGCCTCGTTTGGGATGGTCATCTTGACGCTGTTCATGCCCAGCTGCGTCACCGCATTTTCGCCAAGCGCAAATACCGTCCCGAATGGCCGTGCCGCCAGAACCTGCAAGAAAAAGTCCCGCTGTTCGGCCGCCACCGCCTGTTGATCCTTAACCGGCATCAACCGGAAAGACCCCAGCCTTTCGGATTGTTCAAAAATGATATGGGTGGCGGTCAGGCGATAAGGATCGTCGGACCAGGACAGTGCCTCGTGCAGGGCACAGGTCGCCAGATCATCCCGGGGGCAGACATCGTCCAGATAGGCCATGCCGGGGCCATCCACGATCAGCCGCGCCGTGATATGGGGGGTATGAATGACTTCTTTGCGTGCCACGGTTTCCGTGGCGAACTCGAATGCCTTGCGCTCGGCCAGGGCCACGGCGACCAGAGCGATGGCAAAGCCTGCGGCCAGCCAGCGGCCAGGGCCAAGCCGGAGCAAGGCGGCCAGCACGACAAAAGGCACCATCAGTACCGCAATCCCCAGATGCGAGGGGTGCAGAACCACCGCAAAGGCGGCCAGCGACACGGCACCAAGCCATTCCGTCAAGCGCATATCCTGGCCTGCGACAACAACGGTTGCAATCACGATCAGCATGACCGACGTGAAAATATCCGGCATAATATAGGCAATGTAAAACGGCAGCGAGGTCGTCGCCGCGACCAGCAACGGAATGGTCACCAGTTGCAGCGTGCTGCGTCCGGTTTGCCCGGTGCGTTGCAGCACGCGCATGGCCAGCCAGACCGAAAGCAACAGCAGCGCCAGATGCACAACGGCGACCCCGGCCAGCGCATCGGCACGCCAGAAGGCGGCGACCAGCAGCGCATAGGCCATGGACCGCGACCCGCTGGTTGTCTCGTCCTCTTCGACCCGGTCGCCCGGCTGACTCGCGCCTGCGTTGACAACCGCGCTATCCTTTTCCGGCGCAGGCAAGACCAGAGACAGGGCCGCATCGCCCTGCCGGAAATAGCTTCCAGTATCGAAATAATAGAGCGGCCCGCGATTGATGATCAAAACTGCCAGACAAATGACCGCGGTCGCAGCAAGCAGAAGGATGGCCCCGATCCATCGGGGCGATCTTCCGGATGCGGACGGGGCGGTCATTACCGTCTACAGCTCCTTCATTGCCACGGCCGTTTGCTGGAAATACGCAATGGTTGCCTTCAACCCGTCTTCCAGTGCCGCCTGTGGCGCCCAGCCAAGCTGTTCCCGGGCGCGGGTGATATCCGGCTGACGCTGAACCGGGTCGTCCTGCGGCATCGGGCACTTTACCAATTCGGATTTCGACCGGGTCAGGCGGATTGCGGCCTCGAACCGGAAATTGTTCAGAATATGGCGCAGGTTGCCGCGCCGCCCGGTGAAATAGCTGTCGATGCACAGAACCTCGTCCCCCTGGTCCCGCAGGGCCGCACACAGGCGCGAGCCCAAAAAACCGACCCTGCCTGTCGTCAGGACCCGTTTTGCGTTGAGGTTCATGTCATTGGGATCAAAATCAGACGCGTTCATCAACGTTCTTGGCAGCCTCCATCAATCAACCATAGGAAAGCACATCTCACCTCAGCTTCTGCTCAAAATAGCGTTAAGTGATTACTTGATTGCAAGGAATCCTTCAAAGCAGATGTATTTCTGAATACTCGTCACGTCCGTAAAACCTGCGCGCGCCAGCAGGTCCAGATTGCCCTGGGTCGAAAACGGCTCCAACACGCTTTTCAGGCTGCGCGATTTTTCAACAATCTCTTCGCTGGAAAAGCCATTGCTGATTTTGAACTCGTTATAGAGCTGGGTCATCATGTCCTGGAATCGGGCATCCGGGCCACGAACCTTTTCGAACATGACAAACGCACCGCCCCAGTTCAGGGTCTCGTAGATTTTGGTGAATAGCTCCTGCCGGTAACGAGGCGGGACGAACTGCATCGTATAGTAGCTGACGATCATGTCCGCCTTGTCCATCTCCATGTGGCGGGCATCATCGTGAAGAATGGTGACATTCGGAACGTCTGCGCAATGGGCTTCGGCAACCTTGACCATCTCGGGTTCGACATCGATGCCGATCCAGCGGGCATCCGGCTTGCCGGCATTGTGCTCAGCCAGTTTGCGGATCAGCTCTCCAGTGGATGTGCCGATTTCGTAACACAGGCTGTCATTGCGCACGAAGAAATCGGACACTTGGCAAATCAGGCCATGGCCCATTTCGTAAAGCGGCACGGATAATTTGATGTGGTCGACAAAAGTATCGGGAACATTGCCCCCAAAGGTCCAGTTCGCATTCTCTGCAGCTATATTCTGGCCAACGCCCATTCGAACCATCTCCTCGTTAATCGGCAGGCACCGCAAACAAACGGCCAATCAATAAATTCCGATCTGGAATGTGTGCCTGAACTTGAAACAATAACACCTCGAAGCTACACGAAACTTGACGATCATCGAAAGAGAAATATGGCAAACCCCAAATTTCGCGCCTTTTCCTCATACAACGCGATCCAGAGACCATGTCTGGAATCTTAACTGCGGACAGTGCGCCGTATTTCGCTGGACTGTTTCCCTGCTTGCACAAGGCAAAAGCGCTTTTTGCCGTGAATGGCCCCCTGCCACAATCTGCAAAAACTGCGAGTGGCTTCGCAGTCGTGCCGCACGCAACATGGGACAGAATCACATCAGCGTGAGCGTCCTATGTTCACGGAAGCGAAACAAACACTAGGCCAGATGCGTCATTATCTTACAAACCACACCCTTTGCCCCAAAAATGCCCCAATCTTCAGAAAAAGTCTTCGCAATCAAATGAAAATAAACTATTAACATAAGACGTCAGTTCCACACTGAAATTTGTGTGTGGATTGTGTGTGTAAACTGGAAGGTGGGACTTTTATGTTTAGAACTTTGAAAATGATGGCCGCAGGCCTCGTTACGGCGATATTCATGGCTGGGTCGGCCAGCGCGCTGACGCATGTTTCCGCTGGCGGCAGCTATGACATTACATCCGACAATCTTTTCTTTGGCGCGGTTGACACCGGCCTAGGCGGTGGCGGAACCTATTCGGTCAACTTCACATCTCCGAGCGGACCGGTGCTTGGCAAGGCAGGGGCCTCGATCACCCTGCGCCTGCTGAATGCGGCATTCCCCGCTGGCCTGTCGATGAGCTGGGTCGACGCCAACGATCCGAACAATGTCCTGGCCACCACGGCCATTCTGGGTGATGTGACCACCAAGCTGAATACCATCTTCAGCGCTTCGAACCCGAACACCCTGAGCCAGAACCTCGTGTTCAGCTGGGCCGCATCTTCGCCGGGCGTCACGTTTGACTTTGATGTGGCTGCAGTGCCTCTGCCAGCCGGTGGTCTGTTACTCTTGACCGCGCTTGGCGGTCTGGGCCTGGTTCGACGCCGCAAAGCAGCGGCAGCCTGAACAAAGCACACGATCCCAATCCATGGGTTGAGGGGCCGCAGCAAGCGGCCTCTTTTCATTTGGAGGGGTCAGATCGTGCCGCCGATTGCCTGGCGCAGCATCCAGACCATGCGCTGACATCTAAGCCGGAACAATGTCGAGATCGCCCGCAAAACCTCGCCTGTCGACGTCAGCTTGTCGCTGGATATGACTTTGGGGGTATGAACAACGGCGCTGGCTGGCATGGCCAACCCACGAAGCGCCCAACGCAGGCGCCCGGCAGCGCTCGTTCCGTGCAATTGATAGGCTTCCTGTGTTGTTCGCCGCCACTTTGCCCTGAGCGCTGCCCAATCCTGTCGTGACGGATGGCTGACCCGAAACCCGTCCTCGTAAATCAGGCTATAACCATGCGCTACCGCCCGCATGGTCCATTCCCGGTCTTCCGAGACGCCGTTGATGAACCCGCCGATTGCATCAAACACATCGCGACGGGTAAGCAGGTTTCCGGCTCCGGAAAACCCCTGAACCTCGATATACCTGCGGAAGTTGAATGCAAAAACGGCCTCGAACGCCTCGGCCCCGTTGCGCGGGGGCGGGGTCTCGTCAAATACATCGACCCGGCCGCCGATCAGATCGGCCCGGTCCGCGATCTGACGCCCGACCTTCAGCCAGTCGGACGCAGGCACGCAATCGGCATCAATGAAGAAAAGTCGCGGCGCGATGGTTTCCGCCACCCCACGGTTGCGGGCATGGGCTGCGCCCTTTTGGGCTTCCACCACAAAGCGCACTTCGGGAAAGGCCTGCTGCATATCCCCTAGCGAAACCGGCGAATTGTTATCGACAACGACAATCTCGGTCCCCGTCAGATCGTTCTCCCGAAGCGCCAGCAGGCACCGTTCCAACCGCGGCAGATCATTATAATGCGGGATAACGACCGCATCGCGCAGCCCTGTGTCCGTCGCCGTGTCAGTACGAGCCGTACTCATAACCAAAAGCCCCGCTTATATAGCGGCATTTGTTCAGGACGATCCCCATCACATTGGTAAGTTCCGCCAATTGCCGTTCGGCCACGTCGATATGGTCGATGCTGGTTTCCTCTGCCGCGGCCAGAAGCAGAGCGCAATCCACATTTCTGAGGAACCCGTGACTGTCGTCACTTGCCATCAGCGGTGGCGTATCAAAGAGGATAATGTCAGGTTTGTACTCGGCTTCGAGGAACTCCAGCATCTCAATGGTCTTGCGGCTTTGCAGGATCTCCGCCGGGTTACGAGTCGCGGTGTAGTTCAGCCCGAAAATCACATTATTGCCGTACCGCAGGGCATGTTCGTGAAACGGAACACTTCCCTGAATGACATCGGACATGCTGGACGTACCGGTTTGCTTGAGGATCTCTGCCAACCCTCTGCGCCGCATGTCAAAATCAACCACAATTGTCCGCAAATCTTCCTGCCGGCCAAGGCTGAAGGCCAGATTGGCTGCCGTCGTGCTTTTGCCGCAGCCGCTGTAAGGCGAGGTCAGCGCCACCCGGCGCCAGCCATTGGACAGGGCCTGCTGCAACATCTTGGTCCGCAACATGTCATAAGGCGTTGCGTCCGCGCCACCGCCAAATGACATCAGGCGTTTGCGGGGAATGAGACGTGACTCGATCTTGATCTCTGGCAGCGCTAGCCAAAGGTCTTCGCCAACGCTTTCCGGCGGAACAGGGTCCGGATGTTCGTTCTGCGTCAGCTTCAATGACTGAGGCTGTACCTGGCGGCTATCGCGTTCCTCGCGGGCCTTTTGAATCGCCTGTTGAAGACGGTCCATTATACCCTCCCTCTCTTACTCAGAACGAAAATCACCAATATACTCCCAGCTTATCGGCCACCTTGTCTGCGATCAGATCCAGAGGCAGGTAATAAGTGTGCACGGCCCACACGGTTGCGGGAACCCCCAGCATTATCGCCAGGACGAAGACCGCCCAACCGATGCGCTGCGCCGCAATCTGGCCTGGGGAGCGCACATAAGGGAGGGTTGCAATCGGCCAGACATCCAGCTTTTTGATCAGATCCTCGGGTCGGCGCGCGGCACGGTTCAGAAGCTCAAGCAGGACAACAAGCCCCAGCCCCATCAGGATACCGACGACGGTACCACCAGCCGCGATCACCAGCCGGTCAGGTTTGGTTGGCGTGGTCGGCTCGGACGGGTGTTCAATCACCGAAATACGCTGCCCCTGGGACGTGACTTCGATTCGTTCACCGGTCGAGGCCGACGCCAGCCGCGCCACCGCCGTATCGTACTGGTTCTGGATATTGGTATGATCCCGCTGCAGCTCGGCCAGAGTGATGGCATTGGCCGGGGTCTGATCGATGGTCAGCGTCACCTTCTTGAGGTTTTCCTCCGTCACGGCGCGCTGATCTTCGAGGGCGGATATCTGTGAATCTATCTGGGCCAGTTGAAGGTCAAGCGTCGAATTGCCCGTCTGCGCATTAGGTGTGGCGGTGTTAGATGCCTGCTCGGCTGCGACAACCTCTTCCAGACGCTCGATCCGAGCTCGCAAAAGCTTAATCTGCGGGCTGCTTTCCGAATAAACCCCCAGCTGGTTATCAAGCTGATTGCGCAATTGGTTCAACTGCTGCTGCGCTTGTGTTTGCGGCTGTTGCCCAACATTTCCGATCTGGCCCGTCGTGTTGTATAAATCCAAAAGCTTTTCGCGCTGGTTCTGCAGCGAGAATATCTGCTGGTCGGTCTGCTGAAGGCTTGTTTGCAATGCCCCCTGCTGCGCCATCCGAAATTGCAGGCTGGCGGGCAGAGCGCCGGAGTTTTCATTCTGAAATTCGAGAATCCGGGCGCTGCGTTTGTCCAGCTCATCGCCCAGACGCTCGACCTCCTGTTCAAAGAATACTAGCGTATCAGATGCCCGTTCTTTGCGGTACGACACATCAAGCTTCAGAATTTCCGTAAGATATTCATTCAGCACACCCGCTGCGATCTTACCGCTACGGCCTTCGAAGGTGATGGTCATCAGGTTCGCCTGATTGCGCCCCGATGAAATCCGGGTTTTGGTCTTTGTGCGCAACTCAGAGACAATCTGGTCCGGGCTAGCCTCGTCCTGATCCGGCAACACCTCGAACTTGCGGGCGATATCCAGCAGAACGGGCCGTGTCAGCAAGCGCTGCTCGACGATCTGGAGTTGCTCAAACGGAGTCGTGGTAACTGTACTCGCCGCCAGGTTTCCCGGAATCTGCGGCGATTCCACGATCAGCCGCATTTGCGAGACATAGGTGGGCGGCAGGGTAATCGCGACCGTGATCGAAATCGCCGATACAATCGTGGCCACGACAAGGAAGTACGGGAACCGCCTCAGGAAAATGGAAAAATAGTAACGAACAGGGCTCATCTCAGACTGTCAGCTCCTTCTCGAGTGAGTTACCGCCAAAGAATACACCATCATTGACCACCTGATTGACGACGTCTTCGTCCACCTTTTCCGACTCACTTGTCCAAGCATACAGCAAGGCAAAGTCGCAGAACTGATTCACCAGGCGCGGGACGCCCCGGGTCTGCTGGAAAATCAGCCTGCAGGCGCCTTCCGTGAATTCTCCGCCCGATCCGCCGGCGGTCTTCATCCGGTGCCGGACATAGGCTTCGACCGATTCTTCATCCATCCGTTCTAGATGGAAACTTGCGGCCACCCTTTGCGTCAGCTGACGCATCTTGGGGTCCAGAACCATATCACGCAGCTCGGGCTGCCCGACCAGCACAAGCTGAATCAACTCATCGGTGTTGGAGTTGATATTGGTCAGCATGCGGATTTCTTCCAGACCTTCGACCGTCAGGTTCTGCGCCTCATCGAAAATCAGCACAACCCGACGCCCCTCGGCATATTCCGAGATCAGAAAATCCTGCAGCGTCTGGAAGATCTGTACGTAGGTCGCATCATTGTCGATCGGTAGGCCCAACGCATGCAGCACCCATTGCAGTAATTCGCCCCGACCACCCTGCGCGTTCGAGATCAGCCCAACGGTAATGGATTGCTCCATATCGCTGAGAAGGTGCTGAATCAGTGTCGTTTTTCCGGCGCCGATTTCGCCCGTCAAAACGGTGATCGGGGCGCAGCTCATGATGCCGAATTGCAGCACCGAATAGCCGCGCTTGTGCAGCGGCGACCAATACATGAACCCAGGGTCCGGAAGCAGCGTGAAGGGCCGCCGGTCAAGACCGAAATAATCTAGATAAAACCCGTCACTGGACGCCATGGAACCCCGGTTTCCTTCCGCCTTGTCAAACCTTGCACTGGTCCCCCAGGAATCACACAAACTCATACTCTGAACCACCAGAAATCCCTTACCCAACACACATATCACATAAACAAAACGTACTTGCGTATTACTCTGCCATAAAATCAAGATAGCAATCAGCACTAAACTTCACATGCGATGAATTGACTTAGCGATCCTGACAATCGGGGCGCTCGAAGCCGCCTGTTTTCGCCAAACACCTGATAAAACTGCCCGGAAAAGCGGCAAGGCAGGTCACAAATCGGTACCCCACAGAAAAATCTCATCGCGCGCCATTTTATGTCGAATTAAAGTCAAAACCCCCTAAAACCCCAGATTGTGTCGAAAAACACAACAGATATCCCGACCTCTCTTGCGCGGCGGGGTACGGTTCGGGCCTTAACAGCAGGGAAATACGGTCTCTTTTCTGTGTCGACGGCCCGATCCGGCAGGATTATTGTTTTGCAAGCCTACCGGAATTTGTTAAGAATTGCGGGCAAAGGGTCTGCTGACATGTTGATACAAGCAGAGCCAAGTAAGGCATAAAAACATAAAAGATTTTGTATACAGAATGAGGTTGAGCGTAGTCGGTTTCTGAGTGTGGTAGGTGGTTCTTGGTTAATTGTGTGTGCTGGGGGTTTAAATAGTGACGAGTCATTCGAAAGAAGCAGCCAATCCTGGCTACTCTAATATTTCTGTGATGCCTACTTCGGTGGATTACCCTGGGTTTTACAGAAGTGTCGGGAAACGCATCTTTGATATCGCGTTCGTGCTGCTTGCAGCCCCTTTTGTTGTACCTCTGGTTCTTTTTCTGGCTGTTTTCCTTGTCACTCAAGGCGTGACCCCGTTTTACCTGCAGAAACGCGTCGGCAAGAACGGCAAGGTTTTCAACCTGCTCAAGCTGCGCACCATGGTGCATGACGCCGATACGGTTCTGAAAGACTATCTGGCGGCCAATCCCGAGGCGCGTGACGAATGGAACCGCAATCAAAAGCTGCGCGATGACCCCCGCATCATCAAGTTCGGATACTGCCTACGCAAATTCTCGATGGATGAGCTGCCCCAGTTCTGGAACGTTTTTGTTGGCGAGATGTCCCTGATCGGCCCCCGCCCGATGATGGTGAAACAGCAAAAGCTTTACCCCGGCAAATTCTACAACGCGATGCGCCCCGGCCTTTCGGGACCCTGGCAGGTGTCCAGCCGTAGCCAATCTTCCTTTGCCGAACGCGCGGCGCACGATACAGACTATTGGAAATGCATGTCGTTCAGCACAGATGTTTCAATCCTGATCCGGACCATCTTCGTGGTTCTGCGCGGCACCGGTTGCTAAGACCGGTCCCCGCCGCCTATCGCAAGCTTTTCGTAATCGATGCGGGAGAGCAGCATTGAGCAGAACAGGACCCAATATCAGCAAGCGACTGGCAGTGGCCTTTTTTGCCGTGTCCGTGCTGCTCAGCGCGTGTGACACAGCCGAAGAACGCGCCGAGGCGCATTTTCAGGCTGGGATGGCCCACCTGGAAGAGGGCGATGTCGAACGCGCCCTGGTCGAATTCAGGAATGTCTTCAAACTGAATGGCCGCCACAAAGAGGCCCGGCTGACCTTTGCCAGGCTGGAACGCGAACGGGGCAATATTCCCATCGCCTACAGCCAGTATCTGCGGCTGGTCGAGCAATACCCCGACAGCTTGGAAGGGCAGCGCAGCCTGGCGGAATTGGCACTGGAAACGGGCAATTGGGAAGATGTCCGGCGACATGGCGCGGCGGCGGCGCAACTGGCGCCGGATGATGTGACGATCAAGTCCATCAACAACACGCTGGCCTATACTGACGCGGTCAGAAATGGCGATGCTGCCAATGTGGACTTCACCATTCATACGGCGCGCAAATTCATCGAAACAAACCCTGAGCTGATGTCTGCGCGCGAGGTCGTGATTGACCACCATATCCGCAAGCTGGACTGGGAGGTCGTCCTTAAGGAATCCGCTGCGGCCCTGGACATCGCGCCAAAACGGGAAAACCTTTATGGAATCCGGCTGCGCGCGCTGCAGGAGCTGGACAAACCCGACGAAATCGAGGCGCTGCTCAAACAGATGGCGCTGTTGTTCCCCGATGATGAAGGCATCGAACAATTGCTGGTCCAGCACTATATCGGCCGGGACAATCTGGGTGCGGCCGAGCAGATGCTGCGGGCCGAGGTGGACGCGCAATCCGAAGAGTATCTGCCAACCCAGAGGCTGATCGCGTTTCTGGGGGAATATCGCGGCATCGATGCGGCAATTGCCGAACTGGATGCGATCATCGCCCAAAACGGTGCCAATATCCCCAAACTCAAAACCGCCCGGGCCACGCTGAAATTCGGCATGGGCGATACGCAAACGGCGATTGCCGAAATGCAGGAGCTTCTGGAAGGTGCGGACCGGAACATCCAGACCCGCGAAAGCGAGGTTGAATATGCCCGCATGCTGTTCCAGACTGGCAAACCCGCCGAGGCCAAGACCCTGATCAACAAGGTGCTGGAAGAAGACGCCACCCAGGTGGGTGCGCTGAAATTCAAAGCGTCCTGGCTAATTGACGAGGACAAGACCGGCGATGCCATCGTGCAATTGCGCGAGGCACTTGGCCAAACGCCCCGGGATCCGCAATTGATGACCCTGATGGCCCATGCGCATGAACGCAACGGCGACCGGGAACTGATGGGGGAAATGCTGGCGTTGGCAATCGAAGTCTCGCGCAACGGGCCGGAAGAATCGCTACGCTATGCCCGGTTTCTGATTGCAGAGGATGATCTGGAAATCGCCGAGCGTGTTCTGACCGATTCCCTACGTCAGGATGTAGAACAACCCGAGCTTCTGTTTCTGCTGGGTGAGGTCTACCTCAGAATGCAGGATTGGGATCGCGCCCGCGCGGTACAGCAATCACTGGGCGACATGGGCACCCCGGAAACGCGTCGTCTGGCGAATGAGCTCAGGGCGCATATGCTGGCTGCGCAGGACCGCGCCGATGACCTGACGGTATTCCTGGATCAGCTGGCAAATGACCCCGAATTCGGCTTGCCGGCGGATATCGCGCTGATCCGGTCCCTTCTGGCCCGGAATGAGACCGAAGCCGCCTTTGCCCGCCTTGATCAGCTGCTGGAAAAGAACCCTAGCTCGGTGCCGCTGCGCCTGCTCAAGGCGCATGCTCTGGCTGGTGAGGGCAAGAGCGACAGCGCTGAGCAGATGTATCGCGCGATCCTCGCAGACCACCAGGATACGACACGGGCCTGGCTGGCGCTTCATGCACTGCTGAGCGAACAGAACGCGCCTGAAAAAGCCCGGCAAACCCTTACAAATGCTTTGACAGCGCTGCCGAACAGCCCGGATCTTCTGATGTTGCAGGCGGCGGATCACGAACGCGCCGGGGATTTGGATCAGGCAATCGCGGTCTATGAAAAGCTTTACCCGCTCACCGGTCGCTCCATGGTCATCGCAAACAATCTGGCAAGTCTGCTGACCACATATCGCAGCGATGACGAAAGTCTGCAGCGCGCGCAGGTTCTGGCCCGCCGTCTGCGCGGCACCCGCGTACCGGCGTTTCAGGACACCTATGGCTGGATCGCCTATCGGCTGGGAAATTACGACGAAGCTGTAGAATATCTGGAACCCGCAGCGCAGGCGATACCGGATCACCCGCTGGTCCTGTACCACCTGGGCAAGGCCTATGACGCGATCGGTCGCAAGGAAGAGGCCCTGAACGCCTTTCAGGCCGCCCTGAACACCAACATCCCTCTGAGCGTGACCCCCTCGCTGGAGGCCGAAATCGAACGGATCAGTGCAGCGGAGCCCCCCGGGCAGTAAACACCCGGGTTGGAGTCCGCGGCATTTCTGCCGCATCTCATACCCCGTGAACGCACCACAGATTGTTTCGTTATCGGGAAAGAGTAATAAAAGAGGAAAAGTTGAGAGATTTGAACATGCGGACAGTACTTGGATCCCTGATCACACTTGTCGTCACCATGGTTGTGGCGACCAGCGCCTGGGCGCAGTCCTACCAAATCCAACCGGGGGATGCCCTGCGAGTTGAGGTGCTGGAAGACCCCACCCTCAATCGCACCGTTCTGGTTCTGCCGGACGGGTCCATCACCTTTCCGCTGGCCGGGTCGGTCCGGGCTTCGGGCAAGTCGACCGACGGTCTCAGCTCATCTCTTGCGTCGGCACTGGCCACGAACTTCAACACACCTCCGACGGTCTTCGTTTCGATCGCCTCGCTGGGCGCTCCGGCCCTTCCGGGGAGTGCGGCGGCCGGACCAACAATTGACGTCTTCGTCATGGGCGAAGTGGGCGTGCCCGGAAAACATCTGGCATCCGAAGGCACAACAATTCTGCAGTTTCTGGCTCAGGTCGGCGGCCTGACCAATTTTGCAGCGCGTAAACGCATCGAATTGCGTCGGCCCGACACTCAGTCAGGGGCGATGAATACATATATCTATAACTACAACGGCTCGGGCAGCGGCATCAAAGGCACAACAGTGCTCAAAACGGGAGACGTAGTTGTCGTGCCAGCACGCCGCTTGTTCGAATAGGGGCTAATACAGGTGGGAAAATCCGGATACAGGCTGGTCTCTGCGCTGGGGGGCGGGATCGCTTTTGCAATTTCACTTTCGCCACCCGCAACCGGACAGCAGACCGCGACGCAACAAACGACGGTACAACAGTCGAATGCGCAACAGACAACGGCACCTTCGGCGCCGGTCCAGCAGACACCCAGCCTGCAGCTTCTGTCGCAGCGCGCGCAACAGAACCCGGCCCGTAGGGTCGGGCAGCCCGCGCAACAGGTTGGCACCGGAACCGGCCTGACCGTGACGCTGGATTACCTGTCCTCGCTCAGATATGACGACAACCTGCGCCTGACCGACCCCTCTTTCGGGTCGACCACCTGGTGGGAAAACACCCTGGCGCTGGGGGTTGTGAACCAGACACCGGATTCGACACTGACATTCGATCTGTCGGGGCTGTACCGGATCGCCAATGAACCGATCATCGGCACGGAATCGAGTTTCTCGGACCCGTTTACACAGCTGACCTATCAACGGGACCGCGCCAACAGCCGACTTCGGTTGCTGGCCGAGTATCGCGAGAGAGATCTGGCCTTCAACCGGTCCCTGACCGATGTCAATCTGGACGGCATCATCGACGCAGCCGATGTCACCGGCTCTTTCGGGGATCAGGTCAACACCCGGGGACTCCTGAACTGGCAAACAGGTCTGACCGATCCCATTGGTTTCCGGTTCGACTATACCTATAGCGAACGCACCTATCAGAACACAATCGACCCGAGCCTGTTCGACAACCGGTCCGACCAGTTCACGGGCGCCGCCATCTTTCGGATTTCGCCGATTTTGCAGACGAACCTGCGCGTCAACTACCGCGAGTTCGAAGCTGATGACACCGCCCAGACCGACAGGAATACGACAACCGTTTCAACCGGAGCATCCTACGACATTTCCCCCACGACCTCCGTCAGCGCAAATATAGGCTACACGCAGGTCGACAACACGCAAGGGGCCACCAACACGAACAACGTAACCGAGAACTTTGTCTGGAGCTTCGGCTGGAACAAAACCCTGCCGGACGGAAGTGTCAATTTCCAGGCTGACCAGTCCTTTGGTGTCAATGGCACCCGTACCAACGCCACCTTTGGCCGCAGCTACCAGCGGCTCAACTCAACGCTGAGCTTCAATGCCGGGTTTACCCGGGGGCCGTTTGACGAAGTCACGCCGATTGGCCAGATCGATTACAGCTATCAGTTACCCACATCCCGGATCGGCGCCACTATCCAACGCCGGGTCGGCACCAGCACCCAAAGCGTGGAAACCCGCCAGACGCTGGCGTTCCTGACCTATGATTACTTCATCAATTCGGTATCGGCCCTGTCCTTCAGCGCCAATTTCATCGACCAGGAAAACGAAGGCTCCGGCCCCTCCAACCCGCGCCAGCGCGGCACGTTCAACGCCTCTTATTCCCGTGCGGTGACAAAAGACTGGGCGCTGAATTTCGGCTATCAATATGAAATGGACGACCGAAGCAATATTGATGTGGATTCAAGCTCGTTTTTCCTGACACTTGGACGGCGATTCACACTCAAGCCCTGAGCCGCCTTCGGCACAGTTTCAAATAACGAATAAATACCAGCCAGAAATATCCATTGTGCCAGATTCGAATCCAAACTCTGCGATCCAAAACCGGCGCAATTCAAGATCAAGTTTTATTGTGCATGATGATTGGTGATGCATCGTCTCGATTCGAAAGACAGCCGTAGCCATACGCTTGAAGCGGCCCGCACTGCCCTGCCGACGATCAGCGCGGTGGGTTTGTTCTGGTTTGCCCTGCTGCTTTTGGGATCGATCCCCGTTTTCTGGATCGGTATCGTCTCGCTGGGCGCGGCCTGGAGCACGCCAGAATACAGCCACGGGCCACTGATCCCCATCATTTCGCTGTATCTGTTCCTTCGCGAGCTGCGCAATATGCCGCCGCCCAACCCGGTCGTCCATGACCGCTGGCCGGGCGTGGCGGTGATTGCGGTGGCGCTGGTCATCGCAATTCTGGGCAACCTGACCCGCATCCCGGATATCGTCACCTATGCCATGATCATCTGGACCGGTGGCGTCATGCTGACCGTGTTCGGCTGGAAACGCGGCATCCATCACCAACTACCAGTGATCCATCTGGTCTTCATGCTGCCTCTACCGCAGTTCATCTACTGGAAGCTAACGATCTTTCTGCAGTGGGTGTCATCCGAGCTGGGCGTCTGGTTCGTGCAGCTGGCCGGTGTCTCGGTCTTTATCGAAGGCAACATCATTGATCTGGGCGTCTACAAGCTGCAGGTGGCCGAGGCCTGCGCGGGGCTGCGTTACCTGTTCCCGATCCTGAGCTTTTCCTATCTCTTCGCCCTGCTGTATCGCGGCCCGATTTGGCACAAGGCAGTTCTGATGTTGTCGGCAGCACCGTTGACAGTGCTGATGAATTCGGTCCGCATCGGCGTGATCGGTGTTCTGGTCAACCACCACGGTATCGAACAAGCCGAAGGGTTCATGCATTTCTTCGAAGGGTGGGTCGTCTTCCTGATCTGCGTGGGCATTCTGTTTCTTATGGCAATCGGGTTGCAGCGCCTGGCCCCCAACCCCAAACCCTTTGCCCAGACCATCGATCTGGATACCGAAGGGTTCGTCCCCATCGCGCTGCGCATCGTGGGTATCAAAGCCTCGGTGGCGCTGGCGGTAGCGGCGGTTCTGACACTGGCAGTCTCAACGGCCTGGGCGCTGCGGCCCGCCTCGGACGTACAGCACGTCGAACGCGATCCGTTTGTTCTGTACCCGCGCCAGCTTGGGCCGTGGTCCGGTTCGACCACCAGTCTCGATCCCAAGGTGGAACGGACATTGGGCGCCAGCGACTATCTGAACACCACCTATATCGACACCACCTCCGGCGATTTCGTGAATATGTTCGTGGCCTTTTACAACAAGCAGACCGAAGGCGACGGCATCCATTCGCCCGAAGTCTGCCTGCCCGTCGGTGGCTGGGAAATCTTCAGCCTTGAACCTTACGAGGTCAATCCGGGCAACACCCCATATGGCAGTTTCACCGTCAACCGCGCGGTGATCCAGAAAGAGCTGTCAAAGCAACTGGTGTATTACTGGTTCGAACAGCGGGGTAAACGCATCGTCAACGACTTCCGTGCCAAGCTGAGCGTGATGCAGGACGGCTTTATCATGGGCCGCACCGATGGTGCATTGGTGCGTTTTGTGACCCCAATCCAGCCCGGTGAAACCGAAGCTGACGCAGATGCAAGGCTGCAACGCTTCATGGAACCAAGCCTGAACCGCCTGCCGCAATTTGTGCCGTTTTGATATACGGCATTTGGTGCCAGTCAGCCTCTGGAATTCCTACTGTGCAGTATTTCTCCGGGTCCTGTGGCTGTCTGAAACTCCTCACCATCTCCGACTTGCATCATCTGAATCTCTTGCCAAAACAAAATAAGCCATCGCTTAACAATTGCACTGCGATCTACGCTCGCTCTTGCCTGCTCAAAAGCAGCGTTCGAAAAAAATGATGTCCGCCGCTCTGTTCCAATCAGCCCTTGGCTTAATTATTTTGTAACACAACCACCTTATCCTGTCATAATCACAGAACTTGAACCCAAGGTTTGTGCAGCGCGATCAATCAACAACAATTCCCATTTTTGTTATTCCAGCCCACTGCGGCACCAAAAGCAACACTTAGGGTTTTACCCCTTCCAGATCCGCTTATACGCTGCAATCAGCGCGGGCACCTGATGGGGCCAGGCCATCTCGGCCTCGACCCTTGCACGCCCATAGCGGCCCATGGCAGCGCAGCGCTCGTCATCTGCCAGCAGTTCGGTGATCTTGTCGGCCATATCCACTGGATCATTGGCCTTGGCATATAGCGAGGCTTCCTGCGCCGAGAACCGCCCTTCGGTCACGTCGAACTGAACGATGGGTTTCTCGAACGCCATATATTCAAGGATCTTGTTCATGGTGGATTTGTCATTCATCTCGTTCACCCGGTCCGGGTTCACGCAGACATCGGCGGTCGACAGGATCTCGAACAGATCCTGATCCGGCGCACGGCCGGTGAAAGTGACATAGTCTGACAGGCCCATATCGACGGATTGCTGCTTCAGCTTGTCCAGGCTGGGGCCGCCGCCCACAAGGCAGAACTGAATGTCGTCGCGCCCCTGAACCTGCACCAGATGCGCCACGGATTCCAGCAGCAGGTCGATGCCTTCCTGATCGCCCATGACGCCGACATAGCCGACCATATATTTGCGCCCATTGCGCCAGTCCGGGTTTGGCGGCAGGTGCTGCAACCGGCTGAGATCGGGGCCTGAGCGGACGATAAACACATCCTCGGGCGCCATGCCGCCGCGTTCGATGGCGATCTTGCGATAGCTTTCATTGGTGGCGATCGACACCCGGGCGGAGGCGAAGGTCAGCCGCTCGAACGTCTTCATCAGCTTCCAGAAGAACCCGCGCTTGTCGAACTTGGCCTCATAAAGCTCGGGGTTGATGTCGTGGTGGTCGAACAGATAGCGCACGCCAAACAGCTTGAAGGGCAGCGCCACCAGAAAGATCAGGTCAGGCGGGTTGCAGCCATGGATGACGTGAAAACCGCAGGTAAACTTGATCTTCAGTGCCAGCCAACTTTCCCAGAACAGCGCCGCGCCATATTCCAACAGATACCCCAGCGCGCCGCTGGCATCCAAAGGCAGCGGGTGGCGATAGACCTTGATGCCTTCGTCTTCCCAGACACGCTCCTCATGCCCCTTGCCAGTCGGACAGATGACCGAGACCAGCGCGCCTGCGGCGGCTAGCGTGCGGGCCTCCATCCAGACGCGGCGGTCGAAGGGCACCGGCAGGTTTTCAACCACGATCAGAACCTTCAGCCCCTTCAGGGGCTGACTCTGGCGCAATTCCTCGAACGAGATCGGCTGAATGGCGGATACGGGGCTAGTCATATTCATAGGTTCTTAGCACCTCTGTATCGCCAAGGTTCAGGTCATTCACGATCCGGTTTGATCCAACCACCAGATCCCAGGGTCCGGCCTCGGCCGTAGCGCGATCCACCAGCAGGCTGCCCACATTGGGCAAATGGGTAAAGGCATAGCCCAGGTTCTGTCCGCGCAGATCGGCAGGCTTGATGGCCGGGTCATAGACCGACAGCTGATACCCCGCCTGTAACAGGCGCCGGGCGATATCGACATTGGGGCTTTCACGCAGATCGTCGGTTCCGGCCTTGAAGGCCAGCCCCGCCATCAGCACCCGGCCCCCGTCAGGCAACCGCGCCATGATGTCCTGCGCCTGATAGGTCTTGTGCGCCTGGTTGGTCTGCAACAGGCTGTCGATCAGATGGGTATGCGCCCCAACCTCGCCCGCGATATGCTGCAGCGCCCGCACATCCTTGGGCAGGCACGAGCCCCCGAACGCCCCCCCCGGACGGGTGTAATAGGCTGAGATATTCAGCTTGGTGTCCGAGACGAAAATCTCGTGCATGGTTTTGGCCGACACGCCCATGCTGTGGCAGATGCGGCCGACCTCATTGGCGAAGGCCACCTTGGTGGCATGCCAGGTATTGTCCACGAATTTGGTGATCTCGGCCTCTTCAAAGGCGGTATAGAACACCGGCGCATCCAACCCTTCGTGCATTTCATCCATCACTGCGGATCGGTTGCCGTCTGCTGTACCGACAACGATTTTGGGCGGATTGAAGAAATCATCTACCGCCGAAGCCTCGCGCAGGAATTCGGGGTTATAGACAATCTCGACCGCCTGCGCCGTCCGATCGCCCAGATAGCTTTGAAAGATCGGCTCGATCAGCTGCCGCACGGTGCCCGGCCGGAAGGTCGAGCGATAGGCCACGGTCAGAGGCCGCGCCCGATCCGGCGATACGGTTTCAGCAATCTGGCGCGTCACCTCGGCCACAAAACTCATGTTATGCGAGCCATCTGTGGAACTGGGCGTACCGACACAGACGATGGCCAGATCCACATCCCTGAGGTCCGGCATTTCAACCGAGGCCCGGATCAGGTTCCTGGCCAACGCTTCGGTCAGCAACTCGGCCACTTTCGGTTCCTTGATCGGGGGCTGCCCGGCGTTGATCTCAGAGACCTTGTCGGCATTCACATCGACGCCGATCACCTCATGCCCCTCGCGGGTCAGACAGCACGCCGCCGTGAACCCCACATATCCCAACCCGAAAATTGCAATCTTCATTCCGCTACACCATTTTTGAAACGTAATACCCGCAGCCCAGTCAGACTGCGGCAACTCTTAACTCAGCAGACTTGCACGACCCGAGGCCGATCTGAGACACTGAAGCGGAAATTTACCTTGCTATGTGATGCCATTTGCTGACACGGAAGAGGTGTCATCGCCAAAACATCACACAAACATCTAACACTGAATAATAAAAACATGCGATCTCGTTATAATAAATCCTTCTTTGATTTGATTATCAGCCGATCGGCCTGCTTGCCAGATCTGAGATTCCACATTTCAAAGCACCACATTGAAGAGCGCACAAAGGGAAACACTAACGGGAAAACTAATTTGTTGTTCCCAATTCGGAAATATTGATCACGTGCAGAATTCCCCTGATCACAACCCGGCCCCCAGCATGCTGACACGCCGCTCTGCCCTAGCGGTGGGCGCGGCGACACTGCTGGCCTCCGGTGTCTTTCGGCAGAGCCTTGGGCTTTTGACGATTGCCATCACAGCGCGCCTTCTGACGCCCGAAGATTTCGGCATCATCGCATATTTTCTGATCGCAACGGCGCTGCTGGAAATGTTTCAGCGGCAGATCGGAATGGTCCTGATCCGGCTTGATAATGTGACGCCCGAGCATCTGCACACCGTGTTTTCGTTCCAGATCATCTTTGGTCTGATGGCCGCTATCCTGTTCTGGGCGGCGCAACCTCTGGTCGCGCTGCTGGGAATACCGGCACTCACGGACATGATGCCCGTGCTGTCGGCCATGTCGCTGGTGGTGGCCATCAAAAGCCCCCGTTTCCTGCTGTTCGAACGCGGCCTACGGTTTGGCTTTGCGGCGGGTGAAGAAACCCTCAGCCGTTTGGTTTACGCCATTCTGGCCATCACCCTGTCTTGGTACTGGCGGGATTACTGGGCCATCGTTGTGGCAACCTTCGCCGGGCAGGTCATGCGCGGGGTTTGGACATTTTCGATTGCGCCAATGCTGCCCAGACTGACCCTGTCCCAATGGCGCGACAGCCTGTCATTCTCGTCTTGGACCATCGGGGCGCAGTTTGCGCAGTTCATGTCCGCCAACGCCCCGCAACTGATCATTGGTGCCACATTGGGTCTGGCGGATGCCGGTCTGTTCCGGATCGGCACCCGACTGGTCAATGTCGTCACCCACCAACTGTTCACGCCGATCCTGCGGGTGGTCTATCCCGGGCTGGCCGACCTGTCCCGGAAAACCGATCAGGGCCGGGAAGGGTTCCGCAAGATCAATGCCGGTTTCCTGGCGATCCTGTTGCCGTTCAGCGTGGGCTTCGCGCTTGTCTCGGTTGATGTAATCTGGATGTTTCTGGGCTTCAAATGGGTCGCAGCTGCACCGGTGATCTGGGTGCTGGCCCCGCTTTATGCGCTGAATGCGCTACAGGCAAGCGTACGGTCCGCCGTCTATGTCGAAGGCTCGACCTCGTTGCTGTTCTACAGGAACACGATCCTTCTGGTTGTTGTCTGTCTGGTGATGTGGATCGGAGTTCAATATGGCTTCTACGGCGCCCTGATCGCCGCCGGTCTGGCCAATCTGGCCGGTTTGATTGCCACATTGATCATCGCCAAACGGTTCGGAAACGGCGGATTTTTTGAGCCCCTGATCGTCGGATGGCGCAGCTTTGTCTCTTGCGCGCTGATGGCACTTGCGGTCATCGCCACCAATTACGCGCTGCGGGATGTTCTGCTGGTGACATACACCCCGGGCATCGTGCTGCTGAAAACCGGCGTCGGCGTGGTTGTCTACACCACCACCCATATCGCTCTCTGGGCCATGACCGGGCGACCGAACGGGTTTGAGACCATGGTGTTTTCGCTTCTGGGCAAGCTGCGCAACCATCTGCGCAGCCGCAAGGCGTAGGGGCGTAACCCGCGTTACAGGACCTGCCGCAGCTGGGTGACGATATGATCCAGATGCGCAGGGCCCAGAAACTGGTGCAGCGGCAGGGATAGCACGTTGTTTTTCAGCGCCATCGCCTCGTCCTGACCGGTCCAGTCCAGATTGCGGTTGAACCCCGCCCACCAGGGCGTGGCACCGATGCCGCGCGCCTGCAGATCGCGGGCGACCCGGTCCCGATCCGCTACCAGAAGCGGCATGTTCAGCGGGCAGGTCCCCAGCTCAAGATCCGGTTTCAGCAGCGTAACATCCTGCACCCCGTCCAGAACTTCGCGATAGTGGTGCCAATTGGCCTGCCGGGTGGCAATGATATCCGCCACCGAGAACGACCGAAGTGGCCGCAAGGCAAAGGCACTGATCCGGCGGTTTTGCAGGCTTGGGTTGAAATAATAGTGCCACGGGATGTCATCCATCTCATCCGAGGGCAGATCAGCTGGTTCCGCCGTGTCCGCCCCGTTGCGCAAAGCGCGCTTCAGGCTTTGCGCCCGATCCGCCCCCAACACATTGACCAAAGCAGACCGCGCCAATGTCTTTGCGACGATCTTTCCCGGGGCTGGGCGTGAAAACGGAGAGGCCGTGCCCAGATCAGGGGCATTCACGACCAGAGCGCCCCCTTCCAGCACCGGGACGAATTTATAGAAACAGAAGACCGACACATCGCCCGCACGGCCTTCGGCAGGGGCTGCGCCGCTAAGCAGGCTCAGCGCGCAATCTTCGATCATCCGCAATCCATGCCTGTCGCAAAGCGCCCGGATCGCTGCCAGTTCCGGCTGGATGATCCCGAAGTAATGCGTGACATAGATCGCCCGTGTCCGGTCGGTGATCAAAGGCTCAACCCGGACCGGATCAATGCGCAAATCCTGCGCAACCGGATACAAGCGTACCGACAGCCCGGCATGGATCAGCGGATCAACCTCTGAGCCGCAATTATAGGCAGGCACCAGCACCTCATCCCCGGGGCGCAGGCCCAGCAGATCACACCCCGCGCGGATGGCGACCCGGGTGTTAAAGCTCCAATGCACCTGACGGTCTTCGAACAGCCGCGTGAACCCACCATCGGGGTCGCGCTGAAACAGCCGCACAAACCGCATCGACGGGTCACTGCAATTCAAAGGGGCCGTATTATGCGCCATATGTGTTCTCTTTCCCGATCACGCCGCCGCGTCCGCTTTGATCTTATCCAGACGGGCCATGATCTGCGACCGGGTTTCATCCTCGGGCTGCCGGCGGACGGTGATGCCGGGCAGGGGCTGCGGGGCCGGTTTGCGCATGACATCCAGGCCGTTCTGGGCAAAGAAGGCCTCCATGTCCGAGAGGGCGCGCTCGGGCTCGGTACACAAGGCTTCATAGCTGATTTTCAGGACCCGATCCGGATGATCCAGCGTATTGAAGCCCGCCGCCAGATCACGATGGCTCAGCACAACCTGCGCGCAGGATTGTGTGACCGGATCGGCATCGGCATAGGCCTGCCACCCAGTCGGGCGCAGCGACCACCAACCCGAGGCATCCATCGACGTCTTGTCCTGCCGCGCCCGCACAAGCGAGTGCGCATTATCCGCCCAATCCCGATCTATGTAGATGAACACCGCGTTCGGGAAGGTTTTCAGCAGCAAAGGGAAATCCGATTGCAGGATCATGTTCTTGACGATCATGGGCCTGCCCGCGATCCGGCCGATGGCTGCCAATTTGCGGCGCATCCGGGCCGGTGTCAGCCCGGGTTTATCCAGCAGATAGGGGGCGGCATAAGGCATCCAATGCACCCAGATCCGCCCGGCCTCGCTGGGGGCGGCGTTGCCCTCAAGCTCACCATAGACGCTGTCGAACGACCCCTGCCGATCCCGCATCACCTTGCGGCACAGCCAGGTTGCGGCAACCGGCACGCGGAACAGCCGCTTGGCCAGGTTCGAGAAATACCCGCACTGAAACCGGGTCACCATCAGCTCATACAGCAGCGTCGACCCCGACCGGGGCGGCCCGACGATGAAACAGATCGGCTGATCATCGGACCGGGCCCGCTGTTCCAGAACAAACTCCAACGGCGACAACAGGCCCGAGACGATCAGGTTCAAATATTTGGCACGCCAACTGCTGTAAGAGACAAGCGGTTCCTGACTCATATCCCGCCCCCCTCAGCGTCTGCGCGCCGACAGCAGCCGCTTCGGGCTGAGCTGGCGCAATTTCGGAAACAGGCGTTTCAATTCATTTTTGACCTGCCCCGGCAGGGCATTTGCCGAATGGCTGGCCGCATTCAGAACCAGCGTATGTTCTGCGATGCGCCGGACATGGGTCGGTTTGAATTCGCGCTTGTATTCATAAACGTTGAAATTCGGATGACTTTTGTCTTCTACCGGCAGGAAGCCTTCGACATCGAACCGGGTGCAGCCTGCGCGTTTGGCCCAGAACATGCCCTCAAGCCACAGGGCGGGCGCAACCCGCAGATTGCCCACATCCCGCGCGGCCTCGGGGTCGGCGACATAGCGGCGGGCATGCGCGGTGGTGCCGCTGCGATACAGCAGCAGCCCGCCCAGAAAGACATCCCCGTGATAGGCGTTGAAGATCACGCCAATGGACGGATCGTTGAAGACATGGCGAAATCCGGCCTCATATTCGGCCCGTGGAACCGGAGTCAGATTGTGGCGTGCGATCACCAGCGTATTCAGCCGTTCAAAAAAGGTCTCGGCCTCTTCGAACCGGGTGGCGGTGCGGATCTCGATATCGGATTTATCGACCAGCCTCACCTTGCGCCGAGCGCTGCGCGAGAATGAGGCGCGCAGGTCGTCCTCGGTCAGGGCCAGGTCGATCATACCGGTGTCACGATGCGGTTCGGGATCGCTGATCCGGAACCCTGCCTGCGCCAGCGCAGCGGCCAGATCGTCTGCTTCCTGTTCCAGCCAATAGGGCGTGATCCGCAGCGCATCGACCTTGGCCAGATGGTCCTGCGCGGCCAGCCCCTGCAGGAAGGCGATCATATCCGATGCGCTGTCACAGACCGGCCCGCTCAGCGCCGAGGCCGCAGCCATGCGCCCGAGCACCAGCCGGTTGGGCTGCAGCACAAAAATCCCCACCGCGCACAGCCTGCCGTCCCGCCGTCCGGTGGCAAACATCACCGGATGGCCCATTGCCCGTTCCACCTCGGCAAAACGGGGATCTTGGCGGGGGTGCTGATGGCGGGCTTTGGCGAGAAAATCGCGCCACTCTGACATCTGCACATCGGTCAGAGCGTTTAGGCAATCAATATCCATCCACCATTACTTTCTTTATGCGCTGGCAGGAAACCCGCCCGATATGCTGTATTACATCAATACCCGGAATATTATTTCCGGCGACTATGGCTTCAAACCCAAAATCATGATGCAGTTGCCCAATAGTCGTTCATTTGTAACTCGTTTAGCAGGATTAACGCTGCCATGTATCCAAATCGCGATCCGGTGCAGTCCGACTGTGCCATTTCCATTGTAATCGTAAGCTGGAATACGCGGGATATTTTAAAAGATTGTCTCGATTCAATCACCAATCAAACCACCCTGACCCATGAAGTGATCGTCGTCGACAATGCCTCGACCGACGGGACGCCAGACATGGTCCGGCAGCATTTCCCAGGTGTGACCCTGATCGCCAATTCCGACAATCGGGGTTTTGCTGCGGCCAATAATCAAGGTCTGGAAATTGCCACCGGCGACAAGCTTTTACTGCTCAACCCCGATACGATCATTCTGGATCATGCCATCGATGTGATGAGCGGTTGGCTCGACGCACATCCGGATGTCGGATGCGTCGGATGCCAGGTGTTAGAGAACCTTGAGACCATCCAGCTGACCTGCTTTGCCGACCCGGGACCGCTGAGCCTGGCGGTGATCGAATTCGGGCTGAAACGGCTGTTTCCCTGGCCCGAATATGGCGACTGGGACCGCAAGACACAGCGCGATGTGGATGTGGTCTCGGGCATGTTCATGCTGGTGCCGCGACCAGTGTTCGAAAAGGTCGGCCTGCTGGATGATGCGTTCTTCATCTACTCGGAAGAAGCCGATTGGTGCCGCCGCATCCGCAATGCCGGCTGGCGCTGCGTCTTCGCGCCCGAGGCCCGGATCCTGCATCTCGAAGGCGGATCGAAAAGCACCGCCCAGATCGAGTCGCGCATGTATGTGCAAAAGCAGAAAAGCAAGACGATCTACGCCCGCAAACATTATGGCCGGGGCGGAGAGCTGCTGACCCGCGCCATCTTTGTCACCAGCGCGCTGCTGCGCGGGGTCGCATTTGGCCTGTTGGGCCTGCTGCGCGCCACGCCGGACCGTTCAGCCCGTCTGCGGCTGTCGGGGGCGGCAATCCGGTACCACCTGTTTGGACAGGAACCGGCCACATGATGGATACGATCTCGACCAGTTCCGGACCTGCGCTCGACTGTCTGGAAACCCCGACTCAGGCCCTTGCGGCAAGGGCCGAATGGGATGATCTGGTTACAAAAACCGGCGCCGATATCTATTTCCTGACCGACTGGCAGGCGGCTTGGTGGGATCACTATGGCAAAGGATTTGCCACCAGCCGCCGCCCGGTCTGCTTCCTGCTGCGCGACGGGGGCGATCTGATCGGGGCCCTACCTTTTTGCATCGAAACGATCTGGGCCGGGCCGGTGCCCGTGCGCGTTGCCCGGCTGGCCGGGGTCGATTCCAATTTCGCGGTCATGGGGCTCCCCATCGCTGCCGGTCACGAAGGCACAGTCCTGCGGGCCGTTTTCGATCACCTGACGCAGCAGTTGCACTGCGCCGCTGTCAGCCTGTCGCCAATGTCCGAACGAGCCGCACAACTGGAAAGCCTCTGCACCGCCGAGGGGCTGTCGATCCTGCGCGATGACAGCCCGCGCGGGCACACTCTGATGGATCTGCCCAATAGCTTTGACGGGTTCATGAAGGCGCTGTCAAAAAGCCGACGGCGCGAGGTGCGGCGGAATATCAAGCGCCTGACGGAAACTGCGCCACTGAAAAATATCAGTTCGACCCCCGAAACGGTCGGACCGATGATGGATCGGTTCATCGCGCTGCACACACGGCAATGGCAGGCGGCGGGCAAGGGCGGGCATTTCTCGGACTGGTCGGTGGCCGCGGCGTTCTACCGGGGCCTGCTGCACCGGCTGGCCCCCAAGGGCCAGGCCATGATTGATGAGCAATGGCAGGGCGACACGCTGCTCTCCAGCCAGCTGCGCTATACGCTGGGCGACAAGGCCTATTGGTGGCTGAACGCCCGTGAAACAGCCCCTGAATTTGCCAAAATCGGGCTGGGGCGCGTCGGGCTGGTCGAACGGGTGGAAGGGCTGATCAGGGACGGCATCAAACTGGTCGAAGCCGGAGCCGGAGAATATGAATACAAACTGAGTTACGGCGGTGAACTGGTGCCGATCCATACCATCGTGCTGGCCCCGGATCACCCCATGGCACGGCTGCGCGCGCGGGTTCTGCTGTGGTGGGCGGATGCGCTACATCTGTTCTACTACCGCGCCTGGTTCCTGAAATTCCGCCCCCGTCTGGGGCTGCGGCCCGGCCGACTGTGGACCAGTTGGATACGGACGCGGCTATGACCCAACCTCTGACAGTGCAGACGGTCGCAACCCAAGACTGGCCCCGGATCAGTTCCGGGTTCCGCGACCTGACCTATGAACAGGCCCTGACTTATGCGCAGGCGGCGGCGCAGCGGATCAGGGCCAAGGCACAGTTTGTCACCCTGTCGGATCCGGCTGGCCAGCCCATCGCCGCTGCCTGCCTGCGCATCAAGCCCGTACCGGGTCTGGGGCGCGGCATCGTGTGGATCGCGGCTGGCCCGCTGGTACAGCCCGACGCCACGCCCGAAAACCTGAAGGCCGTCTTTGCTGCCCTGTCCGCCTATGCGCAGCGAAGCGGGCATATCCTGCGGCTACGGCTGCCTGCGTCGACCCTGCGTGACGTGCCGTCCGTGGACCAACTGGCCGCTGCGGCCGGCTTTGCGCCAACAGACCGCTCGGCACCTTATCGGACAGTGATCATCGATTGCGATCAGGACGAAGATACCCTGATGCGCGCCCTGCACGGCAAATGGCGCAACCCCCTGCGCAACGCCCTGAAATCGGGAATGGAGCTTGAAACCCAGCCGATTGCAGATTGCACCGACCGGTTTCATGGCCTCTATCAACAGGTCCAGGCCGCCAAGGGCTTCAGCCCCGACATCCCGCCCGAGTTCTACTATCCGCTCACCGGCCCGGACTTCAGCCATGAGGTTCTGTTCGCCCGGCAGGACGGGGCCGATGTGGGAGCCATGACGATCGGGCGCGCGGGGACCACCGGTGTTTACCTATTCGGGGCCACAACGGAACCGGGACGGCGGCTGAATGCCGGGCACTACCTGATGTGGCAGGCCATTCTGCACTGCAAGACCCACGGGATGCGCTGGTTTGATCTGGGCGGCATCGACGCGGACAGCAACCCCAGCGTGACCCGGTTCAAACTGCGCACAGGAGGCACTGAGGTCACCGCCGCAGGGCCTTATGAATTCCAGCCCACCGGCCTGAGCACCGCCCTGATCCGCACTGCTGAGACGATCCACACACGCCTGAAAGCCCGCCGATGATTGCACTGAATTTCCATGGCATTGGTGACCCCCGGCGCAACCTGGAGACAGACGAGGCCCCCTATTGGGTCTCACCCCAGCAATTCGAACAGGTTCTGGCACAGGTGGCCAAAGCGCCCGCAGGCTTCCGGATCACGTTCGACGATGGCAACCTGTCGGATCATGACATCGCCCTGCCCGTCTTGATCGATCACGGGCTGCGCGCGCGATTTTTCGTGCTGACCGGACGGATCGGAGAGGCCGGATCGCTGGACAAGGCCCGTATCCGGGCGCTGTCCGAGGCGGGCATGATCCTCGGCAGCCATGGCATTGCCCATACCGCCTGGCCCACGCTGGGCGATGAGGATCTGGCGCAGGAGTTGCGGACCTCGCGCGCCCGGCTCGAAGATATCTGCGGGCATGCGATTACCGAGGCGGGCATCCCCTTTGGCCGCTATGACGCGCGGGTGCTGCGGGCGGTGCGGGCGGCGGGTTATACCACCGCATGGTCCAGCGATGGTGGCAGTTACCAGCCGCAGGCCTTTTTGCGACCCCGTACATCCCTGCGCGGAGACATGGGCGATAACGACGTGCAAGCCATCCTGTCGAACCGCATTCCCCCCCTGCGCCGCCTGCGCCGCGCAGTGCGGATGGCGCAGAAACGCTGGATGGTCACGGGGTAACCCGCAGGATTACTGCGCAGCTTCTGCAAGTGCTTTGGGAAATCTCGTATATCTGATCTGACGCCGGGCCGATTTGGGCTCTGCGGTCTCATTCTCGTTTTCCTGCGTGCATTCAGGGTCGAAAAACCACACGCCGGCCCCCATCAGGAACATGAAGGCACAATAGGTCGAATCCCACATGTGAACCGTAAAGGCCGAGATGGCCATGCCAGCAAACCCAATCACATACCCGCGCCGCACCCGCGCGTGCTCGCCGGACAGGGGCGCGACAATGGCTTTCCAGCACACCACAACAACGGCAAGTGTTAGGGCGAACCAGGCCGGAATACCGTAGCGCAGCGCAACCAGCAGCCAGAAATTATCGACACTCGATTTCATCCAAAGGGGGCGGCTCCAGTAACCAAGCCCCACGCCCGTTATCGGGTTTGCGTAGATATCGTCGATTGCATTGTTGAAAATATGGATCCTGTTCCAGGCGGAACTGGCGGAAAAGGACAGCTCGGATGCAATGATCTGAAACGCGTTCCGGTTCGAAGACAGCTCAAGCACGATGTAAAGAAGCGTGAACAGGATACCAAACAGCTTCCAGCGGTTTTTGATGGCCTTGATGCGCCTCAGCACTTCGTCCCAGGCGATCAGGCCAGCCTGCAGCATCACGCCCAGAATCGCCCCGGAAGACAGGGACGCAAAGACCGCCGCCCCTACAACGGACGACTTGCGGGTCTGTTTGAACAGCGCCCTGTCAGGGGCAAGCGTATACCAGGCCAGGGCAAAAACCGGAGAGCAGAATATCCCAAACAGGATCGGATGCGGCATCGTTGCCTGAGCGCGTTCCAGCCCGAGCCTGGGTTCCTGTTGGACATCGCTATAAACCGGGAAAATGCCGCTGAAGAGATCGAGCAGGATCGGGCTCCCGGTCAGGTTCTCAAAGATCGCGAAGGGTAACAGCGCCGCTATAATCGCAAAGTACCACCACACGAAGGTCCGGAAAGACGCAAGGTTCCTGATGAGAACGCGTGCCGCAAAATAGGGAACAGCCGTCTCGATCACCAGAATACCCGCAAACTGGAATCGCGCGGCTACCCCATGGTTGATGAATAGCGCCCCCATCATCCACAAACATGTCAGGATCACCAGAATGTCCGGGAGGCGTATCCGCCCCGCCGAACCGTTCAACCATCGAATCACAAACGTGAACATGAAAACAAGCAGGTAGACGCGATACATGCTCAGCCGCAAACTGCCCAAAAAGAAGTAGAAGGGCATGACAAGCGAGACAAGGAAAAGCGCGATCAGAAGCCGGTTGGGCGAGGCCTCTGCCACTGCCCCTCTCATCCGGGGTCCGGATTGTGCGGCAAGCGTCATTACGTCAAACGTTCCTCTTTCTCGCCGGCATTCTCATACGGCAAGGCTGCTCTCAGCCACTTTGATATCATACATATCCCCAAGCAGAGTGTAATCTGCCTGAGTGATTTGTAACAAAGCATCAATCTGCCGAGGGGTCAGCGTGGTATCACGCCGACTTGTCCCGGATTTGTTCACATGCTGCCCCGGAAACGGCCGGCCCAGCCGCTGGGTCAGAAACGCGTTCATCTCATCCACCGCTTCCAGCTGGAAGACATGGTCGAAAAAGTCGATATCCGGGCCCAGATGCCAGGAATAGAGCGTGGTGTGCACGCGGACCGGGCGGCTGACGGCGCGGTAGTCGTGGAAATGGTCGATGAACTGGCCGAAGGTCGGGTCCAGCGGTAAGCCTTCGTTGTCGATATCCATCTCTTCGTTGCGCCAGCGGAACTGATTGCGATGCACCTTGTCTCGCCAGGCCGATTTGATGCGGGCCACGGGGTCGCGCACCAGGGTAAAGGTGGCATAGCCGTCCGGCACGACCGCCTTGGCGAATATCTGTGTGCGATACCCGTCCTGTTCGTGAATATTGCGCGGCTGAATCAGCTTTGCCCGCGCCAGCCGCCAGTGTAGATTGTTGATGACACGCCGGACCCCGCGCCCCTTGAAGGGTTCGCCATGGTCCAGTTCCCAGAATGTTTCCTTTAGACTGCTGCTGCCAATCTTTGTAATATCAAAATAAACGGCTTTCAGAGCCTGCGAGACAACCGCCATAATATCTTACCCTAGGGGGCCCAGAACCCAATTTCACTGAAGTATATGTGTGTCTGAGCAGTGTTTACAGTAAATCCACGGATGCGAAGCTATCCCAGAGGCTTTCCCCCAACAATGGCTTGTTTTGCCCCTTATTGTTGCCAGTCTATTACTGTGAGGTGGAACCCGCGCCGAAAATCGAATGATATGCCACGCACCACTGGCGCCCCGTTCAGGGGGTGATTAGAAATCAGATGTAACGTGTAGTGGAGTATGTATGCCCGCCGGTAAGCCTTGGACATGGTTGTTCGCTCTGATTGTTGGAGCTCGAATGCTGCCAACGATAGGGCGGCGCGCTCGCAAGAAACTGAATGGAAAACCCAATCACTTTGCGCAATCCGCGCCGCGCCGGATTCCCAAGACCATCTGGATGTACTGGGACACCGGAGAAGCCGACGCGCCCGAGCTAGTCCGGCATTGCATCGCCTCTTGGCGCAGTCAAAACCCTGATTGGGATGTGCGGGTGCTGGATGCAACAACTGTATCTGACGTGGTTCAGATGCCGCTAGATTTCGGCAAAGTACCTATTCAGGCTTACAGTGATTTGCTGCGTTTCAGGCTGTTGCGTGAACATGGCGGCGTCTGGGTGGATGCCACGACCTACTGTCTGCGCCCGCTCGACCATTGGCTTCCTATGGTTGCATATAGGGGCTTTTTTGCATTCATCTGGATCCCGACCGAACGGTGGTTCATCTGGCCTGGCATGTATCGGGAAATCGGAACCTGGTTTCTGGCGTCCGAGCCACACGGCACAGTGATTTCCCTTTGGGAAAAATACAGTTTTGCTTACTGGGATAAACGCCGCAAAGCACTTGTGTACTACTGGGCGCACGCCATTGTGGACGTCCTCAAACTCACGCATCGTTCCTTTAGACGTAGCTACGACTCCATGCCAAAGATCGGTTGTTATGGCCCCCATCTGGTGCATGACTGTGTAACTCATGGTCATGACCCTGACGAGGTAGCCGCGTTGCTTGAAACCGGTGCCATGCCGGTACAGAAACTGCGTTGGAACTGGAGTGAAGAGCGTATCGCCAAGGCAAAAAAGCTTCTCAGAATCAAAGAACCCGGCTGATCAGAGAGCTCCTAAGTTCCGGATGCCGATTTAGTCGGGGTTTTCGCCGCAACCGAATGACGGGACTGCGTGGCTGTGTCGGCCAGTACCTCGCGGTGCATCGCAATGTCATCTGCATAATAAGATGTGACGAAGTCTCGCACGTGGCCATCATCAAACTCCGGTAGCGTCTCTGGATCGTCGGGTTCCATCAAAAGACGCCGTGCCGTACCCCGCAGCATTTCATGCGCCGGTTGCGGTAGAACACGCCGCACCAGTGCGCTGCCCTGGCGCATGATGTGTTTCATCTGAGGATACCGAAATGTCATGGTGCGATTGGCATGCCCAAACTCAAGCCGCTCGACACCCAAGTGCTGGCCAAGCTCCATCCCGAACAAATCAAGCCGTTCGACCGGGTAGAGATTGCGCACGAGCCGCACACCATCCATCTGCACAAAATCTGATTGCCGCGCGAAATGAATGAAGTTAGAGGCAATCACTTCAGGCGCAGAATTCAGATAAGAGATAACCTTGTCGATCTCCTCTCGGATCTCCTTCGGCTCCAGCTGAGCAAATTCCTTACCAAGATACATCTTGGCCCGCTGCGCCAAAGACGAGCGGAATCTCTGGAACGGGTCACGCAGCAGGGCATAGCTGTCATAGAGCTTCAGCTTTTCGAAAGCGTCCGGGTCCAGATCTCGCAGCAGGTGCAGGGGCAGGTGACGGAAATCAATCTCACCCAGTTCCGGGTGCCGCTCGACCGTTTTCAGAAACCGCTCATCCGCATCGTGATAGGGCAGAACCGACGCCCGCACCGAAGTGCCCGCGCATTTCGGCACGTGTATGAATACAAATCTGTGGCGGTCGGACAAAATCATGACAGGAGACTCTCAATCCAATACGCACCATATGCCGCAGCCGCGACAGGTTTGACAATGAGTGCGGTAAAGAAAGGGCAGGTCCAGAGAATCCGGCCTGCCCTTTCGGTGTTTTCAGTGTGGCCAAAGGCCCGTATCAGCCCAGATCGCTGACGGTTCCGCCCAGCGGATCGACAAACTGAACCTCGTCATCAATCGCAAAGCCGCTGAGATCGCCATCGGCATAACGACCATGGCTGAAACCAATGTCCCAACCCCATTCGCGGCCACCGGTGAAATCGAGATCGATATCTGTCCTGTCGAGGACAACCTCGTCATCGACTATAACCTGCACCCGATCCTCAACCTCATCGACCAATACGCTGATCTCATGTGCTTCGGTATCGTTCAGGCCCAGATCCTTAACATGGAAGCCTTCGTGGAACTTGCCGTCGTTGTTCTTGACGTGCACCTTCAGGCCGTCGCCGACCAGAGTCAGCCCCACATGCCCTTTGTTCCAGACTAGGCGTTGCGCGGCGCCGTCGGCTTCGTCGCGGGCAAACTCGACAGAAAAGGCAAGTTGTTCGGAATCCTCGAACTGCTTCAACCGCCCAAGTTTCACCTGATCCTTGTACCCGTCAAAATGGACGACAGGGCCGGTTGCCGTATCGACAACATGCGCATCGCCTTTCAGGGCTGCGTCGTTGCCTGTCGCCAGCCCGGCAATGTCCAACACGTAATCGTCAAAGACCATCGGAGTTTGCGACCCTGTGCCGGTATTGGTTCCGGTCGAACCCGAAGATGTCCCGCTGTCCGGCGCGGTCGGAGTGGACGTACCGCTATCGGGTACGGTCGTAGTCGATGTGCCACTATCAGGCGCGGTCGTAGTCGATGTGCCACTATCAGGCGCGGTCGTAGTCGATGTACCACTATCAGGCGCGGTCGTAGTCGATGTGCCACTATCAGGCGCGGTCGTAGTCGATGTACCACTATCAGGCGCGGTCGTAGTCGATGTGCCACTATCAGGCGCGGTCGTAGTCGATGTACCACTATCAGGCGCGGTCGTAGTCGATGTGCCACTATCAGGCGCGGTCGTAGTCGATGTACCACTATCAGGCGCGGTCGTAGTCGATGTGCCACTATCAGGCGCGGTCGTAGTCGATGTGCCACTATCAGGCGCGGTCGTACCTGTAGTGGTAGTGGTCGATCCCGTACTACCGGAATTCACCACCGTGCTGCTCGAAACACCAACCCAGCTGTCATAATCAAACGGATAGCTGTCAACCAAGCTCGACCCGGCGTCCAGCAGATCCGCTATGGTACCGGGAAGAATACCATATTGGTTGTATCCATCGTTGGCAGCCGTCTCATGAAAGATGAAATGCGCATCATAGTTGTTGGGTTGAATGATCGCATTGTCCTGAATCGTCCAGTCGGACGGAATAACGCTGGGGCCTACAATGGTAGGTGTGATGTTCTGTTCGATCGTCACGTCCTTGGATCCGCCCGTCACAAGGATTTTGGGTATGGCCACGCCGCCAGTCTGACCCGACGGCACTGCGATCAGCGTGTTGTTCGTGATCTCCAGCCCTTCCGTCATGTGCACGGCAAGACCATTTGCATGTGCGTTGTAGATGATGTTGTTCTCGATCACGACATTATAGTGCCAGTCCTCGGGGTTGGAATATTGCCCCTTGTCGCCGCCAAACCAGATGCCCTGCGTATAATCACCCTCACCCATATCAAGAACGTTGTTGCGGATGATGATATCGCTGCTGCCGGTCCCGTTCGAGCGCTGAACCTGGATCATGTCGCGGTGGTCATTCGACCCTGCGGCACCGCCAAAGTCATGGATATAGTTATTCTCGATAAGAACGTTCTGAACTTCGCCGAGCGAAATACCGTCCGACCGGATTGTGTGGATATTGTTTCCGGAGAAGTTGATGTCAGTTGATCTACCCGCACCCAGAGCCTTCCACCAGGAATGGAACTCGGTGTTGGTGACCTCGACATTGTTCGATCCCCGGATCACCAGGCCTTTGCCAAAACCTGTGCCATCAGCGCTGGTACCGGTGCCGCTGGCAAAATCGCCGTCGAAGAGCGAATTGTCTATGGTAATATTGCTGCTACCACTGATCAGGAATTTGTTGGTGTAGGTCGCATCACCAAGAGAGTATGTGTAATCGAACGTAATCTCGTCGAATGTGATATTCGACGAATTGGTCAGATACATTTCCGAAAAGCTGGCCTGATTGGCCGGATCGGCAGATTTGATTGTCACTTCTGATGCGAACTGCGCGCCCTTGAGGCTGAGCTTTCCATAATCGCCCGGCGCGAGCAGTATCGTTTCCCCACCTGTCGCCTGAGACAGAGCCTGGTTCAGTTCCGCCGCAGAGGTTACCGTGATTGTCGTCGACATATTTCACCTTCTGTTTCATAGGCGCTGTGAGTGGCAGCGCATGAGATCCCGCACACCCAGGACAGAAGGAACAGCCGCACGAAGGCGACAGAGGGGCCAGAATATGGCTATGTTTGGAAACTGTTGCCTGTATTGGGACAATATTGCCCCATTGCCTTCATTTCCGAGTGAACTCGAATACTCGATACCGGGAATTGTTCCCCTTCCCTTGGCGGTACCATCAGGTTTTACGAATTGATTCTCATGTCGCAACAATGGCCACAGAAATGCCTTCTTTCAGGCGTGTCCCCGCGTATCACCAACTGGTGTCGGCGATGAATTGCCCGATGCCCTTACGTCACCTTGCGCACAAAAGACCAAATCACTGACCCCAAACGCGCAATACCATTATGGACATGACATGACCGCAGCCGTAGCCTTCCCCCATGGTACAGGTGATAGAGGTGGGTTTCTTATGCGACACATAGGCGGTTTCATCGGCATATTGACCTGCGCCTGCTTTACACTGCTTACCCTGCCGACACCGGCGTCAGCCGCCGCCTGTACCGGTGCGAAAATCGCGGTCAACACGAATGCCACCCAGGACGGGCAGATCATCCGTACCCCATCCGAACTTTCCTCGGCGCTCAGGGCTGCAAAAGGGGGCGAGACATTCACGCTAGAAGGCGGAAATTACGGCCCTTTGAAAATCAAGAAAGGGTTCAAGAAACCTGTGACCATCCGCTCGGCCTCAGGCCGCGCACCGGCTTGCTTTACCGAATTGCGTCTGAACAATGCCGGGAACCTGGTGCTGGACGGGCTGGTCTTCGACTATGAATATACATCGGGCGATAAAGACGCCGCCAACCGGTTTAGCATCCTTGGAAGCCGCGGCATCACCATCACCAACTCGATCTTTGACGGCGGCCACCGATCCGGGGCCGGGCATGGGCGTGGGCTGCGCATCCGGGACAGCGCCAAGATCGACATCAGCAACTCGGTCTTTCGGAGCTGGTGGAAAGCGCTGACAGGCGACAGCATTGTCGACCTCAAGATCCGTGGCAGTGAGTTCACCGACATCCGCTCGGACGGCCTCGCGCTTGGCGTGGTCGACGGGCTGTTGATCGAGGCGAACCGCATGCACAACTTCCGCGGTGTGAAAGGGAACAAGGATCACCGGGACATGATCCAGATTCTCCGCAGTTCAAACCGGCGCAGCACCGATATCACCATCAGCAACAACATATTCGACATGGGTGCGGGGGACTATGCCCAAACGATTTGGATGGGGGGCGACGGCAAGGATCTGGGCGATCCGATGCTGCGCCATCAGAATGTGCTGATCGAAAACAATGTCATCTACAATGCCCATACCCATGGGATTTCGCTTCATGCCATCGACAATCTGTCGATCCGCAAGAACTCGGTCATCCGGGTGCATCGGAACGAAAAGGGAAAGGTCACGATCCCGCGCATCAGCGTCTCGCCGGGCTCAACCTCTGTGGTGATCGAACAGAACGCGGTGGCCGGTATCCGGGGCTATAAGAACCAGGCTGACTGGGCGGTGCTCAACAACGCCATTATTCAGGACCAATCTCCTGGGCAGCCCGGCTATTACGACCGTGAGTTCATCTATTACGCGACCGGCCCGGCGAACGGGTATAACGAATACGGTGTCCGCCCCGGCAGCCGTATTGATCAACTGGACGCGGGCTCGACACTTGTCAGGAATTACCCGACGCGATGACAGAGAGGCGGCTCAGGTCCTGCCCGCACTCTCTTTCAGCGCTTCATAGACCTCGGTCGCCTCCCGGAACTTGCCCGGATCGAACTCCCCGGTCTCGGCCACGTCTTCTTTCGAGTGGAAGTAACGCTCAAAAGCCTGCCCGCCCGGGTCCAGATCAAGCGCGCCATATAGGTCGGTCATTGTGCGGGCCGGAGACTGGCGCAGATCGTCCTGCAACAGCAGGATGCACTTATCCTTATGTGCAAGCACATGACGAAACGCGTGTGTCCAGTAGTCAAGCCAGTAATCCGCCGTATCCGCGTTTTGCACTTCGGGGCTAAACTCCGGGAAAAGAAAGGGTTTGTGGATCTTCCCGAATTCGTAATGGCCGATATCCCCCATGTAGCGGGCAATAAAGGCGTCCTCGGACTGTTGCTTGCAGAAATTCCTGTGCTGCCGCAGCAGGGACTGGGCATGGCTTTCCGGGCGCCGGACCGGCACGACGATCCTGCAATCGGGAAAAGCGTTCAGTAGATACGGAATCCGGGCGATATTGGCGTTGTTCTTCGAGCAATAGCGCGTTTTGGGCGCGCCCTCTGCCTGTACCGTCCGCGCGCAGACGATCTTGGTCATGTGGCGGCGCATGAACTGATCTGCCCCCAGATCCGTTTCCTCAGCTGTCCAAAGCGGGATCGACGCGCCCTGGTACTTTTTAAACCAGAACATTTTCCAGATGACTTCTTCGAACGCCTCGGGGCTGTCCAGATCAATCTCAAGCCCGTCACCATGGGCGCGCTGACGGCGGTCTACCCCGCGTTTCTGTCCCCCCGCCAGTTTGTTCCACAGAAGGGGGGCGGTCAGAAACGGCATGTCCCGGTAGATATGGGTCGCGACCCCGGGCGCCTCATGCAGCGCGTTCAGAACCGCCGTGGTCCCCCCACGCGCCAGAGAGGTGACAAAGATCGGATCTTGGGCCTCGGGCGCGCGGGATTGCGAGGGCAGTTTTTCCTCGGCCCATGACGCCGCCTTCAGAACCACTGGGCTTGAAAAGGCTAGGTTGTGCACGAATTGCTCGACCGGTGAATACAGCGTGTCATCCGCATGCTGCTCCTTGGGGCCCGCGCGAAACCGCTGAACGACCTTAGCCACCACGATCGCCGCGATTGAGACAATGACAATATAATCAAGCCGCAGCATGAGGTCGAAGACAGCGCTGCTGGAGGTCAGCCTCAGAAACTCGGCCCCGTATATAGGCAAAGCCGCCGCCGCCAGCGCCAGCACAACCCGCCAGGCCAGATTGAAACCGAAAACGATCAGCTTTAGCCCGGCGCGCCGCACCGCCTGTTCCTTGGCATCATCGGAAAGCTGGCTGTCCATCAAAGAGGCCACACCCGACATGCTTGTACTGACCACGTCGTTTGCGGCATCAAATATCTTCGTGCGCCAAAGAACAAATGCAAACCCGCCCACTGCCAACAGTGAGACGGCAACAACAAGTATCATTGCGTCGGATCAGGCTCGTTATTTGCTTTGGCACCTTCCTTGCGGCCCTTGAGCATCCGCTTCAGCGGAAACCACACAAGCCCGACAATCAGGAACAGAACGCCAAGGATCACGGCAATCGTGACAGCAATCGCCCCCAGACCCGCACCGGGACCGATATAGGCGAAGGCGGGGTTTGGAAGAACCAGCAACAGCGTCCCTACATAAAGCAGCGACACGGTTCTAATATGCCAGATGCGATCTTCCGTAAACATTTTCATGACGTGTATTCCTCTCATTCAGTTTGAAAAATCCGGATGGATTTTAATTCGAGTTGGGTATTCCTTTAACGAAATCATTGCAGAAACGATTAACATATTCCCACACCATATCTCTCCTGTCATTCTTCTCAGACACCTTTGGGGTATAAACATGCGGGGTCTCCAAGCCCGTCACCTGCGCCGGTAGATAAGAACCCGGCCATCCCCAAGCGTTCCGGGGAAGGCCTGAACAAGCTGCAGCGACCCTTCGGCATCCTGCCCCAGCTGCGGGATGGTCCGGAACATTCTGTTCGGGAACAGAACGACCAGCGCCACTGGTCCGGGCTGAGCCATCGCATCCGCATATCCCTTGGTATCGCCGATAGTGGCCCAATCGGCATTGAAATGACCTTCGAAAAGCGGGCCGCCCGGATTGACCGCGTAGATTCGTTCGGATGGGGTGCGTGTTTCTTCCACCAGCGCAAATGCCCCGGCCAGGTCCTGTTTTGGTGCCGCGTAGTTGCGCTGTACCAGCAACAGGGACACCGCGACCATTGCCACAACGCCTGTGGCAAAAAGCAGCCCCGTCATCTGCGGGCGTCCCAGCACGCGCGCCACCAGATCCGCGCCATACCGACACCCGATGACGGCAAGAATGATGACAAGGCCGATATCGACAAAGAAAAACCGGGGCCAGATGCGCATGCCAAGCGCCAGAAGGATGACCAGCGTCACGGCGATATGCATGACGATGGCTGGAAAGAACAAAGGTTGCTTCGCATGCGTCCCCGCCGCCCCAAACCCCAGCGCAACCACACCGCCGACCGCCACCAAAAGGGTCAGAGCCCCGGTATTGCCAACCGCAGTCCGCAGGCCTTCGACAATTGTCCAACGCGGGTTCTGATATTCCTGCATCGTATCAACCGCCGATGTGGCGGCCACATCGCCCACGGTTCCCGCGATGCTTGGCAGGATCGGCAGATATGCCAACAGGATCAACGCGGATGCAATCGCAACACCCGTCAGCGGTTTCCAGACCCAATCGCGGGTCAAGGCCCCGCGCCCGAAGCCGGTGATCAGAGAGATCAGCCACACCAGCCCCAGCGCGACAAAGAAAAACGCGCCTGTCAGATGCGTGAAAACCGCCGCCGCGGCGGTCAGGCCAAAAGCAACCCAGGTGCCAAAGCTGGGGCTCTGCACACCCCGCAGGAAGAAGATCAGGCCAAGCGTGCTCCAGAACGCCAGCTCGGTATAGCCCCGGGCATTCTGCGAAAACCAGACTTGGTGATAGGACAAGGCCACCAACAAGGCAGACACATGCGCGATCCGCGCCCCGGCAATATCTTTCGCCAACCACCAGATCGCGCCAACAACGCCCACGCCGAACAGAACCGCCGGAAAGCGATAGGCCCAGACCTGATCTCCGAAAATCTGAGAGATCAGCTTGGCCTTCAGGCTGAAGAAATAGTGATGGTTCATCGAGTATTCGCGCATCATCTCGCCCCAGGGCAGGCTGACATGCGTATCCACGGTACGGATCTCGTCATACCATAGCGGCGCGTTCAGCCCGGCAGTCCGCAATACCGCTGCAAGAAGCAGGATGAACAAAAGTACGGCCAGATCGTTGCGGCCAACGGCAGGGACCTGCTGGTTCATAAAGGCGCCTCCGGTCACACTCGTAAATTCAAAACGTCAAACAATAACCCGACCATGTGCGGGATTGGCACATTTACCACCCTGGCCACTCCTATTATCTCTGTTTCCAGGGCGCAGGTAGAAGCGATTGTGCGGGCGCGCGTGTATTTCAGCAAAAAGCGTTGCCAAAGTGAATACATTTTGGGCGCTCACCCCAAATTGTTAAGAACAATCACAGAGAGGTTTTTGACGCCAGCAGGCAACCTCCTGCCCTTGCAACACCTGATCTTTTGGGCGACACTTGAACAGCAGCCCCTGTTCTTTCTGACGGGAGGGGGACCCGCCCCTCTCTGCCATCGTCTTTTCGCGGCAGAGCTCAGCTGGTAATATTTATGTAGAAATATGAGCAATTTTGGAAAATGGTGTCGTTGTTCGGAGCTTAACGTAACAACTGTTCTGATGCCAAGCTCCATTTCAGTTTGAGTAAATTGCTTAAAAAGTACTCAGGGTTAGAGCCGTCATGGAAAAGCTTCTTTTCAAGAAAATCGAACTTTGGGTTCTGGGGTTGGTTCTGGTGGCGGGCTTTTTAGGCATGATCCTGTTCGGCGCCATCGTCCTTGACGCAGAGCGCGGGGAAGAAGAACTGGGCAGCGACCATTTCGGCGCGATCGGCGATGTGGCGCTGGCAATCGCCGAAATACCAGAAAACACACGGCAGGCGCTTAAGAAAGTGGGACGGCCAGATCCGACCATGGCAACCTTCCTTCGTATTCCAGAGGGAACCGAAGTCCCCGACGGATGGTCCTGGTCGCAACCTGCGGGCTCGGGCGGGTTAGACGGGTACCTGTTGCTCAGCCGGTATGATGGCAACCAGACACAGCATGTTATTGAGCTGATTTCACTGACCACCGGAAAAACCTTGCAGAGCTGGTCGCCTGAACCCGAAGCCCTGCTGGCCGATGTCGAGCACCGCCCCGAGTTCGAGGGGCGCGCGCGTTACGAAGAATGGAACAACGCCTATTTCCGCTATATCCACCCCTATTTGACCAAAACCGGCGATCTGCTGCTGAAGAACCATAATTCGCCGCTTTTCCTGCTGTCCCCCTGTGGTGAGGAGCGATGGACGCAGGATGAACATCTGTTTCACCACTCGACCAATCCAGACGGGGAAGGTGGATTCTGGATGCCAAGCTTCATGTTGGAGGACCGGCCAAAAAACCTATCGAAAGGGTTTGTCCGCGACGCGCTGGCACGGGTGAATGCCCAAGGTGAAGTGACCTTCAAAGTGGCTCTGGACGATGTTTTCTATGACAGCGGTTTGCGCCACCTGCTGTTTCCGGCGGCCAATTATTATCAGGACCCCATACACCTGAACGATATCGAGCCGGTATTGGCCGATGGACCACATTGGCAAAAGGGCGATCTGTTTCTGAGTTTCCGCAGCCCATCTCTTGTTGCGCTGTACCGCCCATCCGTCGGCAAGTTTGTCTGGTGGCAGGCGGGGCCATGGCAGTCGCAGCATGACGTCGACATTCTCGACGATCGCCGCATCGCGGTGTTCAACAACAATGCCTATAACCGCGGGCTTGGCTCGCGCGTCGAGGGCGTCAGTGAAACCGTAATTTACGATTTTGAGACCGGGTCAGTGACAAGCCCGTTTCTTGAAACGATGGAACGGTTCGCCACGGCAACGGTGTCCGAGGGCTTGCAGGATTTCACGCCTTCCGGACATCTGATCTTCGAAGAGGAAAACCGGGGGCGCATGTTCATTCTCGATGAGGCGGGCGAGGTGGTTGCAACCTTTGCCAACCGGGCCGACAACGGGGAAATCTACCGGTTGGGCTGGTCGCGTTACGTGCCGCAATCCCATGGTGAAAGCGCATTGGAGGCAATTTCCGATAGCGGATGCTAGGTCTGGCTGGCTATCGCAGCAGGTGGGTCTCACATAGGCATAACCGCAACCCATGGCTTCCACCCTAAGCAGGCCCTCTTCTAGATACATCTGCAGCAGATCGGTGATCTCAAGCTCCCCCCGTGCGGATGGCTGCACCTTTTTCGCACGCTCCGGCGCGGATCCATTGAGGAAATACAAACCCAACCCGTGACCGCGTAGTTCGAGGGCGGTTCAAGAGGTTTTTCAATAATTCCCGCGCGCGGCCATCCGCATCAAAATCAACCACGCCATAGCGTTGTGGATCGGCCACGCGGCAGCCAAAGACCGTTCCGCCCTCGGCATGCCTTTCCGCCGCCGTCAAAAGCTTTGGCAGACCGTGGTGAAAAAAACCCAAAATATTCGACGCCCGACGTGAACTGCTTAGTGGCTATAAACCGACACCAAAAAATCGAAAAATTATGGGCCAGCGCGGAACTCTTTGAGCCTAGGCCAAAACCATTATCGCTGATACCTGATTGGACAAAAAACGCCCCGGCTATGCCGCAGCAGAACATGAACACCCGCACATCTCTGTCTCGGGTGTTTCCCGAAATGCGTTACGCAGTATGATCAATGCAGGCTCCTTACTTTTCGAGCGCTATGTGGCAAAAGCCCACCGACGGGATGCGAGGCAGGTGATCGCCCGAACTGTCGCTATGATCACCGTGAGGGTCAGAAAATAGCTGAGCCCGGCCAAATTGACCAAGGCGTAGACAATCGCCTGGTTAAAAACAGACCAAACCCCGCAATCGTCAGAAACTGCGGCATGGTCCACCGGTGATAGGCCCCGGACTGAGAGCTGAACTGGTGGTGCCGGAAATAGGACACAAGAAATCCAGCCCCAAAATCAAATGTATTGGCCAAGAACGGATACGGAAACCCTATTTCTATCAGCGCAATCACAACCGTAGCGTGGATGAGTGTGATAAGAACGCCAACAATTCCGAAGACCACAATGCTTCTTAAATCAATATATCTCACAATAATCCTTCCGCGCCTGAAATGAGGCGCTCTACGACAAAGCGGGGGCGGCGTTTGCTCTGTAAATGCAGCCTTTCATTGTATTCACCAAGGATCCCGATCGTCATAAGCTGAATTGAACTCATAAGCAGAGCGGCGACCATAACAGATGAGCAGACCTAAACTACATCGCCGGTAGACCACTGCAACAGAACCTTGAAAAGAGATGTTTTGCACGGCTCCATTCGCTTTACGCGCAAAAATATCCTCTTTTGATCGCTACATTTGCTCTATGATGAAAATCATTTATATCTGATAAGTATCCCTTATCATGACTGATTGATTTCGCCAGAAAATGCGCGCAGAAT
>NZ_WQGF01000018.1:0-69074 GCF_013034545.1 Ruegeria sp. HKCCA5763
CTGATCCTCCTAAGCCAATCAAACGCTCGTGTTCCAAATCATTCGATGACGGACAGATACTCGTTTCAGATGCGACGCGTGCCATGGTCGGAGGGCGAACCGATTTCTCATTTTCTGAAATAGAACCCAGACTCCTGAAAGGTCTACGCGGTCACCACGTCTTGTATCGGTTGGAGTGGCAAGATTGAGTTTGCGGCTGTCTTAACGCCGACAGATTACACAGATACCCCGCAGAGCTCAGTCGCAAAAGTCTTGCGGTACGCGCCACAGCTCACATCGCCAGCAATTCCTGATGAATTGCGACCATTGCCCAGGTGTCGCGCATGCAGCACGCAACAAGATCAGCATATACCTTAGGGCTGCAAGCGCAGTGGGAGAATTGAATTTGATGTGTCCTGGAAGTGAATTAGACTAACAACCAACTGTTCAGATAGCTCATTAAGAGGTCATCATGGCAGCCCCATTAGTCCAAAACTGGGAACTGACCGCCGCCATCCAGGACATAGCAGATTGGCTGGTTCAACAGGGCTTAGAGAATGCGCCTGTGGAGCTCTGGCTTGAAGCATTCTGCAACCGTCTTGTTTCGGCAGGGATTCCGCTTCAAAGAGCAAACATCACTGTTCGCGCTCATCATCCTGAGATTGGGACTGTCGCTTTTCGCTGGCACAGGGGTGGCGGTCATAAGCGAGAGAACTTTGTCCGAAGAACGGATGCGCCTGAGGAATACGTTCTAAGCCCAATTTACTATCTTTTGGCAAACAACGTTGAAGAGATCAGACAAGATCTGACAGTCGAAGAACCCGAGCTCAACTTTCCGATCTTCGATGAACTTCGCGAGCGCGGTGCAACTGACTACTTCGCTGTTAAACGGTTTTTCCTTATTCAGGACAATACTACGCCAGTCGATCCAATGCAGGCCTATGAAGGTGCTATAGTCTCGTTGACAACCGACGCGAGCGGGGGCTTCACAAGCGAGCAACTTGATGGTTTGCGTCAACTGATATCTCCACTTTGTCTGACGCTGAAATGTGGGGCTAACCGATTGATGGCTGAAGACATTACAGCCGCATATCTGGGCAAAGACGCCAGTAGGCGCGTTCTTTCCGGGGATATCACCCGAGGTTCATCGGAAACTATTTCAGCGGTGATTTGGTATTTTGACCTGCAAGGATTTACCAAATTGTCAGAGGCGCTTCCCGGGGGCTCAATCATAGAATTGCTAAACGACTACTTCGCGGAAGCTGTTGACGTAGTCGAACGCAATGGCGGTAACGTTCTGAAATTCATGGGAGATGGAATGCTTGCCATCTTCGATATCAATCAAGTTCCGGACGCTCGCCGCGTCGCAATTCACGCGGCCGCGGAGTTGCGAAATACCTTTGAGGAACTCAACCAACGACGGCAAGCTGATGGTTTGCCAACGACCGGCTTCACTCTCTCGTTGCACGCAGGCGATGTTCTTTACGGCAATATTGGCGGTAGGTCTCGCTTGGATTTCACAGTGGTCGGCCCAGCGGTAAATACAACTTCGCGCATTTTAGGCATGTGCAGCGCGCTTGATCAGAACATTGTGGTTTCCGATAAGGTGGCGGGTGACTTAGTGGGCTCCATTCCAAGTCTTGTTTCCCTGGGGCAATACAGATTGCGCGGTGTTGCTGAAAGACAGGAGCTGTTCACGATAGACTAACTGCCGCTATTTGGAAGCTGCCGCAATGGGGTGTTGACCTGCGTCAAAGCAAAGGTAGCCGGATTGCTACTAGGTTGGTTTGCACATGGAACAGAACTGTTGGATCAAGCACCCGCGAAGAGCGGCATTCTTGGTCATAGTGATTGCATTGTCAGGGTGCACGGGCAGGCACCACCAAGGCAATTGGCATGGCCACTGCTTAGAAGGTTGCTATGGACCTCACCACGACGTTGATCGCGAGGTCCATTGCCGAACGCTCGAGTGAACTTGAGCCATACGCGATGCAACTCACAAAACGTTTGGCGACCAGTGTTATTTGGATTGAGATTCAGATCTTGTATCGAAACTGCCCGTTTGATGCTCAGTCCGGTAACATTGAAAAATTTGGCCTTGGCACAATATCTTTGTAGTCCCATGAGGAAGCGGAGAAGAGACCAATGAAACGACGCGAATTTCTATTAGCGGGTACAGCAGCAGTGTTGGCTACTCCTTCCGTCGGACAAGAAGCCCCACTCATCAAAGTCTACAAGACTCCAACCTGCGGCTGTTGTGCCGCGTGGGTAGATCACCTGATTTCCGCAGGATTTCGTACCGATACGCTAGACGTAGGGCAGGAGCAGCTGTGGTCGCTTAAAGAACAAATGAAAATCTCAGATGAGCTTTCCAGTTGCCACACTGCATTTGTTGGGGGCTATTTTGTCGAAGGTCATGTCCCGGCAGAAGACATAAATCGACTTTTGTCCGAACATCCTGAAGGCCTCGGCCTAACAGTTCCAGGCATGCCGATGGGTTCACCCGGCATGGATTTTTCAGACGAACGAGAACCTTATGAAACCTTGCTCGTTGGTCTGGATGGGACGACGAGTGTGTTTGCTCGACACAGCTGAGAGAATGGATGAAGGGCAATCAGATTTTTCAGCTCCATGTCCAACATTAGTTTGCGCTGATTTCAAAAGGATTCAGCTGCAATCGTTGTGTTTTTTCCACATGGCTGGGTCGTGGCCTTCGGGCACATTGGAGCACGGGTCGTTCGCATACCCTCTTAGAATGCTGTACTGTTGGATTTGATCTGCGCTCAACAGTGGTGTTGTTTGCAGGTGCCGGGACAGATGAACCAGTCGCAACTCGGCCCTGGCAGTTTCGGCCGCTTCAACAAGTTTGTTTAGCTCGGCCAATTCAAGCTGGTCACCGGCAAACGCTTCACTTAACGCCGCCTCGGCCTCAATAAACCGCTCGCCTGCGACGACTGCCTGTACGCGCATTTCAGAATGGATCGCCTCAATTTTTTTCACCTGATCCTTCGAAAGTCCAAGTTCATCTTGCAATTCGAGCAAGTGTGCTGGGCCTGGTTTGCCATTCAGCTCCGCAGGTAAGGCAAAACCCCAACCTCCGCCGCGCCGCAGCTCTTCTAAATCGGTCTCAGATAAGCTCTTGATGGTCCTCGATTGCAGACCGGCGTACGGCGTGATTTCAGCGTCGTGAGTGTCACTTTGCGCGATGGCTAATTGAGAGTATTGAATCGTGCAAAGCACTGCTGCGAATAGAAAGTTAGGTATGAACTTGATCATGAATTCTCCTTGTGGGCTTACCAAAAATGCCTTCTTCGACATTGTATTTTAGCCCGGATACTGAACTTCGCACCGTCCCCTTATGGATTTATCGCAGACTTTTAAGACACCATTCATCAACTTTGATTTGCGGATAGCGCCTGATTAATTGAATTTTTTGCGTTCGTACCGTGCTTCCATCATGATGGCTGAAAGATGTGGATTCTCCGGTCCTTTAGTGACTAGATGGGAAACCTGTCTCAAGCTCTACTCAGACAACAAAGCGCCGCCCAGGTCAAAATGCTTCGGGAACATTGCCCGCAGAAAACGAAAAACGATTCTCATCGCTTCGTCGCGGTCAAATGAATCCGGGTGGAGTAGGTAATCGGTCCACATGCCTTCCAGCATTGCGAGTGTGCCGTGTGTAGCGTCCCTAGCAACTTGATTAGGGTGTTCGGCTCCGGCTTCTTTCGCAATTCGAGCGAAAGCGTTGAAAACCAGATTACGAAGCTTGGCGTCGCGGGTATCTGAAAACGCAGCGATTGCTGCTCTATTTCGGGCCTCGCCTCGAAACGCGTACCAAATGGAAACGTTTTTCTCATTGAGAATGGCTTCACTCAAGTCGCCCCGAACAATCTTCTCAATATGTTCCTGTCCGGTTTGTCCGGTCGTTTCCAACAGGTCGTAAATGCCATTGTAGTATTGTTCGGATGAGTAGCGCGCGGCCTCGTCAACCAAATTGTCTTTGCCGCCAAAATGAAGGTGAATCATGCCGCGGGACAGCTCGGCACGTTGGATGATTTCGCTGACGGAGGTCTCGGAAATCCCTTTCTCTGCGACCGAGTCGAGTACTGCCTCGATCAGGGAAAGGCGGTTTCGCTCGCGAATTTCTTGTCGTCTTCCAGTCATTGAATCAGGCGGCTCTGTTTGTTTTCAGTCTCTTGCGGTGCCTTCTAGCGGCCAGTGTGAAATTGGTCATCCCCGGTTGCGAAATTATCAGTTGACACAACTAGTCCAAAAATTCCAGATTTAAATGGACGATTGTCCATTTTTTGATCGACATGGTCGCGCCACCAAAAACTAAGTTCAGCAGGGAAGCATGGCCGGAGTACTACGAAGTGAAACGGGCAAGGGTCTGGCACTGAGCGCGCCTGCGACGCTCTACGTCGGTCTGCTTGTCGCCGTGCCGCTTTGCATTCTCGTCGCCTACAGTTTTTGGACCCAGACCTATGTCGAGATCGACCGGACCTTGACTTGGGCGAACTACCAAGAGGCCTTTACCGACCCATTGGTTCGACATCTAATGATCCGTTCGGTCGCAATTGCAGGTGCGGTGACATTGGCAACGGTTTGTCTGGCCTATCCGATTGCCTACTTCATCGCTTTTCGGACACAGAAGAAGACCCTCTGGTTGTTGCTGATCACTATTCCCTTTTGGAGCAGCTACCTTCTGCGCGTGTTCAGCTGGAAACTAATTCTTGGCTTCAACGGGGTGTTGAACTCGGCCCTGATTTCACTTGGTTTGATACAAGAGCCGCTGACATTCCTGCTCTACAACGAATTCGCTGTTGTCCTTACGCTCGCCCACGCTTGGGCACCGTTTGCTATCCTGCCGATCTATGTGTCGCTGCAAAAGATCGACCGCAGCTTGTTGGAGGCCGCGACCGATCTGGGGTGCAACAAACTGGAAAGATTTGTCCGCGTGACATTGCCCCTGACCGTGCCGGGGATCATTGCGGCCTGTCTGATCATCTTCATCCCAACGGTCGGCGACTACGTCACTCCGGCCTTAGTCGGTGGATCACAAGGCAAAATGGTGGCGAACTTGATCCAGGTGCAGTTTGGCGCTGCCAATAACTGGCCGTTGGGTGCAACCCTGTCTCTTCTTGCCATGCTTTCAGTCGGCTGCGTCGCAATCCTGTTCGTGGTGGTCGTCACCGCTTTGGGCCGGAGGATCAGATGACCCAATCATTTCGTATCTCGTGGTTGCTGGTTTATGCGATTGCCTATCTGGTGTTTCTCTACTTACCGGTTTTGCTATTGCCACTGTTCTCGTTCAACGACGGAACAATCGTAGCCTTCCCACTAAAGGGGTTCACGTTGAAGTGGTACGCGCAGTTGGGGCAGCAGGACACGTTACTACAAGCAATGGTAAATTCGCTGATCGTCGGCAGCGTCACTGCCCTGATGGCAACATCTCTGGGTCTCTTCGCAGCTCGTGCTTACGTTCGGTATCGTTTCACGGGGCGCGAGCTGTCTGAGGGACTGGTCATGCTTCCGCTGGTCATTCCCGGCATCATCGTTGCCAGTTCGATGCTGGTTTTGTTCATCAGCATCGGGCTGAAACCATCGCTGACCACCGTGATCCTTGGGCATGTGTTCGTGGCTCTGCCCTTTTCTGTGTCGATTATGAAATCTGCATTTGACGATTTCGACCAGTCCTTGGAGGAGGCCGCGTTCGACCTTGGTGAAAGCGTCGTGGGTACGTTTCGGCGTGTTACCTTGCCAATCGTCGCGCCGGGTATCATCGCAAGCCTTTTGGTCACGTTTACGGTGTCTTTTGACGAGTTCGTCCTGGCCTTTTTCCTGTCCGGAAACAGCCCGACGCTGCCTGTCTATATCTGGAGCCAGATCCGCTTTCCGGCAAAACTGCCCAACACGCTGGCGCTTGGATCGCTGCTTTTGCTGTCTTCGGTCTTGCTGTTGTTGATTGCCGAATACTTCCGCCGCCGTTCCATCCAATCCTCCGATTGAAGCCAAAGGAAACGATTAAGATGAGCGAACAGAACATCATCGAAATTCAGGGCGTCGAAAAACGCTTTGGTACTTTTGTGGCGGTGTCTGATCTGAACCTAACCTTGAAAGAGGGTGAGTTCTTTTCGCTGCTTGGGCCGTCGGGCTGCGGTAAGACAACAGCCTTGCGCATAATTGCGGGTTTTCAAGATCACGAAGAAGGCGAGATCTGGATCGATGGTCGAACGATGGGGGACGTGCCTGCCAACAAGCGCCCCACTAATATGGTGTTCCAAAGCTATGCGATCTTTCCGCACCTGAATGTCGGTGACAATGTCGGGTTCGGATTGCGCAAGACAAGACTCTCGCGAAACGAAATCAAGGAACGCGTTGCCGAGGCGCTTGAGATGGTTGAATTGGGCGGCCTGCAGGACCGTAAGGCCAACGAGTTGTCGGGAGGTCAGCGGCAACGAGTAGCGCTCGCCCGCGCGCTCGTCATGCGACCCAAGGTTTTACTGCTAGATGAGCCTTTATCTGCGTTGGACAAAAATCTGCGCGAAGCGATGCAATTGGAAATGCGCCGTCTTCAGCAGAAGCTTGGAATAACTTTTGTAATGGTCACGCATGACCAATACGAGGCGATGACCATGTCCGACCGTATAGGCGTCATGTTTGCGGGGCAGCTCAAGCAGGTGGATAAGCCAGAGGTCCTGTATTCCCAACCGTGTAACCGGGAAGTGGCTTCTTTCATCGGTGGAATGAACTTTCTGGATGCCGAAGTGACTGCAGAGAATGCTGAAACGCTTGAAGTCAACGTTAAGGGCTTAGGGAAGATGGAAATCGGGGTGAACCCCAACGTCCAGGTGCATGACAAGGAACTTCTTGTCGGCGTTCGTCCTGAGCAATTGGAAATCAGTGCGGAAAAGCCGGATGGGTACGATGCTCTTGTTCAGGGCGAGGTTTCGGACGTCGCCTTTTATGGAGAGAGTGTCCACTATTATGTGCGCGTCGATGGTCTGAAAGACAGTATCGCCGTCGCAGTACCAAACTACTTTCACACGGTCGATCACACGCGCGGCGATACCGTCTGGCTTGGCGTTCAAAGCGCCTCGGTGATTGACTTGGGTAAACGTGAATCTTTGGGAGGAGACAAATGAGTAAAACAGCATCACTTATGGCAGCAGTAGTTGCCACCTTTGCCGCCAGCCAAACTCTGGCGAACGCCGCTGATCTGACCGTTTTTGACTGGTCCGGATATGAGGATCAGGGTTTCTACGGCGACTATGTCGAAAAGTACGGCGGTGCGCCTAGCTACACCTATTTTGGCAGCGTGGAAGAAGCGTTCACAAAGCTTCAGTCCGGTTTTGAAGCTGATTTGGCCCATCCCTGCACAGATGCCCTGAGAAAGTGGGTAGCAGCAGACATGATCAAGCCGATTGACACCAGCAAGCTGGAAAACTGGGACAAGCTGATGCCCAAGATCAAAGAGGTCGATGGCATCACCATTGATGGGCAGACCTACATGGTTCCGTTCGAATGGGGCAATACTGGTCTTATTTATCGAACCGATATGATTTCGGCAGATGATGTTTCGCTGCAATTGCTTGCCGATCCTGCATATCAGGGCAAAGTCGCCATTCCGGACGCCGCTTCCAGTGCCTTTGCAATGGCGGCATTGGCAACTGGCGCCTCCAGCTATACCGATATGAGTGACGAGGAATTCCAAAAAGCGGCGGACTACCTGCGCGCGATTCATCCGAACGTGCGCTTTTATTGGTCTGACGCAGGCCAACTGGATCAGGCAATTGCCAGCGGTGAGGTCACGCTGGGTTGGGGATGGAACCAATCGGAACTGAACCTGATCTGGAACGAAACGCCAGCGGTCATGATGCGTGATGTAGACAAAGGTATCGCGACTTGGGTCTGCGGCTATGTGCATCTGAAATCTGCCAAGCAGTCGGATGAGCAAGTCTATGACATGCTGAACGCGCTCAGCTCTGCGGCAAGCGGTAAATACATTATTGAAAGCTGGGGTTACGCCCACGCCAACGAAGACGCTTTTGCACAGGCAGACCCAGAGCTGATCGAAACCTACGGGTTTTCGGATGTGGACAGCTTCTTTGAAGGCAGCCTGTTCTTTGACGCTGTTAACCCCGAGCTGGAGGCCAAGATGTTGAAGGAATTCGAGCGCATCAAAGCTGGCTTCTAAGGGCACTCTTACAACACAGCCGGGAATGGAGGGGATGTAGAAGTCCTTCCATTCCCACGAACCAAATTCCAATTTACTTGGAGGAAGCGCGGCAATGTCAGGCGCTGACGTATATTCTGTTCTCTTCGAACCGGTCAAGATCGGGCCAGTAACGGCTCGAAACCGGTTCTACCAAGTGCCCCACTGCAATGGTTTGGGTCATTTGCGACCTCAGGCCGAAGCTGCCATGCGGGCGATGAAAGCTGAGGGCGGTTGGGCGGTGGTGTCCACTCAGGAGGCCGAGATTCATCCGACTTCGGATTTGTCTCCTTATTCTGAAAACCGAATTTGGGACGATCAGGATATTCCTGCACTGCGTCTGATAACCAACTCAATTCATGAGAAGGGCTCGCTCGCGGCAATCCAATTGGCGCATAACGGGCACCATGCCCAAAACCACCTGACCCGAGCGCCTCTGCTGGCCCCATCAGAACTTGTCTTGCAGACTCCATACCCGAAACAGGCAAGGGCAATGGACAAGGCTGACATTCGAGAATTTCGCAAGTGGCATCGCGCGGCGGCTCGTCGCTCGCGCGAAGCCGGGTTCGACATTGTGTATGTCTATGCGGGGCATCACATGACATTGCCTCATCATTTTCTGCTGCCACAGTTCAATGATCGGACGGATGAATATGGAGGTTCGTTGGAGAACCGGGTGCGACTGACTCGCGAGCTTCTGGAAGAAACCAAGGAAGAGGTTGGAGATGATTGCGCCATTGCCCTTCGGTTTGCGGTTGATGAAATGCTCGGGTCAGAGGGTATGCAAGCGCAGGAAGAAGGCCGTGCAGTAGTCGAATTGCTGGCCCAGCTTCCAGACCTTTGGGATGTTAATGTGGCGGATTGGAGCAACGACTCTGCGACGACTCGGTTCGAGCCCCGCGACGGCTTTCAGACCTCATATATCGAGTTCGTGAAACAGGTGACTTCTAAGCCTGTTGTGGGCGTCGGGCGTCTTACGTCGCCGGACTTGATGGCGTCACTGGTCAGGAAGGGCATCCTTGATTTTATCGGCGCGGCGCGACCATCTATCGCCGATCCGTTTCTGCCCAACAAAATTAGGGAAGATCGCATCGAAGAAATACGTGAATGTATCGGTTGCAATATCTGTGTTTCATCCGACTCTCTAGGCGTCCCAATACGCTGCACCCAAAACCCGACTATGGGTGAAGAGTGGCGGAGGAAATGGCACCCTGAGATCATTGAGCGTCGGGTAAACGAGGAAGCCGCGCTTGTTGTCGGCAGCGGACCAGCCGGACTTGAATGCGCCATGCAATTGGCGCGGCGGGGCTACGAGGTAACTCTGGCGGAAGCAAAGCAAGAGTTCGGCGGCCGTGTGATGCAGGAAGCTGCCCTGACCGGGCTATCCGCTTGGAAGCGCGTGACAGATCACAGAATCTACGACCTGCAACAACGCGGGAACGTTCAACTGTTCACCGACAGCCGTTTGTCAGCCAGTGAGGTCATCGAGTTGGGTATACCGAACGTCTTTGTTGCAACTGGCGCAAAATGGCGGCGAGACGGGCGCGGGAAATCTGCATTTCACGGTGCACCAATCGGTTTAGGTTCTCAGATTTTCACTCCGGATGACATTGTGGCCGGAGTCATGCCGCAGGACGGCCCGATTGTGGTCTACGATGATGATCAAGCCTATCTCGGTGGAGTCTTGGCTGATCATTTGGCTCAGGTTGGGCGAGAGGTTGTCTTTGTAACGCCGGCCTCAATAGTTTCGCCGTTTACCGAATTGACGTTGGAGCAGACTAAAGTGCAACGCAGTCTGTTGGAAAAAGGCGTTCGTCTGAACCTGTCCCAGACCTTGGCCGGTGTCGCGCCCGGCCAGGCGACATTGCAGTGCGTCTACACGGGGCGAGAGAACTCCATTGAATGCAGCTCCGTGGTACTGGTGACGCAGCGAATGCGAGAAACCACTCTTTACGACGAGCTTTGCGGTTTGACAGCAAGTCCGCTGAAAACGTTGGAATTAATCGGAGATGCCGCAAACCCCGGCTTGATCGCGGATGCTGTATATTCGGGTCACATGGCTGCCCAGAATTTCGAACGTAACGCGGACGACATCGACCGTGAGTTCTTCCGCCGGGAAGTCATTTCCCTTGAATCTGCATGAGGTGCGCAATGCCAAAAGATGACCTGCAAGTAATGCGCGATTTGATGGACGCGCAACAGGAAGGGTTCGCCCTGCCTCGTCACTTCTATACGTCTCAAGCAGTATACGAGAACGATATCGGCGCGTTCTGGAACCGTAACTGGATCTGGGTCGGCCATGTTAGTCAGGTCGCAGAACCGGGGGACTATTTCCTGTTCGACTATGGGCCCGAGTCCATCATCATCGTTCGGGATCGCGAAGGTGAGGTGCGCGCGCATCTGAACGTTTGCCGCCACCGGGGATCGCGAGTTTGCATTGAACGGAAAGGCAAGGCACGCAATTTCATCTGCCCCTATCATGCGTGGACTTTTGATCTGAACGGCAAGCTACGAAACGGGCGTTCAATGGGGTCGAATTTCGACCCGGGCCAATACGGATTGTTCCCGGTTCAGGTGAAGATATTCCAAGGTCTGATTTTTGTCTGCGCAGCTGAAGACGCCCCGGCGCTAGATGCTGCGTTGGTGCAGTTGGCCCCACTGTCAAAACCATTCGAATTTGAAAACCTGAAGGTCGCTCATGAAGCCTCATACCCGGTTCCAGCAAATTGGAAACTGGCGTTGGAGAATTACCTGGAATGCTACCACTGCGCGCCGTCTCATCAGGACTATTCGCGCAGCCATTCGTTGAAAGACCCCGCTCAGGTTCTGGAGTTCAGCGGCGCACTTCATCAGCGGATGAAAGAAGCCGGAGTGCCCGTTGAGGAGCTGGACCTGACCGGAGATAACGCGCTCGCCCCGGGTGCAGATGTCTATTGGCGCCGCTACCCGCTGTTTCCCGGCTATTTGACCGGTAGTAAGGATGGCGCTTCGCTGGCGCCGCCTTTGGGTGAACTGAAAGGTCACGATGGCGGTGCCACCGATCTGGGGATCGGGACGCTGAACTACTTCCTTGTTTATGCAGATCACGTGGTTGGCTACCGGTTCGTCCCACGCGCGCTGCAGGAAACGGATATTCAGATCGTCTGGTATGTGCGCGGCGACGCAGAAGAGGGTCGTGACTACGATAAGGACGCGTTGATATGGCTCTGGCATGTCACGTCTCTTGATGATGAGCGGATCATCCGTCACAACCAAGAGGGCGTGAACTCCCACCGCTTCGTGCCGGGACCGCTGTCCGAGATGGAATGGAGTATTCCGGGTTTCTATCGAAATTACTTCAGCATGATCTGACACGCTCAGAATTCGGAGAAATACTATGACAGAATTAACGAAGCGCAGATCAAGACGGCGCGGGGGTGGGCGCGAAGCACGTGCAGCCGTGCGAACCAGCAACGTCGCTTCGCAAGCAATCTGGCCGGGCATTTCGGGGGGGCGCTACAAGCCCCTTTCAGATGCTGACATGTCAAATATTCACGAGGCCGCCCTTAGCATTCTGGAGCGTACGGGCGTCGGTGATCCAACGCAGGAAGTTCTTGATCTCGTGCTGCCTAAAGGGGCGACGGTGAACGAGCATGGTAGACTGTGCTTCCCTCGCGCGTTGATGGAAGATCTTTTGGCTAAGGCGGCCAGTGAGTTCTATGTCCATGCACGCGGATCGCGGGCCGGTAAGGATGACATGCACTGCACCAAAGACAAGGTGTACTATGCGAACTCCGGCACCGCTGTGACAACGTTTAATGCGGAAACTCGCAGTTACCGGCCGTCGACACTCAAAGACATTTACGATTTTACCCGGTTGGTTGACCGGCTCGACAACATCCACATGACCGGTGATACAGTTCTGGCAACGGATGTGCCGCAGGACTACGAGCACGACATGAGCATGCTCTACGCCATTCTGGCGGGTAGCGAAAAACCATCTTGTCTGACGTTCCGCACCCGAGAGCACATTCAGGACGCAATCCATCTTTTCGATCTGGCATCAGGCGGCGAGGGTAAATTCCTCGAGAAACCCTCGGTCATTTTTGGCGGTTGTCCCATAGTATCCCCGCTCCGGTTTGGGCGGGAAAACTTGGAGATCCTGATTGATACAGCGAAGATGGGGCTTGTCTGCGATTTGGCTGTTCCGCCACAAGCTGGGGCGACGTCGCCTGCGCCTCTGGCCGGGACTTTGGCGCAAGCCGTAGCCGAGACCCTATCTTGCGTCGCAATTGCCAATCTGATTAACCCGGGCACCCCCGTCGTCTTTGCAGCTTGGCCGTTTATTACTGATCTGCGAACTGGTTCATTCACGGGTGGCAGTGGTGAGCAGGCGTTGATATCCGCGGCAGCTATCCAAATGGGCAATTTCTACAACCTCCCGACCAGCGTCGGTTGCGGCATGACGGATTCCAAGATCCCTGACGCACAATACGGTCTGGAAAAGGCGTTAACTTTCGCATTGGCGGCCCATGCCGGGGCCAACAGGCTCTGCGAATTTGGCGGTATGCTTGGCAGCCTGATGGGCTGCAGCTTTGAGTCCATGGTCATCGACAACGAGGCAGCGGGCATGATCTCACGAACCCTGCGTGGTATCGAGGTGAGCGACGACACACTGTCGGTCGACGTCATCCACGAATGTGCAATTGATCCCGGTCATTTCCTCGGCAACACGCAGACCTTGCAATACATGGAGACTGAGTATGTCTATCCAACCCTGATGGATCGGGAGCTAACCGATACTTGGGAAAAAGCCGGTCGTCAGGATATGTTTGAACGGAGCCGGTCAGTCGTGGACGATATTCTGTCCAATCACTATCCAAACTATTTTGGCAGCAAGGCGGATGCGGAGGTTCGGTCCAAGTTCCCGATCAAATTGCCACCAGAGGTGATGCGGGCAGGGTAAACGCAGCGCACTTAAGCGAAGGTATCGCAACCATGAAAATTGCGATGGCGCGCCGAGGTGGTTCCTAAGGTTTAAACGTACCCTGCTGCTTTAGGTCTTCGGTTGCCAGCCGGATACCTTTTTCAAGGATGTCGAACATCTGGCTCAACTCACCTTCCGTAATGATCAGAGGTGGGGAAAACACGCACATGTTGATAATCGGCCGCAGGATCAACCCGTTCTCCTGACAATGATGATCAATCAGGGCGCCGACAGATTTATCTAGGTCCAGTGCATTATCTGCTTTTGCGTCTGCAACACATTCGACGCAGCCAACCAGCCCCATGCCGCGCGTATCACCGACGAGCGGCAAATCTGCCAGCGCCCGGAGGCGCTCTTCGAAGAGCGGCGTGATTGCACGGACATGTTCCAGAACGCCGTCGCGCTCCATGATTTCAATCGTCTTCAGGCCTGCCGCCGCGCTCACTGGATGGCCTGAGTAAGTGAAGCCGTTTGAAAACGTAGCGTTCTGTGCATTATTTCCGCTTACATCTGCAATCAGCCGGTCAGAGATGATACAAGCCCCCATGGGTACGTACCCAGACGTCATGCCTTTGGCGCAGGTTATGATGTCGGGCTTAATCCCAAAGACGTCTTCGGATGCAAACCAATGCCCAAGTCGCCCAAACCCGGTGACGACCTCGTCTGAAATGTAAAGGACATCGTACTTCCGGCAGATTTCAAGACAGCGCTGATGATACCCCCGCGGCGGCACGATGACGCCTCCAGAGCACAGGATCGGTTCTGCGATGAAAGCGGCGACTTTGTCTGCTCCAGTCTGCAGGATCATGTTTTCCAGATCCGCTATTTTTTCGTCCAGAAAATCGTCGACCGTCTGATCGGAGCGACGTGTATACGGATTCACATTCGGTAGGAAACGCGTCAGGTGACTTGCCTGGTCCAGCCAACCTTTGTCGCGCTCTTTTCCGGACACTGACGCCGCCAGATAAGTCGATCCGTGATAAGCTTTCTGTCGCGATATCACGATTTTCTTTTGAGGTTTTCCCAGCAGGTTATTGCGGAACTGTACAAATCGCAGCGCACTATCCACGGCCGTTGAACCACCGGTCGTGAAGAATACATGGTTCAAATCTCCCGGCGTTCTCTTGGCGATTTCATGTGCCAAACGGGCCGGAGTTGAGTTGGCGTTGTTGAAGGGCGAAAAATACGCCATCTCTTTCGCCTGCTGAGCCATAGCATCGGCAATCTCGGTGTTTCCATAGCCCAATTGAACGCACCACATGCCAGCAGGGCCGTCTATCAGGCGCTTTCCGTCCTCTGTGACGACATGAACGCCAAGTCCGCTTTCGGCAAAGGTTCGTTCATTTTGACCAAGGTGTGACATACCTTCCCACGGGTGCAGGAAATGTTCGTTGTCCCATTCTCGTATGGACTGAAAGTCGGAGTTGAAAAGGGTCATGCAGCACCTTAATGTAATATAGATCACAAAATGAACAAGCATTCATTCAATGTCAATCCTTGAACTGTCGTATTGCTAAATGCGAGAAGACAAAGGCGACTAACCCAGCGAAGGAGAAATAAGATTACTCTCGAGCGTGATACCCCAACCAATGCCCGAGATCTGGGTAAATTGCAGAACCGAAAGCTGCTGATCCAATCGGCTGCGGACGCCATTTATAGATACGGAATACGCGGAACAACTTCGGCAAGAATCCAAGAGTTGTCGGGACTATCGCAAGGGATGGTCAACCTACACTTTGGTTCCAAGGAAAAGCTGCTTCTTGCGGTGGCTGAGGAGTTGTCAGTCCGCTACGCGGAGCAGTGGAAGGCCATTGCAGTCCATCCAGAGTTAGACCCGGCAGACAAGCTAATCTCTATCATAAGAGCAGATTTCGACCCTTTGGTCCTTAATGCGCGGGACGTCGCGATCTGGTTTTCCTTTCGGGCTGAAGCGCTCTCAAACCCTCACATATTTCCTTTTATCGACTCGCGAGACAAAGGTTTCCGCGCGGTGATCCTGGAGTTGTTGGAACAAATAAAGCGCGAAGGCGAGTACGAGGATGTAAGCGCCAAACTTGCAACAGACGCGTTGGTTGCTTTGTTGGAAGGGCTTTGGACCGACTACCATTTGCACTCAGATATTTTCAAACCCTCGGAGGCTTTGAAGATCTGCCTGTTTGTGCTGCAGTCGATGTTTCCTAAACACTTTAAGCCGTCAGAGATTGACGAGAGGTGCTGTAGCACTGGTTAGGGTCGCCGTTGCAAACAGGATCAGGACAACGGCCAACAATTCTACCGAAGTTAACCGCCGGAAAATAATTGACACGCCGCGCTTCTCAGCCCTGAGAGCCGGAACAAGCCGCAGCTTGTTCAGCGCCGCTACGTCAAGAAGCATTCTGAAAACCATTTGTTTCATCATATCGAACTTTTTGGCTGTTCAGAACTCAGGCTGCCGACAACCGTTAAAGCTGCCGGCAGTCTTCAATCGTCAACTCGTCATGATTATTGGGCTATGGCGATTATCAGCCAGACTTCGCCATGAAGTCCGCGAACGCTTCCTTATAGTCTGGATGCCATCGGCTAAGAGGTGGGCGATTTTCAATGATGTCTCCAGCGCTCCAAGCGATGCGTTTCTCATCAGTGTCGCGTGAAACGTCATTGTCGGGGCAGAGGATGTAGAAATCCCCGCGGTTCACGCTTTCGACAAAGAAGTCGACAGTCTGCTCAGCGGTCCAGGCAGATGCAGGCTTCTCGGGCGCGGAGATCATGCCGGTATAGACGAATCCAGGGATCAGTAGATGCGCGGTAATCTGATGACCTGGACCCATTCTGAGCTCGTGGGACAGTGCCTCGGTAAAGGCTTTGAGAGCCGCCTTTGAGACATTGTAAGCCGGGTTACCTGGCGGGGTCGTGATGCCTTGTTTGGACCCTGTATTGATGATTGCGCCTGGTCTGCCACGGGCGATCATGTTTGGCGCGAAGATCTGGGTGCCGTGGATCGAACCCCACAGGTTTACACCCAGCATATTGTCCCAAGCCGCAGCGTCCCCAATGGTCGATGATTTGCCTCCGACACCGGCATTGTTCATCAGGATATCTGTCCCTCCGTAGCGGTCTGCCACCATCCGCTCCAACGCCTCTAACTGCGCACGATCACGGACATCTGTCTCAGACGTCATGACATCGGCCGCGCCAACGGCCGACACTATGTTTGCCGCGGCCGCCAGTTTCTCGGTGTCTCGATCAACAACAACAATGCGCATTCCCATTTGCGCGAACTTCACTGCGGCGGCGAGGCCAATGCCGGAAGCACCCCCGGTGATCACGGCCACAGAGTCTGAGGTAAATGCGGGGTGTGTCATCGGCCAAGCTCCTCCTAAGCCTGTCTTGGATCGAAAGGTCCGAAAAATCCAAACCTGCCTGATGGTATTAGGCAGCGTTGGCAACGTTAGTTTTCAGCTTCATCATACCTTCCATATCGTAGGCGGCGAATAGCACCTCGGTTGCCTTTTCCGTTTGCAAGCTTGTCGGAATGACAGGGTCTTCCATACCTCTCTTGTCCACTTCATTTTGGAATTTTTACTACCTAGGTGTGGTATTGGTTGAGTTTTGCCAATTAGAATGCACTTTTGATTGAGTTTGGTGCGTTCCAGTTGATCGAGCTAAGCTAAGTCAATCGAAAATTGAGCGTGTATGGTGAACCGTGCAAACTTATGGGCAAATCGTGTAAACTTATGCGCAATTGCTGTGCAAAATTATGGGCGACGACACCCAGATTTTCTGAATAAAATCAATGATAGGAATGAAGCGTTATGCGCGTCCCTACAGTTGTGTAGGTTTGCGCATAACACTTCGCGCACCCCATAAGTTTACGTAGTTCGCCCATAGTTTTGCGCTGCGCGTTTGTCTGCACTAGCGGCGAATTCAATCAGTTTATGGCTTAGTCGTCGCGGTTATGGCCCTTTGCATTGCTCAATCCCGCAAAGGGCCTCCCTAAGGAACCTTGGATTCTCGCGAAGGTCTGCGATGCGCAGAAAGCAGACTTTGCAAAGTCCGGTTGACCACATTGTCCACCAAAGGCGACAGTTCTGCTTCGCGACTGGGCTATACATAGCCCTCAAAGCGTATTGTTTGCGGGACTTCAGTTGCACCGTTTTCCTGAGCGAGTAGGGCGCGTGCTGACGAAAAGGTAGCAAGCGCAAAAAGAACAAGAAGGGCCTTTATCATCGTAGCGCCTCGGATCCGGGTTTTGAACTTGGGCCGGGGTTCACAAATGATCGCCCCGGCCAGCGTCAGGGCAAACGAGGTAGTTCTTGCCCTGAAACATCGTACTTTCGTCTAGTTGAGAAGATCACCGACGATGCCGACGGCATCGACAACAGTAGACAGATCATTCGTAACTTCGAGGACTTCGCCATCGACCTGAATGTAGCGGTTTCCTTTGCCGGGCTCCCCCAGCTTCCATTTGGAAAGGTCCCCAATATCCTCGAACTCCAGGTCAGATGGGAGCTTGGCACCGCGCGTGTAGCGCTTGATCTGTCCAGGTGGTACAGCTTTTGGGCCTTTGCCGGGTTTGTCTTCTATCTGAATGCTGACATCACCGTTCTTGCCCCCCTTGTTCGGCTTTTTACCCTTGTTGTCTTTGGCATGGGCATCGCTGCCTCCAAGGATGAAAAACACAACTGCTAAGGCTGCAAGAATTCCGTATGCAATCTTCATAGATTGTTCCTTTGCTTCCCAACTTCATTCGACCGGCGTTGAAAATTCCGGCACGCGCTTGATCTCTCTTAGTTGCCCTTTGGCACACCCCTTAGTGACTGCCTTCACCCCGCATTAGAAAACGATCCGGGTTCTTAGACCGAACAGGGTAATCCGGTCCTGATCGGGATTTAGAAGCGGGTCGGAAATGAATTGTACCGATGGCGTGATCTGCAGTCCGGGTGAGATTGAAAAGCGGTAGAAAGCTTCAAGCGTGAACTGATCGCCATCTATGCCTCTTGCTTCGGCCCAGTTTAGGCCCAGACCGGCCAAATCGGTGTTGCGACCATAGTAACCGAGACCGGCAGAAATCGACCGTTCATAAAGCGCTGCGGTTCCCTTCGAGGCCCCTGCACGGAAGAACGGCATCCATTTATTGTCAACAAACCATGCGGCGGAAAACGCTGCGCCGTAATCTTCTGCTCGACTGCCATCGTCAGCCGCATCCGCATGCCAGAGGGTCAGATGGATATTGTCGAAGTAGATGCGATCAAAGCCGGACGTGTACCCAAGTTCGAGCGACTTGAAGAGATTGCCGTCGCTAAACACATCAAAGTTTGGATCGGACGGGTCGGCGTTTGCGTCTGATACGCTGGCAACGGCGTAGAGGTTCTCGCTCAGCTTTACCCCACCGGCAATACCAAGGCCTTGGTTGGGCGTGTTGATTGTCGGGTTGGTATTGAAAGACAGGTTTTGAAAACCACTGTAGGGGCTTACCAACCCGTAGATATCCACAAAGTCCGTTACATCAATCTGGCCGACTTGCAGCGCCCACGACCCATTCTCAGCCCTTTGGGTCCAGAACAAATTGGTCAGAAGCAAACCGTTGTCATTGAAGGCTGTTCCCGTGATTGAAAGGGCTCCGCCATCCAGCCCGAGAAATTGCGGAGCAACGTCAGTATAACTGTGCCTGTCTTCGATCTTGAATGTCAGAGACCCCCGTTCAGTTGCCTGCCAACTGCCGTAGAACCGCGCAATTCCGCTGGCTGCTTCGCCGGTTCCCAGATCAGCATCCGTGGTTTGGCCCAATGCCAGGTAGTCAATGTTGAACCGAAAACCACCCTCAGCCAGTCGGTCTTTCCACTGAAACCAACCCGGTGCGATGTTGCGTGGAAAATCGGAACGATATTGCGGATCGGTGAGCCCGTCTCCGGGCGCAAGATCGGCTTCGACTGAAGATGGCCCGGATAGTCCCTGAGCCGACGCTGCGCCAGCAAATGCAATGCTCAATGCGGCAACCAGAAGTCTTATCATTTTGACGCCTGTGCCCCACCGGTCTTGCGATTTCCTGCCGCGCGGATGAGATCAGCAGCACGCTGCTTCCATTCCAACCTGTCTGCCTCGGTTTCCAGAGTTTCGACACGTTCCGCCTCTAGCTGGAAAGTCGCATTCATAGGCATGAGGCCATCCACAACCATCATATTATGAACGGAAGGATCGATAGTCAGCGTGCCTGTCAGCCGAACGGGTTCGTGGAAATAGCTAGGCGCCCAGTCCCCGTTCAACCGCACACGGATCATCTGGTTAGGCGGAGGTGGAGGCATGTGGCTGCACATCCCTCTTTCTGGCACCAAATACGCCACAGGCCGGCCGTCCGGATCGCTTGGAGCAGGAATGGCAAAGCCCGCGAGTGTGATTGTTCTGCCGTCGAATTGCGGGTTTCCGCTCGTTCCAGCCTTTCTTCGACGTTCAGTCACAACCTCGCGCTGATCGAGTAACCAGTCGACGTCAATTCCGTCTGACACCAAGGCGTCTTCGGTCTCTGCTAAAAGCAATTGCCATTTCTGCCGTTCTTCGGCGCTGCCAACCTCCTGCTGCAACCTGCCGCGTATACGCACAACGAAAAGAACATCGTCGAACTGTTCGGGGCTGAGTTCACGATAGGGGTCATCAAAGACCTGCGCAGACGGATCTGGCAGATCTGCCCAGTCCAACGCGGTTCCAGGCGTCGCCGCAGCATCATAACCGCACAAAACCAACCCTGCGAATACTGCGGAGCAAAACCAATTTCGCATGAATGCTCTCCGGCTGCTTTATCTGGTCAATCCAGTGTGTTTTTGTAGATCACACCGTCCTTCATGATCAGGCGGATTGTTTCCGGGCTGTCCGGCCTCGGGTCCGCACCGAACCACTGATCGCCTGTTCCAACGACAGAGAAGTCTTCGAGGGGGTTGCCGTCTATCAGCAGGATGTCGGCATAGGCGCCTTCTTCGATCACACCCAGTTTGCCTTCCGGATAGGGGTTCATGAAATCACCGCTAAGTGCCGCGATCTCGCCACCTACCGAAGTTAGGGTTACCATCGACGCATAGGGGCCGAAGAAATGGTTATTCAGATGTTTCTCGTAGGCGATCTGGATGTTGCACGCTTCGACCGAGCCGACGCAATCGGTTTGGAAACCGCGCGGCGCCGGGCATTCCTTCATACTTGGAATGTAGGCTTCGAAGGTCGCCGAGGCCGATTTGGCCTTCCTCAAACTGTTGGGGTTGTTTTTCACGGAAGGAACATCAAGTAGGCCTGGATCAAATGCTGTGATGTTCGTCGTGATGTACGCTCCTTTTTCTTTCATCAAAGCAGAAATCTCGCAGTCAAAGTGAAATCCGTGTTCAATGGTTCTGACCCCTGCATTCAGGGCATTGATGATCGCTTCTTTGCGGTAGGAATGTGCCATGACATAGGTGCCGTACTCGTTGGCAACCTGAACAGCGGCCTCGATCTCTTCTTTCGAACCGGCGAGCAACTGCCATGGATCGAATGCCGAAATCACCCCACCTGATTGCATGAACTTCAATTGCGTGGCACCCATGCGCAGGTTGTTGCGGCCATACATGTAAATTTCGTCAACACCGTTGACCTGTTGGGCCATATTCAGAGTCCCAAAGTTGGTCACCCCACCCGGCGGAGATGTGAAGGATGCGAAATCGGCGTGACCACCACGTGTTCCGAGAAATGCCCCGGAAGGATAAAAGCGGGGGCCGACGATCTGGCCGGCGTCAATTGCGCGCCGCAGCCCGCCGCCAGCGCCCCCGGCATCGCGAACGGTCGTGAAGCCCTGCATCAGGTACATTTCGGCCATCCGGGTCCCGTGGATGGCGAAATCCTCCCAGGTCGAGTTGGTTTCCATCTCGGCAATCGATGGCCCCATGAGCATCAGGTGCGCGTGATTCTCTATAAAGCCCGGTGTCAGAGTGCGCCCACCGCCGTCGATAACCGTCGCGCTCGGCGCATCAATGGCATCGGTTGAGACGGACTTGATCAGATTGCCCTCGACCAGAACACTGGCATTTTCAATGCGTTGCTCATTCACACCGTCGAAGACATGCACGTTGGTAAACAGCGTTTGGGGTTCTTCTTGATCCTGAGCCTGCGCGGTCGCCGAAAAAGAAAGAACTGCCGCGACAATTGCCGTCGAGCAAAGAGACATTCGTAAGCCGGACATAAGTACTCCCTTCATATTCATGTTTTGCCAACTATAGTCTGGAATTCATTGGCTCGGTTGCCCCTTTTGAATTAGGATGTACGAATGTGACTGCAAAAATGGCCACTTCTTAAAGCTAATCCAACAAGGGTTATGAGCTTGCCTTTCAACTCCACCTCCCGAGAGCATAGCGAGGGCTTTGTTCGCCTCTCTTTAGCCGCTCCCTTTCTGCAATATCTCACCGAACGTAAGATCAATCCGCAACCAGCATTGGATCAGGTCGGCTTGAAAGCTGAACTGATGACTAACCTATCCGTGTACGTTCACTCCGAGTTGGTTTACGGCTTGGTAAATGCTTTCTCAGAAGTATCAGGGGATCGATACCTAGGACTGAATGTAGGGGAAGCGTTTGACCTACAAGGATGGCCGCCCTTCGCTCAAGCCTTGCAATCTACAAAAACGCTGTTCGAGTTTTTTACCCGCTTTGTTGAGCTCGTGCCGCAGGAGTCCAATTCTGTGCGGCACAGCCTTGTCATTGAAGCAGACAAAGCGACTTATCGTATCGAGAGGCAACAGGAACCAACCGTCCCACCCATTCAGGTGACCGGTTTTGGTGCCGCAATCTATGTACGCCTATTGCAGACCGTCGTCGGAGATTCCTGGGACTCTTCCCGTGTGCGATGGGAAAGCAGATACATCAATGGGCTGCCTATCGACTACAAAGGGATCGAGGTTGGCCTTGGGACTGATCCCGGAATGCAAATTAGTTTTCCTGTGGAATGGTTGTTTTTGCACCACGTCTCTGAGGGTTCTGCCAAGCCCATAGCATCACTTCGACAAGATGAAGAAGTAACCGTGGTGGCAGCTTTGCGATCTGTCTTACGCGACAAACTGGATGAAACCGATTTGGGACCAGAGATGGTGGCTGGAATGCTGGGAATTCAACCGGAACGGTTTCTGAAAGCGCTTCAAAAACAAGGCACAACGCTACCGCGCGAAATCAAACGGCTGCGTATCGATGTCGCCAAGGAGCACCTCAAACAAAACCAGATGACAATTGCAGAGATCGGACTGATGCTCGGCTATTCTGACAAGTCCCATTTCACTCGCTTTTTCCGAGGTCAGACCGGAATGACACCGACCAAGTTCCGAAGCAAGTAAATGTGGTCGAGCCAAATGAACGCTTCGAAGATTAGGTCCTCGTGGGATCAGTTCGGAGAAGTTGTAGTGCGACGTTGAACAGGTTAGTCGACGACATGAATGGTTGGTTGCCACCGCCGATACAACCTCTGCAACTGGCCGTTTCGTTGTGTATTTCGGAGTTAGCAAAGCTTGGTTGCGAAGGTCCGCTTCGGGCTGGGAGGCGTCCTTCGAGCAATACCGGAACGCTATCTGATTGATCTACACGGTGGTTGTTTCGGGCTTTGAAAATGGGAGAGCAAGCTCTATTGAACGGCCCGCGCAAGAAGCCCCTGATAACGCAGATCTCCTCGAATTGGCTCCAGATCCGGGTCCGATTGAAACCACAGCAACAGGTTGGTGGCCGCCTTGTCGATCCACAGGTCCAGCATCTCGAAAGCGAGATCAATTTCACCCAGTTGAGCATAGGTGCAGGCGGCATTGTAGCGCATATGGTTGTCGTCTGGGTCGATCTCCATGGCCCGAGTCAGCCAAGATTTAGCCCGGTCGGGTTCGCCTATTCTGGCAAGAGCTGCTGCGCCCAGTTGAGCAGGCCTTGAGTTTTCAGGGTGTTGCCTGAGAGCTTCCTCAGCTCGCTTAATACCGATCTGCGCATAACGTGTCGCTGTTTCCAGCTGTCGCAACGAAAACAGAGCTTCGGACAACCTCAAAGGCGCTTGATAGTCGTCCGGACGAACTTCTGTTGCCCGGGTGTAGTGAACTACGGCACTCTCAAAATTGCCAATCGTTTCGAAGAATCGAGCAGAATAGAACAGAGCTTCGTAACTGTCCGGATCGATTGAAAGGGCTTGTTCGAAAGCTGAAATTGCTTCTTCCCGCCTGTCGTCAATCCACATTGCAGCTCCGCGGGCCGCATAGGCATCTGCCAAATCAGGATCAATGGCCAATGCCTGGTCAGTAATTGAGAGTATTTCCGCTACAGTAATGTCTGCGCCATGATGTGTTTTCAGCCACGTCGCGCAATTGGCCATTCCTGCGTAGGCTCTGGCATAGCCCGGATCAAACTCTACAGCTTGCGCAAACAGTTGCCTTGCACTCAGCAACGACGACTTGGTGCGGTTTCGCAGAAATTCGGCCCCGCGAAGATAGGCATTATACGCGTCCGTACTGTCTGTCTGCTCCCGTTCGATGGCCTCTTTTTCTTCTGGCAACAGAGTGACCTTGAGCTGATCTACAACGGCTTGCGTGATCTCGTCCTGAACAGCGAAGATGTCCGTCAGTTCTCTGTCGTACCGTTCCGCCCAGATCGGTTGATCTGTTGCGCCGACGACTAGCTGGACAGTGATCCGAACTCGATTTCCGGCCTTTCTCACCGACCCTTCAACCAGATAGGCCACCCCCAGATTTCTTGCGGTCTCCTCGAGGTTCAGCGCCTTGCCCTTCAGCGTGAACACAGTGTTCCGGCTGATGACCGAAAGACCAGAAACCTTCGAGAGGTCGGTGATGATATCTTCGGTAATCCCATCACTGAAGTACTCTTGCTCGGGCTCGTTGCTAACATTGGCGAAGGGAAGAACCGCGACAGAAGGAATGTCGGAGACACGTGTGACCTTCGCATCGCTCTGACGCTGGGATGTCGAGGCCGAAGCCCCGTCGAACAACTCGACGAAATACACGCGCAGCAGTTGAGACGCATTCTTGACCGCTATTTCACCTTGGTCGGCGAATTTCACATCCAGATTGCTTCCGATCTGACTGCGAGCAGTGGCCGAGCATGCAATTCCACCTGGCTTGGCCAATCCTTCCAGTCGGGTCGCTAGTATCACTCCGTCGCCATGGAAATCGTCACCATCCACAATCAGATCCCCGACATTGACGCCTATGCGGAACTTGATCTGGCGGTCTTCAGGAACCCCGGTATTGCGACCTGGCATACCCCGTTGGATTTCTACCGCGCACCGAACTGCGCTGGTAACGCTTGAAAACTCGACTAGGAACCCGTCTCCCATCACCTTGAAAAGGCGGCCACCATGTTTGGCCAGTGTCGGGTCGAAGAACTCGCGACGATGATGCCTCAGTGAAGCCAAAGTGCGTTCTTCATTGGCCTCCATCAAGCGCCCGAACCCGACAACATCGGCGGCGAGTATTGCGGTCAACCGGCGTTCGACTGGCTCTTCGTTCATTGGCACCTTCGAGTTGAATCACTGGAACTCTAGTGCTCCCAGTCCGAAATTGCCAAGGTCGATACCGCAATGGGATCTGATCAAAACTGGAGACGACCTTTGCTGCAATTGGACGGAGGGCAACCAATTCCGTTTACTAGCCTTTCAGTTGAAGTGGTTGAACGTCTGGCTCTTGTAAGAAAAAGCGTCATGCCAAATGACTTGTGTGGATGGCTCCCGCAAAGCAAGGCTTAAATGGGATTTCGTGTACCTTTTCAGAAGCGGTCTTGTGTCCGGCCTGTTTGCGCGGTTGGGACCGCTGGCCCTGATGGGATCCGCAGATCAGGTTCCTATCTGCTTTGCGGGCATTGGCACCCGAGTCATTCGGCGGAGTATCCTGATCGTTGCGGCTGAAGTGTGCACCATCACATCGTCGGTCTTGCTATCTCGTTGTTCCTTTTGTTTTCAGGCCTTATGCGGCATGTAGGGTTCGTTTCTGGTCAGTACGGCCCACATGATCCGAGCCGTCTTGTTCGCCATGGCGATGGTCGCAAGGCGCGTAGGCTTTCGTTGCAGCAAGTCCACGAGCCATGGATCGGCGCGGTCCGGATGATTGGCAACCTGTCGGACACGTGACGTCATGCCGACCACGATGAGCTGGCGCAGATACCTGTCACCCATTTTCGTGATCTTTCCCAACCGTTCTTTTCCACCACTGGAATGATTGCGTGGCGTGAGCCCCAGCCAGGCGGCAAACTCGCGACCACTTCGGAACTGGTGACCCGAACTCCGCCGCAAGGCTACGAAGCATGTTGATCAACTGAGTGCGCTGGCGGACCACGAAGTCACGTGCCCGGTGTAGGGACAGAAGCGCCTGCTGTTCTTCGGACTTGATCTCGACAAACCGCATCGTCGGACGTGTCACCGCCTCGCAGATGGCCTCTGCATCAACCGCATCGGACTTGCCACGCTTCACATAGGGTTTGACATACATCGGCGGCATTAGCCGGACGGTGTGACCCAGCCTCGACAACTCCCGCGCCCAGTAGTGGCTCGACGCGCAGGCTTCGACGCCGATGAGGCAGGGCGCAAGACGGTCGAAGAACGACAGAACCTGCGACCGGCGCAAAGGCCGATTGAACGCAATCCCGCCGTCCTCCGTGACGCCGTGTACATGGAAGATGGTCTTGGCCAGATCAAGGCCGACAGTGGTAACTTGCATGGGGTGGCTCCTCTCCATCGCAGATTGTGACACCTGCACTATGGCGCATTGCGACGCCGGGGAGCGGGAGCCATCCACCCCATCTGCTTCGGGCTGCCATCAGCCAATCACGAGTACCGCAGAGAATGACTAACTCGTGCCCTGAATACCGGGTGCTCCATTACGCACTAGAACCCGAATTATTCGAAGTCAGCCATAAACGTGACGCAAGGGAGGATGGTCTTTACGGAAGTCAACCTGCGTGATCCTGCATAAGAGTCCTAGCTTAGAACAACGTGTTTGTTGTTTCACTGGAGAGTGCACAGTGACGTGACCGCAGATGCTCAAGTGAGATTCAGGACTGGATCATTGTCAAAGCGGATCGGTCTACACGCTAGTTTCACGCCTTCCGGCCTCATTCGTCTTGTAGCACCGAGCCCGCTTCGGGGCGGAGAAGTACAGACAATACTCGGCGGTGAATACGATCTAGATCGTAATCGGTTAGTTCTAAACCCTCAGTCATCCGCGCTTTGAATGATTGAAAGTCTCCGCGAGTAATCTCGTCACGGTTTTTGTCGTCTCCGGCAAGTTGCTGCGCGAGTTTTTCCTTTCGGAAGTCCAGGAGAAAACGGGAAAATCGAGCGTTCAATTCGGAGTATTGAGGGGACTCCTCGATAGGCGATTTGTTTTTCATCAATTAGGTATCCGATAGCCATGGAACTGCCCGAGCGGTTTTGCTGGGCAAGTACAACATTCTGGTCAGCTTTTGCGTGTGACGCGTATGAGACGATTTGGTTCCATGGCCATAGTCTTGAGATTTTCAGGTTTTGGTCAATAGCGCGAATGTTATCGATGGTCGCCCAACGCAGAACAGTCTCAAAACTCTACAGTAATCTTTTTTATTTTATTTCAAAGCCTTAAGAATCTGTGGGCATTAAAGACCGTTCAACTGGGCGCAAAAATCAACCTTATGGGCTATTTATGCCCACCCAAACAAAAAACCACGAACGGCTTGGGCTATCCGCACTTGGAATGCCCGCAACTGCGGCAGGTCATGCAACCCTCGATCATCACCATGTCATACTGGCCACAGGACGGGCAGGCCTTGCCGCGTGGTGCATCCATGTTGACGACCTGCGCCTGAGGGTCTGATTTCAATCCCATGCCCTCACCTTCGAGGAAGCCAATATTGATCATGTGCTGCTCGATCACACCGCCAATCGCCGCCAAAATGGACGGGATGTATTTCCCTTGCACCCAGGCCCCGCCACGCGGGTCGAACACGGCTTTCAGCTCTTCAACCACAAAGGACACATCCCCACCGCGACGGAACACGGCCGAGATCATCCGCGTCAGTGCAAGCGTCCAGGCATAATGCTCCATGTTCTTCGAGTTGATGAACACCTCGAAGGGGCGGCGGCGACCTCCGATGACGATATCGTTGATGGTCAGATAAATCGCGTGCTCGCTGTCGGGCCATTTCAGTTTGTATGTGGACCCTTCCAACGCCTGCGGACGGTCCAGCGGTTCAGACATGTAAATCACGTCTCCGCCATCAACCTCATGCGGTGCATCTGCGCTTTCTCCGGGCGCTTTGTCGTCGCTTTCCGAAACGGTCAGGACCGAGCCGGTCACATCATTCGGGCGATAGGTTGTGCAGCCTTTACAGCCCTGATCCCAAGCCTGCATGTAGACGTCTTTAAAGGCATCAAAGCTGATATCCTCGGGGCAGTTGATCGTCTTGGAAATCGAACTGTCGATCCATTTCTGCGCCGCCGCCTGCATCTTGACGTGATCGGACGGAGACAAAGTTTGCGCGTTGACGAAATAGTCCGGCAGTTCTGTGTCACCGAACTTGTCGCGCCACATCTGCACCGCGTAATCCACGACCTCTTCTTCGGTCCGCGAACCGTCTTTCTGCAACACCTTGCGCGTGTAGGCATAGGCAAAGACCGGTTCGATTCCCGACGACACATTGCCCGCGTACAAAGAGATCGTCCCAGTCGGCGCAATCGAGGTCAGAAGCGCGTTGCGGATGCCGTGTTCGCGGATCGCATCACGCACATCCTCGTCCATCTGAAGCATCGTGCCGCTGGCCAGATATTTCTCGGCGTTGAACAGGGGGAACGCCCCTTTTTCCTTCGCCAAGTCGACCGACGCCAGATACGCGGCGCGGGCGATTGCGTGCAACCAGCGCTCGGTCTGACGCGCCGCCTCGTCCGAGCCATAGCGCAAGCCCAGCATCAGCAGTGCATCCGCCAGACCGGTTACGCCAAGACCGATGCGACGCTTGTCCTGGGCCTCGGCCTCTTGCTCGACCAGCGGAAATTTCGAGGCATCCACCACGTTGTCCATCATCCGAACAGCGGTGGCGACAAGCTTTTGCAAAGCCTCCTCGTCCAGATGGGCTGCGTCCTCAAACGGGTCCGCGACCAGCCGCGCCAAGTTGATCGAGCCCAACAGACACGCGCCATAAGGTGGCAGAGGTTGCTCGCCACACGGGTTGGTGGCGGCGATGGTCTCCACGTAGCTGAGGTTGTTGGCCTGATTGATGCGGTCGATGAAAATCACGCCCGGCTCGGCATAGTCATAGGTCGCCTGCATGATCTTGTTCCACAGATCACGCGCCTGAACGGTGTGATAGACCTTGTCGTCAAACACCAGCTCCCACGGGCCATCGGCCTTGACGGCCTCCATAAACGGGTCCGTCACCAAGACAGACATGTTGAACATGCGCAGACGGGCCGGATCGGACTTTGCGGTGATGAACTGTTCGATATCGGGATGGTCGCAGCGCATGGTCGCCATCATCGCCCCGCGGCGTGATCCTGCGGACATGATCGTGCGGCACATCGCATCCCACACATCCATGAAACTCAGCGGGCCCGAGGCATCCGCTGCAACGCCTTTGACGTCGGCACCACGTGGTCGGATGGTCGAGAAATCATACCCGATCCCACCGCCCTGCTGCATGGTCAGCGCGGCCTCTTTCAACATGTCGAAAATACCGCCCATGCTGTCGGGCACTGTGCCCATGACGAAGCAGTTGAACAGAGTCACCTGCCGCGCGGTACCCGCGCCCGCCGTGATCCGCCCCGCAGGCAGGTATTTGAAGTCCTCTAGCGCCTGATAGAACTCTTCTTCCCAATGAGCAGGGTCCTTTTCGACCCGCGCCAGATCGCGGGCAACACGCCGCCAACTGTCTTCGACCGTCTGATCGATGGGTGTGCCGTCCGCTTGTTTAAAGCGGTATTTCATGTCCCAGATCTGCTCGGCGATGGGGGCGGCAAAGCGGCTCATTGGTGATTCCCTGTTCTGAAAGAGGTATCCAGAGTACCCTAAATCACACCCAGACCACAACACCTTGATGACTGCGTACGACGAGCTACAATATAAAGATCGGCCTTGGGACGACTCTGTGGGAAAACTGTGGATAAGTACGTAAACCTCATAAAACTGTCGGTCGGATCGGAAAACGTCGACACACTGATGGCCTGGCAAGACAGCAGAAAGCCCCTGTATCAGGACGGCTGTCCGCGTCATGTGACCCGCATGTGGCCCAAGCGTGAGGCAGAGATTCTAAATGGCGGCTCGATCTATTGGGTGATCAAAGGCGTGATCCAGTGTCGTCAGCGCATCCTGCGATTGGATGAGGTGATCGGAGAGGACGGCATCCGCCGGTGTGCCATTGTGCTAGACCCCGAGGTCCATCGGACTCAGAACGCCCTGAAGCGCCCGTTTCAGGGATGGCGTTATCTCAAGCCTGAGGACACACCAGCTGATTTGCCCAAAAACCGCGAGCAGGACGATGCCCTGCCCGATGATTTGAACCGCGCGCTGGCAGAGATAGGCGTGCTTTAACGCAGCCGATCCAGCAGGTCAGACAGAACCGCCTTCTCTGCAGCGTCGTACTTCGCAACCCGGCTACGCCACAGCGTGGCCTGCGATTGCAGGATCAGACCGTCAGACAGGATCTTCAGGTGGTTGGCCCGCAGCGTTTCGCCGGTCGAGGTGATATCGGCGATCGCCTCTGCGGTTTCGTTCATCACCGTGCCTTCTGTCGCGCCCTGGCTATCGACCAGCGTGTAATCCGCGACGCCTGAATCGGTCAGGAACTCGCGCACCAGCCGGTGATACTTGGTCGCAATCCGAAGGCGGTGGCCATGGGTTTTGCGAAACGCCGCCGCCGCAGCATCAAGATCATCAAGCGTATCAACGTCCACCCAGCAGGCCGGCGTTGCAATGATCAGATCCGCCTTGCCGAAGCCCAGCTGCGAGATCTCTTCCAACTGCTGTTCCCAACGCGGCAGTTTCTCGTGCACCAGATCAATACCGGTGACACCCAGATGAATCCGCCCCGCCGCCAGTTCGCGCGGGATTTCTCCGGCAGACAGCAGAACCAGCGAGACCCCATCGATCCCTTCGACCTTGCCTGCATATTCCCGGTCTGATCCGCTGCGGGACAAAGCAATGCCGCGCTTTTCGAACCACGAGAAGGTCTTTTCCATCAACCGCCCCTTCGAGGGCACGCCCAGTTTAAGGCTCATTGCGCGCCCTCCTCGATCTCCAGCATCAAGTCGGGCCGCAGCACGCCCCCAACGGCCGGGATTTCGGCCCCGTTGCCCAGTTGCCGGGTCAGCGCATCATAACGCCCGCCGGTCGCGATCGGAGGCAGATCGGGTCGGCCTTCGGCGTAAAAACCGAAAACGAACCCGTCGTAATATTCCATCGAGGTCCGGCCATAGGCGGCCTCGAAATCCAAGCGCGCGACGTCGACACCACGCGCCTGCAACGCAGCCACGCGGGCCTCCAGCCGGTCCAGCGCCGACGTGATCTGCGGCAAATCCACAGCCACGTCGCGCAGTTGTTCCAACGCAAAGGGCATGGTCTCGCGTACATTCAGCAGCGTTTCCAGGCCGACAAGCTCACTATCAGAAATCGGCGGGGTCTCACGATCCTCGCGCAAAGCTTCGATACGCGCCTCGATTTCCGAGGCCCGACGTTTTCCGATCATAGGTGCGTCAAACACCATCGGTTCGGTGGCGTTCAGCAGATCAGACCGCAACTCGGGCTCTGGCGTTCGGCCCGCATAGCGGTCCAGCAAAACACGGAACCGGCGTGGCCGCCACAGATGGCGCATCAGCGCGGCCTTGCGACGTTCGGTCGTGCGCAACCCGGCCACAGCGGCCGTCAGGATACCAATATCCCCGGTGGCCGCACGCAACGGCAAGCCGCGCAGTTGCAGCGCAAAAAGCGAGAAGACCTCGGCATCGGCCCCGGCAGGATCGTTCCGGTCGAACACCTCATAGCCAACCTGAATGTATTCATTGGCCCGGTCCGGGTCGTGTTCCTGCCGCCTGAAAACCTCACCCGAATAGGTATAGCGCGCGGGCTCGGCCCCATCGCTCATGTGCATCTGCACCACTGGCAAAGTGAAATCCGGGCGCAGCATCTGTTCACCACGCAGGGCGTCCGACGTCACATAGGCGCGCGCGCGAATGTCTTCGCCGTACAGATCCAGCAGTGTTTCTGCCGGCTGCAACAGGGGCGTGTCCACGACCTGAGCGCCAGCCGCCTCAAACCGGACACGCATCATTGCGGCGCGGGCCTGTATCTGGGAACGGTTGGGCATGGGTCAGTCCTGACTGTCCAGAATTTCGCGCACCTTCGCGACAAGATCACCGCGCGGCACTTCGAACTGACTGGGGCGTTCTTTCCATTCCTCCAGCGTCGCGCTTTCGGCGATTTTGGCACCAAGGATCAAGTCCTTGATCTGCACGATGCCATTGGCTTTTTCGTCACCGCCTTCGATCACCGCAATCGGAGAGTTCCGCTTGTCCGCGTATTTCAGCTGATTGCCGAAGTTCTTGGGATTGCCCAGGTAGACCTCGGCGCAAATGCCAGCATTGCGCAGTTCAGCCACCATGGCCTGATAGTCGGCCATACGGTCGCGATCCATCACGGTGACAACCACAGGCCCCTGAGCCTGCGCGCCGATCCGGCCTTTTTCGCGCAACGCGGCCAGCAGACGGTCAACGCCTATCGAGATACCGGTCGCAGGTACTTCCTGCCCGGTGAAGCGTTTGACCAGATCGTCATAGCGACCACCGCCAGAGACAGACCCGAATTGTCGCTTGCGGCCTTTCTCGTCGAAAATCTCAAAGGTGAGTTCAGCCTCATAGACCGGCCCAGTGTAATAACCCAGACCACGCACGACCGAAGGGTCAATCTCGATCCGGTCCGAACCATAGCCACCTGAATCCAGCAGCGCGCCAATCTGTTCCAACTCGGCGATGCCATCCGCGCCGATCTTGCTGTTGCCCACAGCGGCGCGCAGGTTGGCCAGCGTCCCAGCAGTATCCGCAGCCTTTGAGGTCAAAAACGCAATCACGGGCTCGGCCTGATCGTCGCTCAGACCCACGCCGTCGATAAACGCACCTGAGGCATCCAACCGGCCCTTGGTCAGCAACTCACGCACACCAGCCTGACCCACCTTATCGAACTTGTCGATGGTGCGCAGAACGTTGTCGCGCGCGGCGGCGTCCTCGCCCAGACCCATCGCCTCCAACACGCCGTTCAGAACCTTGCGGTTGTTGACCCGGACCAGATAGTCGCCACGCGGAATACCTACAGTCTCGAGCGTGTCCGACAGCATCGCACAGATTTCAGCGTCTGCAGCCATCGAGGCCGTGCCGACCGTATCCGCGTCGCACTGATAAAACTGACGATAGCGCCCCGGCCCCGGCTTTTCGTTGCGCCAGACCGGACCCATCGCATAACGGCGATAGGGCGTCGGCAGATCGTTGCGGTGTTGTGCGTAGACGCGGGCCAACGGAGCGGTCAGGTCGTAGCGCAGGGCCATCCAATCGCCATTGCCGCCCTCGTCAAACTCCTGCCAGGCAAAGACGCCTTCGTTTGGGCGATCCACGTCGGGCAGGAACTTGCCCAGCGCCTCGACTGTCTCAACCGCGCTGCTTTCCAAGGCGTCAAACCCGTAACGATGATAGACACCCGCAATTGTCCGCAGCATCTCGGTGCGCTGCGTGACTTCCTCGCCGAAATAGTCGCGGAACCCTTTTGGCGTTACGGCCTTGGGGCGGGGCTGTTTCTTGGGCTTGGCCATGTGGGGCGTCCTCGGGAGTGTCCTTGTTCCGCGCGCGGTCTATCCCATGGCCCGCATCGGGGCAAGGCGCGCTTTCTCTGGCCATGGCGGCACAGGGTCGCTATGACCGGCGCATCAAGGAGAGCCCCATGCAGCATCTGGAAGAGCAGATCGCCCATCTGACCCGTACCGTGGAAGAACTGAACACGGTTGTGACCACGCAACAGTCCGAGATCGATCGCCTGACGCGTCGGGTCGAAATGCTGTTGCAACGCGAAGCAGAGCGCGCGCAAGAAGGTTCAGGCGGCGTTGTCTTTGGTGACGAACGACCGCCGCACTACTAAAATCCTACAGTCCCAGCGTCGTCTTGACGGCGTTGTCCACGACACCACCCAAAAGCGCGTTTTCATCACCGGCGCAGCCGTCTTTCAAAGCTGCCAAAAAAGTTTCGCGCAGCGCGGCCTTATCCTCATCCGACGCGGCATGTGCCTCGATATCGACCTGACGGTTGTACAGCGACAGGGCCGTCATTTTACCAACAACCTCCAGAATGTATTCTTCGTTCCCGTCGGCTTCTTCAATGACCGAGGTACAAGTGTGATACATAAGCGGCAGCGCTTCTTGCATCATCTGTTCAGCCTCTTCGTCGGCGAAAGCCATCCCGGGGATTGTGAAGATTCCGGCGGCGACAATCACTTTAAGCGAGTTAAAACGCATCTTTTTGCTCCTCCACTCACTTGGAATTTGCGCCAATCAGCGCACCAGCCACCGCGCCTGCGGCGGCGCCCTTGCCGTCACCAATCAAGGCACCGACACCCGCGCCGATTACAGCGCCCTTGATCGTGTTTTCTTTTTTCTTGTCATCCGCCAAGCTGGCTGAGGCTGAAACCAAAGCCAGCGACGCAGCGGCACCAAATACAACTTTTCTTAACGTGAGACCTGCAATCGCCATATCAACGCCCTCCCGTAGCATGACTTAAAGACATCTCTGTCAGTTCAGCCTACCCAGACGCCAACTATCTGGCAACAAAACGGCGTCAGATCTCTTCGACGGTCATAACGCCTTCCAGGGATTTGATCGCGCCCTTGATCTGTGGGTTGATCGGGAACGCGCGCCCCAGATCCATTTCAACTTCACCCGGCAGGCTTGGATCCATCAAAAGCAACTGGATTGGGCCCCGCGCAGCACCTTTGGTAGCGGCGGCTGCGTCTTCCAACACCTTGGCGACGGTTGGTACTGCCTGCGCTTCGTCGACAAAGATACGCAACCCGGTTGCCCCAGCCTCGGCCACAAGAGAATCCGCAGGTCCCACCGAACGCCCCAGCAGCTTAAGCTGATCAGCTTCCATCGTTGCCTCGGCGGTCAGCACCACTTGAGCGCCGGTTTCCAGAAACTCGCGACATTTCTCCAAGGTGTCTGAAAACAGCGTGACCTCATAAGCGCCAGTTGGGTCCGAGAGCTGCGCAAAAGCAAAGCGGTTGCCCTTGGCCGATTTCCGTTCCTGCCGTCCGGCGACAACACCGGCCATCTTGGCGATCAGTGGGCCAGAGCGGGCCTTTTCCATCACCTCATCCAACGTCAGGACCTGTTTTCGCTTCAGCGCGGGCATATAATCGTCCAACGGGTGTCCCGATAGGTAGAATCCAATCGCCTTAAATTCCTCGCTCAACCGTTCAGCAGGCAGCCAGTCCGGCGTCGGCGAAAGGCGAGGTTCAGGCAGGTCATCACCGGCTTCACCAAACAGAGACACCTGGTTCGAGTTCTTTTGTTCATGAATCGCCGCCGAATACTGCACCAGACGATCAAGGCTTTCGAACACACGGCGGCGGTTTTTGTCGAGCTCGTCAAACGCCCCGGCCCGCGCCAACATTTCCAACGGGCGTTTGCCGACTTTCTTCAGATCCACACGCCGCGCAAAGTCGAACAGGTTGACGAACGGTTTTTCGCTCTTTTCATCCTGCGCGCCTCCGGCGCGACGCCCCTCGACCACAAGGTTCATCGCCTCGACGCCCACGTTTTTCAGCGCGCCCAGCGCATAAACCAATTCACCGTTCACTACATCGAACGTCGCGATGGAACGATTCACACATGGCGGCACGTAGGGCAGTTCCAGCCCCTTGCGAACTTCTTCGAAGTAAACCGCCAGCTTGTCGGTCAGATGGATATCGCAGTTCATGACACCCGCCATGAACTCGACCGGGTGGTTCGCCTTCAGCCAGCCGGTCTGATAACTGACCACCGCATACGCGGCCGCGTGGGACTTGTTGAAGCCGTAGTTGGCGAATTTCTCCAGCAGGTCGAAAACCTCGCTGGCCTTCTTGGCATCCACGCCATTCTCGCCCGCGCCTTTTTCAAACTTGGGGCGCTCAGCGTCCATCGCCTCCTTGATCTTCTTACCCATCGCACGACGCAACAGATCAGCACCGCCTAGGCTGTATCCCGCCATGACCTGTGCGATCTGCATCACCTGTTCCTGATAAACGATGATGCCCTGCGTTTCCTCAAGGATATGGTCGATCAGTGGGTGAACCGAAGTGATTTTGCGAAGACCGTTCTTAACTTCGCAATAGGTCGGGATGTTTTCCATCGGACCCGGACGGTACAGCGCCACAAGGGCCACGATATCCTCGATACATGTGGGCTTCATACGCTTGAGCGCGTCCATCATGCCCGAGGATTCCACCTGGAACACTGCCACCGTCTTGGCTGCCGAGTAGAGCTTATACGTCGCCTCATCGTCCAGCGGGATAGCGTTGATCTGGTTCTCAGCCCCTTCAGCGGGTTCGTAAAGCTCGGTGCCATCAGCAGCAATGTGCAGTGGGCGACCGGACTTGAAGATCAGGTCCATGGCGTTCTGGATCACGGTCAGCGTTTTCAGACCCAGAAAGTCGAACTTCACCAAACCGGCCTGTTCCACCCATTTCATGTTGAACTGGGTCGCCGGCATGTCCGAGCGCGGGTCCTGATACAAAGGCACCAGCGCGTCCAAAGGCCGATCCCCGATTACAACGCCCGCTGCGTGGGTCGACGCGTTGCGTAGCAATCCTTCGACCTGTTGGCCGTAGGTCAGAAGGCGATCTACCACCTCTTCGTTCCGCGCCTCTTCCCGCAGGCGTGGCTCGTCTTTCAGCGCTTTTTCAATGGAAACAGGTTTGACGCCCTCAACTGGGATCATCTTGGACAAACGGTCCACCTGCCCGTAAGGCATCTGCAAAACCCGCCCGATATCGCGCACGGCGGCCTTCGACAATAGCGCACCAAAGGTGATGATCTGCCCCACCTTGTCGCGCCCGTATTTCTGCTGCACGTAACGGATCACCTCTTCTCGGCGGTCCATGCAGAAGTCGATATCGAAATCCGGCATCGACACCCGCTCGGGGTTCAGGAAGCGTTCGAACAGCAGCGAATAGCGCAACGGGTCAAGGTCGGTGATTGTGAGCGCATAGGCCACCAATGAGCCCGCACCCGAGCCCCGCCCCGGACCAACCGGAATGTCGTGATCCTTTGCCCATTGAATAAAGTCCGCAACGATCAGGAAGTAGCCGGGAAAGCCCATTCCTTCGATAATGCCAAGTTCGAATTCCAAACGTTCCTGATATTCCTCTGGCGTCACAGCGTGCGGGATCACAGCCAGACGTTTCTGCAACCCCTCGTTGGCGATACGGCGCAGTTCGGCCACCTCGTCATCTGCAAATTTTGGCAGGATCGGATCCCGGCGATAGGCCATAAAGGCGCAGCGTTTGGCGATCTCAACCGTGTTCTCGATCGCTTCCGGCAAGTCTGCGAACAGAGTCACCATCTCTTGCTGCGACTTGAAATAGTGCTGCGCGGTCAGTCGGCGGCGGCCTTCTTGCTGATCGACATAAGCCCCTTCGGCGATACAGATCAGCGCATCATGCGCTTCATACATATCCGAGGTTGGGAAATAGACGTCATTGGTAGCAACCAACGGCAGGTTTTTGGTATAAGCCATCTCAACATGGCCACGCTCGGTCAGCCGTTCTGCTTCCGGCTGGCCATCTTCACCCGGATGACGCTGAAGTTCGATATAAAGGCGATCCGGGAACATGCCCGCCAACCGATCCACCAGCGCCTCAGCCGCCGGACGTTGACCCTGTTGCAGCAGCATCCCAACCGGTCCGTCTGGACCGCCGGTCAAGCAAATCAAACCGTCCGACCGATCCGCAAGCTCGTCCAAAGTGACCTGCGGCAGCTGTCCACCTTTGTCCACGTAAAGGCAGGAACTCAGCTTCATCAGGTTTTCATACCCAGCCTCGGACTGCGCCAGCAAAACCAAAGGCGCGGGTACTTTGGGCTTTTCGCCGGGCTGAGCCTGCACGTAAGTCAAGTCAACCTGACAACCCATGATCGGCTGAACACCCGCTCCGCTTGCCGTGACCGAGAACTCCAAGGCCGAGAACATCGAATTGGTGTCTGTCACAGCGACGGCGGGCATCTCCATCTTCTCGCAAAGGGCAGGTAGCTTTTTCAGCCGCACGGCGCCCTCCAAAAGGGAGTATTCGGTGTGAACGCGGAGGTGAATGAATCGAGGATTGCTGCTCATGCCGCCTACGCTATCTCAGCCAGGCGCGCTGCAAAAGCGGGAACCGTGGCTTTGGAATGCATAAAAAATCGGCGCTGATTATTCGGCTTTTTCAGAAGGTGCTTCGGGATTGAGTGCCCGTCGCATTCAAAAAGCACTTTATTTACAAGCGCCTGCCTTTTACACAAAAGCAGGAAAAGCATGCTGCGCGTTCCAAATGGTACATCATATAGGCAGTTTTTCTTGCCAGATAAGCCGCGCAGTTTCTAACATCTTACGGCAAGCACTTCGCCCGCCGCTCTTTCTACGTCGCATCGAAGGAGGGTCCAATGGGCGCAACAGGGTAACGCGACGGGTTTCTCGAATGAATATCACGTTTCTTCTGAACGGAGAGACAGTGGAGCTGGCGGATATCGATCCAACGGCGACCCTGCTGGATTGGCTACGCGAGGATCGCGGCCTGACCGGCACCAAGGAAGGCTGCAACGAAGGCGATTGCGGGGCCTGCACCGTCATGGTCACGGATGTAGACGGCCATAAGGCCCTGAATTCCTGCATTCTGTTTCTTCCGCAATTGCACGGCAAAGCCGTCCGCACCGTCGAAGGTGCCAGGGGCCCGAATGGCGAAGCCCACCCGGTACAACAGGCGATGGTGGACCTGCACGGATCTCAATGCGGGTTCTGCACCCCCGGCTTTGTAATGTCGATGGTCGCCAGTCATGCAAATGGCGCAACAGATCACGACACCCAGCTTGCAGGGAACCTGTGCCGCTGCACCGGTTACGCCCCAATCATCCGCGCTGCCAAAACCGCCGAGGCTGAACCAACCCCAAAATGGATCACTGACGACCGGTCCTTCTCTTGTTCACAAATACCTCGGGGGGAGGCCGCAGGCCAGGGGGCAGAGCCCCCCTTCCTCCCCAACAGCGCTGACGAACTGGCGTCTCTGTTTGCCGAGCACCCTAGCGCCACCCTGGTTGCCGGCGCAACCGATGTAGGTCTTTGGGTCACCAAGCAGCTGCGTGATCTGGACCCGGTCATATTCCTCAACCGTTGTGATGACTTGAAAGAAATCACGATCACCGATACCGAAGCCCGCTTCGGTGCAATGGTCGACATGAACCGCATGGGAGAGGCCCTGGCCGACCTTCACCCGTCCTATGCCGAAATGATCCGACGCTACGCCAGCGTTCAGGTGCGCCATGCAGCGACCGTCGGCGGCAACATCGCAAATGGTTCGCCCATAGGGGACAATCCACCTGCGCTTATTGCGCTGGGTGCAAACCTACACCTGCGCAAAGGCGATGAGCGGCGCTCGATCCCCTTGGAAGAGTTCTTCATTGACTATGGCAAGCAGGATCGTGCCCCGGGTGAATTCGTCGAATCCGTCAGCTTCCCACGTCAGCCTGACAGGCTGAAGGCATACAAGCTCAGCAAACGGTTCGATCAGGATATCTCGGCCGTTTGCGGCTGTTTCAATATCACTGTTTCGGACGGCACCGTCACACAGGCGCGTATCGCGTTTGGCGGCATGGCCGGTATTCCGAAACGGGCAACCCATGTCGAGGCCGCACTGATCGGCAAACCCTGGACACGCGAGACCGTTGCGGCCGCGCTGCCATATTTTGCCGAGGACTATTCACCACTCACGGACATGCGCGCCTCGGCCATCTATCGTCTGGAAACGGCCAAAGCGATGCTGGAACGCTATTTCCTCGAAGACCAGGGCGAGATCACCAACGTGCTGGAGGTGTCGGCATGAGCGTGACCAAACCCCTCCCCCACGACGCGGCGCCGCTGCATGTGTCCGGCTCGGCGCGATATGTGGATGACATCCCGACACCCAAAGGCACGCTGCATCTGGCATTTGGTATCAGCCCGATTGCCAAGGGTAATATCACCGCAATGGATCTGTCGGGAGTAAAGGCCGCCGAAGGTGTTGTGATGGTGATGACGGCCGAGGACCTGCCTTTCGCCAACGACGTCTCGCCCTCGATCCATGATGAACCACTGCTGTCGGACGGCACGGTTCACTATATCGGCCAGCCCGTATTTCTGGTCGTCGCCACCAGCCATCTGGCCGCGCGCAAGGCCGCGCGCCTGGGCAAGATCGACTATGCCGAGGACACACCGATCCTGACGGTTGAAGAGGCGCTGGCCGCGGATAGCCGGTTCGAGGATGGCCCACGTGTTTACGCCAAAGGCGATGCGGATGCCGCCATCGCAGGTGCAGCACATGTGATCGAAGGCACGTTCGAACTTGGCGGGCAGGAGCACTTCTACCTCGAAGGCCAGGCTGCACTGGCCGTGCCAAATGAAGGCGCGGATATGTTGGTGCACAGTTCCACACAACACCCGACCGAAATTCAGCACAAAGTAGCGGACGCTTTGGGTGTCCCCATGCACGCTGTCCGGGTTGAAACCCGCCGGATGGGCGGCGGCTTTGGCGGCAAGGAAAGCCAAGGCAACGCGCTGGCTGTCGCTTGCGCCATAGCCGCGCGCGCCACAGGCAAAGCCTGCAAGATGCGCTATGACCGCGACGATGACATGATCATCACCGGCAAGCGCCATGCCTTCCGCATTTCCTATAAGGCCGGGTTCGATGAGCATGGGCATATTCAGGGCGTATCGTTCCTTCATTACGCCATCTGCGGATGGGCGCAGGACCTGTCTCTGCCCGTCGCCGACCGCGCCATGCTGCATTCGGACAATGCCTATCTGCTGCCCAACGCAAGGATCGAAAGCCACCGGTTGAAAACCAACACCCAATCCGCCACCGCCTATCGCGGCTTTGGCGGCCCGCAGGGGATGGTCGGGATCGAGCGGGTGATGGACCACGCCGCGCATAAACTGGGGCTGGACCCGGTCGAGCTGCGCCGCCGGAACTACTATGAACCCGCGCATGCGGTTGCTGAGGTCGCACCAACAGAGAAGCTTCTGGGCCATCCCGACCCGCATGAGGACCTGACCAGCCGCGGCGCGGTTGAAACCGGGAACGCGCCGGTGCGTCCCCTTCCTGCTGGTGGCAACACGACGCCCTACGGCATGGAGGTCAGCGATTTCGAACTGCACGAAATGACCGATGCACTGCTGAAATCCAGCGACTACTCCGCGCGCAAGGCGGCTATTGGAGAGTGGAACGCCAAAAACAGCGTTATCAAAAAAGGCATCGCCTTCTCTCCGGTCAAGTTCGGGATTTCCTTCACTCTGACTCACCTCAATCAGGCGGGTGCGCTGGTGCATGTATATCAGGACGGCTCGGTCCACCTAAACCATGGCGGCACCGAAATGGGTCAGGGACTGTTCCAGAAAGTGGCGCAAGTCGCAGCCTCGCGCTTTGGCATCCCATTGGAGATGGTGAAAATCACCGCCACGGATACAGCCAAGGTGCCCAATACCTCGGCCACGGCGGCGTCCTCGGGCAGTGATCTGAACGGCATGGCAGTGAAAGCCGCTTGTGATACGATCCGCGACCGGATGGCAGACTATCTGGCGGAACGGCATCAGGCTGATCCGTCGACGGTCAGTTTCTCCGATGGTCACGTAATGGTTGGGGAAGAAAAGTACACTTTTGCCGAAGCCGCAGCGCTGGCCTATCAGGGCCGGATAAGCTTGTCGGCAACCGGTTTTTACAAAACGCCCAAGATCGAATGGGACCGAATCGCAGGGCGCGGACGCCCGTTTTTCTACTTCGCCTATGGCGCGTCGGTCACCGAGGTAGCCGTCGATACTCTGACCGGTGAAAACCGCATTCTACGCACGGATATCCTGCATGACGCGGGCGCATCGCTGAACCCGGCGCTGGATATCGGGCAGGTCGAAGGCGGTTACGTGCAAGGCGCGGGTTGGCTGACGACCGAGGAACTGGTCTGGGATGACAAGGGCAACCTGCGCACACATGCGCCTTCGACCTACAAGATTCCTGCCTGCTCTGACCGGCCTGACATTTTCAATGTCGCGCTTTGGGATGGCGAGAACCGCGAAGACACGATCTATCGCTCGAAAGCGGTTGGCGAACCGCCCTTCATGTTGGGCATCTCAGCATGGTTGGCCCTGTCCAACGCGGTTGCGGCATGTGGCGATACCTACCCCGCGCTCGACGCACCTGCCACGGCTGAAGCAGTCTGGCGCGGTGTCCAAAGGATGAAGGGAGGCATCTGATGGGATTTGACCTGGAGGCTTTGAGGGAGGCGGTCGAAACCCATGGACGAGTGGTCCGGGTGGTTATTGCCGGCATCAAAGGATCGTCCCCGCGCGAGGTTGGCGCAGCCATGCTTGTCTGGAAGGACGGACAGTCCGGCACCATCGGCGGAGGGACGCTGGAATATCAGGCGGCCGAAGCGGCGCGGGCGCAAACCCGGTCTTCGCGTCTAACCCATCACGCGCTTGGGCCTGGGATGGGACAATGTTGCGGTGGCGCGGTTTCGCTGCTCAGCGAGGTCTATGACCGCGCGGCGCTGGAAACGCTGGATGAAACACTCATCGCACGTGCCACATCTGGCGAAGAGATGCCGCTGTCGGTCAAACGAGTGCTGGCAACCGCGCGTGGTCAGGGGATCACACCTGAACCCCAGATGGTTGACGGCTGGATGATTGAGCCAGTGCACAAACCAAACCGGAACCTTTGGATTTGGGGTGCCGGTCATGTCGGACGGGCTTTGGTGGATGTTCTCTCACCGCTGCCCGACCTTGCGATCACCTGGATCGACACCGGCTTGGATCGGTTTCCCGACACGATTGCCGCCGGAGTTACCTCGGTTCCAGCTACCAAACCGGCCGAACTGGTTCGACACGCACCGACCGATGCCGAGCATCTTGTGCTGACCTATTCACACAATTTGGACCTGGAGCTGTGCAACAGGCTGCTTTTACATGATTTCCGCTTTGCGGGACTGATCGGCTCGGCTACGAAATGGGCGCGATTCCGGTCGCGGCTGGCGGCCCTTGGGCACTCGCCCGAGCGGATCAGCCGGATCACCTGTCCAATTGGTGATCCGAACCTGGGCAAACACCCGCAGATGATCGCCGTCGGCGTCGCCGCGCAGCTGTTGCGCCCGGCCCGGCAGAACGAGTTGAAGAAGGACCTGAGCGCGTGACCACTCCACTTCTGAGCCTGCAAGGGCTGACCAAAGCCTATCCCGGTGTCGTGGCCAATGATCAGGTGTCTTTTGACATCGGCGAGGGCGAAGTTCACGCCCTGCTGGGGGAAAACGGCGCGGGCAAATCCACGCTGGTCAAGATTATCTATGGGTTGGTGAAGCCCGACAGCGGCACGATGCTGCTGCGCGGTCAGCCTTTTGCGCCGCCCGAGCCGCGCTCCGCGCGGGCGGACGGGATCGCGATGGTGTTCCAGCACTTCTCGTTGTTCGACGCTTTGAACGTGGCCGAGAATATTGCGTTGGGGATGGAGAACCCGCCGCCGATGGGCGATCTGGCCTCGCGAATCCGCGAAGTGTCCGAGACCTACGGATTGCCTTTGGACCCATACCGCACGGTTGGCGATCTGTCGGCGGGTGAGCGGCAGCGCGTCGAGATCATCCGTTGCCTGTTGCAGGACCCTAAACTGCTGATCATGGACGAACCGACGAGCGTGCTGACCCCGCAAGAGGTTGATATTCTGTTTGAAACGCTGAACAAACTGCGATCCGAAGGGACGTCGATCCTGTACATCTCGCACAAGCTGGAAGAAATCCGCACGCTGTGTGATCACGCGACGATCCTGCGGCTGGGCAAGAATGTGGGCGAATGCGTGCCTGCTGAAACTTCCGCGCGGGACATGGCCGAGATGATGGTGGGATCAACCCTGCAAACGCCTGAACGGTCGGGGCGTGAATTTGGTGAAGTTGCGCTGGATGTCAGTGGACTGTCCGTCCCGTCGCCCTCGGAATTCGGCACTGCGTTGAAGAACATTCACATGACCGTCCGCAAGGGTGAGGTTTTGGGCATCGGTGGCGTTGCCGGGAATGGGCAGGATGAATTGCTGGGCGTGTTGTCCGGTGAAATCCTGACCGCCGCGGATGCGATCAAGTTCAACGGCCAGCGGATCGGCAAGCTCGGCCCCACCGCGCGGCGCAAGCTGGGTGTGCTGACGGCCCCCGAAGAGCGGCTGGGTCATGCGGCAGCCCCGGATATGAGCCTGACGGAAAACGCCTTGCTGACCGGATCGGTGCGGGAAGGGCTGGAAAGCAACGGTTTCCTCAAGTGGGCCGAAACCAAGAGCTTTGCCGAAAAGATCATCAGCGCTTTTGACGTCCGCACGCCGGGTCCTGAAAATGCCGCCCGGTCTTTGTCTGGCGGGAACCTGCAGAAATTCGTGATCGGTCGTGAAGTGCTGCAAAACCCCGATGTTCTGGTTGTAAACCAGCCCACCTGGGGCGTGGATGCTGCTGCTGCGGCATCTATCCGGCAGGCCATTCTGGATCTGGCCGCCAAAGGGACTGCCGTGGTCTGCATCAGCCAGGATCTGGATGAGCTGATGGAAATCTCGGACAGCTTTGCGGCGTTGAATGAAGGACGGCTAAGCGCACCGCGCCCAACAACGGGTCTGACGGTGGACGAGATCGGGCTGATGATGGGTGGAGCCCACGGCATGGAGGTGGCGCATGTGTGACGCGTTGAACCGCCTCCGGCGGCCGTATTTGCAACAAGAAGAAGAGTTGGGGGTGTGAGCAGATGATTGTGTTGGAGAAACGGCCACAGCCGTCCAAGGCGTGGTCTTATGCCACCCCTTTGGTTGCGGTGTTGGCGACGATGGTGTTTGGCGGCATCTTGTTCGCCATTCTGGGCAAGAACCCAATTGAAGCCATTGGCACCATTTTCTGGGAACCACTGTTTGGCGAGTTCGCCTTCTACTACCGTCCCCAATTGTTGGTGAAAGGCGCGCCGTTGGTTTTGATCGCCATTGGTCTTTCGCTGGGCTTTCGGGCTGGCATCTGGAACATTGGGGCCGAAGGTCAGTACATCATGGGTGCCATTTTCAGCGCTGGTGCTGGGCTGGCCTTTTTTCCTATGGATGCGTTTTTCATCTTCCCGATCATGGTAATCGCAGGCGCGTTCGGCGGCTGGCTTTGGGCGATGATCCCGGCCTTTTTGAAAGTGCGCTTTGGCACCAATGAAATCCTGGTGTCGCTTATGCTGGTCTATGTGGCCGAGCAGATGCTTGCCTCGGTCTCACTGGGTCTGCTGAAGAACCCAGAGGGCTTTGGCTTTCCCGGTTCGCGCAACCTGCAGCAATATGACAGTGCGCACAACGCCGAGTTGATCGCCGGGTCAGGTATGCATTGGGGCGTCGTCACTGCACTGATTGCCGTGATCTTTGCCTATATCCTGCTGAACCGGCACATGCTGGGTTTTCACATCCGTTTGACTGGTGAGGCACCTCGTGCGGCGAAATTCGCGGGTGTGAATCCGGCGCGGCTGATTCTGTTCTGTCTGGGCCTCTCCGGGGCACTGGCCGGGCTGGCAGGGATGTTCGAGGTCTCAGGGCCTTCGGGCGTGGTCAGCATCGATTTCAACGTTGGCTATGGCTTCACCGCGATTATCGTTGCTTTTCTGGGCCGCCTGCATCCGGTGGGTATCCTGCTGGCCGGTGGCCTGATGGCGCTGACTTATATCGGCGGGGAAATCGCGCAATCGCAGCTGGGCCTGCCAGCCGCTGCCATTCAGGTGTTCCAGGGGATGCTGCTGTTCTTCCTTCTGGCTTTCGATCTTCTGACCAACTACCGCATCCGTGCGGCGCGTAGCGAGGTAGCATAATGGACCTTGGTGAAATCAACCCCGTCCTTCTGGTCGCTTCGCTGATGGTGGCCGCAACTCCCCTGCTGCTGGCCGCGATCGGAGAACTGGTCGTTGAGAAAGCAGGTGTTCTGAACCTTGGCGTCGAGGGCATGATGATCGTAGGCGCGATCAGTGGCTTTGCGATCTCGGTCGAGACCGGGTCGCCCTGGCTGGGCTTTGTCGCGGCGGCCATTGGCGGCGCGGTTCTGTCTTTGCTGTTTGTTTTGTTGACACAGGTGGCCTTGGCCAATCAGGTGGCAAGTGGCCTTGCACTGACCCTGTTCGGGCTGGGATTCAGCGCACTGATGGGGCAGAGCTATGTAGGCGTCAAACCCCCGAGTATGGGCGACATTCATATCCCGGTGATCAGCGATATCCCGGTCATCGGCCCAATCCTGTTCCAGCATGACCCGATCCTTTATGTCGGTATCGCTTTGACCGCAGCGGTCTGGGCGACGCTGAAATACACCCGCGTCGGTCTGATTCTGCGCGCGGTCGGCGAAAATCACGATGCCGCACACGCACTTGGCTATAAGGTCATCAAGATCCGCATCATGGCGATCCTTTTCGGCGGGGCCTGTGCGGGTCTGGGTGGCGCCTATATCAGCTTGATCCGCGTGCCTCAGTGGACCGAAGGAATGACCGCGGGTGTGGGCTGGATCGCTCTGGCGCTTGTGGTGTTTGCCAGCTGGAAACCATGGCGCGCCTTGCTGGGGGCTTACTTGTTTGGCGGCATCACTGTGTTGCAGCTTAATTTGCAGGCAGCGGGCGTTGCCATTCCTGTCGAGTATCTGGCAATGTCGCCTTATATCATCACGATCCTTGTGCTTGTGATCCTTTCGGCCGACAAGAGCAGCGCACCTGCCTCACTGGGCCGGACCTTCCATGCCTCGCACTAGGGGCCAACTGAACCAACTTGGGGAGTAACACATGAAATTCACTACACTTCTGGCAAGTGCCGCCATGGCACTGGGCCTAGCCACAGGCGCTATGGCCGAAGACAAAACCAAGGTCGGCTTCGTCTATGTCGGTCCGGTGGGCGACGGCGGCTGGACCTATGAGCACAACAAGGGCCGTCTGGCCGTCGAGGATCACTTTGGCGACAAGGTTGAAACCGTCTTTGTTGAATCGGTTCCCGAAGGTCCCGATGCTGAGCGTGTAATGACCCAGATGGCGCTGGAAGGCGCTGATCTGATCTTTACCACGTCGTTCGGCTATATGGATCCGACCATCAACGTGGCTAAGAAGTTCCCGAACGTAAAATTCGAGCACGCGACCGGCTATAAAACAGCCGACAACGTCTCGGTCTATTCAGCACGTTTCTACGAGGGCCGCGCTGTTCAGGGCCACATCGCGGGCAATATGACCAAGTCGAACATCATCGGCTATATCGGTTCGTATCCGATCCCCGAAGTGATCCGCGGCATCAACTCGGCCTATATCCACGCCAAGAAGGTGAACCCGGATGTCGAGTTCAAGATCGTTTGGGCCTACACTTGGTTTGATCCTGCGAAAGAAGCTGACGCCGCCACTGTTCTGATCGAACAGGGTGCAGACGTGATCCTGCAACACACCGACTCGACCGCGCCGCAGGCGGCTGCACAAGAGGCTGGCAATGTTGTCACCTTTGGTCAGGCGTCGGACATGAGCGAATACGCCCCGTTCCCGCGCGTCTCGTCGATCATCGATGATTGGGCCCCCTACTACATTGCCCGGACCCAAGCCGTCATGGATGGCACATGGGAAAGCGCCAACACTTGGGATGGCATCCGCGAAGGCATGGTTGCAATCGGCGAGATTTCAGACGCCGTACCGGCTGATGTGAAGGAAGAAGCCCTGGCACTGAAAGCCGCCATGGCGGCGGGCGAGTACCACCCCTTTACCGGTCCGCTGAAAAGGCAGGACGGCAGCGACTGGCTGACTGAAGGTGAAGTGGCTGATGATGGCACGCTGGCCGGCATGAACTTCTATGTCGAAGGGCTGGAAGGCGAAATTCCGCAGTAAGCTGCGGGCATAACTAAAAGAAAAGGCCCGACGAACGCGGGCCTTTTTTCATCGCAGTGTCTAGAAAACGCAGGTCAGGTGTACCGTTCTGAAATCTGATGAAGGGCATCGGCCCAGATCTCCAGAATGGGATACGCAATCGCCGCGGGTATCACCCAACAGCCAGCCGAAGGAAACGGCTTTTCAATATCGCTGGCTTTTAGCGCACGTGCCGCCTCTTCCACCTCAATCAACGTTGTTGGAACGACAAGGCCTGCCGCATGCAGAGCGGTCTTGTTGCACTACAGTTTTAACATTAGCCAGCTGAAAGAGTTATGCTGTAACTTATCGGCCCTGTTTTGCGGTTGTTTCTTCATATGAACCCTTAGAACCAATGGCTAAGCTCTGGCATGCGGATTCTCCGCCAATCGGGTAGGCCACCGCAAATGTGAAGGCGTTGATGGCAAATTGAGCCGACGCAAACGAACAGACAATGGGATATGATTGTCTGCACTGGTTCAGATCAAGGTGTTCAAGTTCCATCAAAAGATTTACTCATTTCGGGTCCGCTCTGCGCTGCTTTGCAACCGGTTGCGGGAGTTGACCGAAACTGCATAATGATCTGGCAATGAAAACCACCTCAAAATCCCTTTCCTTTTGCCGTTGGAGACGCCACCCGTGAGCGTGACCTTAAAAGACGTCGCTGCCCTTGCAGGCGTATCGCGATCTGCTGTCTCGCGCACGTTCACCGAAGGCGCTTCGGTCTCGGCAAAAACACGCAGCAAGGTCGAAAAAGCAGCCCGCGAACTTGGCTACAGCCCGAATGCACTTGCCTCGTCGCTGACCACCGGGCGCACTAAACTGATCGGGTTGATTTCGAACAACTTTCACAACCCCATTTTTCTTGAAGTCTTCGATCAGTTCACGCGTGCCTTGCAGGAACGCGGCCTGCGTCCGTTGATCGTGAACCTGACGGACGAGACCGAGCCCGCCAATTCGGTCCGAATGCTGCGGCAATATTCGGTGGATGCGGCCATCGTGGCGTCGTCGACGCTGCCACCTAGCTTTGCCAAGGCGTTTCATGATGCCGGCGTGCCGGTGGTGCATACATTTGGACGCTCGGCCACTTCGCCCGAAGTGCATGTCGTGGGCATCGACAACGTGGAATGCGGACGTATGGCCGCCCGCGAATTTGTGGCGCGTGGGTACACGCGTGTCGGTTATCTGGGCGGACCTGAGGATGCAACATCGGCCCTGGATCGGCATCGCGGTTTCATGGAGGAACTGGCAGACCACCCGGAGATTGAAGTAAGCTATTGCTTCGCAGGGGCTTACTCTTTCGAGGCAGGGCGGACCGAGATGCTGGGGCTGTTGGCCAATAATCCGGCCCAAGCTTATTTCTGTGGCGACGACATCCTGTCGATTGGCGCACTGTCAGCGTTGAAAGATCACAGTTTGCGGCCGGGCAAAGATGTCGGAATCATCGGCCTGAACGACATGGAAATGTCGCGCTGGGAAAGCATCGATCTGACGACGATTCACCAGCCGATCAAGCAGATCATTACCTCATCCGTCGATCTGGTTGTCGAGATGTTGAAAGAGCCCCAGCGCTATCCCGAGGCCCGTATTTTCCCTTGCCGGGTGATTGAGCGGGGCACGTTGCGGCCCCGCCCCTGATCAGCGAAACATTGGTGGACGGGCATCCTGCCACGCACCATCCGCTTTGCCCGAAGCAACAGCCGCATGGACAGCTGCGATGGACCTGACACCATCTGCGGCTCCGGGCAAGCCATCCCGGCTTTCACCGCGAATTGCATCGGCCAGATCGCAATAGATGTTGGCTACGGCCAAAGGGAACCCTTCTGGGTGCGCGATTGCGACCCGAGACAATCGCTGAACCTCGTCGTGAAGACCGCCCTCGCCCTTTTCGATGATCTGGGTACGCCCACCCACCGGGGTATAGATCAACTGATTAGGTTGCTCGGATGCCCAGCGCAGCCCGCCGGTTTCCCCAAAAACCTGAATATCAAAGCCATGTTGCCGCCCGATTGCCACCGATGACGTCCAGAGACGCCCGACTGTGCCGCCTTCCATCCGGAAGTTGATCATTGCATCGTCTTCCAGTTCACGACTGGCGATGGTCGAGGTCAGATCGGCGGAAAGGGTCTTCACCTCGTCATCGCAGATAAAGCTGGCCATGTGCAGTGCATGGATACCGCAATCGGCAAACTGCCCCGAGACACCTGCCATCGCAGGATCATAGCGCCAGCGAACACGCGGGTTGTCTGCGTCGGTCGCATCGCCATGATGACCATGGCTGAAATTGGTAACGACCAGACGCACCTTACCGATGTCGCCTGCACGCACCATCGCGCGGGCCTGACGTACCATTGGGTACGCGGAATAGCAGTAGTTCACCGCGCAGATCTTGCCCGAAGCTTCAGCGACGCGGACGATCTCTTCGCCCTCTTCTACCGTCATGGTCATCGGCTTTTCGCACAACACGTTGAAGCCCGCCTCGAGATACGCCTTGGCGATCTCGAAATGGGTCGAGTTTGGCGTGGCGATGGTCACCAGATCAATTCGATCATCCCGGTCTTTCTCGCTCGCCAGCATCTCTTGCCAGTTGCCATAGGCGCGATCGGCAGCAACGCCCAGTCGTTGCGCATACTCGCGGCCCGCTTCGGGCCGGTGATCCAGCGCGCCAGCAGCAAATTCAAACAGTCCGTCAGCCTGAGCACCCAAGCGATGGGCAGGCCCAATCTGGCTGCCTTCACCGCCCCCGATCATGCCCCATCTCAACTTAGCCATGGTCATCGTCTCTCTTTAGAATTTCATAGATTGAGCGATCAGAAATCGCTGATGTCTTTCCATTGCCGCTGGTCTGACGACGCCAAGGCGGCGGCCAGAACGCGGTTTACCTCATGCCCATCACGGAAGGTTGGCCAAATCGCTTCTCCGGTATGGATAGCCTGAAGGAAGTCCTTAGCCTCGATGATGATCTGGTCCTGATAGCCGGTGCCATGACCAGGGCCCTGACAGAAAGGTTCGTAGTCCGGGTGCGCAGGACCTGTCAGGATCTTAGTGAACCCGCGCGCAGCTTCGGGCCCCTCTCGCTTATACAGCCAAAGCGCGTTCTGGTCTTCCTGATCGAACCGGATTGCGCCTTTTGTGCCTGATATTTCATAAGCATAGCCCATTTTACGGCCCGTCGCGACGCGGCTGAAATACAGGTTGCCCATAACGCCGTTTTCGAACCGGCACATCATCTGGGCATGGTCGTCATTTGTGACCTCACCACCTGGCCGAGTTTTATGCACGGTTTCCACATCGGCCATCACCTGCGCAATCGGACCAACCAGGGCCATCGCTCCGTTCACCATATGCGGCGCAAGATCTCCTATTGTGCCATTGGCCATGCCCGTTGTCCGCCACGTGGCTGGTGCCTGAGGATCGGCGTAAAAGTCTTCGGTGTGCTCACCCCGGAACCACGTGATGTCGCCGATCTCTCCATCGACTATAAGCTGGCGGGCATACTGGCTGGCGGGTGTGCGAATATAGTTGAACCCTACCATGTTCACAGCGCCTGCAGCATCGGCCGCTGCTACCATGGCCTGACTGTCTTCAAGTGATGCACCCAAAGGCTTTTCACACAACACGGGCTTGCCCAGACTAAAGGCTGCTTCGGCGATCTGACGATGCGTGGATTGCGGTGAAGCGATCACAATGGCCTCGACCCTCGGGTCTTCCACCAAAACGCGCCAATCGTCGGTCGCGCGCGCAAAACAATAGGCCGTCCGGTAACGTTCGGCGCTTTCGGGGCTGGATGCACAAATGACCTCAAGCCGGGGCCTCAATGCGGTGTTAAAAACCGCGCCAACGGCCGACATGGCAACGGAATGAGCCTTGCCCATATAGCCGCCACCCACAATTCCAATTCCGATTTCAGGCATCTGCAACGGCTCCGAACATATTATTTGCAACCGGTTGCAAAATGAGTATCGTGTGAATCGATTCAACGCAAGGTCCAAACTTTGCCGACCCACTTTACCGGAGGACATGACTTGAGCGCTCTGATAGACGGTATCAAAGGAAACCGCTTTGCCGTTCTGGGACGCGCAGGAATGGACCTGTATGCAGATCCGATCGGCGTCAAAAGCGAGGATGCCGACACGTTCCATGCCGATCTGGGTGGTTCATCCGCGAACATTTGCGCCGGATTGGTTAAACTGGGCAGTCAGGCCTCTCTGATCACGTCAGTCTCAGACGATGCGGTCGGTCGCTTCTGCCTGAACCGTCTGCGCCACTATGGCGTAGACACCACCTATATCCGCGTTTTGGGCGGCGAATACCGCATGTCTTTGGCCGTCTACGAAAGCCGGATCGAGAACTTTCAGAATGTCATCTACCGCAATGGGGCTGTCGATTTTCAGGTCACTGAAGAGGACATGGACAAGGTTGATTATTCGTCCTTTTCGGCAGTCATATCGGCAGGCACAGTCTTTGCCTCCGAACCATCGCGCAGCGCCACATTCCGTGCGTTCGAAAACGCCCGAGCCGTTGACCTGCCAATCATCTTCGATATCGACTACCGCCCCTATAGCTGGCCTTCGCCCGAGGTGGCCGCCGAGGTCCTGTCACGGGCCGGTGAAGCCAGCGATCTGATCGTCGGCAATGACGAAGAGTTCGGGTTCATGGCTGGCGGTATCGACAAGGGCTTTGCCAAGGCCAAAGAGCTGGCGGAAAAACCCGGTCGGATCGTCATCTACAAAATGGGCGAAAAAGGTGCCGTCACGTTGGTGGACGGGCAAGAGATTGAAACCGGCATCTATCCGGTCACCGCTGTCAAACCCAATGGGGCAGGCGACAGTTTTATGGCGGGACTGCTGGCCTCTATTGCCGCGGGCCATGACCTGAAGGATGCTGTCATGCGCGGCTCAGCCTGCGCATCGATTGTGGTGTCTCAACCGGGCTGTGCGCCCGCCATGCCCACGACCGCTGAACTGGACGCGTTCCTTGCCTCACACCCCGGCCCGACCACATAGGAGACTCCCATGCACATCGCGCCCTTTGACAATCAGAACAAACCCATCGTTGACATCGATGACCCAGCGGTCCCGCTGAACTATTTCAACATCGTCAAACTGAAAAAGAGCGAGGCGTTCGAATATCAGGTTCCCGGCTACGAGACCTGCATCGTGCCAGCCACCGGCAGCGTCGATGTGGACGTCGAAGGCGTTGCCTTCCCGAAGCTGGGCAACCGGGGCGAAGATGTCTGGGATGGAGAACCCGAGGGCGTTTATGTGCCCGTCGGTGCGAAAGTGCAGATGGCCTGCGTGTCGGATGAAACCGAAGTGTTCATTGCCGGCGCCAAATACGACAAGGTCCTGGACCCGTTCGATGTGCGTGATCATGACCTTGTACAATACGGCAGCGACGACACCAAAACACACCGTAAGATCAAGCACATACTAGGCCAAAAGCAACACGACAAAGTCGGTCGCCTGTTGGTGAGTGAGCTGTTTACCGTCGGTCAGGGCGGCTGGTCGGGGTTTCCCAGCCACAAGCACGACACCAACCGCCTGCCGGACGAAACGCGACACGACGAGACCTATAATTTCCGTTTCAAACCCAACTGGGGTTCGGGGCTACAGATGCTGCAACGCGAGGACAACGAGCCCGGCGACGCCTATCACATCGTCGATGGCTCCACGATCTGCATCGACAAGGGCTACCATCCCTGCTGCGTTCTGCCGGGGTATGAGATGTATTACTTCACCATCCTCGGCGGGCTGAGCCAACGCTCGCTGGTGCAGTATTTCCAACCCACACATGCCTATCAGATCGAAACAATCCCAGGCATCAAAGACATGATCGCGAAGTTCAAATGACCCTGGTCACACTGAAAGACGTCCTGCAACCTGCCTATGAACAGGGTTACGCCGTTGGCGGGCTGGTTACACTCGGTTGGGAGGACATGCGCGCTTACGTGGCCGCTGCCGAAGCCGAGAATGCGCCAGTGATCCTGCAAGCCGGACCCAGCTGTCGCGAATACACACCACTGCCCATTCTGGGCAAAATGTTCCGCTATCTGGCCGAAAACGCTTCGGTTCCAGTCGTTGCGCATCTGGACCATGGTTACACATATGAAGACTGCAAGATCGCGCTGGACAGTGGGTTTACGTCCCTGATGTTCGATGGGTCGCGCAAGCCGCTTCAACAGAACATCGACGAGACCGCCGCGATTGCCGAAATGGCCCACGCAGCGGGGATTTCCTGCGAGGGCGAAATCGGCTTTGTCGGATATTCTGGCGGCGAAGGATCGAACGGAACGGACCCCGAGGAAGCCGCTATATTTGCTCGTGAAAGCGGGGTGGACGCGATGGCGATTTCAGTCGGCAATGTTCACTTGCAGCAGAACAAAGAAGGGGGCTTGGATGAGGCGCGCATCGCCGAGATTGATGCCTTGACCGAGGTGCCTTTGGTCATTCACGGCGGGTCAGGCGTGCCGGTGGAACAGCGCATGAAACTGGCGCGAGAGACCTCGATTTGCAAGTTCAACATCGGAACGGAACTGCGCATGGCGTTTGGTCACGCCATGCGTGACGCCGTCAATCGTGATCCTGAAAGGTTTGATCGGGTCACCATACTGAAGGAAACCCACGACCCGGTCGAGGCCGCTGCCCGCACCGTGATCCGTGCCTTTGGCGCGCCACCTCAAAGATAAAGCGCCCAAACATGCTTAAATTGTAAAGGCAGCCCGGAAGGCCTCAAGCGCCGTTTCCGGGTCGCCCGCCGCAAAAGCCTCTAGGCCGACAGGTCCGCGATACCCCATGTCATCCAACGCCCGTGCAACGGCGGCATAATTGATCTCTCCAGTTCCGGGTTCACACCGGCCGGGATTGTCAGCAACCTGAACTTCACCGATCCATGGCAGGCATTTCTTGCACCAACGGACAAGATCCCCTTCACCGATCTGCGTATGGTATAGATCCAGATTGATGCGCAGGTGTGAATGATTGACCGAGGACACAAGCGCCAGAACATCCCCGGTCGACCCAAAAGGACAGCCGGGATGGTCCAGCGGGTTCAGATTTTCCAACGTAAAAACAACATCTTCCTGCTCTGCCAGATCACAGATGCGTTGCAATGTGTCCCGTGCCTTCAGCCACATGTCTCCGGTCACGACCTCGTACTGCCGGATTGGAATTCCACCATCTCCCAAGCCTGTACCGTGCAGGTTCAGACGATCCACGCCCAGGCGCTTACCGATCTGAGCTGTCTCGCGCGCGGATCGCAGCAACATGTCAGCGCCTTCTTGGTCCGCAAGGCGACCCTGAAGATACCCGTTCATGATCGTATAGTTCGCACCAACGCGTTCCAGCTTGCCCAGATCCCAATCTGGCCAGTTCCAAAGCCCCACACCAAACCCCATCTCGGTCAGGCGCGCGGCACGCCAGTCCATGGGTTTGTCCGGCCACAGCATCTCGGCACATGCCGCAAGCTGAAAGGGTTGAGACATGTGAACGCTCCAATTTCCCAAAAGGTTCAGATCGAACCGCCCTCGACCATGAAGTTCCCGGCGCTGCACATGGCTGCGTCGTCTGAAGCTAAAAACAGAACCATTCGGGCGACATAAACCGGTTCAATCGGGTCCGGCAGGCACTGCCGGTCCACCTGCTTGGCCAGCGCTTCGGGCGTGACCCACAGGTCTTTCTGACGGTCGGTCATGATCCAGCCGGGCACGACCGCATTCACGCGAATGCGGTGATCCCCCAACTCGCGCGCCATGGTCCGTGTCAGGCCGTGGACTGCGGATTTGGCGGTGGCATAAGCGGGAAAACCCGCTCCGGCCTCCCACCATGAATTCGACCCGATATTTATGATCGAACCCGCACCCTTCGCAATCATGCTGGGAGCCACCGACTGAATGGCAAAAAACATGTGGCGAATATTGGTCGCCATACGCTCATCCCAATACTCGGGCGTCACATCGCGCCAGTCGTGGCGGTCATCATGGGCGGCATTGTTGACCAACACATCCGCTTCGCCCAACTCTTCAACCAATTGCCCCATCGCGGCGTTCATCGCCTCAATGTCGCGCAAATCGCATTGGGCAAACGCGTGCTCGCCCTCTAGATCCGACAACAAGGCAAGTCCGGCATCCGCATTGAGGTCCAGAAACCCGACCTTTGCCCCTTGTTCGGCAAAGGCCCGAACAGTTTCCGCACCAATCCCCCCGGCCCCTCCTGTAATGAAAACCGTCTTTCCTGCAAGGCATGGGTAATTGGCGAAATCTTTGCTCATCCGTCACGCTCCATGATCCATTCGACCTCGGGGGCCGGTACAAATCGCCATTTCCGCAGAGGTCCCGCCATGACGTTCAGATAGTACATCTCAAACCCATAGGGTGCGCCGCAAGGGTGATGACCGCGCGGGACGGTCACAACATCGCCATCGGATACGGCCATCGTTTCATCCAGCTGACCGTCATCGGTATAAACGCGCTGTATCCCGAACCCGTTCGCAGGGTTGAGCCGATGGTAGTAGGTCTCTTCCAGATAGGTGATCCTGGGGAAATCATCCTCGTCATGGCGATGACTGGGGTACGAAGACCAGTGCCCGTTTGGTGTGAAGACCTCTGTCACCAGCAGGCTATCGGTATAGTCCTCGTTCTCCATCGCGATGTTGTTGATATATCGCGTGTTCACACCCTTGCCACGTTCGGTGAGCGTGATGCCATCAGGCCCGATCCGGCGCGCTTGATGACCGCCCTTGCCCGGCGCTGAGCAGACGGCCAAAACGCAATCGGTCTCGGCGACAGCTTCCCATTCGGTGCCGTTGGGCAGGTACAGACAATGCGGTGGCGTCTTTTCGAATACGTTCATCCGCTCGCCCAACACACCCCAATCCTGACCTGCCCCGGTGATTTTCGCCTTGCCTTCGACCATCACCAGAATGACTTCGCGGTCCCCCGTGACCTCGGCTGCCCGGTCCCCGGCCTTTAGGTGATACAACCCAAAACCCACGTACCGCCATCCGGCGCTGGCAGGCGTGATGTCATGCACCTTGCCACGGGTTCCGAAAGGTTTCTTGAGCAGGTCAGCCATTCTTTTTCTCCTTATTGGGGCGGGCTTTCAGGCCCGCCCGTTTAGGCCTTAGGCGGCCTGTCGTGATTGCAAGGCGGACAGCGCGTCAGACAGCTGTGCCTTGGTCCAGCCATCCGATACAGCTTGGTGCAAAATATCAGCCTGACTGTCGGGCGCGTTGCCGCCAACCGGTGGGTCCGTGTCCAGGTTGGTCGGAAACGGATAGCCCTCAGCAGTTGCGGCAATCGCTGCATCCAACTCTGCCGTGCCCAGCTCTCCACGTTGCTTCAGAGCGGCAAGGGACGAGAACACTGCCAGCGACATGGCATGCCGATCAATCATCTCCATCGCGCGCCCGAAAGGGGATGATATCTGCAGAAGGTTCGCCATCCGCTGAATATCCGCGCTGCTGTTCTCACCCGCCGCATGAAACAACGCCGGGTTGAAGAAAACGGCGTCACCCTTTTCAAGCGGCAACTGAATGTAGTTTTCCTCGAAATATGCGCGGTGAGCTGCGTCGTGAAAAGCCAGGTATCCCGGTGGGTAAAGCTGAGAGAACGGCAACAGTTTGGTTGGTCCGCTTTCCACTGGCATGTCACAATGCGCAACTGCCCCCTGCAAGGTCAGCGACGCTGTCACCAGATGGGCATGCGCCGGATACCGCGCAGCGCTCTCGGCCGTTTGGAAGCCCAAATGGTAATCCCGATGCGCCTGCTGTGCTTTACCGCCCGGGCGCACCTGATTGACCTGCGCGGTCACTTGGTAATTTGGCCCCAGCCATGCTTCACAGGCCGCAGCAATGGCCACATTCCCGAAATAAAGTGCAAAGCCTTCGGGGTCGCGAAAGCACTGTTTTTGCAGCGCATTCCAAATTCGGTCATTTGCGCCCGAGGCCGCAAAATGGTCACCTTCCCCACCCGCGCCCTGACGTTCTTCTTCAATAATCTGTTGGAAAACGTCAGTCGCCCGATCGATCACGGACGTGTCCGCAAAAGCGCCCTTAAGAACAACTACGCCCGCCGACTTGTCCAGCACGCGCGCCCATTCTGCCAGCAGAGATCTTCTTTCATCCGCCCACTCCAACGCAGGACGCAGAGCGTGCATATCGTAGACTGGCACGTTCTTTTCCACCGACGCCGTGTGTGGGACCGCATCGGCTGTCAGGTTTTGTGAGGTCAACACCTTGAATTCATCCAGATCGCAGGATTCCCGGTCGAAATAGCCGACATACCTAAGTTCTTGATGGACCATGACATACTCCTCTCTCATGGCTTCGGTGTTGCCCCGTGGGGCGATGATTTAAGCGCTGATTTCCAAACCTGCTTTGCCGCAAACCTCGACGATGTGATCGTATCCCATTTTGGAGTACTCGTAGGGCGGCGCCTTGGCGGGGTCTTGTTCTGCCTCGACCACGATCCAACCGTTGTAATCCATCGCTTTCAATGCATTGGCCACAGCCTGAAAATCGATGCAGCCATCGCCGGGTACCGTAAAGGCACCTGCGATCACTGCATCAAGGAAGCTGCGGTTGTTCTCACGCGTGTCCTGCACAACGTCAGGGCGGATGTCTTTGAAGTGAACGTGATGCACCCGGTCACCCCAGCGGTTCAGCGTAGCCATCACGTCGCCACCGCCAAACAGCAAATGGCCGGTATCGAAACACAGCTTCAGTTCGGGACCCGAGCCTTCCATCAGCCAGTTTACCTCATCCTCGCTTTCGATGATCGTGCCCATGTGATGGTGATACGCCATCGGCATACCCTGATCTGCCGTCCACTTGGCCAACTCGCTCAGCTTGGCCGCATAGGCCAGAACCTCGTCTTTGGACAATCTGGGGCGGGCATTAACCGGCGTTCCAATCTGCCCCTGAACGGTATTGGAGCATTCGGCATAAACGATGCACGGGCTGTTCAGCGCAACAAACTGCTCAACTTGCTCACGAACAGCCGCAACCTCTGCATCAAAGTCGTTGACTAAGGTTGCGCCCGAACACCATCCGCCACAAAGCGCGATGTCGTTGGCGTCCAGATAGGCACGCAAGCCTTCGGTGTCGCCGGGCATCCGCTGGCCGCGCTCGACGCCGGTATAGCCAATCTCGCGCGCTTCTTTCAGCGCCTGCTCCATCGTATAGGCCGCAGTCAGATCAGGCAGGTCGTCATTCTGCCAAGCAATCGGAGAGATACCGATCTTCACGCTCATTTCGTGTTTCTTTCCTTGATGGCGACCTCATAAGCCGCGCGTTTTTCATTCACTTCGGGTCGGATGCTGACCTCGGGCACAGCCACTTCCCACCACGTTCCGCCATATTCGGTCGAGGGGTACGGGTCGGTGTCGATCACCACAACGTATGGGCCTTTGACGTCTGAACGTTTGGCCAGCGCGTCCTCAAGCTCGGCAATCGAGCTGACCTTGACCGAGGTCGCCCCCATCGCTGCCGCATGGGCTGCAAAGTCGATGGCAGAAGCCGTTTCGTGGACTGTGTGGTCGAGAAGGTTGTTAAACTCCGCCCCGCCCGTGCCCATCTGCAAGCGGTTGATGCAGCCGAAACCTCGGTTGTCGGTAACAACAACGGTGAAGGAAATCCCCATCATCGCCGCCGTCGCCATTTCGGAATTCGCCATCATATAGGTGCCGTCACCGGTAAAGCAGATCACATCCCGGTCCGGGTGGGCCATTTTGATCCCCATCGCGCCCGCGATTTCATAGCCCATGCAGCTGAAACCGTATTCCATGTGATAAGCCCCAGGGCCCGGTGCTTTCCAAAGCTTGTGCAACTCACCCGGCATTGTGCCTGCGGCACACATCGCAACGGTGTTTGCATCGGCCGCCCGCTGTACCGCGCCGATCACCTGCATATCCGTCGGCAGCGCGTTGCTGTCCTTTGGTGCATCGGTAAGCGCATCAACCTTGCCAAACCAATCGGACTTCAACGTCGCAGGCAGGTCCGGCGCACGATGGTTACCCAGCGCTTCGGCCAGTTCATTCAGACCAACGCGCGCGTCAGATTGCAGCGGCATCGCCCCGTGCTTTTCGGCGTCGTAGGCCGCGGTGTTCAAACTGATCAGAGCCCGCTCGGGGTTGGCAAACAAGCCCCAAGACCCGGTGGTGAAATCCTGAAAACGGGTACCAACGCCCAGCACAAGGTCAGCCTCGGCGCAGATGTTGTTGGCGGGTTCGCCACCGGTCACACCAATGGGTCCGACGTTCAGCGGATGATCCCATGCCAATGCGGATTTGCCCGCCTGTGTTTCGGCCACCGGGATGTTGTGCGCCTCGGCAAAGCTTTGTAGCGCGGCGGTTGCGTCCGAATAATGCACGCCGCCTCCCGCGACGATCACAGGGCGTTTGGCCGCCTTGATTGCCGCCACAGCCCTCGCCAGCTCACCCTCATCCGGGCGAATGCGACGCTGATACCAGACGCGCGGCTCGAAGAAGCTTTCGGGATAATCATATGCCTCGGCCTGCACATCTTGGCAAAAGGCCAAGGTGGCCGGGCCGCAGTCGGCCGGGTCTGTCATGGTACGAAAGGCACGCGGCAGGGCCGTCAGTAGGTGTTCCGGGCGCGTGACGCGGTCGAAATATCGGCTGACCGGTCGGAAACAATCATTCGCGCTGATGGTTCCATCCGAGAATACTTCGGGTTGCTGAAGCACTGGATCGGGCCCACGGGTTGCAAACACGTCGCCGGGCAGCAGCAAAACAGGCAGGCGGTTCACATGGGCCAGAGCGGCAGCGGTAACCATATTGGTCGCCCCCGGTCCGATCGACGAGGTCACAGCCATCGCCCGTTTGCGGCCCAGTTGCTTGGCATAGGCAATCGCGCAATGCGCCATGGTCTGTTCGTTATGGCCACGATAGGTGGGCAGGCTGTCTTTCACACCATGCAGCGCCTCACCCAACCCGGCAACATTGCCATGGCCGAAAATGGCCCAGACACCTGCGATAAAGGGCTCTCCGGCCTCGTTCATCTGCGCCCCAAGATAGCGCACCAGAGCCTGCGCCGCGGTCAGTCGGACTGTCTTGCTCATCATGATCCCTTTCAACTTGAAACCGCTGCCAGCGGCCCACAGGTTGCTTTTTTACGAAGATGTCAGGCCAATGCCTCAAGCCTGAATTGAGTGTGAGCTCAGGTGTCACCGCCCGGTCGGATGCCCCCCGAGGGGCATCCAGGTTTTCAAAGTTTAGACTGTACCGCCCAAAGACCCTTCCAGCTCGGCCATTTCCTGACCACCGGCCATCAGGTCCTGCAACTGTTCGGGGGTAATCTCACCACGGGTCGCCGTGCCCAGCGTTTTGCCGCGATTCAGCACGGTAAACCGGTCACCCACCGCCAAAGCGTGGCGCACGTTATGGCTGATGAAGACCACACCAACCCCCTGGCTGCGCACCTTGTCGATGGTTGCCAGAACATTCGAGGTTTGACGCACCCCAAGGGCCGAGGTCGGTTCGTCCAAGATCAGAATCTTGGCACCGAAATACACGGCGCGGGCAATGGCGACGGTCTGCCGCTCACCGCCAGACAAAGTGCCCACGGCCTGATCCGGCCCACGCAGGTTGATGCCCATTTTGCGCATCTCTTCCATGCAAACATCATTCGCCTGTTCGACATCGAACCGCTTCATCAGGCCTTTGCCCTTGGTCGGTTCGCGACCCATGAAGAAGTTGCGCGTGACACTCATTAGCGGGATCATGGCCAGATCCTGGAACACGGTCGCAATGCCCGCCTCCATCGCATCCCGAGGCGTGTCGAAATGCAGCGGCTTGCCTTCAAAGAAGATCTCGCCCTTGGTGGGTTTGTGCACGCCCGACATGGTCTTGATGAAGGTTGATTTACCTGCACCGTTGTCGCCCAGCAGGCAATGACATTCTCCCGGTTTGACGTCAAAGCTGACGCCCGCCAAAGCGATGATGTTGCCAAAGTGCTTTTCGATGTTCTTCATTTCGACGATGGGCGCCACATCCGCTGCCGCATCGCCGTGGTGGAACTTGGTATCTTCGGTCATATCAGCGCTCCCCGGTTACGCGCTTACGGATCGCGTTGTTGAACAGAACCGCAATCAACAGCATCGCGCCAAGGAAAACCTGGAACCAGTCCTGATCGAAGTCTGTATAGGTCAGACCGATGACAACCATACCGAAGATGATCGCACCAAAAAACGCGCCAATGGCCGAACCATAACCGCCTGTCAGCAGACAGCCACCAATCACGGCGGCGATGATCGCCTCAAATTCCTTCTGGAAGCCACGACGTGCGTCGGTCGAGCCTGCGTCGATCACGGTAATGATGGCGACCAGTGCGGCACAGCAGGCGGTCAGCATAAACAGCGAAACTTTGACCCGGTTCACCGGCACACCAGAGTTTGACGCCGCCGTGCTGTCGCCGCCCGACGCGAAAATCCAGTTCCCTGCCGGGGTTCGCAGCAGCACGTAAGTTGCTGCAAGCGCCAGAACAATGAACCACAGGATTTCAACCGGGATGCCAGGCACCTTGGGCGCACCACTTTTGAAGGTATCGATCATGCCTTTCTCGGCCAGCCAGGTAAACAGGCCGCCGAAAGCCTCGCCTGAAAAGAACGGAGCCAGCCAGTCGTTCTCAACCACGTCACGAACGCCACGCAACTGCGTCGATCCTCCGGTGGCGGCCTTCAGGCCAACCAACGACAGACCGCGCAGAATGAATAGGAAAGCCAGGGTCACGATGAAGGATGGCAGACCTGACCGGATCACGATGTTTCCGTTTATTGCCCCGACAAAAGCTGCAAAGATAAAAGTCATTGGGATCGCAACGATCAGTGGCAACTGCCAAGTGACCACACAGACGCCAAAGAACAGGCCCGCAAACGCCACCATCGAGCCGATGGACAGGTCAAACTCCCCTCCGATCATCAGAAGCGCGGCACCGATGGCCAGAATTCCCAACTGCGCCGCAGGTGTCATGAAGTTCATGATCCCGGCCAGGGTAAACATCGAGTCGTCTGCTGTGATGGCAAAAAAGATAACCACCAGGACAACACCGGCCATCGCACCGAGTTCGGGCCGTTTCATGAGTTTGGTCATGAAAGGTTCTTTTTTGACCCTTTCGTCCCCGGCGACTTGAGCTGAGTCACTCATCGTTTCCTCCCATTTGGGTGGGAACGGCGCTGCTGCGCCGCCCCGATTTGTTCAGGTTCCGGAATGGGTCAGCGAATGCCCTGCGAAGACAGTTCGATCACCTGAGCGGCCTTCTCCTGAGTCACCAGGTTGGGACCCGAAGGAACGTTGCCGCCGGGCATCAGGCCATATTTCGCGTGCAGGCCCATAAAGTTCACCGACAGGTACCCCTGCAGATACTGCTGCTGATCGATGGCAAATGCTGCATCGCCGTCCGCGATCGACTGCAGGAAGTTGGCCGACAGGTCGAAGGACGCAACATTTACATCCCGGCCCGAGCCTTTGACGGCTGCAACGGTCGGCTCACCGGCCGAGCTTGCACCCAATGCCATCACAGTGTCGACCGCTTCGTTTGCAGCCAGAGCAGCGGCAACTTTCGACTCGATTTCCGACGGGTCATTCGAGGTCGGAAGAACTTCGACATCACCACCGAAACCTTCCGCAAAACCTGCACACCGCAGGTCCAGCGCAACGTTGCCCACTTCGTGGTTCACACAGATCGCCGTTTTGCCACCCATAGCTGCCAGTTCTTCACCAGCGGCCTTGCCGGCGTCAAATTCGTCCTGACCCACATGCAGCAGCGCACCTAGGTCTTTCGAGACATCCGAACCCGAGTTGATCGAGATCACCGGGATACCGGCGGCAACCGCGCGTTCAATTGAGGGGCCAAGCGCATCCGCATCCGGGATCGAGACGATCAGGCCGTCAGGCTCCTGGTTCACCGCTGCATCTATCAATTGCGACATGGCCACCATGTCAAAGGTTTCCGGCGCGCGATATTCCACATTCACGCCGACGTCCTTACCGGCCTGCTCGACCCCGTTTTTCACAACGTTCCAAAACGCATCGTTGGCCTGGCCGTGTGACACAACCACGATTTCCTGCGCAAACGCAGGAGTGGCCAGGGCCAGAGCCCCGGCAGCAAGCGCGCCTTTCACAAATTTCTTCATTTCAGGTTCCTCCCATGATTTCAGTCTGATCTTCCGTCGGGGAACCAGCCCCGATCATCCGGCTGTGCCGAATCTGATTGGCTGCGGCGCAAAACCGAGCTGACGTAAGTTTGAAGAATTTCGATCATTTTGCAACCGGTTTCAAAACTTCTTCCATCCGAACCGGTTTCCCGGAGTGCATTGACAGGGTGGCGGCCTCGGCCATGGCAAGCGCGGCAACGCCATCCTTCAACGAAACCGGCACGTCCGACCCATTCGCAACAGCTTTGACAAAAGCAGCCCATTCTACCCGGTAAGCGGGCATATAGCGTTCCAGAAAGAAATAGGTTGGCTTCGCCCCAACAACGCCCTCGGCCGTTGATTTGACCACGGTATTTTCAAGCGCATTATGTACCTGCAGCAAGCCCTTGGAACCCAGTAACTCGACCCGTTGATCATACCCATAGGCCGCGCGGCGCGAGTTTTTAATGACAGCAATACGACCATCTGCGTAAGTCATTGTCACCACAGCGGTATCCACATCGCCGGCTGCACCAATCTCGGCGTCGACAAGCGACGATCCGACGGCCGAGATGGTATGCGGCACATCCCCCATCAAAAAATTCGCCATGTCGAAATCATGAATCATCATGTCCCGAAACAGCCCGCCTGAAACTTTTACATAACTGACCGGCGGAGGCGCAGGATCAAATGATGTAATCGACAGCAGCTCGGCTGTGCCGACTTCGCCCGCCTCCAAACTTTCTTTCAGCGCCGAAAAATGCGGGTCAAATCGCCGGTTAAACCCAATCATCACAGGCTTACCCCGCCCGGACACTGTTTTTAAACATTGCACGGCACGGTCCAGGCTCAGGTCAACTGGCTTTTCACACAGAACCGCCTTGCCAGCAGCGGTCGCCGTCTCAATCAGGTCGGAATGCGTATCCGTCGGGGTTGCGATCAAAACCGCATCAATTTGGGGGTCTGCTATGATCTCATCCGATCCGCGCGCTTGCGCCCCATATTCGTTAGCAAGGCTTTCTGCCGCTTCCGGTACAGCGTCTGAGACTGCACAGAGTTTGCTGTTTGAATGGGCCGAAATGGCTTGCGCATGTACACGTCCGATGCGCCCAGCGCCCAGCAAACCTACCTTCAACATGCAACTCTCCCGAATCTTGGTATTGGGCGTAACAATGATTCTCTTTGCAACCGGTTGCAATATTTTTTTTCAACAGACTTGAGATTTCGCGACAGAACTCTCGAAACGATTGCCCTAAAGGGGCCTGGGGAAGTCTTCATGCAATGCCGTGTACGCCGAAATCCGCGTATTTTCGCATCTACGGGAATCCCCCAATTTCCGAACGCGGTGAATCAGGGTACGTTTCAGTTAAGGAACACACACTACCACTCTGTGACCCCTTAAAAGGGGCTGGCATGACCCCCTCGTCCAGCCCCTTTATTCTTCCTAAACTATTGATGGCTTGGCTAACTCTGATTTGGCAAGAACACAGGCCAGCAAACGTCAGAGCCGCCTTGCTATAGGGCTTTTTCACGGCTGCAAGCGCAGATGCAGCCGTACTTCAGTGCGCAACTTGTGAAAATGGCGATCCCTGAAGGACTCGAACCCTCAACCTGCTGATTAGAAGTCAGCTGCTCTATCCAGTTGAGCTAAGGGACCGCTACGCCCTTCTTGCTGGTTTTACCCGCAGGGTTCAAGAGGCAAGCGCATGAATGCGCTGTTGGGATCGGCCTCGTACCCAAAGATCGGCTCGCAATAGGAATAACCCAAAGCCTCGTAGAGCTTACGTGCCGCATCATATTCCGCCAGATGTGCGGCACCGGTTTCCAGAACAAGGGCTTCAATCCCCTCGGCGCGCGCAATGTCAGCCATGTGCTGCATCATCAGTCGCGCCAACCCACGACCCCGCGCCTGTGCCAGAATGTGCACGGACTTCACCTCGGCGGTTCCGTCCGGCAGCATCTTCAACGCGCCACACCCCAAGGGCTGCTGACCCTCGTAAATCGCCCAAAACCGAATCCCGGGCCCCGCCAGCGACTCAGCATCCATTGTATGGTTGCTTTCGGCAGGGCCTGCCGTTTCGCTATGGGAGAAATGCGCATCTACCACGGCGCGAAGCGCGTCCGAGGTCGGGTCGGCCTTACGAATGTCGATCATTTAGTGAGTCCAGGGACCGCGCCTGTCGGTAGCAAAGTTCTCGCCATAGCCACGGGCACGCAGATTTGGCTTACGTTTGTGCGGCTCGCTGACCTGAACTTCGATGCCGTTGTCCTTGGCGTAATCCAAAGCTTCTTCCTTGGTGTCGAATTTCAAGCGCACCTGAGTCTGCGTATCGTTGGACGACGTCCAGCCCATCAGCGGATCAACTTCACGGGCCGAGGCCGGGGCGTATTCCAGAACCCATTTGCGGGTCTTGGCCATCCCCGAAGTCATCGCGTTTCGCGAAGGCTGGTAAATCCGTGCGCGCATGTCGCCTCTCCGTACTCACTTGGCTGAGCTGTTTATGCGTCAGAGCGTGCCCGGGGGCAAGATTGCAATTGTCGCGGCTTTTACCCCCACACTGATGTCAGAAATTGTCATTAGTCTAAGATAAACCAGAGATACATCAAACGGCGAGGCATCTCGATGAATCATCAGTCGCAAGACATCAGGCCGCGTAGAGCACAATGATTCTGGATCAGCCCTTGCAGACGGACAAAATAAGAACAAATGTAGGGGCCTGATTGCGGAGCCTGCCGATGCCTTACGCCCATTCCGACAAAACCCAACTGACCGCCGAAGATGTGCGCGCGCGCCTGAAACTGGAAGGCGGCAAGCAGTTTGTGATGCACACCGAATTCAACCCCGCGGGCGACCAGCCAACGGCCATCAAGGAACTGGCTGGCGGCGTATTGGACGGCGAGCGCGATCAGGTTCTGCTGGGGGCAACCGGCACGGGTAAAACTTTCACCATGGCCAAGGTGATCGAGGAAACCCAGCGCCCAGCCATCATTCTTGCCCCAAACAAGACTCTGGCGGCGCAGCTTTACGGAGAGTTCAAAGGCTTCTTCCCCGAAAACTCAGTGGAATACTTCGTCTCGTATTACGATTACTACCAGCCCGAAGCCTATGTGCCGCGCTCGGACACGTACATTGAGAAAGAATCCCAGATCAACGAACAGATCGACCGGATGCGCCACTCGGCCACGCGGGCGCTGCTGGAACGCGATGATGTGATCATCGTGGCGTCAGTGTCTTGCATCTACGGTATCGGCTCGGTCGAGACCTATGGGGCGATGACGCAGGATCTGAAAGTCGGCAATGAATACGACCAGCGGCAGGTGATGGCCGATCTGGTCGCCCAGCAATACCGCCGCAACGATCAGGCGTTTCAGCGTGGATCGTTCCGGGTGCGGGGCGATTCACTGGAAATCTGGCCCGCCCACCTTGAGGATCGCGCGTGGAAACTGTCGTTCTTCGGCGAGGAACTGGAACAGATCACCGAGTTCGACCCTTTGACCGGAGAACGCGCTGCCACGATGGAGCAAGTGCGGGTCTACGCGAACTCGCACTACGTGACGCCGAAACCCACGATGCAGCAGGCGATCATCGGGATCAAAAAGGAACTGCGCATCCGGCTGGACCAACTGGTGGGCGAAGGCAAATTGCTGGAGGCTCAACGGCTGGAACAGCGCACCAATTTCGATCTGGAAATGCTCGAAGCCACTGGCGTCTGCAACGGGATCGAGAACTATTCGCGCTACCTCACGGGCCGCGCTCCGGGTGAACCGCCCCCGACCCTTTTCGAATTCATCCCCGACAACGCCATCGTCTTCGCCGACGAATCCCACGTCAGCGTTCCGCAGATCGGCGGCATGTACCGGGGAGACTATCGGCGCAAATTCACGCTGGCTGAACACGGGTTCCGCCTGCCGTCCTGCATGGATAACCGACCGCTGAAGTTCGAGGAATGGGACGCCATGCGCCCGCAATCCGTCTTCGTCTCGGCCACCCCCGCCAAGTGGGAGATCGAACAGACCGGCGGCGTCTTCACCGAACAGGTGATCCGCCCCACCGGCCTGCTGGACCCCGAGGTCGAGATCCGCCCGGTCTCCATGCAGGTCGACGACTTGCTGGACGAAGTGCGCAAAGTTGCCGCCAATGGGTTCCGCACGCTGGTCACCACGCTGACCAAGCGCATGGCCGAGGACCTGACCGAATACCTGCACGAACAGGGCATCAAAGTGCGTTACATGCACTCGGATATCGACACTCTGGAACGCATCGAAATCCTGCGCGACCTTCGGCTGGGGGCGTTCGATGTGCTGGTCGGCATCAACCTGCTGCGCGAGGGGCTCGACATCCCGGAATGCGGTCTGGTCGCCATTCTGGACGCGGATAAAGAGGGTTTCCTGCGGTCCGAGACTTCTCTGGTTCAAACCATCGGTCGTGCCGCGCGCAACGCCGATGGTCGGGTGATCATGTATGCCGACAAGATCACCGGTTCGATGGAGCGCGCGCTGAACGAAACCAACCGCCGCCGCGCCAAACAGCTTGCCTATAACGAAGAACACGGCATCACGCCTGAGACGGTTAAGAAAAATGTCGAGGACGTTCTGGCCGGTCTCTACGAAGGCGACGTCGACATGAACCGCGTCACCGCCACCATCGACAAACCGATGCACGGGGCGAATTTGGAAGCGCACCTGGACGGGCTGCGTGAGAAGATGCGTAAGGCCGCCGAAAACCTGGAATTCGAAGAGGCCGCCAATATCCGGGACGAGATCAAACGTCTGGAAGCGGTCGATCTGGCCGTCGCCGACGACCCCATGGCACGGCAATGGGCGGTCGAGAAAGCCTCGGAAGACGCGGTGAAGTCGCGCGGACGGTCAACGGCTGGCAGGCCGGGGCAGCGGGGCGGGAATGTGAAGAGGCGGAAGCGGTAGTAGCCACACAGTTCACCCTGCAGAATGCCTGGTTGTCGTGATCTTTACACTCCTCAAACTGTAAAATTGTTTCTTCTATTGCTCCATGACACCAGATACATTTCTAAGAAATGTCTCAAACCCTTTTTCTAACTCTCTCGTTAATCGAAGCTGATCAGTACTTGCTGAATTACTTTGAAGGTTAGCGAGGGCACCTTGAATTGCTTTCACTTTCTCCAACTCTATTGTGACGATAGAGATTTTCTCCTGTAATTCTTGGAGAGACTTTTGCGACTCTAGCCTATGTCTTTCCAAAGCAATACTGTGCTCCTCCTGAGCGATCTCAAGCTGATCTTCAAATCTTTGTTCTAGATTCGCCAAAGCCGTCTCTGCAGTAGATATTGACGGCTCCATATCAATCACAACCACAAAGTCGTCTTCAACAGTGTATATTGCTTCCGAAGAAAGACTCTGACCGTCGACCAACAGGTCTGGGGGAGCGCTGTGCTCAACTTCGTTAAGATTTCCCGGCAAGACATTCACACGCATATTGTGTTTGCCGTCCTTCTCAAAAAACTGCGCCGCCAAAATAGCAAAGAAACACAAGGCGCCCACACCCATAAAGATTTTCAATAGCCCCGCTCTAGTTTCTGAGAGTTCCGATAGAGTCAGCGCTATGATAACCAAAACGAGCATCAGAGCTGCTAGGCTCAGGACTCATAGCCAAAAGATAACGAGTGCGGCGAGCGCGATTGCAGAG
>NZ_WQGF01000019.1:0-43294 GCF_013034545.1 Ruegeria sp. HKCCA5763
CGGTTGAGAGGGTCGATCTCGACGGAGACCTACAACGCGACTGGGTTCTGAATGAATCTGGTTTTGCGTGTTCAAGCGCCGCATCTCTATATTGCGGAACTGGCGGATGCGTCTCGCACTTCTTGATTGAAGAGGAGGTGCACTCGTTGCTCAACCAAGGCTGGACGGTCATTGATTTTGGGCGTCAACGCGTTGTCGTCGCAGATATACATGGCTCTAATTGCGACGGAATAAACCCAACGCCTTGCTTCAGCGCCAGTACTTGGGATGCGGACGCTAAAACGTGGCGCTCGTCTGCTGGCGATTGGGAGTAAGCTGCATTTGAGCATTGCAGATAAGTCATTGGAGCTGTTTTGTTCGATGGGCTTTCTTTAGCACGCAATCTTATGGGCAAATCATGCACTCCGACTCGAAAGCACTCTGGCTTCTGTCGTTAGGTGCTCTCAAAACTGAGCCAAAGCCAGTGCCTTACAGCTATAAGTATATATAAGCTCGCATGTCTCAATACTTGATTGCAGAAATTTTCCAAAGGTTGTCCGCAATGAACCTGAAACGACGTCCTTCTTAAGACACCAGGGAACTAAAAAGGCGGTATGGTTTTGATGAAACTCCATACACACAGCCTCAACCCGCAATGTTAGGTTCTAGTCGTCCCAATAATCCTCTTCTTGCCGCCGCCGTTCTTCCGCGCAAGAGGAACAAAATCCAGTAGCATCCAGATAATCTGTTTTTCTGTCATCATCCACAAACGATGTAGGGACGCGCGTAACGCTGCATTCCTATCATTGATTTTATTCAGAAAATCTGGGTGTCGTCGCCCATAAGTTTGCACGATTCGCCCAAAAGTTTGCACGGTTCACTATACGCGCTCAATTGTCGATTGACTTAGCGTAGCTCGATCAACTTGAACGCACCAAAACTCAATCAAAAGTGCATTCTAGTTGGCAAAACTCAACCCAAACCACGCTTGGGCAGCAAAAACTCCAAAATGAAGTGGACAAGAGTGGCATGGCAGACCCCGTCATTCCGATAAGCTTACAAGCAGAAAAGGCGACCTAGGCGCTATTCACCGCCTACGGTTTGGAAGGTATTATCAAGCTGAAGACTAACGTTGCCGACGCCGCCTAATATCACCAGGCCGGTCTGGATTTTCCGGACCTTTCGATCCAACACGGGCTTAGGAGGAGCTTAGCCGATGACACACCCCGCATTTACCTCAGACTCTGTGGCCGTGATTACCGGGGGTGCTTCCGGCATTGGCCTCGCCACCGCAGTGAAGTTCGCGCAAATGGGAATGCGCATTGTTATTGTTGATCGAGACACCGAGAAACTGGCGGCCGCGGCAAACATAGTGTCTGCCGCTGGCGCGGCCGATGTAATGACGTCTGAGACAGATGTCCGTGATCGTGCGCAGTTAGAGGCGTTGGAGCGGATGGTGGCAGACCGCTACGGAGGGACAGATATTCTGATGAACAATGCCGGTGTCGGAGGCAATTCATCGACAGTTGGCGACGCCGCGGCTTGGGACAATATGCTGGGTGTAAACCTATGGGGTCCGATCCACGGCACCCAGGTCTTCGCGCCAAACATGATCGCTCGTGGCAGACCAGGCGCAATCATCAATACAGGGTCCAAACAAGGCATCACGACACCGCCAGGTAACCCGGCTTACAATGTCTCCAAGGCGGCTCTCAAAGCCTTTACCGAGGCACTGTCCCACGAGCTCAGAACGGGCCCAGGTCATCAGATTACCGCGCATCTTCTGGTCCCAGGATTCGTCTATACCGGCATGATCTCCGCGCCCGAGAAGCCTGCCTCCGCCTGGACCGCTGAGCAGGCGGTCGACTTCTTTGTTGAAAGCGTGAACCGAGGGGATTTCTACATCCTTTGCCCCGACAATGACGTTTCACGCGATATCGATGAGAAACGCATTGCTTGGAGCGTGGGAGACATCATCGAAAATCGCCCACCTCTCAGCCGATGGCATCCAGACTATAAGAAAGCGTTCGCGGACTTCATGGCGAAGCCTGGCTGATCATCGCCATAGCCCAACAATCACGACAAGTTAGCGATTGAAGAATGCCGCCAGCTTTACAGTTGCCGACAGCCTGTCGCCTGTCACCATAATTGAACCTCATTAACAGTCTCATCTGGCCTGTCCAATTCTATTGTGTGTACCCGTTGTGGCGTAAAAAAACTTCGGTTCAGAAACGGGCGGAGAATTTTGTCGCTTGAACGCCTTGGACTTGCCCATTTGATTCAGAAGGTTTCGACACTTTCAGTGCAAACCTTTGAGTTTGCGACTATGGCCTTTCAAAACCTCGATTGCATCGCAATCCAGCCGTCGGCCCACATAATGCCGATATGACTAGAGACATTGAAGCTAGCGCTCCAATCTGTCACAGCCAACAAGTTGGATTGCTAGCTGATCTGCGCAAGAGAACGCCGAAAAAGCCGTAGGCTCATTAGTAACAAAGCAATTCCCAACAACGTCATCCAAACGAATTCCGGCCAGACAGTCTCAATACCAGCGCCTTTGAAAACAATAGCCTGACTTGCTGACATGTAATGGCGTGACGGCAGAACCAAAGTACCTGCCTGCAACCACGCCGGCTGACCTTCAATTGGGGTTTCGCCACCTGACAGCATTAGCATTGGCAGCACAATCAACATGACCAGAAGCGCGAACTGCGCCATAGAGCGTGCAATGGTTGCCAGAAACACCCCAAGCGCCGTCGCAGTAAAAAGAAACAACGCCGTGCCAACCAAAAACAACATCTTGGATCCAGCGATACTAATACCCAAAGAACCCTGCATCACAAATGTTAGTGAAAGACCAGCCGCTACCAAAACCACTGCTGCATTCGCCCAAATTTTAGCAATAGCTATGTCAAATGGGGCAAGCGGCATGGCAAGGAGATGTTCAATAGTCCCGTGCTCTCGCTCTCTAATCATTGCCGCTCCGGTCAATATAGTTGTGAGCCACATGATCTGGCCGATCAAAGCAACGATACCAGCAAAACGTACAGTATCTCTATTTGGGTTGAAGGCGCTTCTAAGGATGACACTGATTGAGGGAGCATCCACTAGATCGATACCAATTGCATAGCGATGTATTTCAGCGCTCAAGATACTGGTGATGTAGTTTGCACCAATACCGGCCTGTTCCATAGCGGTTGCGTCAATAAGAACTTGAATCTCCGGACTGCGCCCTGCGCGCAGATCCTTTTCGAATCCGGGGGGCACAGCCACAACGAAAATAAAGCGCCCAGCATCCATGTACGCTGGTCCTTTTCCGGGTTCGATTAGGACGACCGGTTGGAACTCTGGTGGGAAAAACGCTGTGGCAAGTGATCGAGAAAGAGGCGAGTCGTCTTCATCCGCAAACGCTATCGAGGCGTTGTTTACAGAACTTGCCACTCCCGTTGCTTCCATGATCGGGGCCAGCGTGAACGACCAGACCAACAATGCCATCATCACCCAATCACGGCGCAGGCTCATCACTTCTTTCAAGCCTAGCCAGAATATGCAGTAGAAGCGCTGCATTCACTTCTCCTGCGCCCGAAGACATAGGGCTGCGATCAGTGTCAGAACTGGTCCGAAGCAGGCGAGGGCCAGAATGTCTGGCGCAAGGGCCTCCCACCCCAAACCTTTAGTGAAGGCTCCAACGTTTAGGTGTAGGAAATATGAGGAAGGCCAAAGAGAGCCAACCACTTGTGCGCCTCCTTCAAGCGTTGAAACAGGTTGCAACAGACCTGAGAACTGGATTGTTGGGACAACTGAGGCGATGGCAGTTGCAAACGTGGCGGCCACCTGACTGGATGTCATTGTGGCGATCAACAACCCGTAGGATGTTGTTGCCCAAACGTAAAGAAGGGCGCCAACAGCCAAAGGGAAAGGGTTTCCTTTTAACGGTACCCCGAAAAGAAAAACTGTCATTCCGGCCAAAAGCAGAAAATTTGCGTAGGCGATCAAAATGTATGGAATTTGTTTGCCGACTAGAAATTCAAGCCGCGTGGTTGGTGTCACGTAGAAATTGACAACTGACCCCAGCTCTCGTTCCCTTGCTACGCTTACAGCAGTCAAAACAGCTGGCAACATAATCAGTAAGATAGCAGGCATTGCCGGAGCCATCGCGGCGATGCTTTCAAAGCTCTGATTGTAGCGAAACCGGGGTTCGATCCGGGCAATATCTATCTGGGTTTTGCCATTGCTATGGGCATATTCCGAGAGAAATGATTGGTGCAATCCGGAAACATAACCTTCAACCGTCTCACCTTTAAATGGGATAGCGCCGTCTACAGTTGCAAGTATCTGGGTCGGTTCACCCGTACTCATCTTTCGGTCAAAGTCAGGTGGCAACTCAACAACCAGAGAGACCTCACCTGCCACTAGACGGTCGCGCCCTTCGCTGGCGCTTTGCAGCGGCGATGTGGCTTTAAAGTAGGACGATCCGGCGAATTCAGCCGAATAAGCACGACTCTCCGGCCCCTGAGAAAGGTCAAGTACCGCGAATTCAAGTTCATCTATATCCAGCGTAATTCCAAAGCAAAAAACTAACATTAGAATAGCAGAACCCAGAAACGCGAAAGCCAGACGCACCGGGTCACGAGCTACTTCAACGGTTTCGCGCCGCGCATATGCCAATACACGAGAGAAATCCCTTCGACTGGCTTGGGATTTAGTCCCAAATTCTACTTCTGGCGCGACAACAGAGACTGGTTTTTCTGCTGCTTCCAATATCGAAATGAAAGCGTCTTCAAGGCTTTCCACCCCTTCAATAGCGATCAGTTCAGCCGGAGTACCTTCCGCTAGAACTCTACCAGCATGCATAAAAGAAACGCGATCACAGCGTTCCGCCTCGCCCATGAAATGAGTGGACACAAAGATTGTAACCGACTCATTTCGAGAGAGCTCAATCAGCAAATCCCAGAAGGAATCGCGCGCCTCTGGATCCACACCGGATGTTGGTTCGTCGAGAATTAGCACCCGCGGGCGGTGGATCACTGCTACGGCTAGCGACAGTCGCTGTTTGATCCCAAGGGGCAGTGCCGTCGCCAACGTATGCCGGTGTTCCTCGAGCCCAAAGCGCTCAGTGAGTTCCGAAACACGTTGTTCTCGGTCGGCAATTGCAAATATCCGCGCATGCAATTGTAGGTTCTGATGGACCGACAACTCGCCATACAAGGAAAAGGCCTGGCTCATGTAGCCGATTTCACGCCTCATTTTTCGATCATATGCATCGACAGGGTTGCCAAACAGCAGTGCTTCACCTGAGCTGGAAGGTAACAAGCCAGTCAACATCTTCATTGTCGTGGACTTGCCGCAACCGTTTGATCCTAGAAACCCGAATATCTCTCCTTGATTGATTGTGAAGTCGACGTTGTCTACGGCCGTGAAATCACCAAAGCGTCGTGTCAGTCCACGCGCAACTATCACTGGGCTTGCTTCGATCTGCACATTCGTTTTGTTTTTCCCCTCCGATTCGACGGGCAACTCCTGTGATCTCAGACGCCGATATGCAATTTCGAGGTCGACATCACTCCCTTTCAATTCGGCGGGCTTCCCCTGAAAGATGACTTGACCCGCGTCCATCGCGACAATCCGGTCAAAACCGTCGGCTTCTTCCATGTACGCCGTTGAAACCAATACCGACAGTTCAGGGCTTTTTGCTCGGATTGCATCAATCAAAGCCCAGAACTGCCGACGCGACAACGGGTCGACCCCGGTCGTTGGCTCATCCAAAACCAAAAGTTTGGGGTCATGGATTAAAGCACAGCAAAGGCCTAGTTTTTGCTTCATCCCACCCGAGAGCTTGCCCATCAGACGGTCTTCAAACTGCGCAAGCCCTGTCGCAGCCAATAGCGCTGCGATACGGTCATCCCGCTCTGAATGCCCTTGAGCAAAGAGACCTGAGAAGAACTCGAGGTTCTCGCGTACAGACAGCTCCGGATACAGGTTTCGACCCAGCCCTTGCGGCATGAAAGCGATGGCTGGGCAAATCCTGTGTCGATGGCCAGAATTGCCAATCGGGCCGCCTAGAACGTCGATATTGCCGGATTGCAGTTTCTTTGCGCCGGTGATCAAACCAAGCAGTGTAGACTTTCCCACCCCATCCGGCCCGATAAAGCCCACAAGCTGGCCGCCTGGCAGTTCCAACGAAATAGAATCCAGTGCAACATGCTTCCGATAGCGGTGCGTAACACCTGAAATTCGAATATCGCTGGTTTCACCCTCTACTCTCATTCGAAAAGCTCTGCTGGGATGCGTTGTTCCAGCGTCTCAGGCCAAGCAACGGCTGGGTTAAGCCGGATCACCGCGACACCGCGCAGACCGGTTTTGACGTGCTCGATCCGACTTTCAACCAAGTCTATTGGGATACGGACGCGAACGCGAAAAACCAGTTGCTCCCGTTCATCCAGGGTCTCGACCTGTTTGGGAGTGAATTGTGCCTCGGGAGAAACAAAGCTCACGAATGCAGGTATCGCATATTCCGGCAAAGCGTCGAGCACGATGCGAGCCTCAGCTCCAATGGGCAAAAGTCCGGCTTCACGCGCCGGAAGAAAAACTTCCATGTAAACATTCTCAAGGCCAAGAATAGTCAGGATTGGTTCGCCCGCGCCAACGACCTCTCCGGGTTCTGCAAGCCGGTAAAGCACGCGTCCGGGCAAAGGTGCCACTAGAGCGCTGTCTTCAATCTGTGCTTCGATCCTGCGCACTTCTGCCTCAGCGGCTGCAATACGGCTTTCTGCGGTTGCAACTCGGGCTTTGGCGGCGCCCAATACTGCTGTAGCAACTTTATGAGTGGTATCGCGATCTTCAAAAATAGTTTTGGAGATATTTTGTCCTTCCAGCAACGCCGTGGCACGATCAAGCTCTTGCTCAGCCCTGCGCTGTTCGCTTTCGCGTTGCACAACGAGCGCTTCTGCTTCGGCCTTTGTTTGATTTGCCAATGCTACTTCGGCTCTAGCCCGATCCAGGGCCGCAGATAGCTCGTCTATGTCCATTTCGGCCAGGATTTGACCGGCTGCAACCATACTGCCCTCTGTTGCCGTTACCTTCGCAACCCGACCTGCATTAGTTGGTGCTATTTCGACTTGTTCCGCTTCAACCCGCCCGTTTCCTTGAACAAACCCAACCGGCAATTCATCGCCATCCTCGGCAACAACGACATACAGCAACGCACCAGCAATTACTAAACCAGCCAAAATAAGAAAAACCGATAGGCTTTTGGTCATAGCGTTTCACCTGAAACAGGGTTTCTGGCGCAGAGTTTAGTGTCTTAAAAGACTCAAAGCCTTGTTTTGGATCAAAACCGACCCGGACACCTCAGTGCCAAGCAATTGTTTGTATGAACACCGGTTTGGGTGTTGCAGGCTCTTTCGCGATAGGTGGGAAGAAGTAGACTTGAAGCGTTTTTGTTATCAGTTTGGTATTGAAACGGGTTGTTCTAACGCGCAATTGCGGTCGCCGCTAACCAGCTGCGCAATACAGCGAAAGGAAACACTATGACCAAAACACTAAGAGCTTGTTTGTCTTTGTGGTTGGTTGCAGTCGCTCCTGCGTATGCACAAGAACCTCCTCGTCTCGTTTTGCAGCTGACCGTTGACGCGTTTCGGGGCGATCTACCGACACGCTACTTTGAGAATCTTGGGGAGGGTGGCCTTAAGTATTTACTTGAAAACGGTGTACACTATGTGGACGCCCATCATTGCCATGCCAATACAGAGACTGTTGTCGGGCACGCCACATTGGCCACCGGGGCAACACCGGCAGTGCACGGGATGATCGGAAACATTTGGTTCGACACAACCCTAGACCGCCTTGTTTACAACGTTGAAGACAGCACCGCTCCGCTCCTTGGAGATGGCGCTGGCGTCAATGACGACATTGAAATTGACCCAACACAGGCGGCAGCTGGCACAGATGGGCGGTCACCACGCGCTATGCTTGTTACAACTCTTTCGGACGAATTAAGCGCTTCCACTGCTGGTGCGGCCAAGGTCTTTGGAGTTTCAATCAAAGACCGTGGGGCTATTACAATGGCGGGACAAAGCGGCAAAGCATTCTGGTTCTCAAAAGCCGCAAACCGTTTTGTCACAAGCTCGTATTATTACGACAAATACCCGGATTGGGTTTCCGCCTGGAATGACGCATCGCCAAGCGCCTCCTTTGAAGGAACCTCTTGGGAATTGATGCACCCAAAGGAAGCCTATCTCTTTGGCGACCGTGACAACCAACCATGGGAGACGGATGTCGCCGGGTTCGGCACAACCTTTCCTCATCGCTATTCTTCGGCGCAAAATGGGTTTGACCCGCTGGAAGATCCCTACTTTACGACCTTTTTAACGCTTAGTCCCGCTGGTGACGATCTGACGGCGCAATTTGCCAAACGATTGATTGATGCCGAGGATATCGGGCAAGACGCGGTAGCGGATTATCTGGCGATTAGCTTCTCGTCCGTGGATTACGTCAACCATGTGTTTGGCCCCTCCAGTCTTGAAGCCGAGGACACGATATACCGCCTCGATCAGACTCTCATGAATCTCTTCGCGTTTATTGACGAACGGATTGGGCTGGAAAACGTTTTGATCGTTCTATCGGCGGACCACGGCACCACCGATGCGCCGGGCTATTTAGAGAGTGTTGGCATCCGAACTGGCCTTGTTGCTCCGGACACATGGGACCCGACGGAACAGATAGCCAGGCTTAAGGAGCGGTTTGGGATCACCGGGAAATTGCTTGAGGGTTATAATCACCCCTATCTCAATATCGCCCCCGAAGTATTGGCTCGCAGTGATATTGACTTACCCACGCTGGAGTCAGCCATTGCAGAAGAGCTTCTATCCTTTCCCGATGTGGCATTCGCCGTCCCCAGTACGGCTATCGAAGCAAACCTCCTGCCCGATACCGACATCATGCGCTTGGTCCGCAACAACTACCACCCCACCCGATCCGGGAACATATACGTAATCTTCAAACCCGGCTGGTTCATCGCGGACTTCGATGGTCTGTCTGTCACATCCACCCACGGGTCACCGTGGCGCGGTGACACACATGTGCCGATTATCTTTGCTGGACCGAACTTAAAACCGCAACGGGTCGCACGCCGTGTTTGCACGACTGCTCTCGCATCCACACTGTCAGCATATTGAGCACGGCACGTCCTAATGGTGCGAGCGGTGAGGTACTACAAGAAGTCTTGGATTAGACCGCTGTGAAGCGCGAGACCTGATACTGAAGCACGCTAGGCCAGACCGCGACGACATCGTCCACAAAGCGATCCTCATATTCGTTGCTTCTTGGCGACTACGGAAACCGCCCAACGTAGCATTCTTTAGCATACGTATATGCGGAGCAGAACTTCACGGAACATATCGTTCCGGCTTCGGAGACTGAATACTCTCCAAATACTCAGCAACTTCGATTAGTCTGGAAGGAATACGCGTAACCAAACCATTCCCCGTATCGAATTCGACAGTAGGGCCGTCGTTCAACTCGTTGATTATTGGCATGTCATCGCGAGGTTCTTGAACTTTCAAATAACCGTCCAAGATCGACATGACCTCCAACATGGGCCACACGCCTCCCCTACGGTCGGAAATCTTTGTTAAATCAGCAGGATCAGTTTTCAAATCAGCTGCGTCAGGCCCTTTTCCAGATGCATCGATTCCGTGACATCTGGCGCAATGCTCAACAAAGAAGTCTTTGCCAAGGTCCGAAAACTCATCGGCCGCAGACGTCGTTGCAACCGAACTAATGCCCATGCTTGCAACGATCATAAAGTGCCTCATAAGCCGGAGGTCCTTTGCAACACGAGAGTTTACTACAACAGAAATGGACCGACATCTTCCCCCGGTCAACGTCGGTCCTCTACCATATAACATTTGCTATCCTGTGGCCCAAAACCGATTGATGGGGACAGGCAGCAACGAGCTCAGAACAGCTTCACTATTTAACATTCGAAATTTAGCATGTGAAGGCGCTCGACTCTTTGACATAAATCATATTTCAACTCGCAGTCTGCCAGAATTGGACTCGACACGCCAATTCGGCCAAATGATTTTGAGTGACTGCTTACGCCTAGCAGAACACGGCGCTTCACAATGCTGGGCCTGCAATTGTCACCGGGTCAAAAAAGGTGCAAGTCCAGAACACCGGCAAACGATCAATTACTGACCTAACGCCAAGAACACCAATCTACTGTTGGATGCCTTCTAAGAAAAACAATAACCCTGCTAACTCGCGCGGGGTGGGCGTCAAGACACCCTCGATTTCAACCGGAACCAGGTCTTCCGCCATTTCCCCACCAAATTCCGGCATAACCCGAGCAAGATGGCTGTTTCCTGGGTCGCCATAGATGTAGCTTAGGGCCCGTGCTTGAGGGAAAGTGCCTGCGTTCTTCGCGCTCAATGTTGTCAAATCTGTTGGCTCAACGGAAAGACCGCTGCTTGCCGGGCCACCGCCTCTACCATCCACACCATGACAAGAAGTACAGTTTTCTGAGAAAAAGGCTGCCCCATCAGCGCGAGTGGGCATGACATCGGCGTCAGGATACAAATCTGTACACGACGCTGTGGCTAGAGCGATAAATCCAGCCGATAAAATAACCCACCTTATAGCGTGCATGCTCTACCCCGTTTATTATTCAGCCTACGGTCCAATGTAGAACATGGCAATGACAGCAACTGCCGTTTTAGGATCGGTGAGGGCCAACTTTACAAAACTCTCACAAAACGATGTAGGGACGCGCATGACGCTGCGTTCCAGTCACTGATTTTATTCATGAAATTCAAGTGTACTCGCCCATAACTTTGCGCGACGTTTGCGCATAATTCTGCACGATTTGCCCAAAAGCCTGCACTCCGAGTCGAAAGCACTCTGACTTCTGTAGTTAGGTGCTCGCAAAACTGACCCAAAGCCAGCGCCTTACAGCTATAAGTACATCTAAGCTAGCAAGCTTCAACACTTGGTTGCGGAAAGTTTGCCACAGGTTATTGGCAATGAACCTGAAACGACGTCCGTCTAAAGACACCAGTGGACTAAAAAGGCGGTATAGTTTTGATGAAACTCCATACACATAGCCTCAACCTGTGATGTCAGGTTCTAGTCGTCCCAATAGTCCTCTTCCTGCCGCCGCCGTTCTTCCGCGCAAGAGGAACAAAGTCCAGTAGCATCTGGGTAGTCTGTTTCTCTATCATCATCCATATAGACTGTCCGAAGACAGTCGGAACACTGTTGGTGTGCCATGCTTACCCTCTAGGTTTAGTTTTGATGAAACCGCCTGATCGGGTCGGCGATTTCATTACCGTTCAATTGTGGTGGATTCTGACTTCTTGCCGCTATGAAACAACAAGGAAGTGGCGGAGCGCCGAGTGCGAAGCGTCCAATCCGCCAAACTATGTTACGGGCAGTTTGCGACGCTCGACTCTCTTCCAATCCCGTCCGGAAACGATGCCCCAGTTTCCCGCTCCGTTAGGGCGACGCCAACGCGGAGTGGCCATCTTCTGAAGTTCGGAAAGCGCTTCGTCATAGGAGTCATACTGAACCTCCTCCCCCTTGGCTCCAATTGTGAATTTACCGCCTCGAGCCAGACGAGGATGGAAATAAGCGTTATCGGTAGCCACCGGAACGAAAACCACTTCATCTTCGAAATCTATGCTGGGCAAGATTGGTGTAACGTTATCCGGCTTTTCCCAAATTGAAGGGTAATATTCCTTCCGACCTTTAAGCCATTGAACAGCACTCGATGCAGTTACACCCTGCTCAGCCTTTACAAGACAGCTTTCGCCGCTCGACAACGATGTAGGTGCGCTCATAACGCTGCATTGTTTACATTGATTTCGTTAAAGAAAATCTTGGAGCTTTGCCCAAAACTCTGCGCGGTACTTGCGCATAACTTTGCACGATTTGCCCATAAGTTTGCGCGTTCCAAAGTACGCGCTCAATTTAAGATAGTTCCTGTACGGGTCCTACAACTTTAGAGCACTGCCCTTCAATCATAAGTGCGCTTTGATTGGCAGTCTTCAACTTTTGACCGATCAAAGTACTTCACTCGCACGCAGGCGATAAACCGCAAACGCGTCAGTTATGAGATGCCTGGACAACAACAGCAAACAAACGCGCATCAGCGCAAATTTATTCGCGCAGGAGAAATGCCACATGGATCTCAAAGACTTCTCCGGCCTGTGGGTCTGCTTTGGGCTGGATGCGGACTCCGCGACAATGAATGCGAACGGCCGCTCTGAGCCCAAAAAGACTGATGCTGCGCTATGCTCGAAAGGCGGCTTCTCAGGCTGCGGGCAAAAACCTGCCAAAACCTCTGAGGTTTTGGACGGGGTTTGTGACACGGCTAAGCCGTTGATCTTACGTTAGGGCAGGACGATGTGCCAAAAACGACCGTTTTTGGAACTCACACCGGAGCCACGTGCACCCAGAAGTTGCTGAGAGGTTTATGGCTCGGTCGGCTGCTGCGTGCCCAAACCTCCCAAATGCTCCGGGCTCAGCGAGTGTCCGGGTTTCTCACTCCGGTCGCAGTGGGAGGATGTCAGGAACCTTCGCGTAGGGTGCGGGAGGCAGCCAGTTCTGAAATGTCCGCGCCAGTCGCGGATCACCACTAAGGAAGAATGACCCCAGCTCCGTCTCCTTTGCCAACGTCGTTCGCCCCATGATGATGCCGCCCATCGCGACCAATGTTGTTTCAACATATAGGTCAACGTCGAGATCAGGATCGTGGACGCAAAGTTCAGGAGGCATTCCCCGCTGGGCCAAAAACCAAAATGTGTCGTAGTCCGTTGGCTCATCCCTGAAATGAAAGCGGATCACGGATCGCTTGTCAGGCAGAGCATCTACCTGGAGCACGCTTTGACACTTCCACATCATAGGTGAGGCAAGTGTTCCAGCGAGCGCGACCTCTGCCTCAATGTTCTGCTGTGCCCAGACCCCGAGCGCTTTGATGACAGGTTCCAACGCTTCGGACTTCGGCGTACGGAAATAGTCCACGGCACCCGTTGCTTTGTCTTCGACACGCTCAACTAGACCATTGTGCTCCATCTCCGAAAGTCGCCGTGAAAGTACGCCGGGGGAGATGCTGCCGAGGCGTCTTCGTAATGTGTTGAACCTGGTGGCTCCGGCCCAAATCTCAGTCAGGATTGGAATAGTCCATCTTGGTTCCAGCAACTGGCTGGCACGGGAAATTGGGCACAGAAGACCGTATGGTTTAACGTTCATGAAAAACTCCTCACCCCCACATCATAGCCAGCAAAGCCACTTGGGCTAGTACGTCTGAAGTACCGGCATCAGTACCTCCCACGCACTACTCTAGCAGAACTCCACCATGGTTGAGTTGGTCATCACATAGTGAGGAGAAAACGATGACACAGAACAGCCCTATGACAGGGGTCGCTAACGGAGAGATGTGGGGCCATCGGGCGCAGGATTGGGCCAAGTATCAGGAGGCCTCCATTGCACCTGTATTTGACGCGGTTCTCGACCATACTGGCGTGAGCGAGGGGACAAGATATCTTGATATCGGCTGCGGGGCAGGAATGGCGGCCGCAAAAGCCAGCGCGCTGGGAGCGGTGGTTACTGGTCTCGATGCATCAAGTGCATTGATCGACATTGCCCAGTCCCGGTTACCGGCAGCGGCCTTTCACGTAGGGGATTTGCAGGAACTCCCGTTTGCAGATGGCAGCTTTGATCTGGTGACAAGTTTCAACGCCATCCAATATGCCGGGGATGTCGCCGAGGCTCTTTCAGAGGTGAAACGCGTCCTTGCACCTGGTGGCACAATAGCTATCGCGACCTGGGGCAACCCGGACGGCATGGAAGCAGCTGAGGTAGTGACAGTTTTGAAGCCGCTATTGCCGCCGCCGCCACCCAACGCACCGGGCCCGTTCGCTTTGTCTGATGACGAAGTTCTGCGTCAGTTCGTTGAGAACGGCGGGTTCGAAGCATTCGATGTATTCGATGTCGACAGTCCTTGGTCTTATCCCGATGAACCGGCTGCAATCGCGGGTCTTGCCGCATCTGGCGTAGCTGCCAAAGCAATAAGCTTGGCAGGCAAGGATGCGGTGGATGAAGCGCATCGTTCGGCCATCGCTCCATACCGCAAGGCAGATGGTCGGATCGAGTTCGGCGCCGCTTTCAAGGTGGTGCTTGCCAGGTTATCAACCGAATAGCACTTGATGCGAAAGACTTAGTCCTAAAATGCGGCCGTTGCAGGCCTCCAGAGCAATGGCCGCTTTGTCTGCACTGCCGACCTAGACACGCGCGCTTGTCGTATGATCAACTCGACGTAAGTGCTCGCGGTTTGGTTGATCGAACGTTAGCGCTCACAAACGACCGTTTTTGACCAGAGGGTTCTGTCATCGGGTTATTGTCACGGGCTTCTTAGAAATTTGACCGCCGAGTTCGCTGCTGTGTATCGTGCTCCAATCCGTGCAGCCAGAAAGGATGAATGCCGTGACATTCCAGCTGGTGGGCAATGGCCCACAAATCTACGAAGAGGTCATGGTGCCCCTTTGGTTTGGTCGGTGGGCCGAGGCGCTGATTGATCTGGTATCGCTTCAAAAGTCCGAAAATGTTTTGGATGTTGCATGCGGAACAGGCGTGACGACGCGGATGGCAAAGAAAAAAGTCGGGCCGAATGGAAGGGTAGACGGCCTCGATATTAACGGGCCAATGCTTGCAACGGCCAAAGAACTGGCGGATGGCCTCAACATCAACTGGATCGAGAGCGATGTCTGCGACAGCGGTCTACCGCCCGGGACTTACGATGTCATCCTGTCGCAGCACGGCTATCACTACTTCCCCGACAAGCCGCAAGCTCTCTCAGAGTTTTTGCGGCTACTTGTTCCAGGCGGACGTATGGCTTTCTCAATCTGGGACGGGCATAGCCCATATACAAATGCAATCTGCGCTGCAGTCGAGCATCACATTTCAGCTGAGATTGCGGGTAAGCAACGCGCACAACGACAAACACCGTCTTTAGAAGAGCTCAGAGATCAGTTGAGTGCCCAAGGGTTCACCAATGTGGCAGTTCATCGACAAGAGCTCATGATTGACGTGCCGCTCGCGCCGGAGTTTGTACCTTTACATCTAGCGTCAATGCCTATTGCAGGTGCGTTTGCTGGACTTACTGAAACGGCCCAGAAAGCACTGATCGACGAGGTTACGGAAGCCCTCTCAGACTACGTGCAAGGGGATCGGCTGGTTTACCCAGACGCCGTGCATGTGGCGGTTGGGTACAGATAGAGATGCCTCCAAGGTCCGGTTCTTAGCCAAAGCTCATGCGTTTATGTCATCGGTGAAAACGACCGTTTTGGGCCATGCAAGGATTCCGGAAGCGGCCTTTTGCGCAACTGCAGCGAAAACTCACTTTGTCCGCAACTCAGTCGTTGCCCCGACTATGTCGAACATCTGCCGTTGGTACGAAACTGCCGTATAAGTTAAAGACACTTTGTAGGTCTTGGAGCTAGACTTGGGCGAAAATCATTACTCTGGTCCTTCAGAACCTTGCTTGTATCGCAATCCAGCCGTCGGCGAGTATAGTACGAATATGACAAGAGATCTTGAAGCTAACGCTCAGAAAATCGCTCATGCCCTGACCTCTGGCCAGCAGATACCCAAACTGTCTTCAGAGGCAGGAAAGCTAACACTGGATGACGCTTATTCGCTTGCAAGTCGCGTCCGAGAGCTTCAGGGCAAAAAGAGAGTCGGCCGAAAAGTCGGCTTCACGAACCGCACGATTTGGCCTGTTTACGGTGTGGATCAACCCATTTGGGGAGAGGTCCACGCAGATGGGCTGTTTTCGACTGATCAGCCGGTAAACTTGGCAAGTTATTCAGAACCGAGAATCGAACCAGAAATCGTACTAGGCCTTGGCTATGCCCCGACGGCTGAAATGAACAATGAACAGTTGGCAGGTTGCGTGGAGTGGGTCGCTCCAGGGTTTGAAATCGTGCAATCGATTTATCCCGACTGGAAATTCTCAGTCGAAGATTCAATCGCAGCACAAGGATTGCACGGCTGCCTTGTTCTTGGCGACAAAGTCGCGGCGACGCATGATGTTTTGATCGGCTTGGCCGAAGTGCCACTAGCATTGTTCAAGGGCACCAAGGCCATCGGGTCCGGCAAAGGTGAAAACGCGCTTGGAGGCCCAATTGAAGTCCTGGCTCATCTTGTGTCTCTGCTCTCCGAAGCCGACCAGCTTCAGGGAGGCGAGCTGGTTACAACCGGTACTTTGACAGACGCATGGCCAGTGTCTCCGGGTGAAGAATGGTCAGCTGGTTTTGGTGGCGTGATGGACACCGAGCTCTCGGTACGATTTACATGAGGCTTTGGTAGAGTGGTGACGCCGACTGCACCAAAGAAATGTTGCTCTCAATAGCTGACCATGATGGTCTTCCACTGGTTTCATCAATTCTGGGATGCAAATTAAACGATGCTATCCAAATCAGATTACATGATGTTTCTTAGGCACCCAGCCTGGCTATGGATCAAGAAACACGCCAGGCATCTGTTGCCGCCGATTGACCCCTCATTGCAAGCGCGCTTTGACGAGGGGCACGCGTTTGAGCCTTTTGCTGAGGAGCTATTTGGTGATCTCGTTCACCTCGGTTTTTCAGATTTTTCAGAATACCAGGCTCTGCCCGCGCGTACTTTGGAGGCTTGGAGAAACGGTGCAAACGCAGTGGCGCAGGGACGTTATGAAGATGGAACCATAACTTGCATCTCCGACATCGTGAGCCGCAGTGACGATGGGTACGTTCTGACAGAGATCAAGAGCGGGACTTCTGCAAAGCCCGAGCACACTTTTGATCTCGCATTCCAGCGTGTCGTGCTTGAGGCAGCCGGGTTCCCCATTGCGCGCTGCGAAGTGGCACATGTGAACCGTGACTACGTCAGAAACGGCGAAATCAATCCGCGAGAGCTTGTCAGCATCACTGACATCACGGATGCGGTGACTGAGCAGCTCGAAAAAACACGCACGCGTATCGATCAGGCATTGAGCGTCGTTGCCAGCGGTACGATGCCTGATCCGTCCCCCGAACGTGCGCGCCTTAAATCCTACGGTGAATGGCTGGAGATCCGCGAGAAGCTCGACCCTCCAATCGCGCAAGACAGCATCCACCGCCTTCCGTTCATGAACGCGGAAAAAGCCTCCGCACTCATCGCAGACGGGATCACAAAGATTGACGAGATCAGTGATCCATCTGTGTTGGGCAAGTCAACACAGCGCTACTTGAGAGCAGTGGCAAACGGTGCACGCACAATCGACCATCAGGAGTTGAGCAGGTTTCTGAGCGAGATTGTCTATCCGGTTTATTTTTTTGACTACGAGACGTCTCAGAGTTTGCTGCCACCTTGGGACGGAACGCGTCCCTATCAGCAAGTGGCTTTCCAGTATTCCTTGCATATCCAGCGTGAGCCTGGCGGAGAAATTGAGCACAGGGAGTATCTCCACCGAGACGCCAGTAACCCGATGCCAGCCTTGCTGAAAAGGCTTCGTGAGGACATAGGAGACGTTGGCTCTTTAGTGGTTTGGTATGCGCCGTTCGAGAAATCGCGCAATACGGAAATGGCGGAAACCTATCCAGAGCACGCTGGGTTTCTGGAAGACTTAAACGCCCGCGTAGTTGATCTGATGAAGCCGTTTGCGGATGAAGTGATCAACGATCCCGCGTTCAAGGGAAGCGCCTCCATCAAGGCCGTTCTTCCAGCGCTTTTGCCAGAACTTTCATACGATGATCTGGACATCAAAGAGGGAGCGAGCGCGTCTCGCCTTTGGAAGGACGTAACACTGACCGAACCGGATGATCCAGAGCGCGAGAAGGTCTATTCTGATCTTGTGGCGTATTGCACGCGCGACACCTGGGCGATGGTCGCAATTCACCGGGAACTGCTGGCGATGTGAGGTGTGCTGCGAACCTCAAAACAACTTGCGGTGCTGCTCCCCAAGGAGACTAGGCGAATTACCGGAGTTACGGCGCCCCCAAGACTTAATCTTGCCACTCCAACCGATACAAGACGTGGTGACCGCGTAGACCTTTAAGGAGTCTGGGTTCTATTTCAGAAAAAGAGAAATCGGTTCGTCCTCCGACCATGGCACGAGTCGCATCTGAAACGAGTATCTCGCCCGCCGCACCAACGGTCGTTATGCGTGACGCTTTGTTGACCACAGTGCCAAAAAAATCTCCACGAGATTGCACGACATCACCAGTATGAATCCCAATCCGGACACCGAAAGATGGCTCCTCGGAAGCCGATGCAATGGCCCCCTGAATCTTGATAGCGGCCGTTAGTGCTTCTTTCGCGGACGGAAAGACGGACAACGTTCCGTCTCCAAGGGATTTCACGAACTGGCCATGATACTTTTCGATGATCGCCGCCAAGACTTGGAAGTGGTTTTCGATCAGCACCGACCAACGCTGATCGCCCAACGCCTCCGCCAACGTTGTGCTGCCCTCCACATCAGTGAAAAGTACCGAAGCCAAACCTTCGGTTTGGACCAGCTCGGGTCCATCTTCACGCGCAGCATCCACCAGTTTTTGGATGGCCAGCTGTTCTTTACCCACGAGTTCAATATTTGGAGTGGGTACTGAAGCGTGGCGATTGATGATCTTCCAGGCCGCACCCTCCAAGACAAAAATCAGAACGGTGCGGTAAAAGACGGCTTCATCAAAGCCGACAAACTGAATCTTATGGACGAAGGATGACCATCCCGTTTCTCCGTTTTCGAAGGCCTCAGCTTCAACTTCTTCGAAAACGACGGGTGCCGGGATCTCCGCAAAAAATCCGCTAACCCCATCGCGAACTGCTTGCCCGCTCCAAAACTCACCTTCGCCTGTGCCAACGAACCTTAGTTCATCTGCTTGCGACAGAAAATCCTGCAACTCGTCAGTATTCTTTTTGGTTCTGAGTATTTCATACCAACGCCTCGAAACCGCCAGCAGCTCAGGTGAGGAACGTATCGTCACAAATGACTCGAGACGCTAAATGGAATGAGGCTTACAAGGTCTTGCAACCGGGATCTCCATTTTTCGAAAGATGCAGGTCAATGCTGCCGCTGACGTTTGGTCAGATCAAGACTTTTGTATTTCTCCAGAACACAGCGCGTCAGACGCAGATCAAAAGACGCGCGTCGGTTCAGAGCGAACTATCGACGGAGTTTCTGAGCTCGAGTCTGGATCACAGGGCATCGAATCGCTTCGCTGTCTGAGAACTACTCGACGCTGTACTGGCCCGCAAAATAGGATGCTTCATTCTTTTTGGCACACGCTAAGCTAGAAGGTTCCCAGAACTACGCGGTGAATTTCGAAGTGCAGCACGCTCCGTCTTGACATGGTTATGCGAACTGGTTCAGCTTGCGGTCATGACGTTCACACGCATCCACTGCCATCGAATATCGGCCTGAAGTCGATAACCCACGCGAAATCCGCGGGAGGCAGCATTGGTATGCGGGCGAGGCTTATATCCTTGTAATTGCTCCAGATTAGAGTGCACGAGTCGGTTCGATTCCGACGCCTCCTACCATCCTTAGGAGGTGTCCGACATGGCGGACGACGTCACGAACACAATTGATTTCAACGATATCAAGCAATCGGTCGAGGAGAGCCTCGGACGCACACCCGAAGGCTGGTCCGGCTTGGTCACCGCGCTCTTCACAGAGGTTAAGGAATACTGCGATCTGAAGGGTGCCACCTACCCCTTTGTCCTCCAGATCAAGGGGAAGCTGGGAGAGCTCCGCATCTACCACAGGTGTGATGATCGACACATCCAGTCGATGATCATCGCCACGATTGCACGAGCAAATCGTACCTGTGAGCGCTGCTCAAACGCTGCCGAGACCCAGCTGTTGGACGGCTGGTACACGACATTGTGTTGTTGGTGCGCGCATGATGTCGCGACCAAGCGCCATCCGAAACGGCACCGGCTATTTGGCGTTCGAAAAAAGCGTGTTCGAGATCGAATGACCTGCGGTGTCTGCGGATATTACGGCCACCCTCGAAATCAGACGGCCTGGGCGCTCGTCCGCAAGATCGCAGACCTTTGGCTTGCGGGAACTGGCGCGGGCGAAGAAGGCGTTGAGGCAGAGCTGCCGCCGATGATCCGCAAGTCTGTCCGCGAACTAGATGAGAGGGTCGAAAAGGAATCGAACCAGAGCGAAGATTGGAATGCTGTGATCAAGCAGATATCTGATGACGAACCGTATTCCCTGGGCTTCTACGCTGACAAATTTGAGTCGTGGACAGCGGACGAGATTGGAGCTCTTCGATGTGATGTGGTTGAGACAGCAACGGAGGAGGAACTAATGGCCGAGGTCGAATGCCGGCGAAGAGCTGGTCTACTGCCCAAGGAGGCCTCTAATGATGGATTCTCAGATCTGGTTGATGATCTCTGGGGCAAACTCGATACAGACCCAGACTGCTAGTACAGCTTACCGTCGACGTTTTTGAATACGTCAAGTTACCGAAACCCATCGTCAACTTCCTAATCTGCGACCTGAGGAACGTCGCCTTCCAAGGCAATCTTTCTATATTGAGATCGAGGTTTTGAGGGTGACCGATGGCAAGCCTCACATTTGGATTTCGCCGTCGATGCTGCCGAGTTTGCGCGCCAATAAACAACGCGCAAAAAGCTCGGAATATCTGGTTTTCAGAGAGTTTTTTAATCACCACCGACCATGCGATCCACCCAGGATTTTTTTGCGGTTCCACGGTGGTCTGCACGGCGATGAAACGCAAGCTCTGAACTGAGCGTCATTTCTTTGTGCATTCTTGGAGAAATATCACGGTCTACGTGCCGTGCGAGTACTTTTAGGCCACGCACCAGTTCCCGGCTTCCCGGCAATTCGCGAACATATGCCTCAAAATACCGTAACTCTCTTTCAACGTAGTTGGCCGCCTCCCGAAACGCTCGATCTCGGTTCATTTGCCCCGCGCGGTTCAATACGTGAGCCTGCCAATGTGTTGCGACTATCGACGCAATTTCCGATGATTTTGGACACCTTGCGTTTTCTCCTCTGTCCGCAGCCATAAGTAGGGCTGTACTGAATTGCGGTTGAAATGGCTCGCCGCCTCCCACTGATCTGGCAGAAACGCTCGCTGTGAATTCAAATCGCTGTTTATGAGCAGACGTCGGACAAGTTACTTTTGCTACCACCGCGCGTTCTACTTCGTTTTGAAGGGGCCCCAAATCGACATTCAAGCGTCCCGCGTGTCCAAGAGATGAGGATTTGCCGAGGATTTCTACGTGAAACCCAGCTGGATACTGAATTGAAACTTCGACGTTGTCGGCCACGGTAGAGAAGATGTCTTCTAGCTCCCCGAGCAAAACCGATGAAATCTCGGTGTCAAATTCGGCATCATGCAGTCTTCCACCTCCATTTTCAGAGATGCCCCGCAGCAGCTGTTCATCGTATCCATTTCCAATACCGAGTGCTGAAGTTGTTACGCCTCTTTTGCGCAGTTCGCTCGCATGCCGGCGGAGTTCAAAAGGATCCGTAACGCCTTCGTTGGCGTGCCCATCGCTTAGGATAATGACCCGTGGCGGCAGTCTGGAGTCCGCCTCGTAAACGGTGGCGGCACGGTCAACAGCTTGGAACCACCCACCGCTCAAGTTTGTACATCCACGCGTCCGCAAGCGCGAAATCTCAAACTCGATTTCTGGCAAATTTTTGTTGTCGACCGAAACAGCATCCAGGTGAGTAACAACGTCCGAACCAAAGGAAACAAGCGTCAAACGATCTTGGCTTGACAGCTTCGGCACAAGGCCCAACGCTGCCTGTTTTGCTGCCTCAAGCTTTCCACCTGACATCGAGCCACTGACGTCAATTGCCAAAGCAATGTTCATGGGTTCCCGTTCGCGTCTAGAAGACGAGTTGCAATCCGAGGCTCTTACCTTGGCCACCAAGTAGCGAACGGAGTCGCCGCGTTCCCAAAACTGCTCACGGTCAAATTGGCACTTCAGTTCAATATTATTATCAGTCACGTTTCTTGCCTCCTATTAGTATTGCGCGGAGATGGTCCGCGAGTTGTTCGAATAATGCGCGCTCTCTTGGTTCAAGCTTTCCTCTGATCGAAAGCTCCAGGTCTGGAGTGATGGAGATCCGGTTCCAGATCATGCCTCGGGCACGCCGAGGTGCTGGGCCCTCGAAAAGCTCTTCCAAACTGACGATCAGTTGCTCGATACTGGCAAGGCTCTCTTCTCTCTCAAGGCGCTTTGCTTCCCGCCGTTCACTGAAACGCGGTTTCTTGTCACCGAACAGATCGCGGCTTTCTTCGCTGTGCTGGCCATCAGATCTTGCGCGCGGCATCGGTGCCATTTTGTACGCGAGCGGAACCTCCTTTTGTGTCTCAATGTTCCTGAGATATTCCCGCGCCGAACCTCGCGATCTGGTTGCGGTCGGCAACTCCTCGGCCCATTCTTCTATCTGTTCTTCCGTTGCCGTCATGAACCGGAGTCCAATGTCTGCCAGCGTCATGCCGTATAAGTTTTTTAACGTCAAAACTGCCTTGGCTCGCTCTACATTTGTTGCAGGGTAGGTTGCCCCTCTCCCCGATTTGCTTGGCGAGGAAAGTAGTCCTTCGCTTATCCATGAGCGCAATGTTCGAGGTTCCACCCCAGTTCTTTCGCTCAGTTCTTCAAGTGTGATTCCATTTGTCATGACGAGCTGAATAATATTGACATCTCGACATGTCAAGTTGACGACTTCTTGCGTTTTACTGTTGATCACTGTGTCACGACGCCCCAATTTACCAGCTCAGCTCGGGATAACCTGTAAAGTTGGTCGGCCGGTGTAGACGCTCCAGCCACAAAAAACTCCTCTGAAACCCCTGCCGCTGAAAACAGGTGAACGAGAATGGCTGAGGTTAGTTGGGAGTCGGCCTCATCCGACACACCAACTTCTGTCCGCCATTGGTGAATTTCAATTGAACCGCTTCCAACCACATCCCTTTCTGCGCCTCCCAGAAAAAGCAAAGTGCACGAGCTAGCACACGGACCAGTCGCAATGGTTTTTACGTCTGCGTCGCGAAGAACCGTATGTCCGCGGATAGCCTCGTCTACTAAACCTCCAGGAGATGAGAACTCTATGACGTTCGCGCCTTGACCAATTGCATTGATCAAAGCGTCCACGCTTTCCGCAGTGACCTCTCCGGAAAAACTGTATTTCTTGCCCCTTTCAGGTATTTGAGCCGTATTAGGATTGCCGTTCAGCCAAGGACAATTTCGGAAGAGCTTTTCTGCTTCACCTTTGGAAATCCCGGCTTTTGACAGGGTAGCATTCGACACAAAAGCTTGTTGCGGCGTTCCACCTGGATCGAGATTCCCGAGGCTAATTTTTAGATTCAACCCGTCCGCATAGATGTTCGAATAGCACCAGGCTGTATCGAAGTTCTTGTCTTCTTCGTGCTTGAAGGAATGCCCGGCGGTCACAGGAAATTCTGTACCTCCCAACATGACTGATGTTTCCCTGAAAATAGTAAAGTCGGTTGTGATTACTCCTCCATCAACGGACTTCTCATTAGTTCCAACAGCGGGCCAAGGGCTGACTTCAGTGGCAGTCGCATCGGAGGCCTCTGTTACTTGGACTTCGGACTCTGACTGCATTATCCAACTGACAGCAAAACCAATCGCTAAAACTAAAACTGCGGCAGCAATCATAATCAGTGAGGACCGAATTCCCTCTGCAATAAGGACACGACGCTTGGACTGTGCGGCGGCGTGCTCGATTTTAACTTGAGCTTCGGCTTCAACTGTTCTGGTGAGACGAGCAGATGCTTCGCGAACTTGTCTTGCTGGTTCAGCGATCTTGTCTGACATGGACCGAACAACGGATTCCAGCATCTGCGTATCATGCAGCGTGCGCATAGCTAATCTCCTCACTATCAGAATCTTTTTGGGAAGCCGCGAGCTGAGTTTTTAGTTCGTTTGCGGCTTCTTCAGGAAGGGCTTCGAGGATGGCATCCAAGGCGCCCTGTACGTTTTCTCCGACAGGAACAGGTACGTAGGTAAACTTCGTTACGGGCACCTCGATTTCGACTGGCTTTTCAATTTCTTTTTCCACAGTGACTTCAACCGGCACCTCGACGCGTTGCACGACAGGTTTCACGCCACGTACGCGAAACCACTCGGCATAGAGGGCAACACTTGCTCCGGTCAAAGCGCCCACGACCCCAAGCAATACCCCAAACGCGGCACCAATCTGTTTGGCCTGGTCTTCGGAAACTTCGTACGGCTCAACACCAAAGACAAACGACGCCCAACGGTGCATTTGAGACTGGTTGGAGAGCTCCTCGACATCGGCGGATTTCGTAACCGCTTTTTCCTCCAACACCTCAATTTTGGCACCACGTTCGGCAGCATGCATCTGAGTTTTCGCAAGCGCTTCAACTCGCTCCGCAGCCCGCACTGCACTTTCGGCTTCGTGCTCTGACAACCGCTCGGCTGCTTGGTTCCTTGCGGTCTGAGCATCATTCAACGCTGCCAGCGCCTGCGGATCAGGTTCTGTAATGGACGCTTCGATTTCCGTGTTTAGCTTTTGGATCTCGGCATCAAATGGTGCGCGGGCTTCTGCGATAACTGTCTGCTTGGCCGGCATGCTTCTCATACGGGCATTCAATTGAGCCCGAGTTTGCTGGTCGATTGCTGATCCGTTAAGGCGAGACATGATGCTGTCTTGTTCGCTTTGCCATGCGTCTGCGGCCGCATCGCCAGCTTCTGTTTGCTGGTGGATCACGCGCTCTAGCTGAGAACGAAGTTCTCTTGTCTCTAAGCTCTCAAGACTTTGCTTTGCACGCTGAAGTGCCTCTTCTCGCAGGGCCAACGAGGTGCGAAGACTCTCCAATTGTTCAGCATCAGCTTCCTTGATCTTTGTTCCATCAAGTTCATCCTGCAAGGCGGCTTCCGACAAAGCTTTGATTTCGCCTTTGATTTCCCTTAGTTCCGCTTTGGCTTCTGCTACTGGCGTGGTTGTGACGTGAACAAACCTCTCGAATCCGTTGAAAATTGTCTCGAAAGAAATCAGTGCAGCCACCAATAGCCCAACGGATGCGAACAAACGCGCCCAGCGTCTTGAATGAAAAACAACAGTCGCTGCCGGAATCTTCGCCAACTCTACGGCAGCAAGAACAACAAAAACGCCGAAGACTGGAAACGTCTGCGCAAATCCACTGCCCTCTGGCATGCTTGAAGCCTGTGCGAATGCAATTCCCAAACCGACAGACACTAGAATAAGCTCAATTCCCCAGGCAAGCCGGATGAGCTTCCGCGCGTACCCGAGGTTTTGACTTTTGACGTCAGATTGACCCACGAAATCCGAGGCGAGCCCGCCTACGTTTTCGGTTCCAGAGTTTTCTACTTCTTCCTTCATAACAGCGACCTCACGTAAACCTTTGATTTACATAAGTCCGCTCTAGGAATTGACTTTTTACTTCCTGCCAGAGGCTTGAGGAATTGTGCCGTTCAACAGTACTTTGCGCGTCTTAGTCGAGATTTTGCCGCGGATGTTTCCAGATGACGGTAGCGACCACCAGAGTATCGTGCGCAATCCAATGCATGGCCGGCAGATATAACCGCGGCGCCAACGTCTTGCCCATCCGCATAACAGACGCCCACATACCGGTCGTACGTTCGTTCTCCGTTGAGTTTGCACTCAACAGTCTTGCCATTCAAAAACATCACCATCCAACGTTTCGCATCCCTACCAGCGACGCTGCCGAGTTCGGGTGCATCGACACCTTGTAGTCGGACAGGTGTACCGTTCACTACGATGGTATCAGCGTCGCGAACCTGTAAGCTCCCCGCAGAAAGCGAACTCGCCGAAAAGAAGCAAATTATGAATGCCAATCGCAGCATCTATTTCTTCTCCATTTGTTGAACAATGCACACCACAGGTGATCGGCGGGGGGGCTACGCAGACATTTGTGTTCTGTTGCGTGCCACGCCCCCTGATCCCGCCGCACTCCTCGCCGTCGAGCTTCGCCTGTTCGACGATACAGCGGAACTGGTCTGCATTTGACCCACTCTCTCCCGAATTAATTGCGAGATGCGGCCAAAAGCTTTTTTTGTCATGCCAGTTCCGGGCAAATTCCTACTTTCACTGAAAGCTAGGAACTTCTGCGCCATCAACGACTTCAGACAGGAAATCAACAGAAGGGTTTTCAGAAACACAATCGGCTAATTTGCCTGTTGATGCACTCGGCTTCTTAGGATGTGCTAACGAGCATCCCCTGCGCGCGCCATTTAAGCTCGCAATCAAAGAGCTGGATCAGTTGAGCAGTGAGTAGCCCCTTGGTGCAACGCCGGTCCAACGTTTGAAAGCTGTGGAGAATGCGGCTTGGTCGGCATAGCCGAGCGCAAATGCGATCTCAGAAAACGCCATATCATCTTTCATAAAAGTCTTTGCGAGATCAAACCTAAGTTCGTCCACAATTAAACGGAATGTGAGCCTCTCCTCTTTGAGACGACGCGCAAAAGTCCTAGGGCTCATTCCGAGGCTGGCTGCAACCTCATCTGCCGACAGAATTCGCGCCGGGAGTGAGGTCGTCAACAAACCTTCTATTCGGGATCGAAGTGTTTGATGTCCGTTAACCTGCTCTCGCAGTAGGCGCTCTCCATATTCAGAAAGATGCTCTCTCAGTCTCAAATCATAGGTCGGTATCGCCAAGTCTAGCGCGGAAAGCGGCAAAATGATTTCAAGACTTTCCGACCCAAAGACGACGGGGAAACCCGCCAATTTTTGAAACTTCTCAGCTGATTTTCTAACCTCGTGGTCGAACCGCATTTCTATCGGAAAGAAATTGGTTTGCGTAATCGCCCGCATTCTGGACAACACTCCAAACAACAAAAATTCAGTATGCCTATGGAATTTAGAGTAGCTTGGATCCTTCCATGTCACTTCGAAAGACGCAGCGTTTCCGGATACTTTCAGAATGTATTGGACAGCCGGATCGATGATCTCATGAAACCTTGCGGTGTTTTCTACAGCAGCTCGCAGGTCCTTAGAATACTTACTGATGTAGCCTGTTAAGCTATTTGAAACTCGCCAGGTCGCACCCGCCCGAGCTCCAAATGTTACGTCGCCTAAAGCGTCGCAGGCCTCCCTCACAAACAAAGCTTCTTTTTTGTACTCATAGTGCTTGGCGTTTGGCGCTGCGTCCTTGCGCGTCAAACCACTCTTCTTGAGCACTCGTTCAGCTATTCCTTTGTCACCAGAAAGTTTTTCTAACTCGCCGATTAAATGCGTGAGCCTAGAGGCATCGACTTCCATGAACACACCAGTTTGAATTCGATTTTCCAAAATCCTATTGCTGAGGGATCAGATTTCAAAATGTTAGTCGGCTGCGTCCAGAATTTACAGGTTTGCACTGGCGTATAGGCAACAGAGGACGCTGATCAACACGCCCTCTTGGAAAAGCAAACCGGCCAATTTGAATTAGGCAAATTTGACGTTTGGTGTCTTGGGACCAACGAACGGCAGCATGAACACCGCGAAGGGCAAAAAAATCCACAAGCCCCAGGTCCAATCACGGTTTAGCATCGAAGCGCGTCGCGCCAAGACTGTTCCGACGAAGTAGGCTAGATAGCCCTGCCCAATCAACATCAGAGCGTTGACTGCATGCGCCTCGGTCCAAGTATTGAAGGTCGACGGAATTCCGTACGAAACAAGCACCTTCCAGACAAGTGGAACACCAAAAGTAAAACCAAAGAACGTCAAACCATCAATTGGTGCGTACGCTTTCCGTGTCATGCCAAAAATCAAAAATCCCAGCCATGTCAGGAGCATTGCCCCTTGCACAGAATTCGAAATCGCCATGTGAGTTTCATAATTCATTTCAAGTAACCTTCCTCTTTAACCCTCTGATAAAATGAAGGTTTGAGAGAAAGGTTTCTTTATAGATTCTGCCAAAAAGTTAACTCCAGGCGTCAAAATGAAACTCGCTTCCTGAACGTTACTCTTTCCTGCTTTCACCGTTCTCGAAGACTATTTGCCCCGTTTTTGTGTCGAACCCTAATTCGTACCAAGCCACACCGCGCGCCGTTTTCCCTCTGTCAGGGCTATGTGCAAACCAGTCGATCATTGCGGCGACAACGCACAAGTCCCCTGAACAAGAAATATCGAAGCTTCCGTCCCTGGCAGTGTAATCTCTATTTGGCCAACGCTCAGCGAATTTTTGCTTTTCTTTTAACAACGCTGTTTTACTCAACATACTACCGTAAAATTCGATTTTTGAGCTGTAGGCATTCTCCATTGCTCTCATCGCCGACGTGTTAGGAAGCGACCAACCCGCGAGGTAATTTTTGTAAATTCCTTCCGCATTATAGCGGTCGACGAGATCATCTTTTACGCTGCTACGGCCCTCGTCTTCGGGTTGCTCTCCACTAATGCAGAGCTGAAACGCACTCCTCATCAGGCGCTTGTCCGACTCATTCGGACGAAGATGGAAATACATGCTAATGCCAAGTGCACCGGGTAACCGAACCACGCCTTTCGCCTCACCTGACAGCAAATCTACACCGCGAGAGTCAATTTGGATTTCCGCCACGGCGTGACTGTTACTATAAAAACGCACGTTCTGCGGTGGATACTCTAATTTTGGTTTTCCGGGCGGTGCCCACAGGGAAAAACCGCTAACCATCTCTTGAGCGAGGCCCATTGTGCGTTCATCAATCTGTTTCTGATCTTCAAGCAGCGAAAGAAGCAAAAATGGGACTTCAGCTCGGCAGAACACAGAGACTTTTCCGATGATATTTCTGCCTTCTACATTTCCCGGGAAGGTTGCGTATGCAAAAACACCTTCACCATAAGGTTCCAAAGTGAAATTGCTGAATGCATCGGCAGGCAGAATGTTGAACGACGTTAACTCCTCAAATGTCGGAATGTACATCTCCTCAGGTATTGTCATGCTCATTCTTGAGAAAAGGTCTGGCGATATTCCCATAGACGAAATGTAGCTGTGAACAATTCCAGAAAGGGTTTGTGTCATAACTTCAGTTTCATAGACATCAGCTACTTGGCCTGCTGCGTTGGCCGCGCTGCTGAACTGGTGGAAACCGAGAATTGAATCGTCCCTTAACTCCCTGCTTTCCCCTCCAAGGAAGGCGAGAGCACAAGCCGACATACATATCCCGGGCTCTTCCTTGGGGCGCCAATAGTCATCGCCTTCTGTTCTCTGGCGATACGAGACAACGCGCGCGATCAACCCCTGTTCCCGTATCATTTTCCCGAGCGCCATGCCCCCAAAAAGGCTGCCACCCCGTGAGTTCAAATCGATATAAAAGGTGAAACCATCAAATGGCTCTGAGTTGAGAAACTCTCGAAATACATTAGGGGTATCTGAAGTTATCTCACCATCAGCTACCACGTAGTTGCTGTGGTTCGCGTAGATTATGTCAAAGGTCATTTCCTTTGACCAAGCCGGCTGAACAAGCAGCACAAGCAGCGCTAGGACCCCCAGAAGATCTTTGATCTGCACCTTTGGCCCTTTCGTGCTGATTTGCTCGAATCCTGCGTCTCGACCAGATCTGGTCACCGCTGGAAACCCTATTCGAGTAGTTAGCTTCATCAAGTTGTCCTATGCCGACTTCACCTAAATTCGAGCAGAGACCGTTGCTCAAAGTAAACCCTGAATTGCGTCATATTTTGAGCATCGGTTAGTTTCTAGGAAGGGACATAAACTCAGTGGGTGAGTAGCGGCGTTTCTAGCAACTCACGTGCCCGACAACGCCTGAGCGTGCGCCTGTAGAAGTCACTGTGCAATGTGATCTTTGGGGGGCCGGTGCCGGGCTATTCAATGTTTCAGCGCCAAGCGCAATAAGAGCAGCACCCGTTTGAGCGGCCCCAGAATTTGCCTCTGACTGCTGCCAAGTGGTCATTACACACTGCGTCATTTCTTGGGTGCCCGGAACAAAACCAAAATTTTGGCACTTCTTGGTGAAATGTGCGCGTTTGGTTTCCATAGGCGTCGCGCTGTGCCAAATCGGGCTTTCAATGCGCGTAATCGCGGCAGTTCCGTCTACATTTGTACACGCCGCAACTAAAGGCAGTGCCGCTGCTATCAATACCAAATTCTTCACGATCTTTTCCTCCGATCAATTATCTTGTTTCAAGGCTGAGTTAGTCATGGGGACACAACCGAACTTTTTAATCTACGCCAGAGAACGTGAAAGTGCTGCCAAATGATTGGGCTCAATCTATTTTGCGGGGATTCCTACGAGGTTGTAGGGGCGCTTACAAACTTGCGTTTTCAACATTGATTTCATTGATGTGAATCTTGGAAGTTTTCTCATGTTTCCGCGCGAGCATTTGCGCTTTGGTCAAAGCCTCTTCGAGTTCGGAGACTAAATTTCATGGCCTGCTCGCATGTATTTTATACCACCGCTATCATTACGATTGGCACATATTAAATTGCACAAAAAAGCCGCTGGCTTTCTGCGGCAAGTCTTATCAACACCTTAACCCCTAAAATATGACATTTTTTCATATATTTACAAAAAATCAGATGAACTGAGCCACAAATAGTGGCAGCACGGAAAAAAAATCTGGCACACAATATAATGTTTTATCTCAAGAGCAACACAACTTGAAGACGTGAAGACTTGCTGTTCGAGCCATCAAGGTACTCGAACCATTCGTCAACCAAATAAGGGATGAATAAATGTTTGCGAATAAAGCTCTGACACAGTTTGTTCTAGGTATTATCGGTGCTGTAATTGTATTCCAATTCACACCAGTCTACACCGATGAGAAAGTGGATCTTGCCCAGATCGCGGAATTTCAAATTTCTGCCTATACATGAACAATAATTCGTCACTTTGGTACATTTTGAATTAGCAGTCGCCAGGTATCAGCACGCTGATTAGTGTGACAAAAATGCTGAGCTAAATGCCAGACTTGCTGTGCGAGCGAAGTGTCGAAAGGTCGGAAAATGACTTTGGATCTATCTCATACCAACTTGAAGTCAAAGCAGAGGGAAATTCGAAATGGGTTTCCTGAGGGCCTTGGTTTGCGAGTTCATAGAGCCCTAAGCTGGCTTGGGAGAGCCGAAACGCTTAGCGACGATAACGATGCTCAGTTTGTTTTTCTTTGGATCGCTTTCAATGCCGCATACGCTAGAGAAGACGCGTTCCATGAGTATGCGGCCACTGAGCGGACGGTATACACTGAATTTTTTTCAAAGCTGGTTTCACTGGATGATGAGCAGCGAATCTATGATGCGATCTGGAAAAAATTCTCAGGGCCAATACGAAGCCTGATGAGCAACAGATTCATCTTCAGCGCTTTTTGGCATCACTTTAACGGTAAGCCAGGTTTTGAAGATTGGGAGCGGCGCTTTGTGACGTCCTCGCGCGCATTCACGAACGCAATACAAGCGCAAGACAGCGCTCAGGTCTTAAGCAAGTTGTTTGAGCGGCTTTATGTCTTACGCAACCAACTGATTCACGGTGGATCTACGTGGAAAAGTTCTGCAAACCGGGAACAAGTCCGAGACGGAGCGGTCATCTTGTCCTTTTTAGTTCCTGTATTCATTGACATCATGATGGATCATCCCGGGGAGAATTGGGGACAACCATATTATCCTGTGGTTGAGAATTAGGCCCATTACCACCAGTGTGAAAAACAAAAATGTCCTCGGAGGAGCCAGGTAGCATGTCTCGATATAATCCGCATGAGCACGCAGCGCCTGTGTACGAAGCTGCAAGTGTTTGGGTTCAGAACTGTCTTGAGACGGACGGGTCCTTGTTTTTGGCAGGCGAAAGCCGTTGGACAAAAGAACTGTTCGACGAGCTTGATCTGTACTTTGTGCAAAACTTGGACGAAGGAGAAGGAAACTTCTACGAGAAACTTGAAGATCAACTCTCGCGATGCTCATCGCAAGGCAAACAGCTGATGGCTGAGGTGACTTGGTTGCTGCTGTTGTTTGCTTCACGGATCACGCCTGAAAAGAAGAGATCAGATATCCAACTAATCTGGTCTTGGTCGGATGAAGATTTGGACGAGAGCCATCACCTGTTGACCAAAGAGTGTCTGGGGGGAATCGGTCACACAGGAACGGCATACAACACGCACAGATGGCGTGAGTATGTATTTTTCATCAACGCAATGCGTGATTTCAAATCAAAGTCGCAAGTAGAAAAAAGTGAGCTTGCAAATGAACCGTGGAAATTTAACGACTGGTTGTTGAGTGTAGCAGATGGGGAAAACCGTCAGCTTCGTCATATTCTGACGCACCTAGTTTTCCCAGATAGTTTCGAGCGCATTAGCAGCTTCAAAGACAAAAAGATGATTGTTTCTACGCTCCGAGATGTTCCGATAAGGGAAGTCAACAAGTGGGAGCTATCACGTGTGGATCATGAATTATTGGAGCTTCGGGAAGAGATCGAAAAACAACGAACAGATCCATTGGATTTCTATTTGGATGAGTTTGTAGCGCAATGGCGACCTACAAAGACAAAAAAATCAAAAACTGCACAAGCGTTCCAAGGTTCATCGGTATCAGTTGAATCGAATGACGAGCCGGTCGAGCCAGTTGCTCGTAATAAACGGCAATCTCTGAACACAATCCTCTATGGCCCTCCGGGTACAGGCAAAACCTACGAAACAGCACGACGGGCCGTAGCCATATGCGACGGACAAGTTCCGGCAACACGTTCAAAGCTTATGAAAAGGTATGCTGAGCTTCAGGCAGAAAAGCGCGTTGAATTTGTAACTTTTCATCAAAACTACAGCTATGAAGAATTTGTCGAAGGTTTGCGTCCGGAAACTGGCGATGAAGACAGCGACGCGGTTCAATCGGCGGGGTTCCGTCTGACACCTCGATCAGGTGTACTAAAACGGATCGCGGAACGCGCGAAGCAAAGGCCCGCGAGGTTGACAAGTCAAAGCGACTATTCTGACAAGAAGATTTTCAAGATTTCATTGGGTCGGGCCTGGAACCCGGAAGATGACAACATTCGCGCCGAAGCCTATGAGGAAGGTATTATTTCTTTAGGCTACGGAGGAGAAATAGACTGGTCTGACGCCGCCTACGGCAGCTTTCGCGCAATTGCTGAACGCTGGCGAGAAGAACCCGGTGAAGCAGAAGCGACAGGTAAAAACCCAAACATAGAGTTCATCAACCAACTACGAAACGAATTGCGGGTGGGGGATATAGTTGTTGCCAGTCAGGGAAATCGGCGTTTTCGAGCCGTCGGTGTAGTAACTGGCGAATATGAATTCGAAATAGACGCACGCTACCCACATCGTAGAAAGGTCGAGTGGCGATGGCAGTCAGAAGACGAGATTGGGCTTGAAGTTGGCGACATCTATGAAAGTAACTTTTCACAGCAATCGATTTATCAACTCTATCCAAAGCGAATAAACTGGCCAACTTTGTTGGCTTATCTTGAACCCGACGCAACTTCTGATCTTCATCCTGCTCACGTACTGATTATTGATGAGATCAATCGCGCTAATATCTCCAAGGTGCTGGGAGAACTCATTACTCTTTTGGAAGAAGACAAGCGTATCGGTGCTCTTAATGAATTGACTGTTTCGCTTCCATATTCAGGTGAAGCCTTCTCCTTGCCATCTAATCTACACATCGTTGGTACGATGAACACCGCTGACAGATCTATTGCTTTGCTCGACACAGCACTTAGGCGCCGTTTTGTCTTCGAAGAGTTGCCTCCCAAATACGAAGTTCTAGAGGGCATGGTCGTCGAAGGTATACCCTTGGATCAAGTGCTAAAAGCGATCAATCAAAGACTGGAGTGGTTCTTGGGGGCCGATCATTTAATTGGCCACGGCTATTTTACAAATGTCCAAGATCTCTCTGACCTTGACGGTGTAATTGGGAATAAGGTGGTTCCCTTACTGCGTGAATATTTCCACGAAGATCTTGGGCGAGTTCGCGCAATTTTGGGGGGCGGCGACAGCTTTTTGCGTCGTGAACGAATCCAAACCCCACCAGGAATGCAGGTGGATTATGAAGAGCCCAGGTATCGGTTTTTAGACAACTATCTTGAGCTGGGCGAGTACGGCCCCGAGGCGTATGACGAACTCTTGGGTATCTCCACAGAACAAGAGGGATGACGCTGGATGCATAGTGTTAGCTATCGTCAAAAAACCCTAACTACAAAAGAATGGGGTTTGATCAGGCTTGGCGAAAACGGACTTTCCGAGGAGCAAGTCGACCGCTTGCAGAAAACTGCTGAAAAAGCGGCCGGGTGTCTGCACTTACATGAAGGTGCAGTCCTCACGAGGGTTGTGAATGGTCTAAAAGCCGGACAGGTTTGCGGTGTAGTCAGCACGCAAGATCGAGCGGTTGAAATCTTGCCGAAGATCGAAGGGCTATCTGGTGCCGAAAGTAAACACGCCCTAATTCGAATGCTTTCAGTCGCTCACGATCTGAATGTTTCGGATAGCGAAAGCGCATTTCTCGCAACCCAAAGACATGACTTGCTAGAGTTACTGATCCAGATCTTTGTGCGTCGACTTAAAAAGGCTATGCAGGCAGGTTTACAAAGACAGTATCGGACAAATGACGAGGAGCTTCCTTTTGTCCGCGGAACACTAAAAGTTGTGCAGCAGCTCACGAAAAGACCTGTAGCGCCGACGCAACTGTACTGCCAATTCGACGATCTTTCTGAGGACACACCTCTGAATCGCCTATTAAAAGCTGCCTCAACGGCTGTACTTGGGATTTCGAGAACTCAAGAAACTCAAAGAGAACTGCACCAAATATTGGACGGTCTTCGATACGTTGGAAAATCAGAAAATGCTCTGAATGAGCCTGTGCAATTGGATCGAAGCACGGCTGCATTCAAAGACCTGGTTCCTTTGGCACGACTCCTTTTGACAGGGAATTGGCAGAGTACTACTTCCGGCGAAACAACCGGTACATCTCTCTTGTTTCCTATGAATGAACTTTTTGAGAGATACGTTGCTCGACGAGCTCAGCAAACAATTGGTAGCGAAATCGTACGCAAGCAGCACGCGAAGCATCATGTGCTTGTGAACAAGCTCTTTCGGATGATCCCGGACCTGGTTTTTGACTATCCATCGGGGCCCGTCATAGTTGATACAAAGTGGAAAAGCTTGGACATCACAGATCAAAAGAAGCTCGGTGTTGCCCAATCTGATGTTTACCAAATGCTGGCCTATGGCCATGGTTATTCGAACGACAGTGCGAAGCCTCGACTTGTTTTGTTGTATCCACATCCTTCCGACCTGGGGACAAATGAAGGAATTCTAAAAAACTGGATTTTGTCGGGCTCAGGGTTGCCACTCTCAATTTGTAGTGTTGACGTCTCTCGACGTCGCTCTCCCACTGAATGGCGAGATTTTTTTCGCAAAATCGCACCTGCTGAAGCTTCCAAGACGCAGACGATGGCGATTTGAAACGACTATTTAGATCCTGGCTTCATTGTAAGTCTTTGCCCATTGGATCTTGTTCTACTGTATCAATTTCCCAAGTCGACTTTGGGCGGATGCAACCGCATTGCTGTCAAATACGTCCGGAAAGCGAACAACGACAGTTTCCCAGATTGTATTCAGGTTGAACAGTTTTCCGTCAGGGTCGAAGCCTCCGAATTGAACCTGATGAGCAATTACATCAATGGCCGAAGCATAATCACCGGACATGAACATCCGCCAAGTGTATGAAGCAAATCCACTTTCAGTCACGGAAAGCTCATATTCCCCCAATATCTTCAAACATTCCCGCACAGCTTCGTAGGCACGAGAGTTTCGAGAAGGTATCAGCACGCCATGTTCTCGCAGGCATTGCTCAGAAGCGTCGGCCATAATAGCGCGTGCATAGGGCATACCAGCATTGGGCAGGTATCTTTGGCTCCTTAGGAGACTTGTACCAGAGGCGCTCTTAGTCGTACCTCAAGACTCTGGTTATGACCTGAAACATCTGGCAAAGCTCCGAGATGAGATTGGTCTTGATGGAATTCGTTTCGCAACATTACCAGAAGCTGGAGCCAGGCGTTTTGAAGACTTGGTGGTTCAGGAGTAAGCAACGGGTTAAGGATAGTCGATCCAGATTTGAGGTCGCTGGGCTGCTTATTTAACAACCATATCTTTGCCAGTTGCAAAGTCGTAAGCCTCCGGACTTGGCCCATCTGTTCTCAACCGAAGAAGTCTTTCCTTTCCTTCTGTCAGGCTCGGGATATGGCCAGCCCAGATTGGCCAGATACTCGTCTGTCGAGCAGCAGCCCAAACCCGACATTAAAAACAAGACTTTGCAATTCCAGCTTTGCGAACTTTGCCGCCCCTCACCGAACGAAACAAGAGGTTTCGTGCTACGATTGCAAAGAGACTAAAGCTGTAAGGAGAAGAAGTCATGGATGGCAAGGTATGTCTCATCATCGGTTTTGGCCCGGGCTTGGGTGCCGCATATGCTGAGGTTTTCAAGCAGGCCGGTTACTCTCTCGCACTGCTGAGTCGTTCGGGCGCCACACTCGGTGACGACGGTTCAACTGATACGTCAGTTCGATCCTACAGATGCGACGCCGGAGACCCTGAAAACTTGAAGAAAGCGCTTGCCACAGTCCAGAGCGAACTAGGCGAAATTGATGTCGTTATCTACAACGCAGACCTCGCACAGTTTGGAACGCTTGAAGACGTTTCGGAGCTCCAGTTCGAGCAGAGTTGGCGCGTCGGGGCTCTTGGTCTTTTTACTACCGCAAAGCTTCTAGGGCCTCAGATGGTCGAACGTGGTTCCGGAGTGATCATTGTGTCGGGCGCGACCGCTGCGCTTCGTGGGAACGTTTGGACTACTGTTTTTGCGCCTTCAAAGTCTGCCCAACGTACGCTGGCAAATGCACTGGCAAAGCAACTCGGTCCTAGGGGTGTACATGTGGCGTATCTCGTTATCGACGGTGTGATCGACACCGAGGACACTCGAACGAACTTTGCACCAGATGAACCCGATGACTTCTTTATCAAGCCAGAGCGGATTGCGGAGACAGCTCTGATGTTGGTGCGACAAGACAAGTCGGCCTGGACATTCGAACTCGACATTCGCCCCTTCGGAGAAAAGTGGTAGCTCTCTGACAGCCCGAAGCAGCCATTCACAAGAGGACTTTGAATTTCCTGAAAAGCAGACAAAGCTGTCGTTTTCTTTTAGCGCCCTATGGTTGTCTTTTTGACCTTTTAGGCACGCCGAGAACTTGAGCACTTCTCTATAAGTTGGGGGATGGCCCACTCACTAACCATCCCCCAGCCGAACTGGACTACAAAGGTCCAGGACGGTTGACTAAAACCCTTCAATTGCGGTTTCGACCTGGCCACAAAACTTATCAATATCGCGCTCAAGCATATCGCTTTCTCGGGTCTCATCTCTGACCGCAGATAGTTCATCTACAACAGCCCGCAAATCTTCTTATGGAGCTGCCTCCGCGATGCGCCCCAAAGCTCGAATAACCTGCTGGGTGAAGCAGCCGGTACATCCCATTCGCGGACCTTCGCAACCAAGCTTTGCAAATTCCGAAATGCCAACCGAACAGACTTTTGTCCGAGATTACACCCGATACCAGTTTTCAACTTCTCGGGCGGCTGCTTCGGCTGAAAAAGTAGTCTCTACCTCTGCGATTGCGTACTTTACTTCGTCTGAGCTAGCACCGAGTTCTAAGACGTTCGCATTCAGGTCATGGGCTGACCCGGCATCTGAATAAATCGTATCGACCGCAATTCTGACAACGTTTCGGTGTTGCAGCAGGTGCTCAAAAAACCGCACATAGATCAGCTCCTCGTACGGAGAATGAATATCCGCTTCAGAGATTAAGCCCAATTCTGCGGCCTTGGCACACGTTAAACGCCAAGCCAGTTCCATTGTGGATGGTGGCGCGTCCCTAGCCTCATCAGGATGTCTGGGGTTCGCAAACGTAGATCTTCGAATAGCTTCGAGATTGGCACGCAAGCCCTTTGTGGGAACCGGATAAATGAATTTGGTTTCCTCTGAAGCTAAGGCAGGCTCAAGCTGATCCGGCTGCGCCTGGATGAACTCTGAAAACCTGTTTCCGATGATAGGGACTTCACCGACAATCATGCCTGTGGGGTCGGTATTCTCCGCCAGCCATCGCGCCAGTGCTCTCCGCCCCCACAGCCCGGCTGCCTTTCGGATCAACGGATGAGTTCCATCCGAAACATCCGGATACCTCGCGAGTATATCTTCGGTTTGAAACGCCGCGAGCCCCGTATCCCAACGCATGATATGCACACGACGTCCCAAGGAGATCGCAATGGATATCTGCTGACGCAACAGGAATGACTTTCCAGATGCCGGTAATCCAGTGAAGAAAACCATGCGGCAACGACGTGCAGCGTCCGCCAAGTGTCTTCCAATCTCTGTGTCCGCAAAACTGTCCTTTGAAATAACGAATCTCCTAATTCGGTGTCGGCAACAGCGTTAGGTAGCAAGCGCAACTTGGTTCCAAAACCGCTACAAACATTCTATGCCCGCCCTTCTGAAGGCGATGTTTGCAAGCAATCTCGGCGTTAGTTCTCTGAAACTTCAATACCGGCAATGCGAAGCCCATCCATTATCTTTTCGATCAGCTCCGTTGGCATTCCACGTGCTCGATACGGTGCGCGTGGATCGTCAAGAAACTCCGGGTGTTCGTTTTGCAAGCGTCGCGCCATCTCTTGCGCCTTTTGTTGCTCGCCGTCCAAAGCATAGCTTGCAGTCAGGCTTGCCATCGACATGGTGGATTTCGGCGTACCCCAGCTCAAGATGACTTTTTGTGCTTCATCATAATTGTCTTGCAAGATCGCGTGCAGCACCCAAGCGTTGTTGTAGCCAGGATGAAGTTTGGGGTTGAGGTCTTTTGCGCGGGAAATCCACTCTTTACCTTTTTCAAACTCGCCGGAGTAAGCAAGAAAGATACCCAGATCCGCGAGGATCCAGGAATCATTGGGACTAAGCTCCGTGGCGTTCTTTGCGTGTTCAAAGAAGACCGCCTTGTCTTCTCCCGTCATTCTGCTGAGGATTGCCAGGGCGTAGTGCGCATCCGCATTGTCCGGGTCTTCCTCAAGTGCACGTGTGGCGGCGTCTCGGGCCTTATTTGCCCAATCCGGATCGGTGTCGAATGATCGTTTCTTAGACTCGAGATAGTTAAAGGCCAATCGCGACCAAGCAAGAGAGTAACCAGGTTCTTCCTTCACGGTTCGCAGTAGACAGTCCCGAGCCTTGCGATGCGCTTCAATGCTGAAACTTTGATAAAACCAGAATCCCAACAGATAGCATTCATAGGCTTCCAGGTTTTCCGGTGCCTTGTCGCGGATAGCCTGCTGTACAGAAGCGTTGAACAACGGGGCATCGCTTGAGCCGATTTGCGAGGCGACCTTTCTTGCAATCTCAACCTGGATATCCAGGACATTTGAGATGCTTAGGTCCATATCAAAGGGGCCCGGCGGCGTGAGTTGACGGCAAGTCCTTGCATTGATGAACGTAGTTGTCACCCGCAGTTTCGAGTCAGACCGTTGGGCCGTGCCGCCAAGTATGTAATCGGCCCCTAACGCATCCTTGATCGCTTCGCAATCTATCTGACTGCTGAAGTCGGCGCCAGCTTCGGGAGCTATAACAAACAGGTTTGAGAACTTCGCCAACAAGGCATTAAGATCACGCGTCAAACCTTCAGCGAAATACTCGTCTTCCTTGTTTTCCCCGATTGTTTCAAAAGGTATAATGACAATCCGCGCACCTGACGGAAGGTCGCGCGGATCATCTCTTCCAAAGACAAAAAAAGCTGAAATCGCGGTAACTGTGGCGACAACAGCCGTCGCGGCAGTCCATCGGATCGCTGCGCTGCGCTTGGGTTTGACCGCAAGTTCCGGAGGCCAGGTCCAAACCTCGACCTTATTAGCGATATTCTTCAATTCATGGGCGCCAGCATGCGCAAATTCCGCGTCCACCTTTCCCGAAAGTTGATCGGCAACTGCTTTGGAAACACAAATGCCTCCGGGCGGTGCGATTGCTTCCAACCGAGAGGCAATGTTGACGCCGTCTCCCAGCAGATTATCGCCATCTGCCACGACGTCACCGAGATGTATTCCGATACGAAGGTTCATGCGCCCTTTTTCCGGCAGATCGAGGTTGCGAGCTTTCAGTTCTCTTTGAATTTCCAATGCACAGCGGGACGCGTCCGTTGCACTTGTGAATTCAGCGATGACGCTGTCACCCGCGCTGCCGAACACGCGACCACCATAGTTTGAGATGAGGTCATCAATGAGTTTTCGGTAGCTCTTTAGGGTGGTAATCGTGCCCTCTTCATCACGCCCGATCAGGCGTGAGAATCCCACAAAATCCGCAGCCAGAATGGCGGTTAGACGGCGTTCCATAAGTCCCCCCGTACCACTTTAATGAAAGTTACCTGGGTTCTCGAACAAAATCTAAGTTCTTACCCAAGCTCATAACTACTCATTTGGAAAGAGATCGACCGGCCAACTTTGCCTAAACTTCAGATAGTTCACAAACGCTTGGCCGCTGCCTTCGGAGATGCGCAACGCTGTGCTATGATTTTCTGTGACCTAACCACAAAGGTACACTTTTGATGCGACCCGAAACGCGCAATCGCATTTTGACGCTCAGTATTGTCATTGCTGTTATTGCTGCAAGTCCGAAAGAGGCCTTTGCCTCGGACGGAGAGTGTGGCGCGCCAGATGTACCTTGCACACTGGAAGGCGGTGAGTACTACGTGGCCCTACCAGATGTTCCGGATGAACCGCCTGCCGTCATTTGGTTGCACGGTTATGGACGGTCTGGGAAAGGGATGATCCAGAACTCCGCCTATGTCGATCCTTTCATCCGGCGCGGCTACGCTGTGATTATGCCGAGCGGGCAGCCCAGTATTAATAACAAAGACCTCGATTGGGGCGTGGCTGACGGGTATGACCTGGCACGGGATGATGTCGCCTTTATCGACGCCGTGCGCGCCGACGCGGTGGAGCGCTTCGGTATAGACCCGTCGAGAATACTGATCGCAGGTTTCTCCCGCGGCGGTTCGATGGTCTGGGACATTGCGTGCCAAGCGCCAGAGATGGCAAGAGGCTTTGCCGCTGTGGCTGGAGCATTCTGGGAGCCCATGACCACTGAGTGCGATGCGCCAGTTCACCTATTTCACGTACATGGCTTCAAGGATCGAATGGTGCCGTTCGAAGGCCGACAGCTGACATGGGAGGGTGTTGATTTTCACCAGGGTAACGTCATGAAGGGCTTGGATGTCTGGCGCCGCGAGAACGCCTGCTTGGGTAGCGCGGAAAACAGCTTTGGCGATGACGACTCGATGCAGAAGGACTGGATGGATTGTGAGGCAGGCTCGATCCGGCTGAAAGTCACCAAAGGTGGACACGGCGTGCCGGAGGGATGGCGGGACGCGGTGCTCGATTGGTTCGAAGCTATACCTTGAACACTTGAGTGCCCTTATACCCTTCGGTTGCTTTGGTCGTAGATGAATTCAGTAGCACCCGACTTGTTTGATGAAAGGGTGGGAAAATGAAAGAACAGGTTTCCGATCACTATGGTCGCAGCCGTAGCCTGATCGACCAAATAGCTGATCGCCTGAAGGCCGCGGGCGTTGACCCGAAGAAACTGTGCGCCGCTGATTTTGAGCCTATCGATGAGTTCCATTTTCGAGGCAGACAGGCGACTTTACAGCTACTGGAGAAACTGGAGCTAGCGCCAGGTTCGAATGTGCTTGATATTGGTAGTGGCCTGGGTGGGGTCACCAGAACAATTGCTGAAGAAGTACAGGGCAAGGTTACTGGCATAGATCTGACGCAAGAGTTTTGCGACGCAGCCAAGACCATTTCAGATTGGGTCGCTCTCAATGAACAAACCACGTTTATTCAGGGAGATGCAACAAAGCTGCCATTTTCGGACAGCAGTTTTGATGGCGCGGTAACTGTCCATGTTGCAATGAACATCCCGGACAAGCTTTCGGTGTACAAAGAGGCCCGTCGTGTCCTGAAGCCGGGAGCACGATTTGGCATTTATGACATTCTACAGGGTGAAGGTGGTGACGTTGTATATCCGACACCATGGGCCATGGATGCCTTAATCAGCTATCTCGCGACCCCGAAAGAAATGGTCAGTTTGCTGCAAGATGCAGGTTTTGGGATTTTGGACGAAGAAGATTCAACGGCTGAAAGCTACGAATGGCTAAAGGCGAGAGTTTCGAAGCCCAAGTCTAAGAGCACCGTGCCGGTTACGACTCAGATACTATTTGGGGAAATCGCCAGCGATATGGTTCAGAACCAACTTCTGGCTTTGGACGAACGTCGTTTGTTAACGTACCGCTTCATTTGCGTGGCCTGACGATGGGGTTGCGCCGACGCTCGGCCCGGTTTTTGCTGGACCTTTAAGCTCGGGCATGACCGAGGCTAACTTGCTTGAATAGTGTCGGCAGGCATCGGGCCCACGAAACGAAATTGCCGCGTTTCCCTGTTGAACAACCACCTTTGTTCAATTCAGGGCGTTCATTTTCTCCGAGTTCTCAGCCACCTTGGCAGAACTCTTTTTGACGACGCGGCCAATTCTTCCTTCGCTGGCCGGTCGGAGTATATATCGAGTTCTTCCGCTACGTTGATGAAAAGCCTTCACTGCCGTTTTGTGCAAAAGAGTTTGCCCTCGTGTCAAAAAGCAGAGTCTCAGCCTATTTTCACTGGATCACGACTTGTAGATCGCAGCGTAACGAGGTGCGAAGAACTTAACGAACGCTCTAACCTCTGGCCGACGATAGGCTTCAGGCGAAATGAGCATTATGTGCGGCACCGCAAGTTCGGGGATTTCGTCGAAGCATCGGATAAAGGACACGTCTGTTTCAACCAACTTCACATTGCTGATCCCAAGACCTTGTCCTGATCTAATCGCCGCGTGCATTAGCTCCAGTTCGGTAAAAGACATGACGATCTGTTCCGGTGCCACGTGATCGGTCAGCCATTCGTGGAATACATTCGGTACATCGTCCCGCTGAAAGGTAACAAACTGATGCCCGGTCAGATCATCGGGTGACCCCGGCAAGCCAAATTTGTCCGCGTAATTCCTGCTGCCGAACAAAGACCAGCGCGCCGTGCTGATCTTCCGGCAGATCAGGTCAGGATCAGGATCGGTTCTTGCGAGGCGCAAAGCAATGTCGGCCTCCCCAGCCATCAGGTCCAGTGCCCGAACGCTGGATAAAAACTCGAATGCGACATCCTGATTGTCGGCGGAAAACTCGTTTACGATTTCGATCATGCGTGCGGAGAAATTTGCCGAATAAGCGGTGATACGGATGGGTTGTGTCGACGTCAATTCCTTCGCGC
>NZ_WQGF01000002.1:0-435721 GCF_013034545.1 Ruegeria sp. HKCCA5763
CTCAGGACTATATTTATTTCTAATGTTCCACCAGATGAGTGACGGCTTTGGGCTCGAAGGCGACATCTGAGTCATTTCGTCAGATGACGGGTTTGGAACAGAAGCCGACATTGAATTACTGCGATCACTCAGAAATCAGTTCTTCGATATCTTTTTCCATCCGCACCAGATCGTTGATCGCCTTGCGCATCTCTTCCCATTCTCGCGTCCGCATCCCGTGTTTGTAAGCCGGGTTGGCCTTGCCGGGGCCGTGGCCGCCGCGGGCACCATGGAACCGGCACACCGTCCACCCTTTTACTGCGGGGCCTTTGCATCGCTCTCCAGTTCGTTTTGACTTTGCCGTGCATCTTGGCGCTGCATGCGCCTTGCTCATGGGGCTGGCGTCACTTTTCATGTACGCCCCTCCCCCGGGTCTCAACATTTCCGACAATGGCCTGTCCGCCATCTTCAACATTGACGTGCTGTACTGTGACCGTTTGTTTGCCGCCATTGCGATACTTGCGCAGCGCCTCAACCTGAGACGTGTAGGTTCGAGCAAGCTTGTTGTATGCCCGTTCGTGCGCCTCGAACTGAGGGAGTTGCTCGGCATTCGCCATGCGGCCACCTTGTCGGATCAAAGCGACGTGCGTGGTAGCCATTTGCACCGCTAGCATGCGTTCGACACCGTCGCGCGGCGCGATTTCTCGGACGATCGCGGGCATAAATCCCCGCATGTCTGTGGTGCCGTCTTCGACTTCGGTAGGCTTGAGGGTCATGTATCCCTGAAGGAAGAGGCCTTCGTTAACGGCAGGGCTCTCGCTGCCGAAGATCTTGGTCATAGCGTCTTCACCGTGCTGGTCTACGTGCAAAACACCGTCTTCGTCTTTTCGGAAGGTGAACAAGTCGTGTTTTGGAGTCTTGTCTTTCGCAATTTTGCTCATCGTCATTTCTCCGTTGTTTGGGAAAAGTGACGGAAGTGACGCTTCCACCTATGTACGACGTATCTGAGATTCACGTGAGATCTCGCGCGTACGTCGCATAAAGGGAAAAGCGTCACTTCCGTCACTTTCGTCACCCGAATTTCAATTTGAGATGCAGAAACCCGCGCCCAGTGTTGCGCCTCGTGCTGACAAATTGCCGGCTTTTCATCTCCTTTTGCAGCGTGCGCTGTGTCCAGGGCTGCAGCCCTTGCTGCTCACACCATTGCCCGAAGCGTTGATGCAACGCGCTGTTCGTGACGAAGCTGCCGCTGTCAGCGTCGGTCTCGTCTTCGAGAAACTGCCCGAGAATGTCCTCGTCGTGGAAATAGGCGTTGGATGCCGCGGTAATGCTGGCCGGTACGTCCAACCCACTCTGCTGCCATTGCAGCGCTCCGTCGATCGCCCACCGCAGAATGGCTGGCGCTTCAGCGCGCAATTTATCCGGCAGCGTCTTGTCGCGTTTCTCGGGCGGGATCGTCACAGTGAAAGGAACCAGCACGACCCGGGCGCGGATTGCTTCGTCGATGCCGGCGAAGGATGGCATATTGTTTCCCGCAATAAAGAGCGTCAGCTGCGGATCGAAGTCGAGATAGTCCTGCTTCATCAGGCGCGCGGTCAGCTTGTCGCCACCGGTCAAGTCCTTGACTGTCGCTTCATCCCAGCTCTTGCCCTTTGGCAGTTCGGACCCGACGACGAGGCGCGCACCTTGCAAACCGGCAATACCAGTGGAGTGTTGCTCAAACCTGGAGTTAAGGAAGATCGACGCGGGCGCGCGACGCGCATAATCGCCGAAAAGATCGAAGAGGGTGTTGAGAAAGACAGACTTGCCGTTCCGACCGGTGCCGTAGAGAAACAGCATCTTATGCTCGCTGGTCATGCCAGTCAGCGCGTAACCAGCCGCACGTTGTATGAAAGAAATCACCTCCGTGTCGCCGTCAAAAACGTCACGCAGAAACTGCAACCAAAGCGACGGTTCTATACCGGCGGGAGCTGGTGCCACGGCGGTCTGTTTCGTGATCATGTCATCCCGGCGTGCTGCGCGCATTTCACCGGTGCGTAAGTCGACGGTTCCGCCCGGCGTGCCGAGGAGCATTCGGTTTCCGTCGAAATCGTCGGGACTGGCCGCGCTTGCCGGGTTTGAGCGGGCAAAATCCGCGACCGCGGCAACAGTTGTTTTCCCACGAATGATGTCCGCCTGTTTTTCCACCCTCTTGGATTGACCATCATCCTTGGCTTGCTCCATCAGCTCTGCCGCACGTTGCCGCAAGAATTTACGCGTCAACGTCATGTGCTGCAGGCGATCGTCGATCGCCCAATGCGTGCCAGTCCAGAATAGCCACTTGTTCCAGGCTGCAACGTAACGCGCATCCTCATTCCATCCGCTCTTTCCGAGTGCGATCGCGAGGGTATCATGGCTCAGGTCGACGGGTTTAATCGCATCGGAGCGCGGCATGCCGCCAGACGACAACGGTGGCCTTTTGCTAAGTACGCTGCGCCAGATCGCTTTGTTTTGCGCCTCACCGACTGCCTGTTTCAGCAAGGCCAGAGCGGGTGCGATGGAGGTGATGCTGTGCGGGTTGCCGGATGAGTTCCAAACTTTGGCTGCGTCCCTGGCAGCGCAATCGCCGCCGACATATTTCATTGAAAAGTCGATGAAGTCATCGCGCAGCGTGTCACCGAAACCTACACGCAACGAGACGGCAAGCTTTACCCAGTCTTCTCGGATCAGAGTGTTCGGGGCCGCCGCGAGCAACTCTCGCATTGCTTCAAGAGTTTCGTCATCTGTCGCTTGGGCCTGGCTGAAATCAATGACTTCGACTTTTGGCGTCAACGACGTTTGAGCATATTTTGCTGTGTCCTTTACGGAAACAGCTTTAAGATATGCCTCGAGCGGAAAGCCGGGCAGGTCTTGGGCCTCAAAGGCGGCCGATAGGTTTCGGCCCTCATAGGCGTAAGTCGCTCCGTTAGCCATGATCGAACCGGGTGCGATGATGTATCCGCCATCGCCACGCGTATCGACATGGCTGGCCGCTTTTTTGCTGGACGTGGGCGCGCCCTCGACGTGCATGAAGATGAGCTGTACGCCGCCCGATTGCGTGCGCACCTTCACCGCATCCGGGTGCGACAGTGACAGTTGCTCGATCTGGTCTTCACCGACGGCTTCTCCGGTTTCCTTGTCAACGTCGCCATCAACGACAGACAACCCTGAAACACTCCCGGTCGGCAAACCGACGACCGCGCCGGGATACAGCTGCCACCATCGATCAATGGTGGCGATGTCAGTCGTCGCATCCTTGAACCCGCGCGACGTATATGGCGCTTTGGCTTTCTTGGTGCCGCGGTCCTCTTCCAAACAGGGAAATACAGGCACCACGGCTCCGGCGAGCTTTCTTGCTAGCAAGTGGTTGTCGCAGATTCCTGTCTCGGGCGGTTGGAAATCGGCCGTTGCGGTGTGCGTTGCGGATGAAGCAGCCGTCATATCGCTTGCTCCGCATCATTTTCCGCCTCATCGTCGGGATTTTGTTCAACCTCGGACTGCTCGGCTAGGGTAGTAGCCCCGGACCGATTGGCAGACATTTTCGCCCTCATGACGGCTTTTCTGTAGGCCTTGGGGACGCACCCCATGCGAAAGTCCCAAAGTGCACAACTTGTCTGAACGCATTTTCGGACTTCCTTAGGATCTATTGCACAGTCAAGGCATTTTGCCCGGATCACATCGAGTCCGAAAAGGAACAGTCTGTCGACATAGTCCTCAGCAGGAATTTCTCGTGGATCGCGCCCAATCAGCTGGCCGCCGTCGCTTGCGTACGGAGAGACTTCGAGGAGCGGATTGTCAGATTGATATCTCATGCCGCAGTACTCTCACGGCCATTCATCCAGGCTAGGATCTCGCTTTCGCGCCATGCCACCGCTCTCTTCCCGAGTCGAACCGGCTTTGGAAAATCAGGGTCATGATGCGGGTTGCGCGGATCCATTTTGGCGTAGATGGAAGACCGGGAAAGTCCCGTCATCTCTTCCACCATTGGTCGGCGTTGGAACCGCTCGTTCGTCTGTGTACTGCTCAATGCCATGTCGCATGTCCTTGTGTTGCTGCGGAACATGCTGAACCATTGATACCAAAATCGACGCCAATTCAAATGAATGGCGGCCCACAATTACCAGAAGAAAGCCCGCAATGATGTGAAGCTCAGCAGGAGAATTATGAGCAGTATTTATGGGCGCTTGCTCAATATGTCGCCGATCCAACGCTGCATAGTCGACCGGCTAACCGAAACATCGAGGTTCTTTTGTGACCACTCAACTGCGTACTGTATGTCGGCCTCTTTCTTTCCAGATAGTTTGCCCTCATCCAATAGTCGTGAAATTTCTGCTCGAACAGCCGCTCTTGCAACACCGCCTCCCTTTTGAGGTGCCCCCCTTGGCCTTACTGATTTAACTTCTGAAGATGTCTTTTCGTCGAGCACGGTGCTGAAAACAGTGCGTTCTCCAGTTTCGGGGTTTGTAACGCCTTTAGGCTTTGGAAAAGTGGAGAGCACATCGTCGAACACGATATAAATGCAGGCATAACCCTCGCGGGGATCATCGAAGCGCGGGGGTTCTTCCTCCAGCAAGTTTAAAGTCCAAAAATCGGCGGGTATGTCTTCAAAGAAGTGCGACCGCATCTCTTCGTCTGCCCAACGAAAAGCCCTTCCTTGGATTTGTCCGTTTCGCAACGCGAGAAAGACCTCAGCTCTACATTCGTCCAGCAGCGGCCCAACCAAAGCTTGCATTTCAGCGGTGTAACTATGTGCATCGATTTCCAGTTGCTGCTCGGTCCAATAGTCGCCCACATCCTCGCCCGCTTCTTCGCGCTGTCGTACAATTGCATCTAGTTTTAGTCGTAGGTCTTCACTGGTTGGCGGATCTATGCCCTTGAAATATCTCTCTTCGTCAACTGCAGTACCGGTGGCAGCGATTTCTTCTGGCAACGGGAATTCATTAACATTTGGATAAGTGTCGCCAACAACGTTAGGGTTAATTCTATAATCCCCATATTGATACTCACGGGCTTCATTTTTCCATTCGTCTACGTGCGTTTCCGGCGCCCGGCCGAACGCCAACCAGAAAACAGCTTCAATCGGCAAACATAAATCTGGAAGCTTTGCCGCTATGTAGACGCCCATCAGCCGATCCTCGTTACTTTAGAGGCACTCTCACATAGAAATGCCGCCCAACCATGCATCATCTTGCGTCGTTTTTCGAACAGGTCTGAGCGGGCATATGCCGCCTCGGCCTTATCCCGGATGGTATGCGCCAGCGCAGTTTCCGAAACCTCGCGGGGTATGTTGGTACGTTCTTGAGCCCATGTTTTAAATGACGTGCGGAACCCGTGAACATGGGCATCGTAGCCCAATTCTCGTGTCAGCTTGGAAAGCGTGTTGTCTGACAGTGGCCGTCCCACCTTTGTCGCGGGAAACACAAGACCGGACCCGTCGTCGAGCTGCTTCGCCTGTTCGAAAATCTCCAAGGCGCGCGGCGACAAGGGCACGCGGTGTTCTTTCTTTGCCTTCATGCGATCTGCGGGGATCGTCCAGACAGCGTTTTCCATGTCGATCTCATCCCATTTCGCAAGTCGCGCTTCGCCGGATCGCGTCGCTGTCAGAACAATGAGCTCCAAAGCCAACTTCGTCGACATCAATGCGCCGGAAGACTTCACTGCTTCGAGAAATCCGGAAACGTCGTTGTAGTGGATCGACTTGCGGTGCGCCTGCGTCTTGTCTTGCCGGGGCAGCGCGGATCCGATGTTCTGCGCAGGGTTATCTTGTCGCCAGCCTTGAGCTATTGCCCATTTCAGCACCGTTCCAATGCGTTGGCGCACACGTCGCGCTGTTTCCGGCTTTTCCAACCAGATGGGCTGCAAAACCGCCAGAACATCGGCCGTGCTGATTTCCGAAACTCTGATGCGACCGATGCGCGGAAACGCGTAAGTCTGCAAGGTAGAGAGAAACTGTGCAGCGTGTTTTTTGTTCCGCCATGACGGCTCGTGTATTTCGTGCACCTTGCATGTTGCTTCTTCGAATGTCAGCACAGATTGAGTTTCCCGCTTCGCTCGCAACGGATCGCCACCCGAACGTGCGATCTTGCGGTTTTCAAGTGCTACCTCGCGGGCTTCTGCAAGCGGCACCAGTGACAAGGGCCCCAATCCTAACTCCGTTCGCTTGCCTTTGATGACGATACGTTGCACCCAACGTTTGGCACCGCTTTTGTCAACGCGAAGAAACAGGCCGTGGCCGTCGTTATATTTGCCCGGTTCTGAAACTGTTCGCACAAACGCAGCCGACAGAGCTTTCTCGGGGTGCTTGCCGCTTTTCAGCCGCTGCTCATTTATAGCGCTAGTTGCATCCGCCATATCATCCCCCATAATCTTCTAGAATATGGGGGATAGCGTTGGAACCTGCAAGAACCAAATCCCTATAAACAATTGAGAATACAGCCTCTGTTGGAACTGACAGGAATTTGCAATGGCGGACTGTCTCTCCGCCACTCCCCGGCTTGGCCTTGAATTCAAAAGTTGTGCAGAGAATTGCTCTGGCTTTTAGTGGGGCAAGCGGATGGCTGCGCAATTGCAATGCGCGATTTCCCAAAGCAGCGTGATGTTGCCGTATGCAAAGCCTTGTATCAGCGTAGGCTGGCTCAAACCTCTATTCTGCTGAGAATTCAAAGGAATTCCCCTTTGTCATTGCGTTAGTCTTCAGGCATCCCGGCGACACAAATTCAAAGGAGATTCATATGTCGCGCACTCTTATTTTGGCCGTCATCATCGCTGTATTCGGCGTTGGCGGCTACTATTACCTCAACCAACCCGAACCTACTCCGGCAGAGCGTTTGCAAACAGCCGCAGAGGAAGCTGGCGATGCCTTGGCCGACGCTGCCTCTGACGCTCAGGACGCTGTGGCCGACGCCGTTGACACCGCAACCGAACAAGCTTCTGAGGCGGCTGCATCAGTGGCCGATCAGGCAGCAGAAGCGGCATCGTCGGTCGCGGATCAGGCGTCAGAAGCTGCGCAACAGGCGGGCGATCAGGTCGCCGCGCTGACCGATCAGGGGCAGGAGTTGCTGAATTCCTGGATTCAGGAAGGCAAGCTAAACCCAGCCAATTTCGACTATGACGGGATCATGGCTTCGCTGGAAGAAAGCACTCTGGCGGCCGACCTGAAAAAGCAGGCGATCCAGATCGTAAACGATATCAAAGCGTCGCCTGAGACCATCGCTCAGAAAATCCAGGAACTGACCAACCTGTTGACACAACAATAAAATACTTGGGGTCGACCTTGTGGTTTGGCCCCACCCTATGGGCGCATCTTAGGTGCCCCCACGTTATTTCGGCATTGAATTGACGCCCCGAGCGGCTTTTGATTGGCTCATTCCAAAGCTCGGCACGCGCCACGCCTGTTAAGGGTACGTGTTTAATACGGCGATTTCGACTTCAGATTTGTTGAGGATGACCAAATGACAGAACTGCCACAGACCATGTTTGCCACTCTATTAAAACATGAAGGATATTCTGGCACATCCAGCGGGCCAGCCATATCTGACGCAGCCGAATGGTTGGAACCCGCAGAGATACCCGTGCCACAGCCTGGCCCTGGTCAGGTTCTGATCAGATTGAGAACCGCATCGGTCAACCCGTCCGACTTGCATTTCATCAAGGGCGAGTACGGCCAACCTCGCGTAAAGGGATCCCCTGCAGGTTTCGAAGGATGCGGTGATGTTGTGGCCACCGGAAAAGGTGCCGAAGCCCTGCAAGGTCAGCGGGTTGCCTTTGTTGCTGCCGGATCGGGGGCCTGGGCGGAATATGTTGTCACGCAGATGCAAATGTGCATTCCGTTAAGGCCGGATATCTCGGACGATGACGGGGCCGCGCAGATCGTCAATCCGCTGACCGCGATGGCGATGGTAGACATGGCCAAGGCCGACGGCGACGCGTTTGTCGTGTCTGCCGCAACCAGCCAGCTTGGAAAACTGATGTGCAGCCTTGGGCGTGATCTTGGGCTGAAACCCATTGCGCTCGTGCGGCGCGCGGAGACCGTTGAGACGTTGAAAAGCCTCGGCGCTGCCGAAGTTCTGGTGACGACAGATTCAGATGTTGTTGAGCAATTTGCCGGACTGAGCACGTCCATGAAGCCACGCGTTTTCCTTGACGCCGTGACTGACCAACTGTCGGAACAATTGTTTTGCGCCATGCCAAACCGTGCACGCTGGATCACCTATGGAAAGCTTTCGACCGAAGCGCCGACGCTCACCCAAACCGGCCAATTGATCTTTATGGGCAAGCGGATCGAAGGTTTCTGGCTGACGCAATGGATGATGTCGACGCCACCGGCCGATCAGATGCGGGTGGTGGCCGAGGTTCAGGCGCGTTTTGCAGACGGGCGCTGGAAAACAGATGTTTCTGAACACCTTACACTCAGAGATCTGGTGCCAAATTTAGCCAATGCGCTGAAAAAGAGTGACGGAAAGGTGATAATCACGCCATAGTAGAAGAACCCCACGCACCCCGAAGACTTGCGTGAGGCTGACGGCACCTGTTGCTCGTTGGAGGGAGGACAGTTTGGATAACGCACAGCTGCTGATCAGCGGACTGGCGAATGGCTGCGTCTATGGCCTGATCGCACTTGGCTTTGTTCTGATCTACAAGGCGACCGAAGCGGTGAATTTCGCGCAGGGTGATTTCATGATGCTGGGGGCCTTTGTGACTATCGGCCTGACGAATACTGAATATATGGGCCTGCCCTTCTGGCTCGCCCTGCCGATCTCACTGGGGATTATGGGTGCCTTAGGCTATCTGCTGGATCGGCTGATTATCCGTCGATTGTTCGGTGAAAGCCAGACCGCAGTCGTCATCCTGACCATCGCTTTGGGGTTCGTGATCCGCTTTGTTGCGGGGTTGATCTGGGGGCACGAGCCGCAAACGCTGCAGAATCCGCTTGCCGGCAAAGAGGTTCGCTTTGGCGGTCTGGTTCTGGGGATGGAAGATGTGGCGGTGATTGTTGTCACGATCCTTCTGACCGGGGCGCTTTATGTCTTCTTCAGCCGCACAAAACTGGGCCTTGCGATGCAGGGCGCGTCGCAAAACCAATTGGCGGCCTATTACATGGGCATTCCGGTCAAACGCGTTCAGGGCTTTATCTGGGCACTGGCCGGGATCGTTGCCGGGATCGCCGGTATCCTGTTTGCCGCCAAGGGAGCGGTGGACCCGACCACCGGTTTGCTGGGCATCAAGGCCTTTGCAGCAGCGGTCATTGGCGGCTTTGGCAGTCTGCCGGGCGCATTGGCCGGAGGGCTGATCGTCGGTGTGATTGAGCCCTTTGCCAGCCGCTATATTGCCGCGGGTTATAGCCAGGTCGCGCCCTATGCTCTGCTGCTGGCCGTGCTGATTTTCCGACCCAACGGGCTGTTCAGTCAGGTTCGGGTCAAAAAGGTCTAAGCCATGCGGATCGTGTTTAAAACCAACTACATGCAGGACATCCGACCTTGGAAAGACCGGTATCAACTGTGTCTTTATCTGATCCTTCTGGCCGTCGTTGCAGCGGCCCCATGGTGGCTGGACGCATTCTATCTGGGTGAACTGACAAATGTTTTAATCTGGACCATTGCTGGGCTGGGCCTGATGATCCTGACCGGCCATACCGGGCAAGTCAGTCTGGGACATGCCGCTTTTCTGGCTTTTGGCTGCTATGCCAACGTTGCACTGATCGAAGCAGGGGTTCCCTTTCTGGTCGCTTTCCCACTGGCAGGAATACTGACTGGCATCGCGGGCGTGACAGTTGCCATCCCTGCCTTGCGCCTTCACGGTATCTACCTGGCCATCTTCACCATGGCCCTTTCGATCCTGATGGATGACATCATCGTTCTGTCTGAACCCATCACTGGAGGCGTCGCAGGCAAGTATGTCGGCGGGGTCGAGATCTTTGGCCATTTGGTAGATCGCTGGGGTACGCCGGATCTGTTCTTTTGGCTGGTTCTAACCGTAACGGTTCTAGTCACCTTGGGCTATATCAACCTGCTGCGAGCACCGCTGGGGCGCAGTTTTATCGCTGTGCGTGACTCAGAGGTTTCGGCTCAGGCGATGGGCATCGACATTACGCGCACCAAAATGATCTCATTTGCCTTGTCCTGTGCTGTGACGGGCTGGGCCGGGGCTTTGATGGGGCTTTTTGCCGGTGCCTTCAACAATGAAACCTTCAGTGTTCTGATCTCGATCCAGTTGCTGATGATGATCGTGATTGGCGGACTGGGGTCGATCCACGGGGCATTTCTGGGTGCGATCGTGATCGGGTTCCTGCCGCAATTCCTTTCGATCTCTAAAGAATATGTCGGAGCCTTGTTCGGAGGAAACACAGTCGCCATTCCGGGCCTGGAATTCGGAATCTTTGGCATGATCCTGATTGCCTTCATCCTGTTCGAACCCATGGGCCTTTATGGTCGCTGGCTAAAGATCCGCACTTGGTTCGAGTTGTTCCCCTTCTACCGCAAGGACATGTTCAAACGGCAAAAATCTTATCTAAAGACAGAGCGTCTAAGATGAGCCTGCTGGAGTTTGAAAACGTAACCCTGAAGTTCGGCGGCCTCACTGCGGTCGATAACCTATCGTTCGAAGTGCTGGAGGGCGAGGTTTTTGCCATCGTCGGCCCCAACGGTGCTGGCAAATCGACTGTATTCAACCTGATCTCGCGGTTCTACGAGCCCTACGCCGGGTCGATCCGGTTCGACAGCCATGATCTGCTACGTGTCAAACCCTCGGGCGTTGCAACCTTTGGCGTGGCACGGACGTTCCAGAACATCGAACTGTTCGAGCACGCAACCGTTCTGCAAAACCTTCTGGTTGGGCGGCATAGGCATCGACAAACAAATCTGCTTTCCGAGCTTTTGTTCCTTCCGTCCGCCCGACGGCAGGAAATCGAAAACCGCGAGAAGGTCGAAGAGATCATCGATTTCCTCGATCTTCAGGCCTATCGCGACAAGATGATCGCAGGGCTGCCCTATGGCGTGCGAAAGGTGGTTGAGGTCGCGCGCGCACTGGCAACTGATCCCAAACTCCTGTTGCTGGACGAACCCGCCTCGGGCCTGTCGGTCGAAGAAACCAGTGACATGCGGTGGTGGATCGATGACATCCGGCGTCAGATGGGCATCACCGTGCTGATGGTGGAACATGACATGGGCCTGGTCTCGGGCGTGTCAGATCGGGTTTTGGCCATGGCAGACGGCGCTGAACTGGCACTGGGCTCTCCTGCGCAAGTGCAGGCCCACCCGGCTGTTATCGAAGCGTATCTGGGAAAAGCTTCATGACCGAGCCGATCCTGAAAATACGCAATGTCGAAAGCTTTTATGGCCCCATCATGGCCATTCGCGGGGTGTCATTGGACGTGCACAAAGGGCAGATCGTGTCGATCCTCGGGGCCAATGGCGCGGGAAAGACGACGCTGATGAAAACCGTGTCGGGCGTGATGGACCCTGAAAAGGGACAAATCACCTTTGATGGTGAAGACATTCAGGGGGCCGAACCACATAAGGTCGTGCAACGCGGGATCGTGCATATTCCCGAAGGGCGCGAGGTCTTTCCCCTTCTGACTGTTGATGAAAACCTCAGCCTTGGTGCCTATTCCCGCAAGGACAAAGACCAGATCGAGCAAGATCGTGAACTGGTCTTTAGCTATTTCCCCGTCCTCAAAGATCGACGCGGGCAAGAGGCTGGCACACTGTCAGGCGGTCAGCAGCAAATGTTGGCGATCGGACGTGGGCTGATGGCCCGTCCTCGCATCATGTTGCTGGATGAGCCATCACTGGGCCTGTCGCCGATGCTGGTGCAAGAGATTTTCGAGATCCTCAGGCGCCTCAACCAAGAACAGCAGATGACCATGATGTTGGTCGAACAGAACGCTCATGCGGCACTGGATCTGGCCCATCATGGCTATGTGATGGAGGTTGGACGCATCGTCATGGACGGTAGCGCCGAGGCTCTGTTGAAATCCGAGGACATTCAGAACTTCTATCTTGGTGTGCGTGAAGACGGCGCGCGGGAAAACCGGCGCTGGAAACGGAAAAAGACGTGGAGGTAAGACGGATGGATGCCAGCCCCCTGCCCCCGCAGACCACAATCAACGGCGTGCGCTTTAACGCAACAACAGGTCAAAGGCCGCTGCGGGTGGACGGCTGCATCACCATAAGCGAGCTGTTTCAACACCGCTGCGCCGAGCTGGGCGAACGCACCGCGCATCGGGAAAAAGATCTAGGCATTTGGATATCCTATTCCTGGGCCGATTACTGGCAACACGCCAAATGGATTGGTTTGGCGCTACGGAAACTGGGGCTGGAACGGGGCGATGTGGTCTCGATCCTATCCGAGGATCGCAAGGAATGGGCGTGGTTCGACATGGGTATTCAGGGCGTCGGGGGGATAGCCTCGGGCGTTTACACCACCGATTCCGCCAGTCAGTTGCAATACCTGATCAATGACAGTGGCAGCAAATTCCTGATTGTCGAAGATGAAGAACATCTGGACAAGTTCCTGGAAATCGAAGCCGAAGTTCCGGACCTGATCAAGGTGATCATTCTGGAATACGAAGGTCTGCACGACCTCAAGCACCCACGCTGCATGATGATCGACGACCTTTACGCGCTTGGCCGAGAGGCAGAAACAGCCGATCACGGGCGGTTCGAGGCCGAAATCGCGCTGGCGAAACCGCAGGATACGGCGCTGCTTGTCTATACCTCTGGCACCACAGGACAGCCCAAGGGCGCGATGCTGAGCCACGAAAATATCCTTGCTGCCATTGAATCCGGCGCGCGGGCCTTACCGGTTCTGGCCAGTGATGAGCAGCTTTGCTTCCTGCCGCTCTGCCACATTCTGGAACGGGACGTGTCGGTCTATTTCCCGCTGGCGGCCCGCTGCACTGTGAATTTCGCGGAAAGCCCGGAAACCGTATTTGCGAACTTGCAAGAGGTCTCGCCCTCGACCTTCACGGCTGTGCCGCGCGTGTGGGAAAAGATTTATGCGCATGTGCAAATTCTGACGCAGGAGGCCACACCGTTGGGGCGCGCGGCCTTTGGGATGGCATTGAAAGCAGGCGCTCGCCGCGCCGAATACAGGGCGGCAGGGAAACACGTTCCGATCGGTATCGCGGTGCAGTTCTGGATATGGGATCAACTGGTTCTGAAGAACCTGCGTCGTATGCTGGGCATGGACCAACTGCGTCGTGGCGGCACCGGAGCTGCACCGATTTCGACTGACTTGCTGAAATGGTACTGGGCCATCGGAGTACCTTTGGTCGAAGGTTTTGGGATGACTGAAACCGCCGGGTTGGCCACGCTCAACACCGTTGAAAGCAACAGGATCGGGACCATCGGCCAAGCCGTCGAAGGCTCCGACATCCGTATCTCAGAAGATGGTGAAATCCAGCTGAAAGGCATGAACGTCTTTCAGGGGTATTGGCGCAATAATGCCAAGACGGCCGAGACGTTCACTGCCGATGGTTGGCTGCGCACGGGGGATATGGGGCATATCGACAAGGATGGCTTTGTCACCATCACCGGCCGCCTGAAAGACATCATCATCACCGCAGGTGGTAAGAACATCACCCCGGCCGAAATCGAAAGCCAGTTGAAGTTCAGCCACTATATTTCTGACGCGATCCTGATTGGTGACAGGCGAAAATACCTGACGGCCCTGATCATGATCGATCAGGAAAATGTCGAGAAATATGCACAGGACCGCAAAATTCCGTTTTCGAATTTCGCCTCACTCTGTGCCGCGCCTGAGGTATGCGATCTGATCGGTGCCGAAGTTGCAGCCGTGAATACCCAGTTTGCACGGGTTGAACAGATCAAGGATTTCCGGCTGATCGACGTGCTTTTAACAGCCGAAGACGATGAACTGACCGCTACGATGAAGCTGAAACGGGGTTTGGTGGAAAAGAAACACGGACATCTGATTGAAGACATGTACAGTTAGACAAGGGAATTTCGGGAGGAGAGAAATGAGAGAGTCATTCAAACTATTGGCTGTCGCCACGGCCTTGACCGCCTCGGCGACCATAGGTTTGGCGCAAACCCAAGGCGTAACCGACGATGAAATCGTGATCGGGTCGGTCAACGATCTGAGTGGTATCTTCGCAGCCGTGGGCGTTCCGGCCACCAAAGGCGCAAATGTTGTGTTTGACCGTGTCAATGCAGCCGGAGGCGTGCACGGGCGACAAATCCGCTTTGTCGTCGAAGACAATGGCTATCAGATGCCGCGTGCAATGCAGGGTTACAACAAACTGCTGAACCGGGACAAAGTGTTTGCGATGCTGCAATCACTGGGCACACCGATGAACATGGCCGGCTTCAAACTGCTGGATCCAAAGGGAATTCCGAACGTTGCCCCCCTGACGGCGGCGCGGCAGATGTTGCAAGAGCCTATGCGCAACAAGTTCACCTCATTCTCGACTTACTATGATCAAGCCCGCATTGGCGTGAAATACCTCGCAGGTGAATTTGGATCACAAACCGTTTGCACGATGTACCTGCCTACCGATTTCGGCGAAGAAATTCTTGAGGGCAGCCAGGCCGGGGCTGAAGAGGCCGGGATCACATTTGGATCCGAGACCACTCATAAACCAGATGAGACCGATTTCGTGGGTTCGCTCAGTAAACTCAAGGAAGAAGGTTGTGACATTGTCACGATGGCGCTGGGCGTTCGTCAGGCGATCACTGTGGTGGGTACTGCCAAGAAGATGGGCCTGACGGATATGAAATTCCTGGGCACCTCGGCCAGCTTCCTGACAGTCGTGGCGCAGGTTCCCGGAGGCGTGACCGACGGCTTCTATGCCGCCGCCTCGTGGCAGGATCTGTGGGCCCGCGCCGATGAGCCCGCCCCCGCCGCGTTCATAGAAGAGTACAAGGCCGCCACGGGTGAAGATCCGGTTGGGTTTGCAATGCTGGGCTATTCCGCCGCCGAGATGATGGTCAAAGCGCTGGAGGCCGCAGGTCCTGATCTGACCCATGACAGTTTCATCGCGGCCATGGAATCGCTGGACTATCAGGACGATCTGGTCGGCAACCACATCACCTATGGGCCGGATGATCACCAAGGCGCGGATACCGTGTTCGTAAATGTTGTTGAAAACGGCGCGTGGAAGCTCGTCTACGAAGAATAAGTCGCAGTAAATGCAACGAAAAAGGGCTCGCAGATGCGAGCCCTTTCTTTTGGATTGTCCCGGCGATTAACGTTTGGAGAACTGGAACGAACGGCGGGCTTTGCGCTTACCGAATTTCTTACGTTCCACAACGCGGCTGTCGCGGGTCAGGAAGCCTGCGGCTTTCAGAGCGCCACGCAGGTTCGGATCGTACAGTTGCAGCGCTTTCGAGATGCCGTGCTTAACCGCACCCGCCTGACCGGTCAGGCCACCGCCTTTGACGGTTGCGACAACGTCGAATTCACCTTCAACACCAGCAACCTGGAACGGCTGGCGCAGGATCAGCTGCAGAACCGGACGCGCAAAATACTTGTCCTGGTCTTTGCCATTTACGGTGACCTTGCCGGAACCCGGCTTGATCCAAACGCGGGCAACAGCGTCTTTACGCTTACCGGTGGCGTAGGAGCGGCCCAGCTCGTCACGTACGGGTTCACGCACGATGACTTCTTCGGCCACGGTTTCAACGCCTGCGACGGCGCTCAGCTCTTCGAGAGTATTGATCTGATCAGCCATCGGTCATTAGCTCCGGGTGTTTTTCTTGTTCATGGACTTAACGTCCAGAACTTCGGGCGCTTGCGCCTCGTGGGGATGCTCGGCACCGGCGTATACGCGCAGGTTGGTCATCTGCTGACGCGCCAGGCGGTTGCCCGGCAGCATGCGCTTGACCGCCTGGGTCACGACGCGCTCGGGGTGTGCACCCTCAAGGATCTGCTGCTTGGTGCGCGATTTGATGCCGCCCGGGTGGCCAGTGTGCCAGTAGAAGTTTTCTTCGCGCTTCTTGCCGGTCATCTGGATTTTGTCAGCGTTGATCACGATGACATTGTCGCCCATGTCCATGTTCGGGGTGAACGATGCTTTGTGCTTGCCACGCAGGCGCATGGCGACGATCGAGGCAAGACGGCCCAGAACAACGCCCTCGGCGTCGATCAGGATCCACTTCTTGTCGATGTCTGCAGGTGTTGCAGAAAAGGTTTTCATGGCAGGATAATCCTGTTTGATGTGAAAGACCGCCCCAAGACAGAGCGGTCCGAATTCGATGGTGGGGTTCTATGGGGTGGCCGCGCGCACGTCAAGCGCAGTAAACCTGTTTTTTACTAGGCAAAACAACACCTTAAAAAATAGGTATTATTTTACCCCAAATTAAACGCTGATTTGCTCGGGCGGATTGTCCAACAACGCACGCAGGCGAAGCATTGCGTCCTCGAACCGTTGCAACGAGACATGCCCGTTCATTGCAATGCGAACCGCATTTGGTGCACGGCCATCGCGCAAAGCGAATTCGTCCGCCGATCGCAATTGTATCCCCTCCCGCTCTGCCGCCCGGCTGAAAGCTGCTGCGCGCCAGCCAGATGGAAGGTTCAGCCAGACAAACGGTACGTCTGGTGCCCACGTCAGGTCAAAACCACCCAGCGCATTCACTGTGACACGCACATACTCGCCCATTCGGGTTCTGACATCTTTGGCGATCTGCCGCGTACGGGGATCAGACAAAAGCAATCGGGTGAGCTCTGCCAACGGCTGCGCCAGCCCAAAATACCCGTACTCTGCCGAGCGTCTCAGATCCACACTTCGCTCTTTCGGGGCAATGGCAAACCCGACGCGCAGTGATGGCGTCAGAACTTTTGAGATCGACGATACATGCCAGCCCCGCTCGGGCGCCAAGGCACGATAGCTGGGCTCTTTAGCCTCACCCATGCGATAACAGTCATCTTCCACGATCTGCACATCGAATTTTCGCGCAACTTCAACTACCTCTTTGCGCCGCTCAAGCGGGGTGTGCAGTGCGGTCGGGTTCTGCACCTCGGGTGAAACGCAAATCGCCTGCGCGGTTGTCTGCCGCAAAACATGTTCCATCGCAGTGGGATCGATGCCCCACTTGTCCATGCGAATACCGACCACTTCGGCCCGCATCAATTCACCGGCGCGGCGAAAGCCGGCGTAAGACAGGTCTTCGACCAAAACGACCGGCTTGGGACCTTGAAGGATGCTTTGAAACACAAGACACAATCCGTTCTGCCCCCCATGAGTCAGTACAATGTCGTCATCCGTCAGCGGACCCAGCGGTAAATTCGACAGCCACTCGACCACCGCCTGGCGCATTGGCTTATAGGCATCGCGGGTTGGATAGTTCATAAATAATGCGGGATCGGACTGCGCAACTTTCTGCAAACACTCCCGTATCAACGACACCTGCCCCATATCCGCCAATCTTGGACTGAACAGGCTGACGTGATTGGCATTCTGTGCTTCGGCCAAATGCAACTGACGTGACCAGACATCATCCAGAATCGGGGATTTCGGAGGGGCTACAAATGTACCACGTCCGACCTCTGCTTGTAACAAGCCTTCATCCGTCAAAATCGTATAGGCCCGTGCAACAGTACCCGGTGTGATCTGCAATCGATACGCCAGTTCGCGCACCGGCGGCAGCTTAGATCCGATGTCTAACGCTTCGCTCTCAATTGCTTTTCGTATTGTGTCAGCAACCAAAGTATACTTTGGCCCCTTGGCTTTCGGCAACTCTTCCGGCCAAATTGTATCCATTACAATTCTTCCTTTGATTTTGACACAATATTGAATGTATCAACATCTTGTACCGAATATCACTGCTTTGTGTCAATACAATTTGAAAGGAACTCTGAGATGACACGCACAATGCACAACCCCGCCCTTATACTGCTGAACGCCAGCCCTCGGCTGCCGCTGATCGCTGTGCTGGCCGTGCGGTTTGCGGCTGCGGTCACTCAATGGGAACGCCGCCGTCGCAGTCGCGTCAATCTGGGCAATCTGGATGATCGGCTGTTGAAAGATGTTGGCCTGACCCGCACGCAGGCGGACCGTGAAGTAAAACGCTACTTCTGGCAGATCTGAATCATCCCCAGTCCCAATTATTGGGACCTCTTCCTGGGCCGGGGCCAGTCCCCGGCCTTTTTTTAGCCGAACCGCGCCGCGGCCGAGCCTGCCGGTGGAATGGAATACGTCATGCTGGCCCGCGCAACCGGCTCGTCCATGCCTTCGGAATAGATCAAAACATCGCCGACGGCCAATGTTCGACCTAACTTAAGCAATCGGCAAGTCGCAATCAGATCGGCGCCACCTGCGGGTTTGCGAAGAAAATCCAGCGAACTGCTGGTCGTCACCGCCAGGGATTGCCGCCCTTTTCGCGCCAAAACCATAGCGTACACACTGACATCCGCCAGACCAAACATGGACGGGCCAGACACTGTGCCCCCGGGGCGCAGGTGCCGGTCCTGGACCACAAGGCGCATGGTAATGTTTTCTTCGGCCAGTTCTTCGACAACAAAATCCTCATGAATCTGAGGAAACACCTCTTTTAGGTATTGCGACAGTTCATCCCTGTTCATTGCCAAAGCCATACTTTCCCTCCTGCTCTTCCCGACCTAGAGTTGGCCCAACTTGGGATCGGAGGGCAAGATGGCAATTCTGGAACGTAACGACACTGGCGCGGTGGCACGGCTTACAATGAACGCGCCCGAGCGGTTGAACGCGCTGAGCGAAGAGATGCTGGCTGCGCTTCAGGATGAACTTGACGCTTTGCGCGATGACAGGTCCATCCGCGCAGTGATCTTATCAGGCGCTGGAAAGGCTTTTTGTGCCGGGCACGATCTGAAGCAAATGACAGCCGGACGTCAGTCCGAAGATGGGGGCAAAGCCTATTTCCAGGATTTGTTTGCGCGCTGCGCCCGGATGATGATGTCAATCCAGTCGCTTCCTCAACCCGTTATCGCTCAGGTCCATGGCATTGCCACCGCCGCCGGGTGTCAGCTGGTTGCGACCTGCGACATGGCTGTCGCAGCCGAGGGTACGCGCTTTGGCGTGAACGGGGTCAATATCGGGTTGTTCTGCTCGACACCAATGGTGGCGCTCAGCCGCAACATCCCCAGAAAGCAAGCTTTTGAGATGCTGACAACAGGCGCGTTCATTTCAGCCGAAAGGGCCGCAGAACTTGGGCTGATCAACCACGTCATCCCGGAATCGCAGCTGGACCATGAAGCCAATGCGCTGGCCGAGCTTGTGGCCTCAAAGCTTGGCGCTGCCGTGAAAATCGGAAAAGAGGCGTTTTATCAACAACTTCAGATGCCCCTGGATCAGGCCTACACCTATACCGGAGAGGTAATGGCGCAGAATATGTTGCACCGCGACACAGAAGAAGGCATTTCCGCCTTTATTGAAAAGCGCCCCCCAAATTGGACCCAATGAGGCAATTGTTTTGCACATTTTTTGCCACTGTTTTGATTTTTGCACTTTTCAAAACGGCGACTCTGTGGCAAAGCTGGGTCGAGGCTGAGGCCTCAGGACACTTTTGGGTCGCCGTGGGCGGAAGGTCCCTCCAGCTGGTCTCTCTCACCAGCGCTGACATTCCCGCAGCGGCGACCCCAAGACCCCCCTTTAAAATTATCGAAACTGGCACTGGCTGAGTTGCGCACGATTGTGGTCTGCCCTATGTGGCAGCGCATGACACAAGTTTTGCACATTGTAGGCGGCGGCATGGCCGGATCCGAGGCGGCGTGGCAAGCGGCGGAAATGGGCGTTGACGTGGTGATTCACGAAATGCGCCCAACCGTTGGTACCTTTGCCCATCAAACCGGCAATCTGGCTGAAATGGTCTGCTCGAACTCATTTCGGTCGGATGATGACGAACAGAATGCAGTTGGCCTGCTGCATTGGGAAATGCGGGCTGCCAATGGGCTGATCATGACAACGGCCGACGCCCATCGCCTGCCCGCAGGAGGGGCGCTTGCGGTGGATCGTGACCCTTTTGCCGAAAGCGTCACCGCAAAACTCCGCGCCCACCCACGCGTTTCGGTCACGGATGAAGAAGTGACCACCCTGCCCGATGACGGCCAATGGATCTTTGCAACAGGGCCCTTGACCTCGCCAGCACTGGGCGAAGCGATCCGCTCGGAAACTGGTGCCGAGGCGCTGGCCTTCTTTGATGCCATTGCGCCCATCGTTTATGCCGAGAGCATCGACATGTCGAAGGCCTGGATGCAGTCGCGGTACGACAAAGGCGAAACAGAAGAAGAGCGCACAGCCTATCTGAACTGCCCGATGGACCGTGATCAGTACGAGGCGTTCATCGACGCACTTCTGGCTGCTGACAAGACCGAGTTCCACGAGGGCGAAACAGCCGGTTACTTTGACGGCTGCCTGCCCATCGAGGTCATGGCAGAACGCGGGCGCGAAACCTTGCGCCATGGTCCTATGAAACCGGTCGGCCTGACCAATTCACATGCACCGGACGTCAAACCTCATGCCGTGGTGCAGCTGCGCCGCGACAATGCACTGGGCACGTTGTTCAACATCGTGGGTTTCCAAACCAAGATGAAATACGGTGCCCAGACCGAGGTGTTCCGAATGATCCCCGGCCTGGAAAGCGCCAGCTTTGCTCGCTTGGGCGGCATTCACCGCAACACATTCATCAACTCACCCACGTTGCTTGACGCGCAGATGCGATTGAAATCCAAGCCGAATATCCGGTTCGCCGGGCAGATCACGGGCGTCGAGGGCTATGTCGAAAGCGCCGCAATGGGTTTGCTGGCAGGGCGTCTGGCAGCTGCAGAGATACTTGGGCGTGATCTGCCGGACGTGCCGCAGGACAGCGCAATGGGCGCTTTGATTCATCACATTACCGGCGGGGCCGAGGCCAAGACCTTTCAGCCGATGAATGTGAATTTTGGTCTATTCCGTCCGGTGGATGGTCTGAAAGGTGGGCGGCGAGGCCGGAAGGACCGGTACAAAGCCTATACGGACCGCGCCAAGTTGGAATGGAGCACCTGGTTGGAGCATTGCTGACTGGACGCACAATACGGTCTCGGCCTAGCATGCAGGTATGACCGACAAGTTCCTAGACAGCACCTACAACCTCGACACACCACAAGAAACAGAATCGCACTACAAGAACTGGGCGGCGACCTATGATAAAGAGGTCGAAGATCATGGATATGTCACGCCAGGTCGCGTGGCGGCGGCGTTGTGGTCTGCCCACCCCCACCCTGAAACCCCGGTGCTGGACTTTGGATGTGGAACCGGAATGTCCGGTCAGGCTTTGCGCTCAGTCGGGTTCGAGACTATCGATGGCATGGATCCCACTCCCAAAATGCTGGAAGAGGCAAATGCTAAGGGTGTGTACAGAAAGCTGACCGGCTTCGATATCACCAAGCCAGCTCCGCTCAAACGTGGTGCATATTCGATTGTCACAGCCATCGGTGTCATCGGTAAGGGCGCTGCCCCGGCAGAGACAATCGACGCTTTGATGCATGCTTTACCCAAAGGAGGGCTGTTTGCGTTTTCTTTGAATGATCACGCGCTGGCAGATCACACTTTCACCTGCCGCGTTACGGATTGGGTCGACATGGGGGCCGCACGTTTGCTATTTCGTGAACATGGGCCGCATCTACCCGGAATCAACCTTAACGCTGACGTGTATATAATAGAAAAAGCGTGACTTTCCTGACGCGCTTTGCGCCATCTCCAACCGGGCCACTTCATCTGGGCCACGCTTATTCCGCATTGATGGCCAACGACATGGCCAAAGCTGAAAGTGGTCAGTTCCTGCTGCGGATCGAGGATATCGACCAATCCCGTTCGCGACGGCATTGGGAGGATCAGATATATGATGATCTGACCTGGCTGGGCCTGAATTGGCCACGTCCTGTTATGCGCCAATCGGATCGCATGGCGGTTTACGATGCCGCCCTGGATCAACTCTGGGCGCGGGGCTTTCTGTATCCCTGCACCTGCAACCGCAAAGATATTGCCGCTGCAGCCAGCGCTCCGCAGGAAGGCGCACCGCTGCACGGGCCTGACGGAATAATCTATCCCGGGACCTGTCGTAAATTCAATGCAAGCAAAGACTTAACCCAACACCTTCGCCCAAAACACGAAGCTGTACGGCTGGACATTTCCAAGGCTTGTCAAGCGATTCAGGAGAGGTCCAGACTTCAGTTCACTGAACTCGGTTCCGGCCCCGACGGGGAAACAGGTGTAATCACCTTCACTCCGGATGAGATGGAAAAAACCGTCGGAGATGTTGTTCTCTCCCGCCGGGACATGGGCACGTCTTACCATCTGTCCGTTGTCCTGGACGACGCGGCGCAAGGAATCACGCGTGTTGTTCGGGGTCGGGATCTGTTCGAAGCCACCCGCATCCATGTTCTGCTTCAGGTTCTATTGGATTTACCAACGCCCGAGTATTTTCACCACGATCTGATCCGTGATGATGCAGGCAAACGATTGGCCAAGCGCGACGACGCGCGTGCGATCTCAAAATATCGCGCTGAAGGCGCCAGCCCCGCTGACATTCGGCGTATGGTCGGGCTTTGATCCGGCGCGCTTATTCCATCGGAGCCATCAATTCTGTCTCGGCCCCGTCACGAACAGCGGTGTAAAAGCAGGTCCGGCGATTTGTGTGGCAAGCAGCCCCGGTCTGACGCACCAGCACCAGAAGGCAATCGCGGTCACAATCGATCCGAAAGTCCACCAGTTCTTGGACATGACCCGAGGTTTCGCCCTTGATCCAGAAAGACTGACGAGACCGCGACCAATAGGTCACCCTGCCCGTTTCCAGCGTCTTTTCAACGGCCTGAGCATTCATCCAAGCCATCATCAGAACCTCGCCCGACGCGTCATCCTGTGCGATTGCAGGGATCAGGCCCGCCTCGTTATATTTCAATGTCGATGGGTCAAATATGACAGGCTCAGTCATCTCGAAAAACCTTTTGCATCCGGTGGGCTGGCCACTATGTATGAGGAACACACGACGAGGGAAAGCCATGAGCGGCGAGAACGACCTGATAAAGCTGTATTCCGGGCGCATTCTAGCGCTGGCGGCAGATATTCCGCATCTTGACCGTCTGGACGACCCAGATGCAACGGTCAAGAAACGGTCACCGCTGTGCGGCTCGACCGTGACAGTGGATGTCAAGGTTCAGGACGGCCGGGTGCGTGCCTTTGGTCAGGACGTCAAAGCCTGCGCCTTGGGTCAAGCTTCTGCCGCGGTCGTGGGGGATGCGATCATTGGCGCGACGCGTGCTCAGGTCGAAGCTGCTCGCGATCAGTTGGCTGCAATGCTGAAAAAAGATGGACCTGCCCCAGATGCTCCCTTCGACGGGCTCGAAGTCCTTATGCCGGCACGGGATTATAAGAACCGGCACGCCTCGATCCTTCTGGCGCTGGATGCCACAGCCGAGGCCATGGCACAGGCCGAACAGGCCCATTGCGCGTAAACTTGGCAAACTAAAGTAAACCTGTTCCGCCTCAGGTCAGATTTCAGTAGGAATGGGTTAGAACAATCTACTAGAGCATTTCGTCACGCTTTGGGTTGTTATTGACCCGATCGGGATAATAGCTGCGATTATCGCGCTCAACTCTGTCCTGTCCGCGCTGCTTGGGATCTTCAAAACTGGTCTGCTGAAAAAAACCGCCGCTCCTTCCGGGCGAAAGGGCGGCGGCAGGCATTGCGTGTCTCGTGTGGGGTCCGGTTCACCGCGCGGGGCCGAGGCATGGCCCCTCAAGGGGTTTGGGACAGGCAGGTCACCCTTGACTGAAATGGGGATGACAGCGCGGTTTTTTCGGCACGAGATCGCAGGCAGAAAGGCTTAGAAACCAACCGGCAGGTGCAAAGCTACCATCAGGATCACGACCAAAGACATCACGCCAACCGCATCCTGAAAAATGGTCGATTGCGCGCGGGTGAAAGCGGTCTTGATCTGGGTCAGCATAGGGTCACCTCCGGTCAGAGCTTTAATCCTTTGTTGACCTTTTGTTCTCATATTTACCCGAGTCGGTAAAGAACTTTTTAAGAACATTTGTGAACTTTTTAGAACACGTCACCTAACCCACTGAAATTAAACGGATAGCCTGATCTTGTTTCATCAACCACAAAAGAACACGCGCGGCACGGCCCCGTTCCGACGTCAGTTTCGGGTCTGTATTCAGCAATGCGCGCGCATCTGATTGGGCGACAGCCATCAATCCGGCCTGACGTTCAAGATCGGCGATATGGAACTTAGGAAGGCCGGATTGTGCGGTCCCGATCAGATCCCCGGCCCCGCGCATCTCAAGATCGGTTTCGGAAATGCGGAACCCATCCTCGGTTTCCCGCAAAACCTCCAGCCGTCTGCGCCCACCTTCGCTGAGCGGCGGTTGGTACATTAGCAGGCAGGTTGAGTCCGCGTCGCCACGCCCCACACGCCCTCGCAATTGGTGTAACTGCGCAAGCCCGAAAATCTCGGCCCGTTCAATCACCATGATCGTGGCGTTGGGAACATTGACCCCAACCTCGATCACAGTTGTCGCCACCAGAACCTTGGTGTCACCGTTCTGAAACGCGCTCATCGCCGCGTCTTTGTCAGTGAGCGGCATCTGCCCATGGACCAGCCCCACAACGCCTTCCCCCAGAATAGCGCGCAGACGTTTGAACCGTTCTTCGGCAGCGGTCAGGTCTGAAACCTCGGATTCATCAACCAATGGACAGACCCAGTAACACTGTCGCCCCTCTTCAATCGCGCGGCGAAGATGCGACACGACCTCATCCATACGCTGCGTGCTGACAATCGCCGTTTTGATCGGTTTTCGCCCGGGCGGTTTTTCGTCCAGAACCGAGACATCCATATCCCCATATTGCGCAAGCGCCAGGCTTCGCGGGATTGGAGTTGCCGTCATCACCAGAACGTCGGCACCCTGCCCTTTTTCCGACAGTTCCATCCGTTGCCGAACACCAAAGCGGTGCTGTTCATCGACGATGGCCAAGCGCAGAGCCTTGAACTCCACGTCACTTTGAAACACCGCATGGGTGCCGACCAGTATCTGAATACTACCTTGTTTCAGCGCCTCAAGCTTGGCACGACGCTCAGCACCCTTATCTCGCCCCGTGAGCAGTTCCAAAACCACCCCGGCCTCTTCGGCCAGCGGGCGCAACCCTTCCAGATGTTGGCGCGCCAGTATCTCGGTCGGGGCCATCATCACACCCTGCCCGCCTGCTTCAACAGCGATCAAAAGCGCCATGAAAGCCACCAGGGTCTTGCCTGCACCCACATCGCCCTGAAGTAGACGGTTCATCCGAGCGTCCGAAGCCATATCCGCCGCGATCTCTTCGATCGCGCGGCTTTGGGCCCCGGTCGGATGATAAGGAAGGCTGGCCAACACCTTGGATTGCAACCTCCCGGTCGCGACACTAACAATTCCACGAGATTTACGTTCCCGTTGGCGGGCCAATGCCAGGGTCAACTGATGCGCAAATAATTCGTCATAGGCCAAACGCTGCCGCGCGGGTGCAAAGGGAGCGACATCATCTGCCCCCTGCGGATTGTGACCGGCGCGAATGGCTGAAGCCCAATCCGGCCAATTTTGTTGCGCCACCTGAGCGGGGTCGATCCATTCCTCAAGCTCAGGCGCCCGCGCCAACGCGCTGCGACTGGCCTTGAACGCGGTTTTCTGGGTCAGCCCTTGTGTCAGATGGTAAACAGGTTCAAATTCCGGGATCTCTCGGGCCTTTTCTACTGGCAGCATATGATCCGGATGCACCATTTGGGCCATACCGTCGAACAATTCCAACTTACCGGAAATCACCCGGCGCGATCCCTCAGGCAGCACCTTTTTCAGATAATCTCCGCGCGCATGAAAGAAGACCAACTGAAAATCGGCCTGACTGTCTTCGACATGAACACGATAGGCCCCACCCTTACTGCGTGGCGGGCGATGCGTGCCCACAGTGACCTCAACTGTCAACGTGGAAGGCAAATCAGCGCCTTGGATCGTATCACGCCTACGACGGTCAACCACTGCGTAGGGCAAACCAAACAAAACATCGCGCGGACTTTCCACGCCGGTCTGCGCCATGACTTGCGCGGTTTTGGGACCGACACCATCGAGCGTCTCCAAATCCGCAAAAAGCGGAAAAAGCTGTTCCGGCCGTCCGCTCATGCGCCTTCGATCAGCTGCAACCAGCCATCCTCGTCCAAGGTTTCGATACCCAGTTCTGCGGCCTTTTTGGCTTTCGATCCGGCACCCGGTCCTGCAACCAAAATATCAGTTTTCTTGCTGACAGATCCCGAAACTTTCGCACCCAATGCCTCGGCCCGAGCCTTAGCTTCAGCTCGCGTCATCTTTTCCAGCGTCCCGGTAAACACCACGGTTTTTCCTGCCACCGGGCTGTCCGATGCGGGTGCATCCGGAGCAATGACGGTCAACTCCTGTCGTAGCGTATCAAATGCGCGCCTCTCTTCCTCATTTGCAAAAGCATCTGAAAGGGAAAGGCCAAGCGTCGCGCCGATCCCATCAATCCCGATCAGATCAGCCCAGGCTGCATTGGCCTCTGAAGAAACGCAGGCCGTTGCGATAGCCGCATCACGCACTTCCTTGACGCGGGCACGACGGCCCTCGGTCGCCGCTGTCGCTCGTTCCGCATCTTCGGCCTCATCGGCTTGCCGCTGCGCCAAAGCCGCCGGGCGAGCAGCATCCAACGCCTGCGCCATGGCATCCCACTCACGGTAATACAACGCCAAATCGCGCGCGCCAACTTCGCCCACATGCCGAATACCCAAGGCAAACAGTAGGCGCGCAAATGGAATTTTGCGTTTTTCGTCAATCGCAGCAAACAGATTTCCGGCCGAGGTCTCGCCCCATCCATCCCGGTTTTTCAACCGGGCCAGATTACCGTTGTCGCGCTGTTCCAATGTGAAGATGTCAGCAGGGGTGTTAATCGGAAGGACCGGGTCATCGTAAAACATTTCAATCTGTTTTGCGCCCAGGCCTTCGATATCAAACGCCTTGCGAGACACAAAATGTTTTAATTTTTCTACCGCTTGCGCCGGACAAATCAAACCGCCCGTACAGCGGCGCACGGCATCGCCTTCCTCGCGAATAGCCGCACTACCGCATTCAGGACATTCTTGCGGAAACGGAAATGTCTCAGTGTTCTCAGGGCGTTTGGTCAGATCGACATCGGCAACTTTCGGGATCACGTCACCCGCGCGATAAACCTGTACCCAGTCCCCGACACGTATATCCTTGCCTTCTCGGATCGTACTGCCCTTGGCATCGCGCCCGGCAATGTAGTCTTCGTTATGCAAAGTGGCATTCGAAACCACAACGCCGCCAACTGTCACTGGATGCAAACGGGCCACGGGGCTGAGCGCACCAGTGCGGCCAACTTGAATGTCGATTGCCTCTAGCCTCGTCCAGGCCAGTTCGGCGGGGAACTTATGCGCAATTGCCCATCGCGGCGTAGTAGAGCGAAACCCCAAACGCGCCTGAAGCGACAAATTGTTGACCTTGTAGACAACCCCGTCAATGTCATATCCCAAGGTGGACCGTTGCGCCTCGATTTCCCGATAGTGCGCGATCATCTCTTGGGTCGTCTGACATAGGCGCGTCAGTGTATTTGTCGAAAACCCAAGAGATTGCAGTCGCTCAATCGCACCCAATTGTGTGTCTGCCAAGGGTTCGGACACCTCACCCCACGCATAGGCAAAAAACTTTAGGGGTCGGGATCGCGTGATTTCCGCATCTATTTGCCGTAAAGACCCGGCCGCTGCGTTACGTGGATTGGCAAAGGGCTTTCCACCTCGTTCTGCTTGCCGCGCATTCAGCGCCTCGAAATCGGCATGAGACATATAGACCTCGCCACGGACCTCAAGCACTTCGAGCGCGCCATTCAACTGCTGAGGAATATCCGAGACGGTACGCGCATTCGCCGTCACATTCTCGCCGACCTCACCGTCCCCTCGCGTCGCGGCCTGAACAAGTTGGCCGTTTTCATAGCGCAAGGACAGCGACAGACCGTCAATCTTTGGTTCAGCCGTGAAAGACAATGGCTCATCGGAGCCCAGACCCAGGTACTTTCGAATCGATCTGTCAAAATCGGCCACGTCCTCGTCATCGAAGGCATTGCCCAGCGACATCATACGAACAGCATGCGTTACCTTCGAAAACCCGTCCGCTGCCTTGGCGCCGACTTGGTCCGACGGGCTGTCATCACGTTTGAGGTTGGGGAATCGCGCCTCAATCTCAGAGTTTCGGCGCTTCAACGCATCGTATTCCGCATCCGAAATTTCAGGCGCGTCTGTCCCATGATACAGCGTGTTTGCCCGAGACAGCACAGCCGCAAGGCGCGCCAATTCGGCGCGCGCTTGGTCTTCGGTCAGATCAGATATGGAAATGGAGTTGCTCATGGCCTCGCCCTGTCACGCGTTCTTGGACCTCAGTGATAGGGCGAGGCCATGGCCAGGTCCAGACGTGCTGAGCCGTGAGTGTAAAGTGCCGCCCTGGACCACCAGCGGCACGGGTGGTTCCAATCAGAGACCGACAGCCATCCGCGTCTCGTCGAGAGTATTGCTTTGCGGATCGCGCAGCACATAGCCGCGCCCCCAGACGGTTTCGATATAATTCTCGCCGCCGGTCGCATTGCTGAGCTTTTTGCGCAGTTTGCAGATGAACACGTCGATGATCTTCAGTTCAGGTTCATCCATGCCGCCATAGAGGTGATTCAGGAACATCTCTTTGGTAAGGGTCGTGCCCTTACGCAAGCTAAGCAGTTCAAGCATTTGATATTCCTTGCCGGTCAGATGAACAGTCTTTCCGTCCACCTCAACGGTTTTGGCATCCAGGTTTACCGCAACCCGACCGGTGTGAATGATGGACTGCGAATGCCCCTTCGACCGGCGGATAATGGCGTGAATACGCGCTACCAGTTCTTCGCGGTGGAAGGGTTTGGTCAGGTAATCATCCGCTCCAAAACCAAAGCCTTTGATCTTGCTTTCAGTGTCATCGGCCCCTGACAGAATCAGAATCGGTGTCTCAACCCGTGCGATACGTAACTGGCGCAGCACCTCGTGCCCGTTCATGTCCGGCAAGTTCAGATCCAGCAAAATTAGATCGTAATCATAGAGTTTCGCCAGATCGATTCCTTCCTCGCCAAGATCCGTTGCATAGACGTTGAGGTTTGCATGCGTCAGCATGAGCTCAATGCTTTTAGACGTGGTCGGATCATCCTCGACAAGAAGTACGCGCATTTTTTACTGCTCCAATTCGGTCAACAATTCCAATTAAAAATAAACCTGAACAAGAATGGTTAATCTGACGTTACCGTTGAATCAGTTATTCACACTCTCCCTTAGGTTGTCGATATTTTTTTAAGGCTGTGGCTTTCAGTGCTTCGGCACCATGTTCCGCAACAAGAGACACCCAGCCATTGAACTCCTCATCACTGATCCCGTAATTTTTCTTGGCATCAGACAAGCTGATCAGGCCGTAAAGCACGCCACGCACAACCAAAATCTTGCGTGAGGCCACCCAACGCCGTGTATCAGAAGGTGGCAGATCAGCGCGTGTCAGAATGGTACCGTCAGGCAATGTCACAGACCGAGGGCCTTCCACTTTGTGCAAAAACATCTTTCAACCCTTTTCTTACTGCATCACAGCTGACATCAGGCTACTTAAGAGCGCGTGAAACCGCCCCTTGAGAATGTTTAGAATTTTCTTATATTCCGGCGGTCTTCCTTAACCCGAAACGGAACTGATCATGGCCCTCGATACCGAGACCCCGCTGAACTCGCTTGGTTTTGCAAAGCCGCCTTCGGAAACGCGGGTGGTCGTTGCGATGTCGGGTGGCGTCGACAGCTCGGTTGTGGCGGCCTATCTAGCGGATCAGGGCTATGACGTTGTGGGGGTTACGTTGCAGCTTTATGACCACGGAGCGGCGCTGGCCAAGAAAGGCGCGTGTTGCGCTGGGATCGATATCCACGACGCGCGTCGTGTGGCCGAAGAACGTGGTTTTCCGCATTACGTTCTGGATTATGAGAACATCTTCAAAGATGCTGTGATCGACGAATTCGCCGACAGCTATCTGGCGGGAGCTACCCCTGTGCCCTGCATTCGCTGCAATGAACGGGTGAAGTTCAAGGATTTGCTGGAAACCGCCAAAGATCTTGAGGCCGACTGCATGGCCACCGGCCACTATATCCAACGCAAGATGGGTCCCAACGGACCCGAGTTGCACAGCGCCGAGGATGCGAACCGCGATCAATCTTATTTCCTGTTTTCGACCACACCGGAACAGTTGGATTTCCTGCGTTTTCCTCTGGGCCACCTGCCATCCAAGGACGCAACGCGTGAAATGGCGGCGCAATACGGGTTGTCCGTTGCGGATAAACCCGACAGTCAGGACATTTGCTTTGTGCCAAATGGCAACTATGCCAGCGTGATCGAAAAGCTGCGTCCCGGTGCGGCAGAGCCGGGCGAGATCGTTCACGCGGATGGCCGCGTTCTGGCGCAACATGATGGCGTGCTTCACTACACGATCGGTCAACGGCGCGGTCTTGGCATCGGCGGCCTGACTGAGCCGCTTTATGTCATCAAACTGGACGTCGACAAGAAACAGGTCGTTGTCGGCCCCAAGGAGATGCTGGCCACCCGTGTCGTTCCGGTACGCGAGATCAACTGGCTCGGCGATGAACCTTTCACCTCGCGCGACGAATGGCATCTGTCAGTCAAAGTCCGCTCGACCCGTCCCCCGCGTGAGGCGATTGTTAGGCCCCTGTCCGACACCACAGCCGAGGTCGAACTGCTGACACCCGAGGAAGGTATTTCACCGGGTCAGGCATGTGTGTTTTATGCAGGTGAAGGCAGCCGCATTTTTGGCGGCGGCTGGATCTGGCGTGGATACTGAACAAGTTATTGAAATAGCAGATCGCACAGGATATTTCGGTTTCAAAGTAATACCTTAACCGGAATACACAATGCTTAGACTCTACCGTTTTCTTATTTTGTTCCTGGCTATTCCAGCAATATCGCTGGCTGAGAATGCAGAAGAATGGACCCTGAAAGCGCTGCTTGATGAAGCAGACGGCTGGCAGGCAAGAATACAATGGCGCGATTTCTATGTCAGCCTACGCCTTGAGGACGACCGGGATACACGGTGGTGGTTCAGGTTGGACCACCCGGAGCCGGTCGGCATTGATTCAAACCAACCCGGGGCTACAGTTCGGCGCCGGGCTGTTTGGGTCCGAACCTGCGAACGCTTACGATCATGATTTTTTGAATAAACTTGCAGACAGCGACATGCTCGACCAGGCCAATCCCGAGGCTATTGCCAGCTTTGATCGACTTGCTTTTTTTGATGAATACGACACCGAAATACTGACCATCCCTGCAAGCGTCTGCGGTGGATGCGCTCGACCTGACGCCTACACCGGAGCCGTCACGATCAGGGTTCCGTTGAGCGATGAGCAGATCCAAATCCTGCGTCACTCGACATATGCAAAATTTTATTACTACAAAGTGAAATCCAAGTTGGAATGGGATGGAGGAAAGACCAGCTTCACTGTTGATCTCGTCGAAGAAGATGGCGATCTGCCTGATGCGATCGACCATCTTTTGCGGATCGCGGACGATCCCAGCCAAGCACCGGAAAAAGATCAACGAGGTTTCTTCGACTCACTGGACGATCAGTATGACGACACTCCGGATGCCACCCCCATCACTGCGGCCAATGGCGTTGCTCATCCTCCAGAAGACGGAATTTATACCCTTCACCCCGGCACATTTGCCTTATGCGAAACTTCGGATTGGGTATCGCATTTTCAGTCTTCAATCGAACTGCAACTCGGTGCCGACGGGCAAAAGGATCGCCATTCAAAGCTTGCTGAACTGGCGACAGCAAATGAATGCAATATCCTGACGACCTATGACCAGATCACCGTGTCCGCCATCGACCATGATGGGGACAGCGTGGCCATTGCGTCTGGAACATTGGAAGGTTGGGTTTTCAGGGAAATCCTTGCAACCGCGAATTAGGCTGAGACCGGTTCGACCTCTGCTTCGATCTGGATCTGAAGGGCATCGTTGAAGCGGTTGAACGCTCCACAAAGGGCGATGCGCCAGGTCAGCTCAACGATCTGCGCATCACTGAACCACTCCCGCAGGTCCGATACTTCGGCGTCCCGCATCCGACCGGATCGTGTTGTCACGGCCTCTGCATAGCGCACCACGGCTTTGTCACAAGCGTCCAGTTCTGGATGATCCTCAACGTCCGGCAGACGCGCAGCACCCTCGGGACTTAGGCCCGCGACGGTCAGCATCGGTGTATGATGTGAAACACAATAGTCGCAGGCGTTTAGCTTGGATACCGTCACCATCGCCAGTTCAAGCGCGCGCTGGGGCAGATTCTGTTGTTCGCGCAATGTGGTCAGCATTCCCGTCACATGTTCCAGAATCGAAGGGCAATAGGCCGCAACACGAGCCCAATTATCGAACGGCCCATATGCGCCCAAAGCCGAATGAGACGCGCGTGCCTCTTCGGTCATTTCTTGATCCGACAATGGGGGAATGCGGGTCATAGCAAAGCTCCTTTTTCGACGAGGATATCGCAGCCCCGTGTCGGTGCACCACCCGGATAAGGATCACATATGCGATATACGGCGTATCCTCTATCTGTCACATAACATCCGTGGGCGAATTAAAGAGAATATAGAGACCAACACAGACCATGATGTACGGCGCGATCCGATCCAGACGTGCGACGCGAGGGCCGAGGCTTTTGGCGCGGGGCGCACCCCACGTCGCAACGGCGACCAGACCGGTGGCAGCCACTACTGCGCCAACCAGCGCAGCAATGCGAAAAGTGGGCGCAGAGTCCGCCAGCAGAGGGGTCATGACCGCGAAACTGTCAATCGAAAGACTTAGGAAAAGCGTCACTACCGAAGTCACGGCCGCATTGGAATCCGTGTCCTGCGCTTCGGCGTCACGATACTGTTTCCAGATACCGCGGAAACCAAAAACCAGGGGCACGATGCCCAGATACCCGATCCAGAACGGGACACCGCTTTGGTTCAGACCAAGCGCGACGGTCATCGCCAGGGTCAGAACAAGGGTTTGAGCAACCGCAAAGCCAATGATGGCGCGGCGCTGTTCCATCACCAAAATCAGACCCAACAAGACGGCCAAATTGTCGAGATTGGTGGATACCATCGCGATCCCGGCAGACACCGCGAACAGCGCATGGTCAAGCATAATCGACCTGCATTCTATCCAACACAGCCCGCGCGGCACGCAAACCGGGGGCTTCGCCACTTCGGCCCAATCGGTCCATGGTCAGACCCATGGCAAGCTGCTGCGCATCCGGGGCGTTGATCACATTGCGCAAGGCGTCGGCGATCTTTGCTGGTTCGCAGTCATCCAGCAGACATTCCGGCACAGCGCGCGTATCTGACACCAGATTAACCAGAGTTACGGTGTCCAGTTTGACCATCCGTTCGGCCATCTTCTGTGTCAGCCAGTTGAGTTTGTAGGCAATGACCATCGGCGTATTCTGCGCAGCAAGCTCAAGTGACACGGTTCCCGACGCCGCAAGCGCCAAACTGGCCGCGCCAAACGCGGAACGCTTATTGGCAAGCGTTTGATCCGCGCCTTCATAGCGCGGGTCCAACACTACCGGGTCTCCGGGCCAGCCCGCGACCCGCTCTTTAACAAGCTCGGTTGTCGCGCCAACGGTGGGGATCACCACGCGGTAGCCCGGATGAGCCTCGATAAACAGCCGCAATGCACCGCCAAAGGACTCTGCCAGCCGTTCAATCTCGCCCCGACGTGATCCGGGCAAGGCCAACAAGATCGGCGCATCCCCCAGATCAAAGCGGTTCCGAAACGCGGCGATCTCTTCCGGCGTGGCAACAGGCTCGCTGGCCACGGGGTGACCGACAAAATCGCACTCCATCCCTGCCCGTTCCATATACGGCGGCTCAAAAGGAAGCAGCGCCAGCACATGGTCAATAACCTTGGCCATCTTATCGGCCCGCCCCGGCCGCCAGGCCCAGACACTAGGGGCGACATAGTGAACTGTGCGGATGTTGCTTGCGGCCTTTACAATCTTGGCAACACGCAGGCTGAAATCCGGACTGTCGATGGTGATCAACACATCCGGTTTCGTATCCAGCACGGCCTGCGCGGTCTCGGAGATTCGGCGCTTGAGGTGAAAGAACTTCGGCAGAACTTCGACAAGGCCCATGACTGAAAGCTCGGACATGGGAAACCGGCTGGTCAGACCCTGCGCCTCCATCAGCGGGCCACCGACCCCGTCAAATTCCACATCGGGGATCAGAGTTTTCAAGCCTGCCATCAACGCGCCACCCAGCCGGTCGCCCGAAGGTTCTCCGGCGACCAGAAAGACACGCATCAGGCCGCCCGCTCGCGGATGTATAGGAACAGACCCAGACGGTTACATTCTGCGATGACCTGCTCTTGCCGCAGTACAAGCACGCCGCCTTTTTCCAATACGATTCCAGACAACCCGGCCGCAACCGCATCGGTGACGGTATCGGGTCCGATGGCCGGTAGATCGGCGCGCCGGTCCTGACCGGGTTTGGGCCCTTTGAACAGTATTCCTCCGCCCGCATCTGGTCGTTGGGTCAAAGATTTCAGCATCCAAGCGGTGCCGAATATCCCTTCAATCGCCAGGGCCTGGCCATTTAACACAGCGCAGGCTTGCCCTGTATCTGCGGCCCCCATGGCACGCAGAATACCTGAAGCACGGACCGCATCAGCCATGTCGGCCTCGGAGGGTTGCGCATCCGTCTGACAGCCCAATGGAGGAAGCAACCCGGGCGCAATTTCGTGTGCGGCCCGCATTTGCAGCCCTGCATCTTCAAGAATCCCGATGACCGCACGCAACGCGCCGTCATCTCCGGACATGATTGCCTTTTGGATCACCGGAACCAATGGTAGCGTCGCGGCGTCAATGCGGCTTGGGTCGATAGGCGGGCGCTGAACCGCACCGGCCAGACAAATCTGCGTCACGCCCCGCGCCTTCAGATCGGCGATGAAGCTACCCAGCTGTTCCAGCGGAAACACAATATCCGCCGTCAAATCGTCAGGTAGAAACCCTTCCATTGCGCAGATCAAAGGTCGTTCGGTCAACTGTGCCACCACTTCGGTCGGCAATGCCCCTGTTCCCGCAATCAACGCCAGCATGGGTTTATTTCCCCGGTGTCAGGAATGAGCGATCACTGTGGCCGGTGACAAAATCGACGATCCGCTGCACGTAATCGCTTTCATTGCCTTCGCCGATCCGGCTGGCGCGGTCCATAAAGGTTCCATCGCCTTCGGACAGTTCCTTGAAGGCCGCGCGCAGCGCCGAGATATCCTCGCGCGAAACACCCTTGCGTTTCAGACCTACAAGGTTCAAGCCGTCCAGCTCACCACGTGAGGCCTGCACCAGACCGTAGGGAATAACGTCCTTGGGCACCATGGTCAGCGCACCAATGATTGCTCCGCGCCCGACGCGCACCCATTGATGCAGCCCTGAAATGCCGCCGACAATCACATCGTCTTCCACGATACAGTGACCAGCTGCCCCTGCGTGGTTGACCATGATGACGCGGTTGCCGATCTGCACGTCGTGGGCCACGTGAACGCCTGCCATCAACAGACAATCATCCCCGATGCGCGTGACGCCGCCGCCACCGTCGGTGCCGGTGTTAATCGTCACATGTTCCCGAATCCGGTTACGTTGACCGATTTCCAGGCGGGTGTTTTCGCCACCGAACTTCAGATCCTGCGGGATTTCACCAATCACCGAGAAATTGAAAATGACGGTGTCTTCGCCAACCGATGTATCTCCGGTCACAACCACATGAGATTTAAGCTCGACCCGATCCGCCAGTTTGACCTGCGCGCCGACATAGCAGAATGGACCAATCGTACAGCCCTGCCCGATCTGAGCGCCCTCTTCAACAATTGCGCTGGGATGGATTCCACTCATGTTGTTTTTTCCATATCCCAATCAACATAGGCCGAAAACTCGGCCTCGGCTGCTACTTCTCCTTCAACCGTGGCCCGACCGCTGAATTTGAACAGCTTGCCGCCTTTTTTACCGCGCACTGTTTCCACATGCATTTCCAGAACGTCACCTGGCACTACCTTGCGGCGAAACTTGCACTTGTCGATGCTCATGAAATAGATCAGCAATTCAGTATCGATGACATCCATGCCAACACCCAGCATCACACCCGCAGTCTGAGCCATGGCTTCGACGATTGTGACGCCCGGCATGATCGGTGTGCCGGGGAAATGCCCCTGAAAGTGCGGCTCGTTCATAGTCACGTTCTTGATGCCGCGCGCCGACTGATAGCCCGAGATGTCCACCACCTTGTCGACCAGCAAAAACGGATAGCGATGTGGCAAGATCCTCTGGATCAGCTGAATGTCGGCGCTTTTGGTTTCCGTGGTCATTGATCAGATATCCCGTTTTGGATGTTTCTTTTCCGCGTGGTTAGCAATACAGCAACCCAAGGGCAAGCAACCCTATTCGCCGTTGCCCTCTTGGAGGGAACTGCCATCCCCGATTGCAGCGTCGATACGGGCGATGGCTGCGTCAGTGATGTCGGTGGTGCTGACGACCACATTGGATCGTTCGATCATTACGCTGGCTCCAAATTCGCGCAGCAAGTCTACAAGGATGGGGCGGACGATCTCGAAAAAGGTCTGTTGCGCTTCTTCACTGCGCCGCGCCAAGGCATCCAGCTTTGCGCGCTGGCCTTCGCGATGAGACTGAACCTTGGTGTCAAAAGCCTCGGCCAATGGGCGGAATTCCTCAGCCGGCAAGGTCGCGCGCTGTTCCGTCAGTTCTTTTTCTTCCTGGCTGAGCTCAACCACAATCCGTTCGTTTTCCTCCGCAAGCAGGGCACTTTCTTTTTCGACCTCTCGCCGCACACGCTGACCGAAGGCCGACTTGGAAAACAGTTCTTCGCTGGACAAGGTAACGACACTGGCTTGCGGTACGCCGAGTTGTTGTGCCGAAACCAACGGTGCGGTCAAAACAACCGACAAAAGACACAGGGCCCCGAAAGGGCCCAGTGCTGTTTTCATTATCTTATTCAACATGTCTGATCAGAACCGAGCCTGAATCGTAAAGTCAAAGTTCTGTTCTTTGTCGAAGCTCTCTTTTTTCAGAGCCTGCGAGAAGTTGAACCGCAACGGTCCGAACGGAGTGTCCCAGAGAACAGCGATGCCAATCACGTGGCGGATCGAGCCGTTTGCGCCGACGATATTCGCACCGGCGGTGTTGACGTTGTCGATGTCATAGAGGTTACCGACGTCGTAAAAGACACCACCTCGCAGACCCAATTCTTCGGGCAGGCCAAGCGGGAAATCGCTTTCAAAGCGTGCAACCCAGTAATAGTTACCACCGATGGCGTCATCCTGACCGTTGGACAGATCCCGTGGGCCAAGACCTGCAGGCTCGAATCCGCGGAACGTATTGGGCCCCAGCACAAAGCGGTCAATCGTACGGCTGAAATCGTTCCCCCGCCAGTGCAGCGCACCCAGCTCCATCGACGCCCGCAGCACGACCTCTTCGTTCCAAACGCGGGTTTGTGCGATGCCGCGTGCGGTGGTTTTGAAGTATTTGTTGTCGCCACCAAGACCCGCAGCATCAACGCCAACCTCGAACAGAACGCCGGAATTCGGGTCCAAACCACCGCGACGGCTGTCATACACGTAAGACACACCCAAAGAGCTGGACGTTCGCTTACCCTGAGCGATTTCCGACGAAATAACCGCACCGTTCACTTCGTTGTCCTGCTGGGTCATTTCACTGCGATCCCAACCATAGCGCAACCGCAGCGACGACAGTTCCCCGATGGCATAGGTCAGTTGTGGGGTGAAGAACAGCGAGCTGGTATCATAGCTGGCAAAGCCCGAGTTTGTTCCCGACAGCCCCAGCCCCAAGTCAAAACGCAGCTTACGGCCCAGCAGATACGGCTCTGTAAAGCTGATCGAATACTGCTCGGAGTCCTGGGCGGTCGAAATCGTCAGACCTAGGTTCTGACCACGACCCAGGAAGTTGGATTCATTCAGACCAATCGCGATCCCGAAACCGTCCGTTACCGAGTAGCTACCACCAAGACTAAGCGAGCCTGTGGGTTGTTCTTCTACATCCACATCCAAGATCACCTGGCTGGGCGAAGACCCTTCGCGCGGCTCGACATCTGCGGTGGCGAAGAAACCCAGAGCATTGATCCGCTCAGCCGCCTGACGAATTTCGCGCGGGTTGAATGGGTCACCCTCGACCGTGTCAAACTGACGGCGGATGACGCGGTCCAGCGTGGTGGTGTTGCCTTCAATGTCAATCCGTTCAACAAATATGCGCGGACCTTTTGTCAGGACAAACTCCACATCCAGTGTCAGGTCGCGATCATTGCGGGTGATGCGCGGCTCGACCCGCAGGAAGTCCACGCCCTTCTTGACGCCCAAACGTTCTTGCCGGGCAATCGAGTTTTCAATCAGCGTGGGCGTATAAGTCACACCAGGTTTGATCTTCAGCGCATCTTGATATTCTGCGGCGTTGACGCCGGGGATTTCACTGACCGTAGTGATCTTGCCGAACGAGAACTTTTGCCCTTCTGTGACGTTCATAACCAGAAAGAACGCATCCCGTTCACGCGTGAATTCGACATTGGCGCTGTTCACCCGGAAATCGACGTAGCCACGCGACAGGTAGAAATCGCGAATGACCTGTTTGTCGAACTCGATGCGGTCACCAATAAACGTATCGTTACGGAAGAAGGTCCGAAGGAACGTTGCTTGCTTGGTCTCGAGAACCCGGCGCAAACGGCGGTCCGAGAATGCCCGGTTGCCAACAAAGCTGACACGCTCAACTTCGATGGTTGTGCCTTCCGCGACTTCAAAAACCAGATCGACCCGGTTGTCACTGCGGCGGATGATCCGTGGAATGACCGTTGCGGCAACCCTGCCCTGCGCTGAGTAAACTTCGGCAATCAAATCCGCGTCTGCTTCTGCCACCTGAGGGGTAAAGACTCGGCGCGGTTCGGATTGGATGACGTCCAACAAAACGTCATCTTTAACCCGAGCGTTTCCTTCGATGCTGATCTGGTTGATCGTGGGGTATTCCTGAACTTCGATCACCAGAGTAGTGCCACGCGGCGTCAGTTCGACTGTTTCAAATACACCACTGTCAAGCAATCGCTGATAGGCATCATTAATCTGTCCGGCGGTGACTGTTTGGCCCGGTTCGATTCCGGTTCGGGCAATAATTGTGCCGGTTTCGATCCGACGGTTGCCCTCAACCTGGAAGGAGTTGATCGTGAAGTTTTGCGCCTGCGCCGCGTTCGGAAAAGCCGTCAAACTCGCTGCAAGAAAAAGGAAAAGAACCGTTAGCGCCTGCCACAAAATATTGTTTGTCGGCATTTGCCCCCCGCAGGATGTGCCCGCGTTTCGCCTGTCAGTCATTTTGTGCTCTACCCAGAATTTTAGAACTTTATTGCTGAGTAACGGGATTAAATGAGCTTGTCAAAAGGCGAAATAGAAGCATTCCACCACGAGGGTGGACCAGAAGCTGCCAGCATTTCGGTAAGAATCAGAATCCCGCCAGATAGATCCCGGCCAGATAAGCTGCACCTGCCAGCGCCAGCGCTGTCATCGCAAAGCTCAACAACACGTCACGGTTCAGCATGAAAAGCAGGCTGAACCCCTGGTACGATTTTTTAAGCGCTTTGGTCATGGTGATACCCTTTCGACGCAAAGAGCATAGTCCCGAAATAAGGCAGGAATGCGGCCCAAATTGGCGCCTAACGCCACAATCAGCAGAACAGATCGTTGCTAACCGAAAACAGCATCAGAGTCAGGATAATAGTGATGCCCAGTCCCATGAGAATTCTCAATGCGCCGTCGCTGGGTGGTTTACCTGCGACGGCTTCGTAGGCGTAGAAAACCAAGTGGCCGCCATCCAGTGCAGGAATCGGGAACAGGTTCAACAAACCAACGGCTGTCGACAGCACTGCGATAAAGAAGATAAAGTTCTGAGCGCCCTGGCTGGCCATCGCACCCGAGGTTTCGGCGATCCCGATTGGCCCGGAAATGTTGCAGGTGCTGATCGCGCCCGTCACCATGTGCCACATACCGGACAAAGACCCTTCGATGATCCGACCTGTTTGAATGACACCGCCGCTCAGTGAATCCACAAGACCGGCGGGTTCCGTAGCAGGTTCTAGCATCATTCCACCGATGATGCCGATCCGCCAATGGGTGACAAACCCACCTTCCGGTTGAGGCTCGTCCGTGCGTCGAGGCGCAAGTGCAAACTCCAGATCGGATCCGTCTCGCCATACGTTCAAAAGTAGAACGCGGCCATCCGAGCTTTCGACAAAGTCCTTCAATTGATCAAAGGCAAAGATCGGCTCGCCATTCACGGCAGTGATAACATCGCCCTGCTCAAGCTGGATATCCATTGCGGCGCTGCGCGGGGCGACCTGCCGGATAAGTGGTGGGAACATCCAAGGCGCCTGAACGTCCAGCGTTTCGCCGTCTCGGATTACTGTATAATCCAGAACTGGTTGCACCGGCAGTGCATCGATGAAATCCTGCCATGCCCCTTCTTCATCATAGTCCGGCGTAGTGATGCCCGAGATCGCGATGATCACATCACCTTCACGCAGCTCTTGCACCGTCCCTGGCAGAGGTTGCAATGAACCCACGGTCAACGGTTCGCGCGAAACACCCTGCGACCAGAAAATCATGCCAAAAACCAGAATGGACATCGCAAAGTTAAATGCCGGGCCTGCCGCCACTGTAGCAGCCCGCGCCCATAAGGGGGCTCCATGCATGGTGCGCCGCAACTCTTCGGGGCTTTGAGTGGCGATTTCGCCCATCGCCTCTTCATCTTTGCCTGACGCTGCGTTGGCATCACCCAGGAACTTTACGTATCCGCCAAACGGCAACAATGCGATCTGCCAGCGGGTGCCACGCTTGTCTACGCGGCTCCAAAGTACAGGGCCAAACCCGATCGAGAACACCTCGGCATGGATACCAGACCAGCGCCCCACAATGTAGTGGCCGTATTCATGCACGGCCACGATAACGGACAACGCGATGACAAAAGCCACAATCGTCCAAAGAAGATTGCCAAATTGAGGTATCAGCGAAAGTACGTCCAAAATTCTATCCTGCTCGTTCCACCACGGTGTCATCGACCCATTGACGTGCCAAATGGTCCGTTTGATGCACGTTATCAAGGGTCATCGGGGCATCAATAAGGCCGTCTGATGCGTCAAATCGGTCAAGAACGGCGGCCACGGCATCTGCCATATCCAGAAATGAGATCCGGCGCGCAATAAAATGATCCAGCGCTCGTTCCTTGGCTGCATTGAACACCGCCCCCGCCAGACCACCGCGCTCCATTACATCCCACGCCAGTTTCAAAGCCGGGTATCGCTTCAGATCAGGCGCTTTGAAGTTCAATTGTCCGACCTTCGCCAGGTCAAGCCGATCCACTGGAAGATCGCGTCGTTCTGGCCAATGCAAGGCATAGCCGATGGCATGGCGCATATCCGGTGCTCCCATATGGGCCATCACAGCCCCATCGCGGTACCCGACCATTGCATGTACGATGGATTCAGGGTGCACCAAAACCTCGATCTGCGCAGGCGAAACAGAGAAGAATTCCCTTGTTTCAATCACTTCTAAGGCTTTATTGAACATCGAAGCACTGTCGATTGTAATGCGCTGTCCCATGTCCCAGTTCGGATGGCTGGACGCTTGTTCAACGGTGGCATTGACCAAATCTTCCATCGGCCAGTCCCGGAATGCTCCACCGCTGGCCGTAATGATCACGCGCTCAACGGCAGTGATGTCTTCTCCGACCAAAGCTTGAAAAACGGCTGAATGCTCGCTGTCGACCGGCAGCAGTCGCGCATCATGAGCCTTGGCCGTCTCCATGACCAGAGACCCTGCGCAGACCAGCGTTTCTTTGTTGGCCAGCGCCAGCGTTGAACCTTGTTTCAGCGCCTCAATCCCCGGCGCAAGCCCTGCTGAGCCCACAATGGCTGACATGATCCAATCCGCTGGGCGCGTTGCAGCCTCGGCAATGGCGTTTGCGCCAGCCGCTGCTTCGACCTCGCTGCCAGTAAGCACGGCGCGCAGATCGTCCAACTTGTCTTCATGTGCCGTCACCGCCAGATCGGCCCCTAAACGGCGCGCGTCATTGGCCAGTTTCTGAATATTCGCCCCACCTGTCAGAGCCACGACATCATAGTCGCTTGGCGCGCGTGAGATCAGATCGATCGTGTTTTGCCCAATCGATCCTGTGGCCCCAAAAATAGAAACCCTGCGCATTACATCCCACCCGGCGCGTAAAACAGCCCAGCTATAAGGACAAACAAGGCAGCGCCCATCATGCCGTCAAAGCGATCCAGAAAGCCGCCATGGCCTGGGATCAGGTTTGAACTGTCCTTGACCCCAAACTTTCGTTTGACTGCACTTTCGATAATATCACCAGCTTGACTGGCCATTGAAGCCAATATCGAAACAACAACAAACGCGAATCCGAAACCGGCATGGGCCGCAAAGGCCACCCCGACGCAGGCGGCGGCAGCCCATCCACCCAATGTTCCCGACCATGTTTTCTTAGGGCTAACTTTGGGCCAGAACTTAGGTCCGCCGATCATTTTTCCAACAAAGTACCCTGCGACATCCGTGGCGACGACCACGGCAATCAGCCAAACCATCCAACTAAAGCCAAAATTCTCGCGGACCGAGATGAACCCCAACCCGGCGCCGACAATCCAGACAGCAAACAGCCCATAAAGGATCTTGGATCGGCTCACCTGCCCCATTCCCACCAAGGCGGGCGCGACAATGACAGGTAATGTGTACAGAGGTGGCAGATGGTAACTCAGCAAAACCGCAGCGCTTGTCAGGACGCCAAGCTGAATGGCCGTACCCTGGCTTTTTGGATCGATCATCCGAACCAGTTCCCAGGTCATCAAACCGCAAGCTGCAGCGATAAAAGTTTCAAACCAAACACCGCCCAGCCACACCTCGACCGCGCCCACCATAACCAGCACGACTGCAGAAAGAACCCGTGCTGTCAGGTCAGACCATCGGCCTTCGCTCATGCCAGCACCGCTCCGAACCGGCGCTCTCTCGAGCCATAGTTGCGGCATAGCGCTTCCAGTTCGGCGGCCGTAAAGTCCGGCCACAAAGTATCGATAAACTCGTATTCCGAATAGGCCGACTGCCACAAAAGAAAGTTTGAAATACGCGCTTCGCCACTGGTGCGAATAACAAGGTCCGGATCAGGAAGAACACGCGTATCCAGATACTTAGGAAGAGTTTCTTCGTCCACCTCTTCAGGCTTCAATCGCCCCTCGGCAACATCACGCGCCAACCGTTTGGTGGCGCGCGCCACCTCATCACGGCCACCGTAGTTCAACGCCACCGTCAAATGCACGAGGTCGTTGTCCTTGGTTTCCTGTTCCAAAGCATCCATCAAATCGGTCAGCTTCGAATCCAACCGGACGCGATCACCGATGAACCGAACGCGGATTCCGTTGTCCGCAAGTGTCCGGGTTTCTTTGATGATGTAGCGACGAAACAGGCTCATCAGACCTGCAACCTCAACCTGCGTCCGCTTCCAGTTCTCGGTCGAAAAGGCGAAAACAGTCAGATACTTGATCCCAAGGCCAGGACAGGCCTCAACCACCTCTCGCACACGCCGCGCGCCCGCATGATGACCATACAGTCTGGGGCGTCCACGCGCCTGTGCCCAACGACCATTGCCGTCCATGATGATAGCCACGTGGCGTGGGCCGGAAACCGGATCGATTTGGGGATCTTTGGGCATCAGTCCAGCTCAGACCTGCATGATTTCAGCTTGCTTGGTCTCAAGCGCAACATCAACGGCCTTGATCATTTCATCCGTCAAATCCTGAACTTCGCTTTCCCAAAGCTTCTGGTCATCTTCCGACATTCCATCCGCCTTGGCTTTTTTGATCTGGTCCATACCGTCGCGGCGCACATTGCGGATCGAAACTCGCGCGCTTTCCGCATATTGCCCGGCAACTTTACCCAGCTCGCGGCGGCGTTCTTCATTTAGCTCGGGAATCGGCAACATGATGATGGTGCCGTTCAGCTGAGGATTGATGCCAAGTCCGCTTTCTCGAATGGCTTTTTCCACCTTTCCCACCAGTGACTTGTCCCAGACATTTACAGTCACCATACGCGGTTCGGGCACGTTCACTGTGCCCACTTGGTTGATCGGCGTCATCGAGCCATACGCGTCAACCATGATAGGTTCCAGCATGGAAGCCGATGCGCGCCCCGTGCGCAGCGAGGCAAATTCGGTTTTCAGATTGGCCATGGCGCCATCCATGCGGCGCTTGAGATCGTCGGTGTCCAGTTCGAAGTCGTCAGACATGCTGCTCACTCCCCGTATTCAGGTACTCTTTCGATGGGTCTTACGCCATCGCAAATGGGATGTATAGCAATCATGATCGGGAATTGTATCAATGGCCAGAGGCGCTGCGACCATTTTGTACCAAACCTGCGACCTCAGACCTGGTCGGAATAATCCGTCCAGGTCTGCTGGAAAGCTCGAACCTAAGCGTTTACATCCACTACGACGCGACCCTTGACCTGTCCTTTCAGGATATCGGCCCCCAGCTGAGGTAAATCTGACAACACAGCGGGTTGGATCATCGCGTCCAACTTGTCCATCGGCAGATCCGTGGCGATCCGTTTCCAGGCGCGCAGCCGATTGTCAAAGGGCTGCATTACACTGTCGATGCCCAACAGGTTCACCCCACGCAGCAAGAATGGAATCACTGTCGCCGGCAATCCAGCCCCGCCAGCCAAACCAACTGCCGCAACGGAACAGCCGTATTTCATCTGACCCAGAACACGCGCCAACATATCGCCACCCACTGCATCCACACAGCCAGCCCAGGTTTCACTTTCCAGCGGGCGTTTGGTGGTCTCATTTAGGTCTTCGCGCGGCACAATGGTCGTCGCGCCCAAGGATTTCAGATAGTCCCCGGTTTCGGGCCGCCCGGTTACTGCGGCGACCTCATATCCCAGCTTGCCCAGAATTGCCGTGGCCACCGATCCAACACCACCTGCAGCGCCTGTCACCAGAACCGGTCCCCGATCCGGGGTCAGTCCATGATCCTCCAGCGCCATCACCGCAAGCATCGCCGTAAACCCGGCGGTACCCACAGCCATGGCCTGCCGCGTGTCCAACCCGTCCGGGAGCGGAACCAACCAATCGGCCCGCGCATTGGCTTTCTGAGAATAACCGCCCCAATGCGCCTCACCCACGCGCCAACCGGTTAGAACGACCTTGTCCCCTGGCTTGTAGCGATCATCTGACGAAGCCTCTACCGTACCGGCATAGTCAATGCCCGGAACGTGCGGGTAGGACCGGACCAGCCCGCCGCCTTTAGCAGACAGGCAGAGCCCGTCCTTGTAGTTGACCGTCGAATACTCGACAGCAACGGTGACTTCACCATGCGGCAAATCATCTTCAGACAATTGCTTGACCGATGGGCTCGCCAAACCGCTTTCTTCGTCCTTCTCCATCACAAGAGCATTGAACATATCTCAATTCCTTTCGTGTTTCTGCGCCCGGACCAGTTCTTCACCTGGCCCAAAATACCTCGGGGGAGTCGCGCAGCGACGGGGGCAGCGCCCCCAACCCCCGTGTCAAATCCAGAAATGTGACTGCACGGTTGCGTGACGCATCCCGTCCGGTGTCTCAACATCCAGTTCCGTTCCCGCGTCCCAATGGCTCAATCGCACCATGCCAATGGCTACGTTGGTCTTGAAGTCAGGGGACCAGGTCGCCGAAGTCACCTGCCCGACCCATTTTCCATCCGCGTAGAGACCCCAGGGCCTATCGCAGCCCGGCACAGGATCGCCCGCGATGGCAATAGGCCGGATTTGCTGAATGGGCCCCTCTTTGGCCACACGCAGCAATGCATCGCGGCCAATGCAGCCGATTGCGGTATGCGTGTTGCAGAACTTGCCCAAGCCACACTCGTGCGGAGTGTTATCATCCGTCATGTCATTGCCATAGGACAGCAAGCCACCCTCGATCCGTTCGATCAGGTTTGGACAGCCGGCACGCACCTCAAGGTCTTCTCCTGAAGCGAATAAAGCGTTCCAGAGGGGCATACCAATGTCGCTGCCCTCAACATAAATCTCGAATCCGCCCTGTTTGGAATAACCCGAGCGCGCCACGGCCAAATCGCGTCCCTCAAACTCGAACATGTCAAACTTGAAAAACCGGATATCCCGCACGCGGTCGCCAAATACGCGGGCCATGAGTTCGTCCGCCTTGGGGCCCTGAACAGCAAGCGGCGACACATCCGGCTCGTCCACGAGAACATCCAGACGGTATCCCACAGCGATCCCTTTGACCCAAAGCAACAGGTCACTGTCCGCAATCGAAATCCACCAACGATCTTCGGACAGCTTCACAGCCACCGGGTCGTTTAGCATTCCACCTGTTTCATCGACGATCGGCACATAGAAACACTGCCCCGGCAACATCCCACGCAAATCGCGCGGAGTGAGCATCTGCATCAGGCGTGCGGCATCCGGCCCGCGTAGTTCGACCTGTCGCTCACACGAGACGTCCCACACCTGCACATGGGTCTTCAAATGCCGATAGTCGGCCTCAACGCTTTCGAAAACAGTAGGCAATAACATACGGTTATATACCGTATATCCTTTGACCCCAGCAGCTTCGACCCCATCCGAGAATGGCGTGCGCCTCAAACGGCGCGAAGGAGATATTTGCGGCATTCAATCCTCCTGCGGCATGAAGACAAGATCACTGACCGGCGCTTCAGATCCCGCCTCAGTCAGCATCTTGTGCACTTGTCCCCGGTGGTGGGTTTGATGATTGAACATGTGGATGACGCACCGCGCATAGGGCAAAGTAATGTCAGCCTCCTTCGCGGCTGAATACCACGTGAACGGACCCGTCAGAGGTTCGTCGCCCAAGCTGTCAGCCCATCGGATGATGCGGGCATCAATCTTTTCTCGCAAGGGCAGCCATACAGACAGGTCGGGGCACAGATACACACTTTCATGAATACCGCCGCCCGCGCGGTGAATGTTGCTTTCTGGCCCGTCCCCCTTGTCAAAGCGGGACATCCAGATCCAGTCCCCCCAGAGCAGATGGTTGGCGGTACCTAGGATCGAACCAAAAAACGCTCCGCGTTCAAGGATCAGCTCCTCGTGACTCAAAGCTTGCATAAACTCCGACAACTGCTTGTTTTGCCAATGATTATACTGCGCCATCTCACGTGCATAAGCGCCGGTGATCATTACTTAGGCCCATGCCAGTCAATCGGACAAATCTCGGCTGACTTACCGCCAAAATCCCAAACCCGGCCGTAATCACGCACTTTCGACTTCGTGCCCCGCGCCACGATAATATCAGGGCCCATCCAGTATTTCGAGTTCGAAACCATGACGGGATGCTCTGGGTCTTTACCGCCCAGCATCTCAATCTCGCCCTGTATCTTTCGGCCAATCATGATGCGGCGCTTGGTGCCGTCGCGTTCGATCTGAACGGGCGCGCGCTCGGCCCCGATGATCTCACTCACCAGCATGGTGAACAGCCCGGTGGTTCCGCCCGCCTGCCCGCTGAAGATTTGCAGCAACCCGTTATACGCCTTGCCACTGGCACGTTCGTCTACATAAGCCGCCACTTTCCACTGGCCTTCGCCCATCCGGCCCGGGATATCGACCAACAGACCGACCTTCAGCCCAGAAAGATCTTCGCCCTCATAGTGCCCTTCATCGATGATGACGCCCATCCAAGCATGGCAATGGCCCTCGGTCGGAGGATGCGCACCCAACGACACAACACAGGGGCAGAATACATCGCACGAGCAGTTCAGGATCAATTCGCCCTTGATCGACCATTCCGTTGGGCTCATTTCGCGCCGTTTCGGGTTTGGCATCCGGCTGTCAATCCGCTGACTGATGGGCAACCGATCGGCTTCTGGTTTTCTGTTTTTTGCCATTGGCTTAACCTCCGTAGCTAATTGGATAGACGAGCAGGACGAGACCGCCCGTAATTAATACAAACCCCATGGGCCGCGTGATCGCGTGCCCGATTTGGGGGAGTTTCTCCAAAACCATGAACAGTGTCGCGAGACCCATCCACAACAAGCTCATGACACCGCCCACAAATCCCAGCGCCATAAAACCCCAGCAGCAGCCGACGCAAAACGCGCCCAGGCTCAAACCCATGCGGACCCCGCCCGCGAAGCCGGTTTTCCAATGGCCCAGAAAATAGGTCATCGGGGCATGACAAACGCCGTGGCAGACCTCTTTCGCGCGGGTGAACTGAAAGGCCCCCACTGCAATCATCAATCCGCCCGCAATCCAGCCGGACTTGGCGATGCCCAGCATATCGACCGCACCGCCAAACAGCAAAGCCAGCTGAATCCCGGCGATCAGAGCCGCAAACCCAACCCACACGATCGAGTACCCCGCCAGAACACCCAGCCAACCCGCACGGCTGCCATTGGCGCTGCGGATCAGGTCGTCATAGCTGCGCAGGGTTGGTACAAGCGTGGGCAGCATCATAGCCGCCATCATGATCGCCCACATTGAAAACAGCGGCCCAAACTCGGCCATGGGCATATACATGTCCATGCGCGGATCCATGGCCGCCATGGCCTGCCCCATGGGTCCGGGGCGACCGATCAGATCAAGGTCCATGTCCCGGCTCATCGAGAACATGACCCACCACGCCCACAGGATCAGAACATAAAAGCCCAGCCACATTCCGCTGCGCAGCCAAGTACGACTCACTTCAGCCTCCCGACTCAACTCCCTTGCTTTTCAAATGTCAGACTTTTAAATGTCAGACAAATAAAAATTTGCCCAAGGTCCTCTGAACATGAAAGCCGCCCCCCGAAAAACCGCTGACCTGTCCGCCCAGATCGCTCAAGCCATTCGGGATGCGATTGTGTCGGGTGAGCTTATCGGGGACGCCCGCTTGCCGTCAGAGGCTGAGTTGTCCGATCAGTTTCAGGTCTCGCGCCCTACCGTGCGAGAAGCGTTAAAACGGCTGGCGGCTCAGTCTTTGATCCGCACACAACGTGGCGCATCGGGTGGCGCGTTTGTAAACCGTTTGAGTTTTGAGGACGCCTATTCACAGCAAGTTACAACCTCGACCCTGTTGCTATCGATGAACGCCGTCAGCTTCGATACCGCATGCGAGGCGCGCTATGCACTGGAAAGGGCCTGTGCGCCTTTGTCCGCCCAGCGACGCACAGCGGATCAACTGGCCACCATGCGGGCGGAGATCTTTCGCCAGTCGCAACCTGGCCTTACGGATGAAGCGTTTTGCGCCTCGGATGTCACATTCCACCGTGCGTTGGTGGATGGTGCGGAAAATCCCGTTTTGTCTTACCAACTGGCCGGAGCTGTAGAAGCGATGCAACCGTTGATGAACATGATCACATTCACCGCGCGGTCTCGAGAGGCGATAATAGGACTGCATACAAGAATAGTGGACGCGCTTGAGGCCCAGAATGCGGATGCCGTAGACGCCGCGTTGGTGGATCTGGAGCATTACACCCGACAACTGGCCCAGGACGTGGCCGATCGCAAACGTAAACCGGCCTAAAGGCCAAACTTGCAACGCAACCAGAACGAAAGGCAGACGAGCAGGTAGAATGTCACCCGGCGACAAGACCGGAACTCTCAATATGAATTGAAGACCAATGACTTACGGGAGGACGTTATGAATACAAGACCGGACCCAACCTTTTATCCATCCGCCAAACTGGCAATGGAGGGCCCCACCGAAACGCTTGCTTTCACCTTGATGCTAAGCCCTGATTTTTCGCAACCAGACGGGCTGGCGGTTGTGAATGTCGATCCGACATCTGACGACTTCGGAAAGATCGTGCATCAGGTAATAATGCCTGAGAAAGGTGATGAGTTTCACCATTTCGGTTGGAATGCATGTTCGTCCGCCCTGTCGCCGCTGACCGGGCACGCGTTTCTAGAGCGACGTTATCTAATCATCCCCGGCATTCGGTCCAGCAGGATTTACGTCATTGACGTCAAAAACCCGCTTGAGGCGAAGATCCACAAGATTATCGAACCCGAAGAAGTCTTTGCAAAGACTGGATATTCACGCCCGCATACGATCCATTGCGGGCCTGAGGGCATCTATGTCAGTACTCTGGGCGGCGGTGGCGCGGATGGTACCGACGGACCTCCGGGCATCTTCATTATGGATTGCGAAAGCTTCGAGATCATCGGGCGTTATGAGATCGAGCGTGGCGTGCAGGACAAGCACTATGATTTCTGGTGGAATCTACCGCGCGACTACATGGTCAGTTCCGAATGGGGTCTGCCGCCGCAATTCGAGAACGGTATCGTGGCTGAGGACCTGCTGTCGAATAAATACGGCCATCGCATACATTTCTGGAACCTGCGCAACCGGACCAATATCCAAACCATCGATCTGGGAGAAAATCACCAGATGGCGCTGGAAATCCGCCCGGCCCATGATCCGATCAAGCAATACGGGTTCTGCGGGGTTGTTGTCGATACCACCAATCTGCAAGGTGCGATCTTTACATGGTGGCGCAATGACGACGGCACATTCGAGGCCAAGAAAACCATTACAATCGATCCGCAACCGGCCGACCCGGACGATCTGCCAGACCTGCTCAAGGGTTTTTCAGCTGTTCCGCCATTGGTCACCGATATCGACCTAAGTCTCGACGACAAATACCTCTATGTTGCTTGCTGGGGTACCGGAGAGATGCACCAATATGATGTCTCGGACCCAATGAACCCGACTCTGGCTGGCAAAGTAGAGATTGGTGGTATCGTCAAGAAAACCAAGCACCCGAACGGTCAGGATTTCGGCTATGGTCCGCAAATGGTTGAAATCAGCCGTGACGGAAAACGCGTCTACTGGACCAATTCGCTTTATTCCACATGGGATGATCAGTTCTATCCGGGCGAGCGCGGCGCGGCGATGGTCAAGGCTGATGTTGGAGAGAACGGAGGGCTGACGCTGGATCCGAATTTCTGGGTGGAGTTCCCCAAAGGCTATCGCAGCCATCAGATAAGGTTAGAGGGCGGAGACTGTTCAACCGACAGCTTCTGTTACCCGTCGGTCTGAATTGGAGGTCTTGATGACATCAACGGCTGGCCTCTGGCTGGCCGTTGTTCTCAGCGGCGCCTATCACGGGTTGAATCCGGGCATGGGCTGGCCGCTGGCTGTTTCTTCCGCCTTGATGGAGCAACGCCCGTCTGCGCTCTGGCAAGCGCTGGCGGCTTTGGCAGGCGGGCATTTTGTGGCCATGCTGGGGGTCTTGCTGCCTTTCGCCCTGATGGCGGTTCTGGTCGACTATCAGAAAGAAATCCGAATTGGTGCCGCGTTGATCGTGATCGGGATGGGTTTATACATCGCGATCACCCGTCGTCACCCCCGTTTCCTGTCACGGATTCCCCCCAGCAAGCTGGCTCTTTGGTCCTTCCTTGTGGCCCTCGCGCATGGGGCCGCGCTTATGCTGGTTCCAATCTATCTGGGGCTGTGTGCCGTAGATGAACTGGATGCTGGCCATCAAGCGATTTCTCAGATCATGACAACAAACACCCTGCTGGTTCTGGGCGTCGCCGCGCTGCACACTGCTGCCATGGTTCTGGGCGGCGGTCTGCTGGCCTTTGCTGTCTATTGCTGGCTGGGCCTGCAGGTTCTGTCGCGCAGTTGGTTTAACCTCGAACTCATCTGGGCGATAAGTCTGATATTGGTGGGCGGTCTTGGTCTTTGGTCGGCGCTTGGTTGATCTTGTACTTTGATTTGAAACGCGCTTTGTCTGCGGAAAGACAAATACGGAGCTTCCGAATGCAGGACCAAACCCGCCCAACCGAAATGCTGCGTCTCGGCAGAAGTGACGATTGGCAAGCCGCCACCACCCATGCCTTTACGCGCGAACTGTCGGACGGCACCCTGCCCGAGGACAAGATGCGCTGGTACCTTCTGCAGGATTATCAGTTCGTCGACGGCTTTGTGCGCCTGCTTGCAAGTGCAATTGCGCATGCCCCGACCCTGGGCGACAGCGTGCCTGCCGCTCAGTTTCTCGCGGTGATCACAGGCCCCGAGAACACTTATTTCCTGCGTGCGATGGAGGCTTTGGGCACAGAACCCAGCACCCAGCCTGCCCCTGCCACACGGGCGTTTCAGGACCTGATGGCCGAGGCCGTGGCCTCGGGCCGTTATCAGAACATGCTGGCGGTGCTGGTCGTTGCAGAATGGGTTTACCTTAGCTGGGCCAGCCCGGAAAACCCACCCAAAGACGACCTGCCCTTCTGGTTTGCCGAATGGATCACGCTACATGCAGGTGAAGGATTCGAAAGCGTGGTCGAATACCTGCGTGGACAGCTGGATAAGGTTTGGCAAACGCTGAATACGGCAGAACAGGCCGAGGTCACGCGTTTGTTCCATCGTGCGGTCGAACTGGAACGCGATTTCTTCGACGCCGCCTACGCGGCCTGAATCACAAGGGGGCTGGTATGGTCACAACATTGAACGTCATCGCTGCCTTGCTGACCGTTGGGTTCGGCGCGTTTGGATTTCTGGCCCCGGCCCACACTGCGTCGGCCCTTGATCTGGCCCCGACCAACAGCACGATGGGCTTATCTGAGATGCGCGCCTCGGTCGGAGGGCTGTTTGTCGTCACCGGACTTGCCGTGATCTGGCTGAATAACCCGATGGCCTATGTGATGCTGGGCGTTGTTTATGCTGGGGCGGCATTGGGCCGGTTCGTGTCGATTGCACTTGATAACCCACCTCTGACCAAGGCGTTGATCTTTGGGGGAATCGAGCTGGTTCTAGCCGTTTGGCTGATAGCTGCAAACATTAACAAGACAACTTAACCAATTGGGGTTACTACATAGATCTGGATGCAATCGGAGTTTGCATCTCTCCATCTCCTCACCTATATATGGGATGTCCTTCGGGACTATGGACATAAACGCGCTCGTAATAAGCGGATCGGACCCGGGGGCGGTACCCGGCGGCTCCACCAACCATCCTTCGTTTGGGGATTTTGGGGCCGAAATAGGATCGACGAACGTCTAAAGGGGTTAGCTTTGTCTCGGCTGTCTGCCACCGTTATCGGCGAAACTAGTACAATTGCAAACGACAATCGTGCTCCGGTTGCAGTTGCTGCGTAAGCAGTAACAAGACCGAAATCTAAGCCCTTGCGCCTAGCCGCGTAAGGCGGGGTTCGCAGGTACCTGGCAACAGAAACCTGCATTATTCCCCGAAATGTCTGACGTTATTTCCCTTTTTAGGGCGCATTCAGAGTTTGTTCATTTCTGAGTGTCATCGTGCCCTCACTTGGACAGGAGAGCTGGAATGACAAATTCAGAGATACTCAGAAAGTGGTATTCCGAAGTTTGGGAACACGGAAACACCGAGGCAATCGATCAGTATTTTGCACCTGAAACAATGGCCGAAGGGTTGATTCCCGAAATGCAGGTCGGGGCTGATGACTTCCGCGATCTGGTCACTGCTTTCCGCCATATTCTGGGCGACATCAAGGTCGAGCTGCCCAAGATCATTGAAAATGGGGATTGGGTGTCAGCCATTTTGAATGTTCGCACTTTCCGCGCCGATAACGGCGCGCCTTTGGAGGTCACCGGTCAGGTGATGGCTCGGTTCAAAGGCGACAAGATGGTTGAAGCCTATAATCACTTTGATTTCATCTCGTTCTTTGAAGAGTTGGGCCAGTTCCCATCCGACACCCTGCCCGTGTGCATGACAGGGCAGCGTCTGGACTGGGCCTGACCCCAAACCAATCTTGACCCCAATCGCGCTTGCACGTTAGCAAGCGCCATGGGGTCCAAGTGCGAACACCCAAGGCGGTGCCGCAAGTTTCGCATCTTTCGACACTTGCAGGATTTCATGTTGTGACTTGGCCGCCCGATACTACACAGCAGATCCCGATAGCCTTGAGTGTTTTCAACGGCTCCAGTTTCGGGATCGGGTCAAAGATTTCGGATCTTGCGACGTGAGCAAGACCATGACGCCGTCGATTAAAGACCTCATCCGGGTTTTTGGCAGGATCGGGCTGCTGTCCTTTGGGGGTCCGGCTGCGCAAATATCCCTGATGCATCAGGAACTTGTCGAGCGCCGACCATGGCTTGATGAACAGACCTACCTGCGCGCCCTGTCACTTTGCATGTTGCTACCGGGTCCGGAGGCGATGCAACTGGCCACCTATGCCGGTTGGCGCCTGCGCGGCGTAACAGGCGGGCTGATCGCCGGCAGTTTGTTTGTCTTGCCCGGCGCTTTGGTTATTGCGGTATTGGTCGCGCTATATTCCACGTTTGGCGATGTTCCGTTGGTCCAATCCGCCTTTGTTGGCATCAAAGCAACGGTTATTATGATCGTCTTGCAGGCGCTGCGCAATCTCTCGCGTAAAGCCTTAATGGACAAAGACCACCGCATAATCGCCGCACTGTCTTTCGCTTCCATTTTTCTGCTGAACCTGCCTTTTCCCTTGATCATTCTTGCCGCTGCGCTTTGGGGATATGCGACGTTTCGTGGCCCAACGGAACCGCCTGGCCCAGTTCAGCCATCGCACCTGAAACGATCACTCAAAACAGTTGCTATCTGGTTGCCGCTTTGGCTTGGACCATTGTTCGCGCTGACCCTCAGCGGGCATCAACTGCTCAGCGATTTGGGCTGGTTCTTTGCGCGACTGGCCGTCGTCACCTTTGGCGGCGCTTATGCGGTGCTGGCCTATATGACGCAGACGGTTGTGGATCAGTACCACTGGATCAGCACAGATCAAATGATCGACGGATTGGGTCTTGCGGAAACGACACCCGGCCCCCTGATCCTTGTCACCCAATTTGTTGCAATGCTTGCCGGTGAACTTAACGGAGGCTTCAGCTTGGCGTTGGCGGCCGGTGCAGTTGCGCTCTGGGCGACTTTTGCGCCCTGTTTTCTATGGATCTTCCTGGCCGCCCCGTATCTGGACCGGCTTGCCACGCGCCCGCGCCTGTCATCGGCCCTCAATGGCATCACCGCCGCTGTTGTCGGCGTGATTCTCAACCTTTCCGTGTGGTTCGCCCTGAACGTTCTATTCGAATCAGTGCCGAACATATCCTGGGGGCCGCTAGCAATACCTGCCCCACAGCTTTCCCAGTTAAATTTTGCTGCGTTGGGCTTAACCGCTCTGGCTGGGGTCTTGATATTTCGACTAAAATTGGGGATGGGCACGGTGTTGGCCCTGATGTCCATCGCTGGGCTGGCCGCACACAATATCTGATCAATCCGGTCATACCCGCTCTTTCGTTTCCGAACAAAAGCCCTATGCTGGGCATAACCACTTTTGAGGATCACACATGTCGCAAGGCATCGATTACGGCAACCTGATGCACTCCGCCATGCGCGGGCTTATCAAGAAAGTGCTGACAGATGTTTCCGAAACCGGATTACCCGGTGCACATCATTTCTTCATTACCTTCGACACGCGCGAGGACGGTGTGGATATCGCCGACTGGTTGCGCGAACGTTATCCGGAAGAAATGACGATTGTCATGCAGCATTGGTTCGAAAACCTCGAGGTTGGTGAGACCGGCTTTGCCATCACTCTGAATTTCGGTGATGCGCCCGAACCGCTTTATATCCCCTACGCCGCGATCAAGACGTTTGTTGACCCCTCTGTGGAGTTCGGCCTGCGCTTTGAGAGCCCTGAGGACGATATGGATGACGATCATATCGCAGAAGAGACGATTGAAGTCGAAGAAGAAGAACCACACCACGACGCAGACGTCGTGTCACTGGACAGCTTCCGCAAATAGACCTCAACCCCGCCACGCGCGGGGTTATTTCTTTTGTAGGAAAGTCTCGACCGACCGTGATTTCACACCTTCGATGAAACGAGAGAACGACAAGTTCAACCCGCCTTCTGCAAGCGTACGATCGTATTGCTGCAATTCGTACCCGCCATCCAAATCAATGAACAAGGAATAAACTGTCAACGTATCACCAACGATTCGACCCCAAACAAAAGGCTCCCCTTTCATCGGGTCCAACGGCACTTCGTGGCCAAACACATTGCGCTTCATTGCGGCTGAAAACAAATCCCCACGCCCCGAAGGCACAAAGTCGATTGAGAACTTTTGGTTCTTTACTCGCCCGTCCAGCTTATAGGTTGTGGTACGCCAGCTCACATTAAACCCGTCTTCGGTTTCGAAAATAGAAACGCTCATATCCCGCGGGGTAGAGGTGCCATCAGCATCCACAACGTTTGCAGACCCAATGTAATCCCCGACAAACGGCGCAATGTCCGCCGCGCGCGCGGACACGCTGAACACGGACAACCAAACCATGCACACCGCAAAGACCGCGACGGCTTTGGCTAGTGCAAATCTATGGAAATTTGGCATTTTGTCCTCCACGGGATTCACCTTTCTATTGTAGCTCAGAGGGGGCTGCGCACAATGGCACAATCCATCTCTTTCTCATTAAAGTGACGCACCCCGGCACCTATACCTTTGGTACGCCTGAGTTTAAGGTGCGCCCAACTGGCCGATTGCTTCATGGCTTTGCTGCGGCTAAACGGCATACAACTGCATACCAGACGGAGTGACAGATGTCTCAGACCCGCACCGAATCCGACAGCTTTGGCCCGCTAGAGGTCCCTGCCGACAAGTATTGGGGCGCACAAACGCAGCGTTCGATCATGAATTTCCCTATTGGCTGGGAAAAACAGCCCGTCGCTATCGTACGCGCGCTGGGCGTGATCAAAAAAGCCTGCGCCATGCAGAACAAGGCCATTGGCAAGCTGGACGCCAAGATCGCCGACGCAATCATCCAAGCCGCAGGTGAAGTGATCGAAGGCAAGTTTGATGACAATTTCCCGCTGGTCGTGTGGCAGACAGGCTCGGGCACGCAATCAAACATGAACTCCAACGAGGTCATTGCAAACCGCGCCATCGAAATTTTGGGTGGTGTGATTGGCTCAAAAGACCCGGTGCATCCGAACGATCACTGCAATATGGGTCAATCGTCGAACGACACCTTCCCCACCGCCATGCATGTGGCCACCGCGACCAGCGTGCGTGACGTGCTGCTTCCGGGTCTTGAAAAACTGGCCGCAGGACTGGAGCAGAAGGCCGAAGAGTTCAAAGACATCATCAAGATCGGTCGGACCCACACGCAGGACGCGACGCCTCTGACGCTGGGACAGGAATTCAGCGGTTACGCTCATCAAATCCGTCAGGGAATTGCCCGCGTTCACGCGGCGATGCCTGGGATTTACGAACTGGCGCAAGGCGGTACCGCTGTTGGCACAGGACTGAACACCCAGCACGGTTGGGGCGAGGCCGTCGCAGGCCACATGGCCGATATTACCGGCCTGCCCTTCGTCACCGCGCCAAACAAGTTCGAAGCATTGGCGGCCCATGACGCCATGGTCTTCCTGTCCGGTGCTTTGGCGACGATTGCAGGCAGCTGCTACAAAATCGCCAATGATATCCGTTTCCTGGGCTCCGGCCCGCGGTCGGGTCTGGGCGAATTGATCTTGCCCGAGAACGAACCCGGTTCGTCGATCATGCCCGGCAAGGTGAACCCGACACAGGCCGAAGCGTTGACCCAAGTCGCCGCCCACGTGATGGGCAACAACGCTGCGATGACTTTCGCAGGCAGCCAAGGTCATTTCGAGCTGAACGTCTACAACCCGATGATGTCCTACAACTTGCTGCAATCGATCCAACTGCTGGGTGATGCCTCTGACAGCTTTACCGAGCGGATGTTGATGGGAATCAAGGCCAACGAGCCACGCATAGACAAGCTGATGAAGGAATCGCTGATGCTGGTGACAGCGCTGGCACCGACTATCGGTTACGACAACGCCACCACCGTGGCCAAGACGGCGCATAAGAACGGCACAACCCTCAAGGAAGAAGCCATCGCGCTGGGCTTTGTGGACGAAGCAACCTTTGACGCCGTCGTCCGCCCCGAGCAGATGATTGGTCCAAAAGACTGATGGGCAAGCCGGTTAACCTGAACCGGTATCGTAAAGAAAAAGCGCGGGCTGAAAAGAAAGCCCGCGCGGATCAGAATGCTGTCGCTTTCGGACGCACCAAGGCCGAGAAAGAAATCGTCAAGTTCGAACGGGACAAGCTGAAGCGCGAACTCGACAAGCGCGAGTTAGACGAATGAGCGGCCGCCCAATCAAACGCTCTCTGACACTCAAGGGTCACCGAACATCCGTGTCGCTTGAAGATGAATTCTGGCGAGCTTTCCGCGACATAGCTGCTGAAAAAAGTATTCCGATCAATGTTTTGGCCGCTGAAATTGATGTTGAACGCGATCCTGAAACTGGCCTTGCTTCGGCCATTCGGGTGTTTGTTCTGAAATGGTATCAGAACAAGGTTTGAGGCATATGTCCGGCTTCGCCTTTGGCCATGAAGTTAAAAACATGCGGTGAACAATTGAAGCGCAGCGCCGTAATTGTTTCCCTTTTCCCCTGACTCGTTTTCTTGGACCGCTCAGATTTTAGGCGTTGAAGAAAACCACACCAAATCGTTGCCGCTTCGTTTTTTGCACTCAAGTTTTCGCAAGGCAGATCAATCGCGCGTTTCAAGGCAGCGCATCAAAAGCCATGACAACAAAGCGACGCAACTATCTGATCACGAGAAACAAATAGCAGGTTAAAAGAAAATGTGGTGCCCAAGGAGAGACTCGAACTCTCACGCCCGTGAAGGCGGGGGATTTTGAATCCCCTGCGTCTACCATTCCGCCACTTGGGCCACCGACACTGGATTAGCGCCCAAGCGCGGGAAGGTCCAGAGGCAAAAAACATCCCATATTCCATTTGTTTCAATCTGGGCGGTTGACGGTCCGTCAGGTGCATGGTTTGCCTTCTTGGGGCCGCTAAACGGGATTTGAGTACTGTATATGTTACGATCGCTTTATGACTGGACCATTCGTCTGGCCGAACACCCTCATGCCCTGTGGGCCTTGGCCATCGTCGCCTTTATCGAAAGCTCGTTTTTTCCGATTCCTCCTGACGTCCTGATGATTCCGATGATTCTAGCGCGTCCATCGCGCGCCTGGTTGATTGCGACCGTCGCGTTGGTGGCTTCGGTGTTGGGCGGGATGCTGGGATATGCGATTGGAGCGTTTTTCTATGAAAGCATCGGCCAGCCCATTCTGGAATCCATGGGCAAGGCGCACGCGATGGAAGAGTTCAACACGCGTTTCAACGATTTCGGCTTCTGGGCGGTGCTGGCCGCAGGCGTAACGCCCTTCCCCTACAAGGTCATCACCATCATGTCCGGCTGGACCGGAATGCCGCTGGGCACCTTCATCGCCACATCGATTCTGGCGCGTGCCATGCGATTCTTTCTGGTTGCCGGCCTGCTTTGGGGCTTTGGCGAACCGATCCGGGACTTTATCGAAAAGCGTCTGGGTCTTATGTTCACGCTATTCATCATCCTACTCTTTGGCGGGTTCGTGGCGGTTAAATATTTATGACAAAACAATCCCGACTTGTGGCTCTGGCCACGATTGGCTCAGCAGCCCTTTTATTGGCGGCGTTCGGCTTTCAGCATTTGGGCGGGCTTGCACCGTGCAAGATGTGCATCTGGCAGCGCTACCCGCACGCAGTGGCTATCGCGATCGGTGCGGTCGCGCTGGCATTGCCAAGATTTAGTATCCTGCCGTTGCTGGGTGCAGCTGCGGCTGCAACAACCGCGGCCATCGGCGTTTTTCACGCTGGCGTCGAACAAGGCTGGTGGGAAGGCCCCAGCAGCTGCACCTCGGGCGATATCAGCGGGCTGAGCACCGATGACCTGTTCGATCAGATCATGAACGCGCCGCTGGTGCGATGCGACGATATTCCGTGGGAGATGTTCGGTATCTCGATGGCAGGGTGGAACGCCATCGCTTCGGCAGTGCTGATGCTGATCTGGATCGCGGCCTGGCGGGCACGCGCTTAAAACTCGTCCAGTTCCGCATCCCAATACAGGAAGTCGATCCAGCTTTCGTGCAGGTGGTTGGGCGGGAACTTCCGACCGATATTGCGCAGAGCCTCAGCATCAGGCTGACGCGGCGGTTTGCGCAATGTCATCCCCGCCTGACGCAGCGATTTGGACCCTTTGCGCAGATTGCACGGGCTGCATGCTGCCACCACGTTCTGCCAGCTGGTCACGCCGCCTGCCGCGCGTGGGACCACGTGGTCAAATGTCAGGTTATCGCGGCTGCCGCAGTACTGGCAGCGGAATTCATCCCGCAAAAATAAATTAAAGCGCGTAAAGGCCACGCGCTTTCTGGGTTTTACATAGTCTTTCAAAACAACGACCGAGGGTATTCGGATCTCGGTGCTCGGGCTTCGGACGACCTCGTCATATTCGGCCACGATGTCGACCCGATCCAGCCAGGCCGCTTTGATCGCCTCTTGCCAGGGCCACAATGACAGCGGGTAGTAGGACAAGGGGCGGTAATCGGCGTTCAAAACCAGGGCCGGGTGTTGTTTGAGCATACCCGGCTCTCTTACAAATTCGGTCCTGAAATCTCCGTCCATCACAGAATCGCTCCTCGCTCTCGGCTGCCCGTTTGTGACACCAGAGCGGAGAGCACCCGCCCCGGCCTTAAGATAACTATATATCGTGTTAAAACTCTGACAAGCCCTGATTTTCCACAATATGTCGCAGACTGGGTAAGCCGAATCTGTGACAGTCACATGACAGTTATCCACAACTTGCACCGGGTGCGTCCTTCGGGCTATGGGCGGGTCATGTCTTGGTTCATTCGCTTCAACAAACCATATGACGTGCTGCCGCAGTTTACCGACCGCGCCGATGCCGAAAGCCCGCGCAGCACGCTGTCCGATTTCATCGACCTGCCTGGCGTTTATCCCGCTGGTCGTTTGGATCGTGACAGCGAAGGTTTGATGCTGCTGACTGATCACGGAAAACTGCAGGCTCAGATATCAGATCCAAAGCACAAGATGGCAAAGACCTATTGGGTTCAGGTCGAAGGCATCCCTGATGAGGCCGCCTTGAAAGCGTTACGGAACGGGGTTGAGTTGAAGGACGGCCAGACGCGCCCCGCAAAGGTACGGCAGATTGATGAGCCCGAGGGGCTCTGGCCTCGCATCCCACCTATCCGGGAACGAAAAAGCGTACCCGACAGTTGGCTGGAACTGACCATCCGAGAGGGCAAGAACCGGCAGGTGCGGCGCATGACGGCGGCAGTGGGTCTGCCAACCCTGCGCCTGATCCGCTATCGTATCGGAGACTGGACACTGGATGATCTGGGGCCCGGTCAATGGGACAGCCTGCCGATGCCCACCTTGAACACCGCTCCGCAACGCAAACGTGACCGACGTCCGCGCCGGTGACAAAACCCGCCCTTTTCTGTTATACTTGGGGCATGAAACTCACGCCAGATATCCCGGCCCCTTCGGCCATTCTGGAGGCCGCGCTTTACGCAGACAATCTGGATGCGGCGGAACAGTTTTATAGCGAGGTTTTAGGGCTTGAGCGTATTCAGTGCATCAACAACCGCCATGTATTTTACCGCATCGGCGGATCTGTTCTGCTTATCTTTAACCCCAACCAAACAGAACAGCCGCCCCTCAACCCTGACATGCCTGTCCCACCTCATGGTGCGCGCGGCCCCGGACATGTGTGTCTTGTTTTGTCACGCGATGAAATCACAGTGATGCGCAAACACCTGCTGGATTGGAACATCCCCGTGGATGCCGAGTTTGACTGGCCCGGCGGTGCACGGTCTTTGTACGTGCGCGACCCGGCGGGAAACTCGATCGAGTTTGCCGAAGCGCATCTTTGGTCTTGATCTTGCACGGAACACCAAGGCGTTCCGCTGATCTGGATGGTAAAGTTAAAGGCTCAGCTTGTCGCGCATGAAAGCCAGCGCGACGCTCAAACCATCGGGGGCAATGCCATGGCCGGTGCCTTTCATGACATGCGCGTATATCTCTTTGAAATCCGAAGCCTGCAGGGCTTCAGCGGCCTCGGGCAGCGATTGCGGTGGCACGACGTCGTCCGCATCACCATGCACAAGCAGGACCGGCATCCGGCTGACAGTTTCGTCGGGCAGAAGATCGGGTTCCAACAACCGGCCAGAAAAGGCGACGATCCCAGCCACGGGGTCTTCGCGGCGCGGCGCAACGTGCAGGCTCATCATAGTGCCCTGGCTGAAGCCAAACAGCACAACCTGCTCGGGCAGTACATCTTCGTCCACCATCAGGGCGTCCAGAAAGGCGTTGAAGTCCTCAACCGCCATTTCCATACCCCGGCGCGACTCTTCTTCGGACGACCCATCGATCCAAGGAATCGGGAACCACTGAAAGCCGTTCGGCATCCCCGGAATCTGCTCGGGTGCATCTGGGGCTACAAACAGAGTATCGGGCAAATGCTCGCCCAACGGATCGGCCAACCCCAGCAGGTCGGCGCCGTTTGCGCCATAGCCATGCACGAACACCACGACTGATCGCGTGTCACCCGAAACAGGCTCTTTCCTCAGCGCATTCAAAACCCGTGTCATCTGATCCCTTCTCTTTGTTTATCAACCCGGTAATAGGCCCACAGCACCCGCGCCGCAACCGAGCGCCACGGCGACCACGCTTCGGCCATTTGGCGCAGTTCCTTGTCCGTCGGGCGTTTGGGCAGGTCATAGAGGACACGCGCGGCCTCTTGCAGCGCCAGATCACCGGGTGCGATCACGTCGGCGCGGCCCAGGGAAAACATCGCATAAATCTCGGCCGTCCAGACGCCGATCCCGGACACCTGCGTCAAAGTTTTAACCACCTCGTCGTCAGGCGCGTCGCGCAATGCTTTGAAGTCAATGCGCGCCTCAGCCAACGCCCGTGCATAGCGGATCTTCTGACGGCTTAGACCCACGGCGCGCAGATCTTCATCTGTGGCCCACATAATCTTGCGTGGACCGGTCAGTTTCGCGTCCTGCAACCGTTTCCAGATTGCACGCGCGGCAGCTACGCTGACCTGCTGGCTGACAATAGCGCTGAGCAGTTGTGCGAAACCATCGGGGCGGCGGCGCAGAGGCAAAGGGCCAGTTTGTTCGATGGCATAGGCCATGCGCGGGCAAGTTTGCGCCAGCCATTCGGCGCCTTCGGCCACGCAATCTGGCGTTTCGATGATGCGGCCTACGGACATGCGGCCTCCCTGCTCGGTGTTCATGGGCACGTTAGGCGCATGTGCCGCAGATGCAAGCCGCTTGTACCCCAAAGGCTTAGCCGATAACCATTCGCCCATGACAATGACCTCAGCCCTTCCAGACGACCGTCAGGCCAAGCGCAACGTAGCTGTTTTGGTGGCCGCACAGGCCATTCTGGGTGCACAGATGCCCATGATGTTCATTGTCGGGGGGCTGGCAGGCCAGTCGCTGGCCTCAAACCCTTGCCTTGCGACATTGCCCATTTCCTTGATTGTTCTGGGTTCCATGCTAGCGGCCACGCCGATCTCGGCGATCATGCAGCGCTGGGGCCGTCGTGCCGGATTCCTTGTTGGAGCAACCGCTGGCGCGTTAGGTGGGCTGATCGGAGCTTACGGCTTGTTCCTTGGCTCTTTCCCTATCTTCCTTGTTGGCAGCCTGCTGACAGGTATCTACATGAGCGCACACGGGTTCTATAGGTTCGCTGCGGCGGACACAGCGTCAGACGCGTACCGCCCTAAGGCCATTTCATACGTGATGGCCGGGGGACTGGCTGCGGCGATTATCGGCCCACAAATCGTGAAACTCACCTCTCAGGCCTATGTCATTCCGTTTCTGGGCACCTATCTGGCTGTGATTGGGATTAACGTTCTGGGCTCTGGCCTGTTCTTCTTTCTCGACATCCCAACACCACCAAAACCCACAGAGAACGAGCCCAAAGGACGTTCACGGCTTGAGTTGCTGAAAACACCACGTATCGCAGTCGCGGTCATCTGTGCGATGGTGTCTTACGCCCTGATGAATCTTGTAATGACCTCGACCCCGCTGGCCGTCGTTGGGTGCGGATTCTCGGCCAACGACGCAGCGGATATCGTTACAAGCCACGTGTTGGCCATGTACATCCCTAGTTTCTTTACCGGCCATCTGATCGCCCGCTTCGGGGTAGAGAAGATCGTGGCACTAGGCCTTGCCATTTTAGCAAGCGCCGGGGTTGTTGCCTTGCAAGGGGTTGAACTTGGGAACTTCTTCCTCGCGCTTGTTCTGCTGGGTATTGGGTGGAACTTTGGCTTTATCGGCGCAACGACGATGCTGGCAGATTCGCATGACCCGCAAGAGCGTGGCCGGATGCAGGGCCTGAACGACCTGCTGGTTTTCGGAGGTGTCACATTGGCCTCGCTGGCCTCAGGCGGGTTGATGAACTGCTCGGGCGGCTCTGCGATCGAAGGCTGGACAGCGGTTAACCTGGCCATGGTTCCGTTGCTAACATTAGCGGGTGGCGCGTTGCTGTGGCTGGTGCTGCGTCCCGCCGACCCGGAACGGGCCTGATCACCAGCGCCCACTGCTGACCGTCCACATCAGGGACAAGCGTTGCCGCATTTCGCCCGGTATCAAACTGCCAGAAGCAACACGTTCAGGCCGCGCAACAGCCTCTTTCAACGCCCATTCAGCCAACCACCCTGCCGCAAGCGCTGGACGGGCTTCGACAGAGATCGCAACCCGGTTTGCCCGGGCCTTGTTAAGACGCTCCAGCGCAGATTGCGCAAGGGTTTGCACACCTTCCGGGGTGCCGTCCAACAAAGGTATCCGACCCCTGTTTTCCAGCTCGGGGGTCGCGCGAAGCCAGTTTGCAACACCAACGGCATAACCAAAATCGCGCAACACATCCTCGTCCGCGACACCCAGCGCTTGAGCAGAGGCCACAAACAAAGACCCCGCGCTATGGTTGATATAAGCGTCAAAGTGTTCCTGGCCTTCAAACGGATCCCGATAAATATCCCAACGCCTTACAGCCACATATTCATCCAGAACACCGGCCAGATGAGGCGAAAGCACACGCGATAAGGGCGTTACAACTTCATGCCGTCGCACAGTGGCGCCTTCGGCAATCTCTTGCAAAGCGTCGCGCCACCATTGCAGCCGCATCTCGGCAATCATCGGTTCTTGCGTGACCCAGGGCGCGCGCGCCACTTCGACGTTCAACGCGTATAACGGGAACAGAACGGCACGGGCCGCCACCGGGGCTGCCATTGCGGCACGGAACCGGTCAGGATCAGCCCGTTGCACCAGCGCGGCACAGGCTTTGACGTCGTCGTCAAAGACCGCGCTCACTCAGCTGCTGCCTTCTGCGGATCGCAATCGCGCACCAGTTTCCACTGAATCGCATCCAGCAAAGCCTCGAACGATGCATCGACTATGTTCGCGCTGACGCCCACGGTAGACCAGTGCCGCCCCTGCCCGTCTTCGCTGTCGATGATGACACGCGTGACCGCTTCGGTCCCGCCTTGTGTGATCCGCACCTTGAAGTCGACCAGTCGCATATCTGACAGGACTTGCGAATACCGCCCCAAATCTTTGGCCAAGGCTTTGGCCAGAGCGTTCACAGGCCCCCGGTCACTGCCGGAATCGTCCATGGACTCGCTGACGGACAGCTTCTTTTCACCGTCCACTTTCACGACAACAACAGCCTCGGACAGGCTGACCATCTTGTTGTACTTGTTCTTCCGCCGCTCAACCGTGACCTTGTAGCGTTTGACTTCAAAGAACTCGGGCAGTTGTCCCAGCTCGTCCCGCGCCAACAGTTCGAAACTGGCTTGCGCAGTATCATAGGAATACCCATCCGCTTCACGCAGTTTGATCCGTTCAAGGATCCGACCGAGCGCGGGATCACCCGCCTCGACGCTCAACCCGGCTTCGGTCAGACGTTTGCGCAGGTTCGACTGCCCGGCCTGGTTCGACATTGGAATGATGCGTGAGTTGCCCACACTTGCAGGCTCGACATGTTCATAGGTCGATGGGTCCTTGAGGATCGCACTGGCATGCAGTCCGGCCTTATGCGCAAAGGCAGACGCCCCCACATAGGCCGCCTGCTTGCTGGGAACCCGGTTCAGAACGTCATCCAACATCCGGCTGATACGGGTCAGCCCCGCCAGAGCATCCAGGCTGACGCCGGTTTCAAACTGCGAAGCATAGGGTTCCTTCAGCAGCAGCGTCGGGATCAAAGCGGTTAGGTTGGCATTCCCGCAACGCTCGCCCAAACCGTTCAGGGTGCCCTGAATTTGGCGCGCACCTGCTTCTACGGCCGCCAGGGAACAGGCCACCGCGTTCTCGGTGTCGTTATGTGTGTGAATACCCAACCGATCACCGGGCAGACCTGCTGCGATCACGTCTGATACGATCCGCCCAACGTCCGACGGCAAAGCGCCTCCATTTGTGTCGCAAAGGACCACCCAACGCGCGCCAGCGTCCAGCGCGGCGCGGCAGACCGCGACCGCATAATCCGGGTTGTCCTTGTAGCCGTCAAAGAAATGTTCGGCATCAAACAGCGCTTCGCGACCCTGCGCCACGATATGTGCGACCGAGGCACGGACGTTCTCGACATTGTCCTCAAGCGAGATCCCCAGCGCATGGGTCACGTGATAATCGTGCGATTTGCCCACCAGACAGACGGCCTGCGTGCCCGCATTCATCACGGCTGCAAGCACATCATCATTCTCGGCCGAGCGCCCTGCCCGCTTGGTCATTCCAAACGCCGTCAGACGGGCTGAGGTCTTCGGTGCAACCTCGAAAAACGCGCTGTCGGTGGGGTTCGCACCGGGCCAGCCGCCTTCGATATAATCCACTCCCAAAGTATCCAGAGCCTGAGCGATCTGCACCTTTTCGGCGGTGGAGAACTGAACGCCCTGCGTTTGTTGCCCATCGCGCAGGGTGGTGTCGTAGAGGTAGAGGCGTTCTTTGGTCATAAGACCTCCTCCAACTTGGAGGCATCAAACCCGGCACCGGGCACCAGTTCCACACCTTCCTTGCTCATGCGCACTTCAAGCCCTGCCGCGATATACGCGGCCTTGAGGCGGTCAACTTCCGAGAAGTCCTTGTTCTGCATGGCGGACGCCCGTGCGTTGGCCAAACGGTCAGCATGTGCAGTCAAGTCAACAGATGCCGTATCCGCCCACGCGCCCATCTCTGGCAGCAACAGCCCCAGCAACTGCGCGCTCGCCAACAGACCCTCTGCGTCACCGTCCGATGCAAGACGGTACAACTCGGTCATTGCACCTGCAGTGTTCAGATCATCGCTCAGTGCCACCACCACCGCAGGTGCCGCGCTGGCGGCGGGCTCGACGCCCGCTGTCAACGCCCGCCACTTGCGCAACGTCGCTTCGGCCTCACGCGCCTTTTTCTCGGTCCAGTCCATCGGCTTGCGGTAATGGGTCTGCAGAAACACAAACCGGATCACCTCACCCGGCACGCCTTGTTCCAACAGATCGTGCACGGTGAAGAAATTGCCCAGCGATTTGGACATTTTCTTCCCTTCGACCTGCAGCATCTCATTGTGCAGCCAAACCCGCGCAAACTCACCTTGCGGGTGCGCGCAGCAGCTTTGGGCGATCTCGTTCTCGTGGTGCGGGAACATCAGGTCGTTGCCGCCGCCGTGAATGTCAAAGCTCTCGCCCAGCAACTCATAGCTCATGGCCGAGCATTCAATGTGCCAACCAGGACGCCCCCGACCCCACGGGCTGTCCCAACCCGGCAGTTCGTCGGTTGACGGCTTCCACAACACGAAATCCATCGGGTTCTTTTTGTAGGGTGCCACCTCGACCCGAGCGCCTGCGATCATGTCATCGACCGAGCGGCCCGACAGCTTGCCATAGCCCTCTTTCCAACTGTCGACGGCAAACAGCACGTGGCCCTCGGCGGCATAGGCATGGCCCTTAACGATCAGATCCTCGATCATTGCAATCATCTGGTCAATGTATTGGGTCGCACGCGGCATCTCGTTGGGTTCAAGAGTTCCCAAAGCGCCCATATCGTGCAGATACCAGCCGATGGTTTCGTCAGATCGTTCCTGTACCAACTGCTCTAACGAGCCTTCCGCGCCCGCCTTTTTACGCGCCAGCGCGGTGGCGTTGATCTTGTCGTCGACGTCGGTGAAATTGCGCACATAAGTCACGTGATCCGCGCCATAGACATGACGCAGCAGGCGGTACAGCACATCAAACACCACCACCGGGCGGGCGTTGCCCAGATGCGCGCGGTCATAGACCGTCGGACCACAGACATACATCCGCACATTTTCAGGGTCGATCGGAGCGAAGTCTTCCTTCGTCCGCGTCCGTGTGTTGTGCAGCTTGATCGTCGTCATCGGTCGGGCTCCTCAGAAACAGCATGTGCTTGCGCGTTGGCGCGGGCTTAGCAACTTGTCTCAGGGATGAAAACGAAAGAAACCGGCCCGCTTGATAAATCAGCAGGTAATGCAGCAGATAATGATGCAGGTCATCGGGTTCATGTCCTTCGGTTAGCACGGGTTGATCCTCAAGCCAAGTATTGAGTTTGCACGTCGCCTCAGTCACCGTGCGGATCATGGACCGAGATTACGTCAACACGGTTTGCAAGGAATTCCCCGGGGCCGCGTTGTCGGACCCCTGGGGCGGCGGGCACGATGCGTGGAAAATCGGTGGCAAGATGTTTGCCTGCATCGGTACAGCGAACGATGGTGTTTCCGTCAAAACACCCGATGTGGAAACGGCCCAGATGGTGATTGATGCCGGTGTGGGCGTGAAAGCCCCCTATTTCCACCGCAGTTGGGTGCGCCTTCCGTTTGATGCTGATCCTGAGGAACTGCGCCACCGCCTGACGGTGTCATACGACATTGTCCGGGCATCGCTGACTAAAAAGCTGCAAGCGACATTGCCGCCGCGAAGCTGATTGACAAAGCTCAGCCGCTCTGTCCCATTCAGCCAAAAGCTATCCCGGAGCAGTGGTATGAAACTGTCTAAACGCATCACGCAGATTACAGGCGGCGGCAGCGACGGCTGGGACGTGTTCTATCGGGCCCGACGGATGCTGAGCGAAGGTCAGGCCGTGACCGAGTTGACGATCGGCGAACATGACATCCGAACCGATCCATCGATCCTGCATGCCATGGACCTTTCGGCCCGCGAAGGACATACGGGTTATGCCATGGTGCCCGGAACAGATCTTCTGCGCGACACAGTGGCGGCACGGGTGCAAACGCGGACGGGCGTCCCAACAACGCGCAACAACGTTATGATCACACCCGGCGGCCAGTCTGCACTGTTTGCGGCCCATATGGCAGTTTGCGATCCCGGTGATGTGGGGCTGTTCCTAGATCCCTATTACGCCACCTATCCCGGAACGATTCGCGGGGTCGGAGCAGTTGCCCGCGCAATTCAGACCGCAGCAGAAGACGCCTTTCAGCCCTGCGCCGAACGGATCGATGCTGCGGCTGACGGTGCTGTTTCACTTTTGATCAACACACCAAACAATCCAACCGGGGTTGTTTATTCCCGCCAATCGCTTGAAGACGTTTCCGAAATTTGCCAGCGACGCGACCTGTGGCTGATCTCGGATGAAGTCTATGACACGCAGGTTTGGCAGGGAGAACACCTGTCGCCGCGCGCTCTACCCGGTATGGAGGATCGGACGCTTGTCATTGGTTCCATGTCCAAATCCCATGCCATGACGGGATCGCGCTGTGGTTGGATTGTCGGCCCCGAAGAGGTCATCGCCCATCTGATCAATCTGGCCACCCACACAACCTATGGCGTACCAGGCTTCATACAGGACGCGTCCAGTTATGCTCTGACCGCAGGACACGAGCTGGAGGAAAAGATCGCCGCACCGTTTCGTCGTCGACGTTCACAGGCCGTGGCGATTCTTCAGGATCAATCCACCGTTGGCCTGGTGCCCGCACAGGGGGCGATGTACCTGATGCTGGACGTGCGCAAGACCGGGTTGTCCGGGGAAAGTTTTGCCAATGCTTTGTTGGACACGCACAGCATTGCCGTCATGCCCGGAGAAAGCTTTGGCTCAGCCGCCGCCGGGCATGTTCGGGTGGCCATGACTGTTGAAGACAACCGTTTTGCTAGCGCACTGAAAACGCTGTGCTCTTTTGCCGAACAGCTCGCGCAGCGTCACGCTGCGGAATAGTATTCAAAAACGAAACGTTGTTCGTAAATTGAAAACGTTGGAATCCAGACTGCCGCTGGAACGGGTGACATCGTCGAAGTTTTGCCGCAACGCCTCGCCGCTGATCACAAAGTTTTCTCCAATCGGGTACGCCACGCCGATGCCGTAAACCGCTGCCGTGTCGCTGTCGACCGAGGTTTCAGCCCGCGCCGCCCCGACAACCACATAGCCAAGCGCGTTGCCGAAATCATATCCACCGCGCAGCTTCAGACGAGTCATGCTGTCCAAACTGCCTTGGGACGAGCCCAAATCCAACGAGAGCCGGTTGTATTCCAGCTCACCACCCAGGACAAAATTCCCAAAGTCCTGATCATAACCAATATGCGCACCAAAAGCGGTGTCATCACCGCTGGAGCCGCCCGGTCCATCCGCATCCGCATATCCAAAGCTGAGGCCCACATAACCACCTGTCCAATCTTCGGCAAAAACCGGGCCTGCGCTGGCGAGACAGGTCGCCACGAACAGGACAGAAAGAGGTTTTTTGCATGGGTACAAAATTATGTCGCTCTTGTTTCGATCTAAAGACGCAAACTTATTCTAATCTGCGTTTCGCTTCATCAGAATTCAATTCCAGGGTCACAAAACTCAAAAGTAAGTGAATGCAGTATAACAGAATTCTTCCAAAACGGGAGAAAATCTGCCCGATCCTCCTTTATCCCGCAGTAAACCGTCACGATGAGCTGCAAAAACCAACAAAGGTCGTAAACAGGACAGATTGTGTCTTAGTGTTTTGGAAGGCTCAGGCCAGAAGTTGAGAACCCGAATGACAGACCACGACTGGAAAATCAGCCTGATCAGCCGCACCATTGGTGCGGATCGTGGACGTGCCGCTCGGGGACGGCCGTAAGGGGATATTCCGCACCCCAAAGCATCACTCAACAACCGGATCAAGACATGAACGACCAATCCCGCAACACGTCACGCAGCGGAGGCCGCGCTGCACGCCGTGCCGCCCGCGCAACGGCCCTGCCCGACCATCTTCGCCCCGTGCGCCCTGGAATGAAGGGCGGAGTTCTAAATGTTCTGACGCAGGCACAAATTGAACGTATTCACGAGGCCGCACTGACCGCGCTGGAAACCATCGGTCTGGCTGACGCCCCGCAAAGCGGTATCGACTACCTTGTAAATGCAGGCTGCACCCTTGGGGACGATGGACGCATTAGATTTCCACGCGCTTTGGTCGAGGACACTATCGCCAAGGCTAACCGCGCGGTTACATTGTACAGCCGTGATGGAAAAACCGATCTTGAGCTGTCAGGCACCAAAGTTCACTACGGCACTGCCGGCGCTGCCGTGTCCATGGTCGACGTGCATGGGCGGGAATACCGCGATTCAACTGTGCAGGACCTACACGATGCCGCGCGAATCTGCCAACAACTTGATAACATTCACTTTGTTCAACGCCCTATGGTTTGCCGCGACATCGTGGATAACCTCGAAATGGACCTGAACACGATCTACGCCAGCTGTTCCGGCACTTTCAAACACATCGGGACATCGTTCACGGAACCCAGCCACGTCGCGCCCGCGATGGAGATGATCTACATGATCGCGGGTGGTGAGGATAAGTACCGCGAGCGGCCATTTGTATCGAATTCGAACTGCTTTGTGGTTCCCCCCATGAAGTTCGCCACTGAAAGCTGCGAAGTGATGGAGGAGTGCATCAAGGCCGGAATGCCTGTCCTGCTTCTTTCAGCCGGGATGGCCGGTGCCACAGCGCCGTCGACCATAGCCGGAGCCATCACTCAAGCGACCGCCGAATGCCTTGCCGGACTGGTTTACGTAAACGCCGTAAGTCCCGGAGCACCAGCCGTTTTTGGCACCTGGCCCTTTGGCTTGGACCTTCGGACAGGTGCGATGTCCATTGGGTCAGGCGAACAGGCGTTGCTGACGGCTGGATGCGCACAGATGCACCGGTTCTACAACCTACCCGGCGGAGCAGCAGCCGGAGCGTCGGATTCCAAACTGCCGGACATGCAAGCCGGATGGGAGCAGATGTGTTCCAACGTGATGGCGGGTCTGTCCGGTCTGAACATGGTCTACGAAGCGGCGGGCATGCACGCCTCTTTGTTGGGTTTCTGCTTTGAAAGCCTGATCCTCAGCGATGACCTGATCGGTCAGGCGCAGCGCTGCGTACGGGGCATCGAAGTGAACGATGAAACCCTAGCTCTGGACCAGATGGCCGAGGTCTGCATGGGCGGCCCTGGTCACTATCTTGGAACGGAAGCTACGCTCAGCCGGATGCAAGCTGACTACGTTTATCCCACATTCGGAGATCGATCGTCGCCAAAAGAATGGGTCGAGCTTGGCAAACCGGACCTGATCGACAAGGCAACGGCGCGCAAGGAAGAAATTCTGTCTGCGCCATCCGAGGCCAAGTTCGATCCGCTGCTGGACATGGAACTGCGCGAAAAGTTCAAAATTCATCTGCCCACTTAGTGGGCGGAAGGGCGGCCCGAAACCAATCGGGCCACCCACGGATTTATCCATCGCTTGACGGAAGCAGCCCTGCCTCTTGCGCAACGGCGACTTCGTCAGCGTCCAACGCGCCATCACCATTGGCATCCATCGCCGAGAAGGTATCGGCGTCTACATTCGGTACGACAGCCTGAACTTCCTCGATGGTCAGAACGCCATCGCCATTGGCATCGGCTGTAGATTGGGCCGAGACCAGTCCCGGCAAGGTTAGAGCAGCGATGGAAATTCCAATCAAATACTGCGGTTTCATTTTGGTGCCTCCTGATAGGTTGGTTTTGTTTTTGTCCGGACAAGCCCCAGAAACAACATAGCCTCGCACCACGTCACCCGCATAGCGCGACCAGCAGGGATTCGCGCCAATCCTTGCGTGTTTGACCGAGTCGGCATCGCAAAGTGCCGCCGGGCAAAATTCCGCCAGACCTGTATCGGCAGGTCTTGCCACACGCGCCGCGCACGATCTGGCGAAACACCGCTTAGAACAGCGACCGCGCGAAAAAAGAAAGGGGGCCGAAGCCCCCTGTCAGTTTCGCCTTCCAGGCTCATATCGTTGACCGCCCGGTGTTTTTTTGCCTGCGGCCTGGACTGCGCATGGGACGAGCGCACCCGCCCCGTGAAAGAGTGGGAGGGAGCAAATATTCCGCCCCACCCTGTTCCCGGCCAACACGGGCATGTCAGCCGAGTGGAGAAAGGTCATCAGGTAAGTCTTACGTCCTTTCTCCGTATTCGTCGGGGTCGGTTACCTAGGGCAGCGTCCGACCCCTACGCCCCGGGGTGCCAGGGCGTTAAAACTTAGCTACACCCGCTTGTCGCGCCGCAGGTGTTGCACTTCATGCAGGTGCCGTTGCGGACAAGCGTGTAGTTTCCGCATTCACCGCAGGGGTCACCTTCGTAACCCTGCATCTTGGCTTTGGTGCGGGCGTCCATTCCCGTGGCCACAGCATTTTCCGCAACGGGTGCCTCGAAAGCAGCGGCCGTTTCAGCCATACCGCCCAAGTCTGCCTGACCCGCATTGAACACGGCCAGATCCTGAGGCAGACGTTTGCGCAAATAACCGGTCGAGCTGATTTGTTTCAGCACTTCCAACGACTTGGACGCAGCGCTTTCACTGATTTCCGAGATGTTGGACACACCTTCTTCTTCGCCCCGACCCAGATCATCAAAGGTCGCACCTTCGGGTTTTACATGGGCCAGATCGGTGCGATCCAGATAGGACACGGCCAATTCGCGGAAGATGTAATCAAGGATCGACGTCGCATTTTTGATCGAGTCGTTGCCCTGCACCATCCCAGCCGGCTCGAACTTGGTGAAAGTGAAGGCATCGACAAACTCTTCCAGCGGTACGCCGTATTGAAGGCCGACCGACACGGCGATGGCGAAGTTGTTCATCATCGCCCGGAAGCCAGCGCCTTCCTTGTGCATGTCGATGAAGATCTCGCCCAGCTTGCCGTCTTCGAACTCACCAGTCCGCAGATAGACCTTGTGGCCGCCCACGATTGCCTTTTGGGTATAGCCCTTGCGACGATGAGGAAGTTTTTCGCGATGGCTGCGGATCATTTCTTTGACCACAACCTTCTCGATCACTTTCTCGGCCAGAACAACGGCTTTTTCCTGCGTCGAGCCGCTTTCCAGCACCTCAGCCGCCTCGTCGTCATCCTCGACCAGCGCCGCTGCCAGAGGCTGCGACAGTTTCGAGCCGTCACGATAAAGCGCGTTGGCTTTCACACCCAGCGACCAGCTGAGTTCGTATGCCTTCTGGCAATCCTCGATGGTCGCGTCATTCGGCATATTGATCGTCTTCGAGATCGCCCCCGAGATGAAGCTTTGCGCCGCCGCCATCATGGTGATGTGGCTATCAACCCCAAGGAAACGCTTGCCTTTCTTGCCGCACGGGTTGGCGCAGTCGAAGATCGCGTAGTGCTCTTTCTTCAGGTGCGGCGCGCCTTCCAGTGTCATGGTTCCGCAAACGTGGTCGTTGGCTGCGTCGATGTCCGCTTTGGTGAAACCCAGATGGCGCAATAGGTCGAAGGTCGGGTCATTCAGCTTGGTCGCTGGAATGCCCAGAACGCCGGTGCAGAAATCCTCGCCCAGTGTCCACTGGTTGAAGACGAACCGGATGTCGAAGGCGCTTTCCAGCGCGGCGTCCACCTTGGCCAGCTCATTGGGGCCAAAGCCGTGACCGGTCAGCGAGGTGTGGTTGATCCCCGGCGCGTTGCCGATGGTGCCATGGCCGACTGCGTAGCCCACGATCTCTTCGATCTGAGACGAGGAATAACCCAGCTTTTCCAGCGCCGACGGCACCGAGCGGTTGATGATCTTGAAGTAGCCGCCGCCGGCCAGCTTCTTGAACTTGACCAGAGCAAAATCCGGCTCGATCCCGGTGGTGTCGCAATCCATCACCAGACCAATAGTGCCGGTTGGTGCGATCACAGTGGCCTGTGCGTTGCGATAGCCGTTCTTCTCACCCAGGCTCAGCGCTTCATCCCAGGCCGACATGGCCAGATCGACCAAACGCTTGTCCGGGCAGTTACCGTGATCCAAAGGCACTGGCTTCACGGCCAGCTTCTCATAACCCTCGGTAACCCCCTGCGACGCGCGGCGGTGGTTGCGGATGACGCGCAGCATGTGGTCGGCATTGCGCTCGTACCCCTTGAACGGTCCCAGCTCCCCAGCAATCTCGGCTGAGGTTGCATAAGCCACACCAGTCATAATCGCGGTCAGCGCACCACAGATCGCACGGCCTTCATCCGAGTCGTAGCTGTAGCCCATGTTCATCAGCAAACCGCCGATGTTGGCATAACCCAGACCCAGTGTGCGGAAATCGTAAGACAGCTTTGCGATTTCCTTGGACGGGAACTGCGCCATCGTCACCGAGATTTCCAGCGTCAAAGTCCACAGGCGCGAGGCATGCATGTAATCCGCTGCCTGGAACTCACCATCCTTCAGAAAGGTCAGCAGGTTCATCGATGCCAGGTTACAAGCCGTGTCATCTAGGAACATATATTCCGAGCACGGGTTCGAGCCGCGAATCTCGCCGTCCTCGGGGCATGTGTGCCATTCGTTTACTGTGTCGTGAAACTGGATGCCTGGATCGGCACAGGCCCATGCGGCGTGACCGACCTTTTCCCACAGGTCACGTGCTTTGACGGTGCGGGCGACCTTGCCGTCGGTGCGGTTGATCAGTTCCCAATCGGCGTCCTTTTCGACAGCGGTCAGGAACGCATTGGTGACGCGGATCGAGTTGTTCGAGTTCTGACCCGAGACCGAGCTGTAAGCTTCGGAATCCCAATCTGTATCGTAGGTCGGGAATTCAATACTGTCATGGCCCTGCTTGGCGTAATCCAGAACACGCTTGATGTAAGTTTCTGGGATTGCAACCTTTTTCGCTTCGCGCACCGCCTTTTTCAAGGCGTCGTTTGCGTTCGGATCATATGCGTCGTCAGCAGATCCGTCCCACGAACGAATGGCCTCGAAAATACCGTTCAGCATCTTCTCGTGCATCTTCGATCCGGCAACAATCGAAGCCACTTTCTGCTCTTCGATCACCTTCCATTCGATGAACTGCTCGATGTCCGGGTGATCCGCATCAACGATCACCATCTTTGCTGCTCGACGGGTTGTCCCGCCTGATTTGATCGCTCCAGCAGCGCGGTCGCCTATCTTGAGGAAGCCCATCAAGCCCGAAGATTTGCCGCCACCTGACAGCGCTTCGCCTTCTGCGCGCAGATGGCTGAAGTTGGTACCGGTGCCCGAGCCGTACTTGAACAGGCGCGCCTCGCGCACCCACAGGTCCATGATGCCGCCTTCGTTCACCAGATCATCGTCGACAGACTGGATGAAGCACGCGTGCGGCTGCGGATGTTCGTAGGCGGATTTCGATTTCGTCAGCTTGCCGGTTTTGTAGTCTACATAGTGGTGCCCCTGCGCCGGACCGTCGATCCCATAGGCCCAATGCAGACCAGTGTTGAACCACTGCGGGCTGTTCGGAGCAGCACGCTGGGTCGCCAGCATGTAACGCATCTCGTCAAAATAGGCGCGCGCGTCTTCTTCATCCGAGAAATAGCCGCCTTTCCAGCCCCAATAGGCCCATGCACCTGCCAGACGGTCGAACACCTGCTTGGACGAAATTTCTCCGTCAAACTCCGCACCTTCGGCAGGTACCGAACGCCACAGGAATTCTGGAACGTCCCTTTCTTTGACCTTTTTCAGCTTGCTGGGAACACCTGCCTTGCGGAAGTATTTCTGAGCAATCACATCACTTGCCACCTGCGACCAGCTTGCGGGCACTTCGATGTTGTCCAGACGGAAAACAATCGTTCCATCCGGATTGCGGATTTCAGACGTTGCAGACACAAAATCCAGGTCCGAGTAGGCATCCTGATCTGGTTTGGTGAATTTTCTTTCAATCTTCATGTCCGCAGCCCTGGTTAAATTCCGCCCAATGTTCAGTTCCCGACACCAAATCTTGTGTTGCAGGGTGCCGCCCACAACGCCCAGAGTCTTACGGACAAGGGTATCGTTCGCTGTCAAAGACAGCGGAAAAACCACAAAAACGGCGCACTTAAATTAGATGTGCTTTCCGACCCTCGCCTGCTGCCTCTTCCAGTTTGAACACCAGATATTGTGGCAATCTCTTCGGCTCATACAATTTGACGTATGAACCCATAGAAGGTCAACGCCCTTTTTCCGTCTTTTTTGAAATCTTTTTTGTTGACCTGAGAACGTTTCAAGTCCGCCACCCAATTGCGCGCGATTCCTCCACAGGATCATCCACGGCAAAATTCCGCCGAAACCTTTAAGTCTCAAAACGAATTCCCGTTTTTACCAGCATAGTTATCCGTGTTTGATCAACCAAGACGGTGCCGATTAAGCTGGTTGGGAATCAATTGCATTTCCTCGCAACCCATCGCGTTCACGAGTCGCCAGTTCGTTCGATTTTAAAAAGGTCCAACCTGATGAAGCTGTTAGCCTTTAACCTGATCCTGATCTTTATCGTGGCCTGCGCACCACAAGATGTGCCCATTGCATCACGCAGCGCACAGTTTGACACCTATCCCCAAAGATTGTTCGAAAGCTTCGAAACCAGTTGTACCGGGCCGGGGGAATCTTTTGAGAAAACAGGAAACCAGAAGTTCGAGTGTTACGAAATCCTGCCTGCAAAAGCATCCGCCTTTTTGATTCTGAACTATGATGGCAATCCACAGGACCTGCCGCAAAGCGTCACGCGCTTAACATCTACCAAAAACGCAGCGGGATACCGCGTGGATGCTAACGTGTTCTTTGAAGTTCCGCAGAAAGACGGATCCATAGTCGAAGTGCCATTGGAAAGCCCCACCCTGGATCAATCGATCAGCAGGCTGTTTCAAGCCATGGGCGGATTGCCCTCATGATATTGAGGAAGTGGTCGGGGCGGCAGGATTCGAACCTACGACCCCCTGTACCCAAAACAGGTGCGCTACCAGACTGCGCCACGCCCCGGACCGTGCGCCTTCCTAACGATGCCAATCTGATTTGAAAAGCCCTAACAGGGCCAAATTGCAGGACCTTGCGAAAAAATTTCATGCTGCATCTGCGTGCCCGGCGTAATTGAATAGCGTGCGGACAGTCCGGCGTTGATTTCCAGCACTGCAAATACGGAATCTCCGCCTTCGATTGGGGTCAGATCACCGGGAATCGCCCCCTCATGCACCCGTGTAACTGTGCCAGTTCGATCCACGAAGATCATATCCAGCGGAATCAGTGTGTTCTTCATCCAGAAAGCTACGGGTTGCGGCGGGTCAAAAACAAACAGCATCCCGGATCGATTCGGAAGTGACTCGCGAAACATTAACCCTCGCGAACGCTCTTGCGGTGTCACCGCCAGTTCGATGTCAAATCGTACCGTCGCCGCGTCATTCCGCAAAGAAACCTGATCAGCGCGACACGCGGCAAACGCCCCACCTGCCCAAAGCGTAAAGAACAGGGTCAGAAGCGTCAGAAACCGTCCCATGAGAAATCAGCCGTCCAGTGCGGCTTCCCAAGCCAGCACCTGAGCTGCCATCCGGCCTCTTTTGCCATCAATTACACGCATGGCCAGCGCTTCGCCCGGTTGAAGGTCAGCGAGGCCTGACCGGCGCAGAACTTCTATATGAAGGAAGACATCTTCGCCCCGACCAAAGACGTTCGCAAAACCGAATCCCTTGCCTTTGTCGAACCACTTAACCCGTGCCGCTTCCAACGGGGCCTCGGCAATAACCACCGGGTCCAGTTCGGCAAAATCGGCCAACATCATCGAGTCGGTTCGTTCCGGAGGATCAATCGCAACGACCTCAACCGCCTGAACACCACGGTCCGTGCGATGAGTCATGATTTCAATCCCCGCGCCATCGGCGACAGAACTCTGGCCGAAATTGCGCAACACATTCACGTGCAACAGGATGTCCGGACCACCTTCGTCGGACACGACAAATCCGTACCCCTTGGCGGGATCGAACCATTTAACGTGTCCACGGACGCGATACATATTGTTCAGGTCTTCTGGCACGGTTTTCCCATCGCGAATTTTAGCCGTTCGTTAAGGGTTTGTTGTTTATGGGAATGGCAGGCAATTTCAAGCTGAAAAAACTGTTTATTTTCGGTCTGTTGCATTTCACGACACGTGAACGTCATGGATTCAACCTTTCCACATGCCATACCGATCCCGGCTCATTACGCTTCCATCTGAACCGGTCATGAAGTCGGAATGCCCCGTCGGCCCAGAATTCAATTTCAGTAGGCGTCAATCGGTACCCGCCCCAAAACGGTGGACGGGGCGGATTCGGACCCAGCTTAGCAGTCACCTTGGCCACCTCAGCCATCAAGGCTGTACGGCTTGATAGGGGTTGAGATTGCTTCGACGCCCAGGCCCCCAAACGGCTCTTCAGCGACCTCGATGCGTAATATTCATCCGCCTGAGGCCCATCTTCGCGGGTGATTGTACCACGAACACGCAATTGTCGCCGCAAAGATTTCCAATGCATGACAAATGCGGCCTTCCCGGCGGCATCCAGTTCGGTGGCCTTTGCGCTTTCGTAGTTCGTATAAAATACAAAAGAATCCGCTTCGATTTCCTTGAGCAGAACCATACGCGCGTTCGGCAAACCATCCGAGTCGACGGTGGCCAGCGCGATCGCATTGGGATCGTTCAATTCTGTCTTTTCAGCCTCGGCAAGCCACCGGCCCGCTATTTCAAACGGATCGGAGCCAGCAAATATGCCATCACGCTCGGTCATTTCCATCCCCTGGAAAGTATTAAAGACGAACCTAAGGCGAGAACCCGCTGCGAGCAAGAGCGCACGGCCTTGAAGCAACGCTACCAATGGCATAAACCAACTCAACACATCGCGAAGACAGGCGGAGAACCACACATGTCAAATCAGTTGATGGCCGGCAAACGCGGCCTCATCATGGGACTGGCCAATGACAAATCAATCGCATGGGGAATCGCCCGCGCCTTGTCCGATGCCGGGGCCGAGCTTGCTTTTTCCTATCAGGGCGATGCTTTGAAAAAGCGCGTCGACCCGCTGGCCGCCCAATTGGGCAGTGAAATCGTTCTGCCCTGTGATGTCAGCGACGAGGCGTCGATCGATGCGCTATTCACCGCGCTGGAAGAAAAATGGGGCAAACTGGACTTTGTGGTTCATGCCATCGGCTTCTCTGACAAAAATGAGTTGCGCGGACGTTATGTCGATACCAGCCGGGCGAACTTCAAACTGACCATGGATGTGTCGGTCTATTCGTTCACCGCCGTGATGCAACGCGCCGAAAAGATGATGGGCGAAGGCGGCAGCGCCGTCACCCTGACCTACTATGGTGCCGAGCAAGTCATGCCGCATTACAATGTAATGGGCGTCGCCAAAGCCGCACTTGAAGCGTCGGTAAAGTATCTGGCCGAGGATCTGGGCAAAGACGGCATCCGAGTCAACTCGATCTCTGCCGGTCCGATCAAGACGCTGGCGGCCAGCGGCATCGGCGATTTCCGCTATATCATGAAGTGGAACGAATATAACTCGCCCCTGCGTCGCAACGTGACCATCGACGATGTGGGCAAGTCAGCCCTTTACCTGCTGTCGGATCTGTCCAGCGGCGTGACCGGAGAAAACCTGCACGTGGATTCGGGCTATCACATTGTCGGCATGAAGGCCGTCGATGCACCCGACGTGGAAAAGGGCTGATATCATGAGTGCCAAAGACCGCCTGCCCCACGAAAAAGGCTTTCACATCAGCTGGGATCAAATCCATCGCGATTCGCGCGCTTTGGCTTGGCGGCTTGACGGGCAAGGCCCTGAAAATGGTGCCTGGCGCGCAGTGGTGGCTATCACGCGCGGCGGTATGGCCCCCGCGATGATCGTCAGCCGCGAATTGGACATCCGCACCGTCGATACGATCAGCGTGCGGTCTTATCACCATCAAGAACAAGGCGAGGCCGAAGTTTTGAAGGCACCCGACGCGGATCTGATGGGCGACGGAACTGGCGTTCTGATCATCGACGACCTGGTAGACAGCGGTAAAACACTGGAACTGGTCCGCAAAATGTACCCCAACGCGCATTTCGCGACGGTTTATGCGAAACCCAAGGGCCGCCCGATGGTAGATACGTTCATCACCGAGGTCAGTCAGGACACGTGGATCTTCTTCCCCTGGGACATGGCGTTGCAATATGTCGAACCCTATCGTGGGACAGACTAACCTCTTTTCTGCTCTCAAATACTTAGAAGCGTGAGGCGGAGCCTCGCATAAAGACTGGCACACCATGACCCAGACTCGCACAAGCGCCACTTTCCCTCCTCCGGTGATGGAGGCGCGACGATGGGTCGAAGGTGTCAACTTTCCTGCAGACCGCCCACTGATCAATGTCAGCCAGGCCGCGCCGGTTGACCCGCCTCCGCTTGCTCTGCGACAGGCAATGGCAGATTTTGCCGTGCAGGAAGACAACGCGCATTTATATGGGCCGGTCTTGGGGAACGACGATCTTCGCACAGAATTGGCGGCCCAGATCAGCGCGCACTACGCCGGGCGCGTTGACGCGTCTCAGACCGCCATCACCTCGGGCTGTAATCAGGCATTCTCGGCCGTGATCTCGGCAATCACCGATGAGGATGATGAAGTGATTCTGCCAACGCCATGGTATTTCAACCATAAAATGTGGTTGGACATGGCTGGGGTGAAGGCTGTGGACCTCCCAACCGGAGATGACCTGCTACCCGATCCAGAGAAGGCGCGCGCTCTGATTACCGAAAAAACACGCGCCATCGCCCTGGTCACGCCGAACAACCCCGGCGGCGTGGAATACCCTTCCGATCTGGTCCGCGCGTTTTTTGACCTTGCACGCGACTGCGGTCTTCGCCTGATCGTGGACGAAACCTATCGCGATTTCGATAGCCGCAGCGGCCCGCCCCACGATCTGTTCCAACAACCGGCTTGGGATGAGACGCTTGTTCATCTCTATTCCTTCTCTAAAGCCTATCGCCTGACAGGCCACCGAGTTGGTGCGATAGCCACAAGCCGTTCTCTTCTGGCCGAGGTCGAGAAATTCCTCGACACTGTTGCCATTTGCCCTGGCCAAATCGGCCAGTTTGCAGCCCTTTGGGGGATGCAGAACCTATCACAATGGCTTGCGGGTGAACGAGACGAAATTCTCGACCGCAGAGCCGCAATTAAAGATGGAATGCCCGCCCTTGAGGCCCAAGGATGGCGTCTTTTGGGGCTTGGGGCGTATTTTGCTTACCTCGAACACCCTTTCAATATGCCGTCAGACGAATTGGCACGCCGTTTGGTGACTGAGGCAGGCGTGCTCCTGTTGCCCGGCACCATGTTCATGCCCGCCCATGACCCCGCTGGAAAACGGCAAGTCCGTGTAGCATTCGCCAATCTGGACCGTGCGGGATTGGGTCAATTGTTCGACCGGTTGCAGGGCCTGTCCTTCTAAGCTTGCCCCTCGGCGGTGTGCGTCGTATTCAGGGCCGCAACCGACAGGGCAGAACGCTGCCGCAATAACAAGAGGGCACCATGGCCGCAGGCGCTAAAAGTCTTTCTAAAACCTTTGTCTGGATTCTGATGGGCCTGCTGATGCTGGGCCTTGCGGGATTTGGCGCCACCAATCTCAGCGGTACGGTCCGAACCGTCGCACATGTGGGTGACGAAAGCATCTCGGTCGATGAGTATGTGCGCGAGTTGCAGCGCGAAATCCGCGCGGTTGAGGCACAAACCGGCCAGCCATTGCAGATGTCGCAGGCACGCGAGTTGGGGCTTGATCAGAATGCCCTGGCCCGTCTGACGGCATTGGCGGCATTGGACAACGAAGTCGGCCAACTGGGTATTTCCATCGGGGACGAGAACCTACAGCAAGACATCGTCGCGATCCCGGCCTTCCAGGGTGTGGACGGCAGCTTTGACCGTGAAGCCTATCTTTTTCAGCTGGAACAGATCGGCATGACCGATTCCGAGTTCGAAACTGATTTGCGTAAGGAATCGGCGCGTACGATCGTTCAGGGCGCGATCATGGGCGGCGTCGAAATGCCAGCCACTCTAACGGATACGATGACGGACTACATCGGCGCTCGGCGCAGCTTTACGGTGGCCACCGTCGGGACCGAAGCATTGGAATCTTCGATTGCCGATCCGACCGAGGCGCAGATTCAGGCTTATTATGATGAAAACGGTGCTCTGTTCACACTGCCCCGCACCAAGCAACTGACCTATGCGATCCTGTCCCCTGCGATGCTGATCGACAGTGTCGAGGTGGATCAGGACGCCCTGCGCGCGCTCTATGACGACCGGTCTGCTGAGTTCAACCAGCCTGAACGCCGCTTGGTTGAGCGCTTGAATTTCCCGGACGAGGAAGCTGCAAGCGAAGCTAAAGCCCAGCTTGAGGTGGGTGGCACTACCTTTGAACAGCTGGTCCGCGACCGCGATCTCGAATTGAACGACATCGATCTGGGCGACGTGACACGTGAGGATCTGGGCGAAGCAGCGGATGCTGTATTTGCGGCCGATCTGGATGCTGTTGTTGGACCCTTGCCGTCGGTATTTGGTCCGGCCCTGTTCCGGATCAACGGATCTCTGGCAGCCAACAATGTGCCCTTCGAAGAAGCTGAACCGGCCTTGCGGGAAGAGCTGGCGGCCGAGCGTGCGCGCCGCCTGATCGAGGCGCAGTCCGAAGATATCAACGACATGCTTGCTGGCGGCGCTACACTGGAAGAACTGGCGGATGAGACCGAAATGGAGCTGGGTCAGATCGACTGGACCCGCGAAAGCGTGGATGATGTCGCGGCCTATGACGGGTTCCGCGTCGCAGCCGAAGCTGTGCAGGAAGGTGATTTCCCGGAAATCGCATTCCTCGAAGATGGGTCGATCTTTGCTCTGCGCCTGAACGAGGTGCTGCCGCGTCGCCCCGAGCCGCTGGACAGCGCGCGTGATCGCGTGGCCGCCGCGTGGCTTCAGGCCGAAACAAACAAGGCGCTGGAAGAACGGGCCAATGCGGTTCTGACACAGCTTGCAACAGATGGTGACTTTACAGCCACCGGCCTGCCCTTCCGTGTTGAAAATGCCCTGACCCGCACGGCGTTTCTGGATGACGTTCCTGCGGATTTCATGAACGAAGTGTTCCAGATGGAACCTGGCGAATTGCGTGTCATTGGTGGCAACAGTGCAGCGTTGCTGGTGCGCCTGGATGAAGTTCTGCCTCCGGCAGATACAGACGAGCTTCGCCAACTGCGTGAAGCCCTTTCCGCTCAGATGAATCAGGCCCTGTCACAGAATATTTTCAACGCTTATGTGCGCGATGCACAGACACGCGCGCGCCCGGTCGTCGACCAACAGGCGCTGAATGCCGTGCAATCGAGCTTTTAAACGAGACCGAAATGGCACTGACACCCGAATTCGACACCTTCGCGCGCGCTTATGAAGCGGGCGAAAATCAGGTGGTCTACACACGGCTTGCCGCTGATCTGGACACGCCCGTGTCACTGATGCTCAAGCTGACGGGCGCACAGAAAGATGCGTTCATGCTGGAATCCGTAACCGGCGGCGAAGTTCGTGGCCGTTACTCGATCATCGGTATGAAACCCGACCTGATCTGGCGGTGTCGCGGTGACGCGTCCGAGTTGAACCGCTCTGCCCGGTTCGATTCCGAGGCGTTCTCGGCCCAAGACGGCAACCCGATGGACAACCTGCGCGCTTTGCTGGCCGAAAGCCGCATCGACCTGCCGGATGACCTGCCTCAGGCTGCAGCCGGGCTGTTTGGATATTTGGGCTATGACATGGTCCGGCTGGTGGAATACCTGCCAGACGTAAACCCTGACCCTCTGGGCCTGCCCGATGCGATTATGCTGCGCCCTTCCGTCATCGCCGTGTTGGATGGTGTTAAAGGCGAAGTGACCGTGGTTTCACCAGCTTGGGCCAGCGACGGTCAATCCGCCAAGGCTGCGTATGCACAAGCCGCCGAACGTGTGATGGATGCGGTTCGCGATCTGGAACGTGCGATGCCTGCGGAAACCCGCGATCTTGGGGACGCGCGCGAAGTTTCACCGCCCGTGTCGAACTTTACCAAGTCCGGCTATATGGAAGCCGTTGAAAAGGCCAAGGAATACATCCGCGCGGGTGATATTTTCCAGGTTGTCCCCGCGCAGCGCTGGACGCAGGAATTTCCTCTCCCACCCTTTGCGCTTTATCGGTCGTTGCGGCGCACCAACCCGTCGCCTTTCATGTTCTATTTTAATTTCGGTGGTTTTCAGGTCGTCGGTGCCAGCCCCGAGATTTTGGTGCGCGTGTTCGGTAGTGAAGTCACCATTCGTCCCATCGCCGGCACCCGCCCCCGTGGCGCGACGCCGGAAGAAGACAAGGCAAACGAACTGGATCTGCTGGCCGACAAGAAAGAGCTGGCCGAGCACCTGATGCTGCTGGATCTGGGCCGCAACGATACCGGACGCGTGGCCAAGATTGGCACGGTGCGCCCGACTGAAGAGTTCATCATAGAACGTTACAGCCACGTAATGCATATTGTGTCAAACGTGGTGGGTGAACTTGCCGAAGACAAAGACGCGCTTGACGCATTCTTTGCCGGGATGCCAGCGGGCACAGTGTCTGGCGCGCCCAAAGTGCGCGCGATGGAAATCATCGACGAGTTGGAGCCCGAAAAACGCGGCGTCTATGGCGGTGGCGTGGGGTATTTCAGCGCGGGCGGCGACATGGACATGTGTATCGCGCTGCGCACCGCAATTGTGAAAGATCAAACGCTTTATATTCAGGCGGGCGGCGGCGTTGTTTATGACAGCGATCCAGAAGCCGAATTCATGGAAACCGTCCATAAATCCAACGCGATACGACGCGCTGCGGCGGATGCCGCGCGTTTCACCGGAAACGGAAACAGCTAAACGCAAAAGGGCGGCAGATCAAAAGATCGCCGCCCTCATTTTCTGTTTTATGCCAGTCACTGTACCTGTTTCATCATGACCGCAGAAATCGGCGCCATGGCGACGCGGCTGCCACGGTCTTCCAACCCCCAAAGCAACAATGCTGAAATCGTTTCGGGACGGACCCGCCCCAACATGACTACAGCACCTTCCTGCCCGGCGCGGAACGCGGCCTGATCCAGAAAACGACGCATGACCTTCGGATCCTGACGCGCACCATCGATGTCACGGAACACGACACCTGAAGGAGTTCCGTTTCGGGCCGCGAGTTTTTGAACGGTGTTCAACCCATTGTCCTGCGTGATCAATCCCCGGCCAGTTCCGGCAGCAATTTCCGCAACTTGATCGGCCAACTTGCGATTGCCGTGAATGCCGCTGTCTACCCCTTCCAGAATACCAACGGTTTCGGGCAGAGTATCCAGCCAGACCGACAGGGACACCTCGGCGTCCTGAGCGGTTGCGGCCTCAGGCAAATCAGCAAGCGCCATGACTTCGAACCCGGCCGCGCGGTGCCGCGCCATTTTTTCCGCCGCATCAGGATCGGACGGGTTAACGGCAAAGCTGATTGGATAGGGAAAGTCTTGCAGCGCTTCGACACCAAACGCGCCCTCATCATCGATCAGAATGATGGACATCAAGGGCTTGGCCTCGGGGTTTTCGAACTTCGCGGCATAGCGTTCGATCGGCTTGTCCGCTGGTGCCGCTTCTTCTGCCGAGGCTTGCTCGACCACTGGCTCATCATCCCGTTCGGTCAAAGGAACAACGCGTTTTCCAATCGTTGAGCTGACTGGTACTTCCTGTTCGCCGCCGATCTGCGGCAATACCGCGATACGCGGCAACTTGCGCGGAAGAATTTCTTCATCCCCTTCCACCGCAATCGGACTGCTTTCAAACGGATTTACCTCTTCAGTGTCCACCGTCGTTTGAGGCAATGGGTCTTGTTCCGGCTCGACAAGCGCGACTTCGGTTGTCTGGGGCTCTTCCACGGGAGGGGTCGGTGTATCGTCGATTACGGCTGGCTCTGCCTCGTCCTGCGGAGCCGCAGGTGCAAGGCTGGGTTCTGGCGGCGCTGCAGGCGCTTCGGTCACAACTGACACTTCAGTCGCAACCGCGGCCTCTGGTTGGTCCACGGCCTCAGCCGCTGCGCCCACTTCTGGTTGCGTGTCCGAAGACGATTCAAGCCCGGACAAGTCAGCCAGATCCTCGGTTGAGTCATCGGCGGCTTCCAGCCCACGCGGAGCCAATTCCACCACATCGGCATCGGAAACCGCTTCGGCCACCTCAGTCGGTGCTTCAGGTGCTTCGGAAATTACCGGAGCCGGTGCTTCGGTTACAACAACCGGCGTATTGACCATCGGCGTCTTGAGCGACACGATCACGCCCAGGATCAAAACAACGATCGCCCCGGCGACCATTCCTCCGAAAAATCCGCCCATTTTTTCTGCCTTTCGCCTCTTTTCTCTGCCTCGTCCAGCTCTGCGCCATCTGGTGTGGCGCTCGGCCAATTGAACGCGTCAGAAACGGTATGTCCTCTTGACGCTGCCGCCCAAGCCTGAGCATGTATGTGCGGACATTATACCGTGGCCCGGGGCTGCATCGCCAGCCTGAAATGCCCAAGTGAAGATAAGTGCCCATATGCTGCTGCTGATCGACAACTACGACTCGTTTACCTACAATTTGGTACATTATTTAGGCGAACTTGGTGCCGAAATGGTTATTCGCCGAAATGATGCGCTTGATGTACAGGAAGCGATGGCTATGAACCCCGCCGGTATCCTGCTAAGCCCCGGCCCCTGCGACCCGGATCAGGCCGGGATTTGCTTGGCGCTGACTGAAGCCGCCGCAGAAACCAAAACACCATTGCTGGGGGTTTGTTTGGGGCATCAGACCATCGGTCAGGTTTTTGGCGGCAAAGTAGTGCGCTGTCACGAGATTGTTCATGGCAAGATGGGCACGATGCAACACATCGGAAAAGGTGTTTTTGCTGGTCTGCCCTCACCCTTTGAAGCGACCCGCTATCATTCGCTGATTGTTGAGCGTGAATCCCTGCCCGACTGTCTTGAGATCACGGCTGAATTGGAAGACGGCACCATCATGGGGCTGCAGCACAAGGAACTGCCCATACATGGCGTTCAATTCCACCCGGAATCCATCGCCTCCGAGCATGGACACGCCCTGCTCAAGAACTTCCTACAAGAACTGAAAGTCCCCGCATGAGCGACGCGCTGAAACCGCTGATCGGAGCTTCGGCCGATCGTCCATTGACTCGTGACGAAGCTGAAAAAGCCTTTGCCATCCTGTTTGATGGCGAAGCCACGCCCAGCCAGATCGGTGGGCTTTTGATGGCCATGCGCACACGTGGTGAAACCGTCGATGAATACGCCGCTGCCGCCGCTGTGATGCGGGCAAAGTGCAACGCCGTCAAAGCTCCGGACGGAGCGATGGACATCGTGGGCACAGGCGGCGACGGCAAAGGCACACTGAACATCTCGACCGCGACGGCTTTTGTGGTTGCCGGTGCCGGTGTCACCGTTGCCAAGCATGGCAATCGGAACCTCAGTTCGAAATCAGGAGCAGCCGATGCCCTGGGTCAGATGGGCATCAACGTCATGGTTGGTCCCCAAGTTGTTGAAGATGCTCTAAAAGAAGTTGGAATTGGGTTCATGATGGCACCGATGCATCACCCGGCCATTGCCCACGTAATGCCATCACGCCAGGAACTGGGCACGCGTACAATCTTTAACATCCTTGGCCCCCTGACCAACCCCGCAGGCGTCAAGCGGCAATTGACCGGCGCGTTCAGTCGCGACCTGATCCGACCAATGGCCGAAACGCTTGGTCTGCTGGGATCAGACCGCGCGTGGCTGGTGCATGGATCGGACGGGACGGATGAACTCACGATCACGGGAATCAGCTGGGTCGCTGCGCTGGAAGATGACACGATCAAAGAGGTCGAACTGCACCCCGAAGACGCAGGTCTGCCGGTACATCCGTTCGAAGACATTATCGGCGGCACACCAGAAGAGAACGCCGTCGCATTCCGCGCTCTGTTGGACGGTGCCCCATCCGCTTATCGCGATGCAGTACTGTTGAATTCGGCTGCCGCTTTGGTCGTCGCCGAAGCGGCAAGCGATCTGCGCGACGGTGTCGCCATGGCCGCCCAAAGCATCGACAGCGGCAAAGCCAAAGAAAAAATCGCCGCTCTGGCACGCAAGACACAGGAAGCCGCATGACCGAAACCGTTCTGGACAAGATCAAAGCCTACAAACTGGAAGAGGTCGCAGCCGACAAAGCACAGAAATCCCTGGAAACACTGGAGAGCGAAGCACGGGCCGCATCGGAAACCCGTGGCTTTGCCACAGCTTTGCAATCCGCGTCGCGGCAAGGCTATGGCCTGATTGCCGAGGTCAAGAAAGCCAGCCCGTCCAAGGGTCTGATCCGTCCGGATTTCGACCCGCCTGTACTGGCCAAAGCCTATGAGGATGGTGGTGCTGCGTGTTTGTCCGTGCTGACCGACACCCCAAGCTTTCAGGGCGCAAAGGAATATCTGACGCAGGCACGCGAGGCGACTTCGCTGCCCGCTTTGCGCAAGGATTTCATGTATGACCCCTATCAGGTGATCGAAGCCCGCGCCTTGGGCGCCGATTGCATTTTGATCATCATGGCTTCGGTCAGTGATGATCAGGCGGCTGAACTGGAACAAACTGCCTTTGATTGGGGTATGGATGTTCTGATCGAAGTGCATGACGAAGCGGAACTGGAAAGAGCCACCCAGTTGAAAAGCCCGTTGATCGGCATCAACAACCGCAATCTCAAGACCTTCGAGACAACATTGGACACCACGCGACGCCTGTCCAAGCTGGTACCAGCGAACCGCACAATTGTTTGCGAAAGCGGCCTGGGAACACCGGATGATCTGAAGGACATTGCGCGCTATGGTGCACGGTGCTTCCTGATTGGTGAAAGCCTGATGCGGCAGGATGATGTTGAAGCCGCCACGCGTCATATCCTGTCCAACCCTCTGATCCCCGGAGTGATGTGATGCCGCTGACCCATTTTGACGCTCAAGGTCAGGCGCATATGGTCGATGTGTCGGACAAAGACGTGACAGACCGTGTCGCCGTTGCTGCCGGGCACATTAGGATGGAGCCGGAAACCTTTGAAATCATTTCTGAAGGCCGCGCGAAAAAGGGCGACGTTCTGGGCATCGCCCGTCTGGCGGGCATCATGGGCGCAAAGAAGACGCCCGACTTGATCCCGTTGTGTCACCCTCTTCCAATCACCAAAGTGGCGGTTGAACTGACCCTTGATCCTGATTTGCCGGGTGTTCAGATCGAGGCCACGGTCAAGACCTCGGGACAGACCGGTGTTGAGATGGAAGCCCTAACCGCAGTCTCAACCGCGGCTTTGACAGTGTATGACATGACAAAGGCCGTCGATAAGGCGATGGAGATTGGCGGAATCCGCGTTCTCTTGAAAGATGGCGGTAAATCAGGGCGTTACGAGGCGAAATGATCACAGTCGAAGAGGCGCGCGCCCTGCTGTTCGATCTGGTGGGGGTTTTACCTTCGGAAGAGGTTCCTCTGGCACAGTCCGCCGGGCGTGTATTGGCGCGGGATGTTGTGGCGGGGCGGAACCAACCGCCCTTCGCGGCATCGTCGATGGATGGATATGCCGTAAAGGCCGCCGAAGTTGAGCTGCACGCCATGTTCAAGGTGGTCGGAGAATCCGCGGCTGGCCATCGCTTTGATGGCCAGGTCGGTCCCGGTCAGGCGGTGCGCATTTTCACCGGTGCGCCAGTGCCCGAGGGCGCGGATTTTGTGATCATTCAGGAAGACACAGATCGACGTGGTGACCTGATCACGATCACCGACGAACCCGGCCCCAAAACCAATATCCGGCCAGCTGGCGTAGATTTTGAAATCGGCACATCCATTTCAGCACCACGTTTGATCCGGGCCGAAGATGTGGCTCTTATGGCCGCAATGAACACTCCCCGCGTTACGGTTGCGCGCAAACCGGTGATTGCACTTATCTCCACCGGCGACGAGTTGGTGATGCCCGGAGAAGAGCCGGGCCCAGATCAGATCATTGCCTCCAACACATTCGGTTTGCAGGCGCTGCTTGAAGGTCTGGGTGCATCGGTACGCGTTCTGCCCATTGCGCGCGATACCGTTCCCTCGCTTGAAACTGCATTTGGCTTGGCGCACGGGGCCGATCTTGTCGTCACAATCGGTGGCGCTTCGGTTGGTGACTATGACCTTGTCGCAGATGTCTCGCAGGGTTTGGGGATGGAGCGGTCGTTCTACAAGATCCGAATGCGTCCCGGAAAACCACTGATGGCCGGTCGTATCGGCGAAACGGCTATTGTGGGCTTGCCCGGCAACCCGGTCAGCGCCATGGTGTGCGGGTATCTGTTTTTAGCACCGATGGTGCGCCTGATGCTTGGCCTGGACGACGTGGTTCCGACTTTCCGTACAGCGCTGCTCACGGCTCCCTTGTCGGAAAACGGACCGCGAGAGCACTACATGCGCGCAGTTCTAAGCGACACGGGCATCGAAGCCTCTGCAGATCAAGACAGCTCGCTTCTCAGCGTTCTGGCTCAAGCAAATGCGCTTTTGGTCCGACAACCGCACGATCCCGCCCGTGAAATCGGGGAAACGGTTCAGTACCTGCCGATCTGAGATGTTCTCAAATCCGTTGACACAAAACGTGAACATGCGTAGAACAAAAGAAAACGCATGAGCGACGAGGTGTGAGCGATGCTGACCAAGAAGCAATTGGATTTGCTGGAATTCATCCACAAACGCGTGCAGGCGGACGGTGTTCCGCCCAGTTTCGACGAAATGAAGGCCGCGCTTGATCTGCGGTCGAAATCCGGCATCCACAGATTGATCACCGCTCTGGAAGAACGCGGGTTTATCCGCCGCCTCGCCCATCGCGCCCGCGCTATTGAGATTGTGAAACTTCCTGAAAGCCTTGGGGGCGAACCCACAACCGGGTTTTCGCCGCGGGTTATCGAAGGTGACAAACCGGAAGGTCGTCGCCCCGCGAATGTGGAACCCGTTTCAGTCGACGCGCTGGAACTGCCGGTCATGGGTCGGATTGCGGCTGGTGTTCCCATTGAGGCCATCAGCCATGTCTCGCACCATGTCGCCGTCCCCGGCCCCATGGTCTCCGGCAAGGGCGAGCATTACGCGTTGGAGGTTCGTGGAGACTCGATGATCGACGCGGGTATCAACGACGGTGATGTAGTGGTGATCCGGGAAACGTCGACAGCAGATAACGGCGACATCGTGGTTGCTCTGGTCGAGGATCAAGAAGCGACGTTGAAGCGGTATTTCCGCCGGGGCAATGCCATCGCGCTTGAAGCTGCCAACCCGGTCTACGAAACGCGCGTTCTGCCTGAAGAAAAGGTCAAGGTTCAAGGCCGCCTTGTTGGCTTGATCCGGACTTACTGATCCTGCTTGGACGGAAGGTCCCCGGTCGCGTTTGGGGACCAAAGCCTTTGCCGCGTTAGCTCGGCGCTTGATATCAGCTTTCCGTTCAGAACAGACAAGCTGCCGGTTTCGTACAAGCGATCGGGGTCAAAGACCCCGCACGGCCCCTTCAAATTCAGAGCCACAGCAGAGACTATGATCTGGTTTGCCTTGCATTCGTCAAACCCGTTTGCAGCCCTTTTGCCAGTCAGGTGGATAATCTCCTGATCTTTCATCAGGTAGCGCTGGATTGCGTTCGTCTCGGGCCATCTGAGCGCAGCCTGTGACTGATCGACACCATCCCCGTCATTCTCAAGCCAAACAGTTGCGACAAACCCGCTGCCTTTGCCTTTGCTTAACGCGCGACCCTCTTCAGTCATAACACCCACCAAACCTCCGGTTTCGGCGATCAGGGCGTCGGGGCGGTGCCCCGCAGTCCACAGCAGAAAGCCCGCCAAAATCGGGCACATCCCAATCCACTTTGCGTGTCCCTGCCACAGCGCGATCCACAAAACGCCCAGGGCGATAACAGGCAGAACGTACCACGGCGGGCTGACCACATAACCTTGTGCGCCATGCAGATTCGAAACCCAATGTGACACCGTCAAAATCCACTGCAATGCCCACCCCATCACTGTCAGGGGAATCGCCTCAAGCCCCAGAGGAGCCAATAGCGCGGCGACAACCGCCGCTGGAACAACACACAAGCCCATAACCGGAACAGAGAGCAGATTCGCCAAAAGACCGTAGTGCGACATGGTATTGAAATGCGCGGCACCGATCGGAGCCGTCGCAAGCCCGGCAATGGCCGAGGACATCAGCACGCCAACCACCGGCTTAATCCATTTCGGTCCAGGCAAGGGACCCACTTCGCGCAGCGCCCCGAACACGGCGACCAGAGCTGTGGTTGCTGCAAATGACATCTGGAATCCCGGACTTAACAGGGATTCCGGCCTGAGGAGCAGAACGATCACCGCCGCAACCGCCACGGCGCGGAGAGAGATCGCCCTGCGGTCGATCAGCACCGCTCCCAGCATGACCGTAACCATGACAAAGGCACGTTCGGTCGCGACATTTCCGCCGGACAACATCAGGTAGACAATCGCCGCGCACAAGGCGCAGACAGCGGCAACTTTTCGCACAGGCAAGTGCAGCGCAAGCGCCGGGAGTAACGACAGACAGATGCGGCAAGCCACAAATACGAATCCCGTCAGCAGCCCCATATGCAGCCCCGAGATTGCCAGCAGATGTGCAAGGTTCGATGCGCGCAGCGACGATAGCGTATCTTGCCCCATACCACTGCGATCCCCGGTGGTGACTGCTGCTGCAAAGCCACCAATTTCACCAGGTAGTATTTCTTTCACGCGCTGCGATATGGCCATTCGGATTGCGGTTATCCGTACTCCTTTGACCCCGTCTGATGCGGGCGCAATGGCTAGAACAGGAACGCGTGTGTACCCCACTGCGCCTAAACTCTGGAACCAGGCATGACGGCGGAAATCGAACCCGCCGGGTTCTACGGGCCCTTGTGGTGGAGACAGATGCGCCGTCGTCATAATCCTCTGCCCCGGTGCAATAGGTCCGGTTGGGGCATGAACGGAAAGACGGACGCGCTGCGGCCTTCGCTCCTGCGGCACGTCCCCTATGCGCACCTGATCAAGCGTCAACCGCAACGCATCCGAGGCAGACCGATCCATGGCGACGACCCTCCCCTCGATAGGGCCATAATACCGCCACGACAGAACCGGTTCTGCCACCATATGGGCGCGAACACCTGCCAGACAGAAACCGGCAGCGATCAGCGCGCCCCCGATGGCCAACGACCCCACCCCCGGCGCAAGCCAGCGGCGCGCAAAGACGAAAGCCAAGCATAGACAAACCAGACCAGCGTAAACCGGCATGGCAGGTTCTGCCCGGATGCCGAAATACAGGCCAATCCCGGTTGCCAGCATCACCGGCGTCCATGGGAACATGTACCCAGTCTGGTGCAGCAGCGCGGCCTCAACCCGTGCAAGAACACGCATGGTTGCCCCCGTCCTTCGGGCTCGTTAGACAGGCGTCAAACTATGCCAGATACGGTTACCAAAAGGTTAATCCCCACCATGTCCGACCAGGTCGTCACACGTTTTGCCCCTTCACCTACAGGTTTTCTGCATATTGGCGGCGCGCGTACCGCGTTGTTTAACTGGCTTTATGCACGGGGTCGTGGCGGCAAGTTCCTGCTGCGGATTGAAGACACCGACCGCGAACGCTCGACACCTGAAGCGACTGCCGCAATCCTTCAAGGTATGGCGTGGCTGGGACTGGACCACGATGGTGACGTGATCAGCCAGTTCGAGGGCGCAAACCGGCATGCTGAGGTTGCGCATCAACTGTTGGCCGAAAGCAAGGCATACAAGTGCTTCTCAACTCAGGAAGAAATCGCCGCCTTCCGCGAACAGGCGCGGGCCGAAGGTAAATCAACCCTGTTCCGCAGCCCGTGGCGCGACGCTGATCCGGCAACACATCCCGATGCGCCATTTGTCATTCGCATCAAAGCGCCACAAGACGGTGCGACCGTGATCCGCGATCAGGTTCAAGGCGATGTCACCATCCGCAATGATCAACTGGACGATATGATCCTGCTGCGTTCGGACGGCACACCCGTCTACATGCTGGCGGTGGTGGTCGACGATTACGACATGGGCGTCACCCACGTTATTCGCGGCGACGATCACTTGAACAACGCCGCGCGTCAGATGATGATCTATGAGGCAATGGGCTGGGACGTTCCGGTCTGGGCACATATCCCGCTGATTCACGGGCCCGACGGCAAGAAATTGTCGAAACGTCATGGCGCACTGGGCGCGCAGGAATACCAGGCCATGGGCTATCCCGCGGCTGGAATGCGCAATTACCTGGCGCGTTTAGGCTGGAGTCACGGTGATGACGAATTCTTCACGGATGCGCAGGCAAAAGAGTGGTTCGATCTGGACGGAATCGGAAAAAGCCCGGCCCGTTTCGATCTGAAAAAGCTGGAAAATCTCTGCGGACAGCATATTGCAATCTCAGATGATGCTGCGCTGCGGCGGGAAATTGAAGATTACCTCGCGGCAGCGAACCTTCCTGCTCTCACTTCGACACAATCCAGTGATCTGGAACGTGCGATGTATTGCCTCAAGGATCGGGCGCGTACTTTCCCAGAACTCCTTGAAAAAGCGCATTTTGTGCTAACCCAACGCCCAATTGTCCCGGATGAGAAGGCGGAGAAGGCGCTGTCATCTGTATCCGATGGTATACTGTCGGAATTGACGCCGCAGCTGCAAAATGCTAGCTGGTCCCGGAACGAGCTGGAGGAGGCCCTGAATTCCTTTGCCGAGTCAAAGGAGCTCAAGTTCGGCAAGCTGGCGGGTCCGCTACGGGCCGCACTGGCAGGCCGGGCCGTTACACCTTCGGTTTTTGACATGATGCTGGTGCTGGGGCGGGATGAAACCTTGGCGCGGCTTTCTGAGGCAGCGAAATAAACCCAATCTTCATAGTCGGGTAACGCTGCTCCGCTAACACCCGGATTGCGCGTTCGCGCGCAATCGTTGCCCGTATCGCCGGAGGTCTGTCCGGCGTGCGCATGATTGAAGAAGGGACGACTATGACTGACAGCAACAAAACAGCCACTCTGACTGTTCACGGCAAAGAATACGAGTTGCCAGTTCATTCCCCGACCGCCGGCCCTGATGTTGTTGATATTCGCAAGCTATACGGACAAGCCGGGGTTTTCACCTACGATCCAGGCTTCACCTCGACCGCTAGCTGCGACAGCACCATCACCTATATCGACGGCGAAAAAGGTGAGCTGCTGCATCGGGGTTATCCGATCGACCAATTGGCCGAGAAATCGCACTTTCTCGAAGTTTGCTATTTGTTGCTTTATGGGGAACTACCTGCGGCAAAGGATCTGGAAAAGTTCGAAACCACGATCACCCGTCACACCATGCTGCACGAGCAGATGCAGTATTTCTATCGCGGTTTCCGCCGAGATGCGCATCCGATGGCCATCATGGTCGGTGTTGTCGGGGCAATGTCGGCCTTCTATCACGATTCGACCGATATCTCGGACCCGCACCAGCGCGAGGTTGCCTCGCACCGTCTGATCGCCAAGATGCCGACAATTGCGGCCTGGGCCTACAAATACCACATCGGTCAGCCGTTCGTTTACCCGCGCAACGACCTGGACTACGCGTCGAATTTCCTGCGCATGTGTTTTGCCGTTCCCGCCGAGGATTATGAGGTCAACCCGATCCTCAGCCGCGCGATGGACCGGATTTTGACTCTGCACGCGGATCACGAACAGAACGCTTCGACCTCGACCGTGCGTCTGGCATCGTCCTCGGGTGCGAACCCGTTCGCTTGCATCGCAGCCGGTGTTGCGTGCTTGTGGGGTCCTGCCCACGGGGGCGCCAACCAGGCATGTCTTGAAATGCTGGAAGAGATCGGCACCGTTGATCGCATTCCCGAATATATCGCCCGCGCCAAGGATAAAGACGATCCGTTCCGTCTTATGGGCTTTGGTCACCGTGTCTACAAAAATTTCGACCCGCGTGCCAAAGTGATGAAACAGTCGGCAGACGAAGTTCTTGACCTGTTGGGCATTGACGACAATCCCAAGCTTCAGGTCGCTAAAGAACTGGAAAAAGAAGCGCTGGAAGATCCGTATTTCGCCGAAAAGAAACTGTTCCCGAATGTCGATTTCTATTCTGGGATCATTCTTGAGGCGATGGGCTTCCCAACATCCATGTTTACGCCGATCTTCGCTCTGTCGCGCACAGTAGGCTGGGTCAGCCAGTGGAAAGAGATGATTGCCGATCCTCAGAACAAGATCGGTCGCCCGCGTCAGCTGTATCTGGGCGAGACACTGCGGGATTACGTGGATATCGAAAACCGCTGATTCTCCAAACTTCGACAAATATTTAAGACCCTGGTTTAACCAGGGTCTTTTTTGCAATCGGGCATTTCGAAATCAGTATAAGAAATTGCTTTTGCGATATTATTCAGCGGTCAGCCCAGGGGTGTATTTAGGCTTTAGAACAAGCTCATTTGATCCCCGGGTTGCGGCGGAATTTCAAAAAGATCGCAACGTAGAGGGGCAGATTTCACAGAAAGCCCTAACCGCTTGCAAGCTTTGGAAAACCTTTGGGCAATAATTCCGGCGTACTCACCCTCACCCCGCATTCTGTGGCCCCAGCGCGGGTCATAGTCCCGCCCACCGTGCATGTCGCGCAGCTTGGACATCACTTTTTCCGCCCGTGCCGGTTGGTGTTCGGCCAGCCAATCCTGCCACAACTGCGACACCTCACGCGGCAATCGCAGCATGATCCAACTGGCGGCATCTGCTCCTGCCTCCTGTCCCGCCTCAAGCAGGTTCTCTAGTTCATGATCCGTCAGGCCGGGCACAATCGGAGATGTCATCATACGCACCGGAACCCCGGCCTCGGTCAGTGTGCGGATCATGCGCAGACGCCGCTGCGGTGACGGTGCACGAGGTTCCATCCGACGCGACAAAGCGGGATCCAAAGTGGTCAGCGAGATCCCTACGCGCACCAATCCACGGCTGGCCATTTCAGTCAGAATGTCCAGATCCCGCTCGATCAAAGCGCCCTTGGTGACAATTGCAACCGGATGGTTGAACTCGTGCAACACCTTAAGGCAGGATCTTGTAATCAGGCGATCTTTCTCGATCGGCTGATACGGGTCCGTGTTTGTACCTATAGCCAGCGGAGCGACCTTATAAGACTTGGACGACAATTCATTTCGCAGAACACAGCTCATGTTGGGACGCGCTGTCAGGCGGGTTTCGAAATCCAGCCCTGCGGACAATCCCAGATAGGCATGACTGGGCCGGGCAAAACAATAGACACAGCCATGTTCACAACCGCGATATGGATTGATGGATCGATCAAACGGCAAATCCGGAGACCGATTGTACGTAATCGCACTGCGCGCCACCTCGTCCCTTGTTTCGGTGCGCAAAGGCGGTGGGGATTCGTCAATCTCCCACCCATCATCGGTGGCTACGGTTGCAAAACGCTCGAACCGACCAGTGGCGTTCGAATTAGTTCCTCTGGCCTTTATGGTTGGTACAACAGTCATTTTGGCGCTTTGTTCTATTTTTGTTCCCACTTGGAACATAAACCTGCGCCCGGGTTTGTACAAGTCTCCTCATGAAAGCGCCCCAAACAGCCGCGATCAAACCGAATGCACGATTATCATGCGGATTTTTCATTCGAGCCACGTGATTTTTTGACATATAGGTCGGTCCCGAAACGACCGACGTCGCAATCGTCACAGTCAGAATGCGACGTTTTGGCCAAAACGGAAAAAATGCCACCACGGGCCGATGGCCCGCCCAGCACAGGGAATACCCCATGTCCGACGAAGAAGACATCATCCTGTCCGAACTGAACGACGACGAACTTGTCGAGCAGATGTTCGACGATCTCTACGATGGTCTGAAAGAAGAGATCGAAGAAGGAACCAACATCCTGCTGGAGCGTGGATGGACCCCCTATGACATTCTGACCAAAGCTCTGGTCGGTGGCATGACCATTGTGGGCCATGACTTCCGCGACGGCATCCTGTTTGTACCCGAAGTTCTGCTGGCCGCCAACGCCATGAAGGGTGGCATGGCGATCCTGAAGCCGTTGCTGGCAGAAACCGGCGCGCCACGCGTTGGCAAGATGGTTATTGGCACCGTCAAGGGCGACATTCACGACATCGGCAAGAACCTCGTGTCGATGATGATGGAAGGCGCAGGGTTTGAAGTTGTCGATATCGGCATCAACAACCCGGTCGAGAATTACCTGGAAGCACTTGAAACCGAACAGCCCGACATTCTGGGTATGTCTGCCCTGCTGACCACAACCATGCCTTACATGAAAGTAGTTATCGACACGTTGGTCGAACAAGGTGTGCGCGATGACTATATCGTTCTGGTCGGCGGCGCGCCGCTGAACGAAGAATTTGGCAATGCCATCGGTGCAGATGCTTACTGCCGTGACGCGGCGGTTGCCGTGGAAACTGCGAAGGACTTTGTAGGCCGCAAGCACAACCAGCTGGCTGGCTAATCCGCCTTACATTTTCACAGAAGGGCCGCCCGATTGGGGCGGCCCTTTTTCATTTAGAAGCTCGGGCTCATATCTTTGGAACAAGCGCAATCGCCAAGTTGCGCAGGTCTCTGACCACAACCTATTTTGGCGGGACCAAACCGAAGACGTCGGCAGTTTACGATCAGAGGTCGGAACAAGGCTTGCCGGCAGGTCAAATTCATCCTCTTCTGTGAGCAACCCCAGAGGACGCCATACAATGTCAAACGACGTTCTGCCTGATGATGCCAGCCTAACGACCAAAGGCTACACCGACACCGAATCTGGCCGTATCCTGCTGATCGCATGTGGGGCGTTGGCCAAAGAGATTCTGGATATCAAATCGCGTAACGGCTGGGATCACATGGCGCTGACATGCCTGCCTGCGATTCTTCATGTCCACCCGGAACGGATCACGCAAGCTGTGGAAGACGCTGTGGCCAAGCACCGGGACCAATTCGACAAAATCTATGTGGTCTACGCAGATTGCGGGACCGGCGGCCTGCTTCAACAAGCCTGTGAAAAGCTGGGGGTCGAGATGGTCAAGGGCCCGCATTGTTACTCGTTCTTCGAAGGCAACCAAGCCTTTGAGGCGCGCGGCGAGGATGAGACCACGGCCTTTTACCTGACCGACTTTTTGGCCCGGCAATTTGACGCCTTTGTCTGGAAACCCTTGGGTCTGGATCGACACCCAGAGCTGCGGGATATGTATTTCGGCAACTACACCAAACTGATCTATCAAGCGCAGATCGACGATCCGGACCTCACGGAACGTGCGCGAGAATGCGCGGACAGGATGGGTTTGGAGTTCGAGCGGCGCTTTACCGGCTATGGCGATTTGGAAACCACGCTGTCAGATTGGGCAAACCGTCCGACCTGACCTTACGCGTTTTCCTGGGCCACCTGCCGTATGCGTTCGATCATGGCACGAAGGCCGTTGGACCGTTGTGCAGACAGATGATCATTCAGCCCCAAACGCGCCAGTTCTGCTCCAGCATCAACCTTGGGCACTTCGGCTACGGGCAGACCATTATACAAGGAGCGCAGGACAGCAATGAGCCCTCGCACGATCAGCGCGTCGCTGTCGCCATCGAATTTGAAAACACCGGACTCGATCATCGGATGCAGCCAGACTTGGCTGGCACACCCGTTCACTTTTGTTGCTGGAACTTTGAACGCGTCATCCAATGGGTCCATCGCCTTGCCCTGTTCGATGACATGGCGATACCGGTCTTCCCAGTCCTCCAGAAACTCGAAGTCCTCGACAACGTCTTCAAAGGCGGGCGTGGCCATGGTGCGGCGATCCTTTTGGTTTCGGTACCAACTGTGACCTATGCCGACGACCACCTGCTGTCCAGCCCCGCGGTGGCTTTTCAACGCGAGGAATTTGCGCTAACCCATTGCCTGTATTCGTGTGAAAAGCTGTGGGTCCATGCAAAAATCTCTGTCCGTTCTTATCATCGCCACGCTGACCTTGACTGCATGCAGCAGCTGGCGTGATTCTCGGGTGAACCCGTCGAATTGGTTTGGCTCAAGCAGATCGGTAGAAGCTGAAACGCCGCCGGACCCTAACGCAGCTGACGCTTTGGTTCCTCAGCAAAGACAAGGCACGGGCCTGTTTTCGCGCCCGAATATCGCGGACACCAGCATTCCAATCGGTCAGATTGACGAGCTGCGCATCGATCCCACCCCAACCGGTGCCATCATTTATGCGTCGGGAACGGCTGTCCGTCAGGGCGCATACAATGCCCGCCTGGTTCGTGTGAACTCGGAAGAGAACGAGAAAAACGGCACAATGGAATTTGAGTTCCTCGTGAACTATCCCAGCGCGCAAACACCTCAAGGATCCGAACGTACCCGCATGGTGTCGGACGCTGTGAATGTCAGTCGTCAGGATCTTGAAGGCATTCGACTGGTGCGTGTGGTTGGACAGCAGAACGCGTTAGAGTCGCGACGGCGCTAAAACCTTCTAAAGCGACACAACCTTGACCGCCTGCCCTTTAGCAGCCAAAGCGATCTTGCCTTCGCATAGCTTCAGCGCGTCTTCGCCGAATACTTCGAACCGCCAGCCAGACATCGCGGGCAAGTCGCGCTCGCCAGCGGCGATCTGATCCAGTTCAGAGCTGGTGGCGATCAGTTTAGCGGCTACGCCGGAGCTCTCTGTCTTGGATTTCAGAAGAACCCGCAGCAAGTCGGCCAATGCCGGGTTGACCTTCAGCTTATCGCGCGACGTATCGACCTTTGGCAGCATATCCGCCGGGCAATTCACCCCGCGTTTTACAGCCGTCAAAATACCTTCGGCAATCGCGCCCTTTCTTGCCTCGCGCAGCAACAGCCGCGATCCGCCCAGATCCGAGGGCGTTTTGGGTTTGGTTGACGCCAATTCGATCAGTGCATCATCCTTGAAAACCCGATTCCGAGGAACGTTGTTTTCCTGCGCATAAGCTTCGCGGAACTGGGCCAATTCCCGCACCACGGCCAGGAACTTGGCCGAGTTTGTCCGCGTCTTTACCCGTTTCCAAGCCTCTTCCGGGCGGATGTCATAGGTGGTGGGTTGCGTCAACGTCCGCAGTTCTTCCCCTACCCAATGGCTGCGCTTTGTCTTTTCAAGTTCAGCCGCCAGGTGTTCATAAATCTTGCGAAGATGGGTGACATCAGCCAACGCATAAGATTTCTGCGCGTCTGTCAGCGGACGCCCAGACCAGTCCGTAAACCGAGAGGTCTTGTCGACGCCCTGTTTGCAGATTTTGCGCACCAATGTCTCATACCCGACTTGTTCACCAAAGCCGCAAACCATCGCTGCGACTTGTGTGTCGAACAAAGGATTGGGGAACACACCTGCCTCAACCCAGAAAATCTCAAGATCCTGACGAGCGGCGTGGAAAACCTTGACGACATCTTCGTTGCGGAACAGCTCGTACAGCGGTTCCAGCGATAGCTCATCAGCCAAGGGATCCACCAGAACCGCGCTGTCTTCGTCTTCGGAAGGGACCGCCAATTGCACGAGGCAGAGTTTGGAATAATACGTCCGCTCGCGCAGGAATTCAGTGTCGACAGTGATATAAGGATAGCTTGCGGCGGCCTTACAGAAGTCGGCCAGCTCTTGCGTCGTCGTCAGGGTTTTCATGCGCCGTACTAGTATCGCTCTTGGTTTTGTGACTGCCCGTTATTTTCTTCGTCCCGAGCGTTACCGACGACCATAGGCCGAATATCGGGCGGGTGTAAATCACCCAGAGCGGGTTCAGGGCAACAGGACGGGCGACCTGTTGCCTTCTGCGTAACGGCGCAACACTTCGGGGTAGAGCACATGCTCCTGAACCAGGACTCGCGCAGCCAGCGTATCCGGCGTGTCACCCTGCTCAACAGGCACACGAGCCTGGCCTAAAATCGGGCCATCATCCAGCGCTGCGGTGACTTCATGAACCGAGCAACCATGCTCGGCGTCCCCGGCCTCAATTGCACGAGCGTGCGTATGTAAGCCTTTGTACTTCGGCAACAAAGAAGGGTGGATGTTCAGCATCCGCCCCTGAAACCTGGACACAAAATCCCCCGTCAGCACGCGCATGAAACCCGCCAGACACACAATGTCCGGCTGTGCCTCTTGCAAGGGCTTCAAGAGCTCGGCCTCAAACGCGGCGCGGTCCCCTTTGAACGGGCGGTGATCGACCACTGCGGTCGGAATGCCACGGTCTGCAGCTTTTTTCAGCCCGCCCGCCTGCGCATTATTAGACAGCACCAAACAAGGCCGCGCCGGATGATCACCGATCATGCTATCGACCAGCGACACCATGTTCGACCCGCCCCCGGAGATCAGGATCGCGACGCGCTTGTGGCTCACAGCAGTTTGCCCGAATAGGCAACGCCGGGCGTCTCAGTCACGGTGCCGATCCGTGCAACGGTCTCACCGGCGTCTTTTAGCAAGATCGACAGCTCATCCGCTTTGTCTGCTTCGCACACGACAATCAGGCCAACACCGCAATTGAAGGTCTTGAGCATTTCGGCTTCGACAATACCGCCAGTTTCCGCCATCCAGCTGAAGACGGGCGGCAATTGCCAGCTGTCCAGATCGATCTCGGCCCCCAACCCCTCGGGCAACACACGCGGCAGGTTTTCGGTCAGACCACCGCCTGTAATGTGCGCCAGCGCGTGAACACCACCGGCGCGGACAGCAGCCAACGCCGGTTTGACATAGAGGCGTGTGGGCGTGAGCAAAGCCTCACCCAAGGTGCCAGCGCTGAAGGGCGACGGCGCGTCCCAGCCCAGCCCAGACAGCTCAACCAGTTTACGCACCAGCGAATAACCGTTGGAATGGACCCCGTTCGAAGCCAGGCCCAGCAGCACATCACCCGACTGAACACCAGCGGGCAAATCCGCACCACGTTCCATCGCACCAACCGAGAACCCGGCCAGATCAAAGTCACCATCGGGATACATGCCCGGCATCTCAGCCGTCTCGCCCCCGATCAACGCACAGCCGGATTGCGCGCAACCCTCGGCAATGCCTTCGATGATCCGCGCTGCCGTGTCGGTATCCAGCTTTCCGGTGGCGAAATAGTCCAGGAAGAACAGCGGTTCGGCCCCCTGACAGATCAGGTCGTTGACGCACATGGCCACCAAATCAATGCCAACCCCATCCACAACGCCAGTATCAATTGCAATCCGCAGCTTGGTGCCCACGCCATCGGTTGCCCCAACCAGAATGGGATCCTGATACCCCGCTGCTTTCAGATCGAACAATGCGCCAAAGCCACCCAGCCCGCTCATCACGCCGGGGCGGTTGGTCCGTTTGGCGGCGGGCTTGATCCGATCGACCAGAGCATTGCCCGCGTCAATATCCACGCCTGCATCGGCATAGGTGATTCCGTTCTTACCCGCTGTCATGGTCGGTCCCTCATGAATGCTTTGCGGGCGGGTTAGTCGATTGTGCATCATGTTGCAACGGTCAGGCTTGACGCGGGCGTTCACCGTGATAGGCAAGACGCCGTGGCGGGCCTGTAGCTCAATTGGTTAGAGCAGAGCGCTCATAACGCTTTGGTTGCGGGTTCAAGTCCTGCCGGGCCTACCAAGATCACCGCTAAGTTATTGTTTTATATAAATAATACACCGGCGGGGTACGATATGCGGCTCAAAATGAAGCAGCCACATATATAATGTACTACCCAACGAACTCAGTAGTTTTTATCGAATCCACCTCAAACCACCCTGGCCGTTTTTCCAGTGCCGGAATGTCATTTCTCTCCAGCCACTCTTTGATAGCCGCCCTATGGTTTTGGGGTTTCGCCACGCATCGGCGAGAACGCAGATCCACGAGCTGAGCTTTGTAATCTTGAATACCACTGGATTCTTCGATTCAACCCGTGGGCTTTTGCCCAAACATGCGCTGCCGCTTCCCAATCTGGAAGCGACCGTGACTAGGTCATGTTGACAAATGGCGGAGCCATATGCGGATTGACGTGATATCGACGAAGCCGAGGAAGCTTTCAGCAGTTTTGTCGTAACGTGTCGCGACACGGCGGGCATTCTTCAGCTTGTTGAAGCATCTCTCAACCAGGTTCCGTAGTCGATACAGTGGGCGATCAACACCGACGCGCTTCTTTCGCGACTTCCGCATTGGGATCACAGGTTGGATATATCGGCTGCGCATTTGGTCGCGAGTGCTGTCGGCATCGTACCCCTTGTCCGCCAGCAGTACTAAAGGTTCCGGCAGATTGTCGTCCATGATGAGATCGAAGCCAAGATAATCGGACGTCTGGCCAGGTGTGATGTCAGTTCTCATCGGCAGACCGGCCGCATTCACCCGGAGATGGATCTTGGTCGTAAAGCCACCCTTTGAGCGACCAAAACCCTGTCGCGGAGTCCCCCTTTAGCGCCCGCTGCCTGATGATGGGCGCGAACCACGGTACTGTCGACCATTTGTAGGGCATCTGGAACGATCCTGCTCTCGATCAGCGCCTCCAGGATCTGTTCCCAGAGGCCGGCAAGTGTCCAACGCCGGAACTGTTGATAGACACTCGACCATTTCCCGAACTCTTCAGGAAGGTCCCGCCACGGCGCGCCGGTACGTGCTATCCAGAAAACGCCGTCAAGAACAAGGCGGTGGTTGGTAGGTTTTCGCCCATTCGGGGCGCGAACGGAAAGAATGAACTGTTCAAAGAACGCCCACTCCTCGTCCGACATCAAATCTCGTGCCAAGCTGGTCTCCATCGCAGATGTTAGCTTGAATCATGCCCAAAGCCCGATGTGAATCCCTTTTGTCAACACGACCTAAACACTTTGCGGGGAATAATATGATGGACATTAAAAGTGTATTCACCCATGGATAAATGCCTTCTGGTTCAAATATTCTAGAGAATTAAGTCAGATATCAGAGCGTGCCGACACGGCAGCGAACAAGACCCCAGCCCTTGTCGACGCCCGCAGCTTTCAAACCGGCAACGAGATGGTCAGACAAAAACAAGAGCTTGGGTACCAGCGGATCAACCCAAATATCAGGACCATCCATTGCCTCCGGCACAACGACGAGTTCAGATTCGCGACTGCTTCTGGGCAGATACCGGATTCCGTTTCCGATGTTATCGAGAGGCGAACGAATATCACCTTCTGGCCCTAGAGCATCGTAGTTGCCCATGGAGCGTTTGTTGCCCACGTTCAGAAAATAATATGGCTCGGATGTGGTCAGATGGGACTCGGTCGAATCCATCAGCTTCAATGGGTGAAAAACAGTATTGCCCAGATCAAACTGCTCCAATACCGCCTTTGTGAATTCAGACACCAAGGGATAGCCACCGCCACTAATGAACGGTGCGGTGTAATATTCAGCTTTGGAGTTAAAGTACCAAACCTCGCCAACCTGTTCTTTTGTCAGGATATCCCCCCGCTTCCAACCAAGAGCGGACTCCTGAACCATCCTTTTTGACCATTCAACATGGTCCGCCGAGCGCTTTTCCCTCCAGCTTAACCCAAACTCCTTGCGAAGGATGGACTGGATCACACCGCTGCGATTCATTGTCGTCGCAATCCACACACAGGGCTCGCCATCTGTTTGTCTGGTTTAATTTGACATCGTTACCTCACTTTCTGTTGCGTGGTTTTAATTCTCGGACAGCATTATTCTTAAAGAGAATTTCTGAACCGTTGCATCCACGCTGTCACACTCAAACTGCCTATCAAAGCGGCGATCAAGTAGCGACTTCCATACCGTCACGGTTGTGGGGTGTTGGTATGGGTATTAGGTGACACATCCTAAGCCCAGCCCCACAATTCGGAGCAACCTGCGGCCTGTCTGCGAGTTAAACCTCGGGCGCTAGTATTTAAGAAACTCTTCTACACTACCAGCCAGCCACCAAGGACTCTGCGTTTCATAGAACGCGTGTGTCCCAGCTGAATTTGGCAGGTTTCGGATCGTTACAAGATAGTCTTCAAAGTCGATCGGAACGGACCAATGTGATGCGTCATACAGCATGGCCAAGTATTCGTCCGCAGTTGGTTCGAAATAGTCCTGATCCGGATCTGGCGGGCCATAGACTTTCGCAAACTCGGCCTGGAAGTAATCTAGAACATATGAGCAATAGATCACCTGATTTGCTCTGATCTGGACTGGAATTGGTGCGAATTCGTCTGTGTCTTCTTTGACAAAATGCTTTAACTCAAACGCCATACCCTGGATCACTTCTTCCTGCATCCAATTGCTGCATGTGTCGCCAAGCGCAATGAAGCTGGCCATACGTTCGAATTTTCGGTCTTCGGCTTCCCGCGCGAATTGCGTAATCGGAACAAGAGCAAACAATGAAGTGACGGTAACGACTATTTTCTCGATATTGCTGAGAGCTGCTTTAATCATTTTCTCTGAACCCCACGTCGTTAGAAAACTGGGATCAGAATGACATGCTTATACAAAAGCACAAAATTGCATGCACTTTTTAGCAACAAGTCGTGTTGCTATCGACCTATGATAATATCCGCGCAAAGACCGCCCAAACGCTCGCTTTTTGCCAGGCGCAATGTACCGCCATGTGCACGGGCAATGTCCGCCACAATCGCCAAACCAAGACCTACTCCGCTGCCCTTGTTCTGATTCCGTGCCGGATCAAGCCGCGTGAAAGGCTTGACCGCTTCGGTGCGTTCCTCGACTGGAATACCCGGGCCATCATCTTCGACACGGATACGCATGGACTTGGGATTCAGTGTCAAGCTGACGTCAGCCCGTGATCCATAGCGCACCGCATTTCCGATCAAATTTTCAACGGCCCTGCGAATGGCCATAGGGCGCAGCAGCACTGCCCCCTGCCCCTCAACCCCAATCAGCTCGGCCTGATGCCCGGCGCGTTTGGCATCCTCCACGATCTGGCGAATGAAAACATCTGGCTGCACCTCTTCTGGGGAGCCTTCCGCAGCTCCGCGCGTGAAATCCAGAAACGCGTCAAGCAGGGACTGCATTTCCGTCACATCCTGCTGCAAAGGCGCGGCCTCGTCTTCGGGCAGCATAGACAGTCCAAGTTTTAGTCGCGTCAGCGGTGTGCGCAGATCATGGCTGACACCCGACAGCATTAGCGTCCGCTGTTCGATTTGACGTTCGATCCGGGCGCGCATGTCCAGGAACGCATTTCCTGCCGCACGAACCTCGATGGCGCCGCCGGGTGTATAGGGCACGACCCTTCCACGCCCAAAGGCCTGCGCCGCATCGGCCAGCCGTGTGATCGGCCGCAATTGATTGCGCATATATAGAAAGGAAATGGAAGTCATGATCACGGCGAAAAATACCATTGTCACGATCAACTGATGCGGCGCGACTGGGGACAACCTGCGCCGATCAAAGGTCAGCTGCAATACCCCAAGATGTGTCTGCAAATACACCCGCGCTTCGCGACTTGTCGGCAAGGCGACAGCCACAAGATCGGGCAGGTTTGACTGAAGGTCGGACTGGACCTGTGGCGCGATGAAATCATACCAGCGCCGCGCCCCAATCATCGGTTCTTCGTTCACGTCAAGAAAACGCGCCTGCATTTCAAGGGCCCGCAAATCGGGGCGCACAACGGCCAGAGCGTCCTGCTGCGTTTCGGCATCGGCGATCATCGTCGTGATCAAAGTCACTTCGCGTGACGCCGCGCGGGTCATCTGCCCGGTAACGTCTTCCAGATGCTTTTGGATAAAGGCAATACCCACCACTAGCAGCAGCACGATCACCGGAAGAACCAGAATCAGGGCTGCCCGGGCGTAGAGGCTGCGAGGCAGATAGGGTTTGAGCCATTGCGAAGACATGGGCTAAACCTAGCGGGCCGTCCGGATAAGAGAAAGAGCACAGAATGCAGGCACCTGACGATTTCAACCCACCCGCAGGTGTCGCGGTCGATCTGCAACCCGGGTTGAGACGTATTCTGGCCCCGAATCCCTCAGCCATGACCTATCGTGGCACCAATACCTACTTGCTGGGAGACCGAGACATCGCGGTGATCGACCCCGGCCCCAAAGACGAGGCGCATCTGAACGCTATTCTGGATGCTCTGACTCCTGGGCAGAGAATCAGCCACATCATCGTGACGCACACGCATCTGGATCATTCACCGCTTGCCGCCCCACTGGCGAAGCGGACAGGCGCAGCGATCTATGCCTTCGGCGGACCAGAGGCCGGGCGAAGCGATGTCATGACCCGTTTGGTCGCGCAAGGTATGACAGGGGGCGGCGAAGGGATCGACACCGCGTTTCGTCCTGATGTTGAAGTTGCAGACGGCGAAGTCATTGACGGAAATGACTGGCAGTTGGAGGTCATCCACACCCCGGGTCACTTGGGAAATCATATTGCGCTCGGCTGGCAGGACACCTGTTTCACAGCTGACCACGTGATGGGTTGGGCCAGTTCTTTGGTCTCACCCCCGGACGGAGATTTAACGGACTTCATGGCGGCCTGCGACCGCCTGCGCGCCCGCGCCTGGTCAGTTTTTCATGCAGGGCACGGCGCGCCAATCACAGACCCTGCCGGACGTCTGGATTGGTTGATCCAACACAGACAATCCCGCGAGGCACAGATTCTGACGGCTCTGGAACAGGCAGATGGCACGGCCCGGCAGTTGGCCGAGCGTATCTATACCGAAACACCCGCCGCCCTGCTGCCCGCCGCGGAACGCAACGTCTTTGCGCACCTTGTTGATCTGAATGGGAAAAACAGGGTCCTTTCGCGCGGGAAAATGTCTGCCTCGGCGGTTTTTCATCGCGTCGCATAACAGGTCAAAATTTTTTCATGCTTCGCGCGCTTCCCCTCTGGACGCCGGGAATCCGGGTTGCTATATGCGCCTCAGTTCCGGCGTAGCTCAGCGGTAGAGCAGTTGACTGTTAATCAATTGGTCGTAGGTTCGATCCCTACCGCCGGAGCCAATAATCCTGACAATCCAAGAAGTTGACAAATAGATCGGTCGAGAGCCCGTACTTTCGTCCACTGCTATATCAGTTTCCGTTTTCCGGCGCTCTTTGGATTATCAAATCAATTTCCACTTCAGTCGTCGCTTCAGGGTACCGTTAGCAGGCGAATAACCCGAATAAGGCGATCCGCCGGGATTTGCATGGGCTCTACCCTAAATATAGCCATGCGGCCGACAAGTTCTGGTGCATCCAGAAATTCTTCCGCTGCTTGCATTCGCGGTCGATCTCCATAGTCGTCAAAAAGAAGGGTCACGGGCCGTGTAATATTGAATGCGGTGGCCAAAGCACAGTCGACTCGAAACCGGCCATCGACGAGCACAACATCCGGATGCTTGAACCCCTCGCTCTGCCAGATTGACAAAGGATATCTGGGATACCGTCCTGATTTGTCTTGATTTGCCGGAAACCCCCATTTCTTGGTGTCACCGATATCAACCCAGGATATATTAACTTCGGTCCCGGTGTTGGGTGGGTTTTCGCGAAACCAGCGCCTCATTTTTCGGGTCCAGCTTCGGTCACTTTCTACGCTGAACACAGTTTTGTTTTGCATTTCTGAGGCCAAAACAGTCGATCCGCCAGAGCCGTATTCTAGAATCACAGAGGCCGCTTCGTAGTTTTCGCGCAGCACATTTTGCGCGTCTTCCGGCATGGTTAGAACAAGTTTTTGGACCTCGCTTTGTTGCTGCTGAATTTTTCGAAAAAACTTGCGGCCTGCACTGGACGACCGGGAATTCGATTGCTATACGGCGCGAACCGTTCCGGCGTAGCTCAGCGGTAGAGCAGTTGACTGTTAATCAATTGGTCGTAGGTTCGATCCCTACCGCCGGAGCCAATATTTCCAATAGGTTATGCACATCTGGGCCATATTTGCTTTATGCTGTGGTTCGTGCATGGTTCGCGATAGTCAGAATTGAAGCGTTGCCGAAAGCCCACTCAGATTCGAGTGAGTCGCCCTTTCCTTTCATCAACAACGCGAACCACGGCGAACCACAGGGGTTTCGAGCGCACTCAGTCGTTGTTGGTTCCTGGGTCGGCGCCAAGTCCATGAGAGAGCGATAATACCGCTTTCAGCGAAGGCAGCTTTGGTTACTCCGTGCTAAGCAAAGACCTGAGAGGTCTTGCGAGCGCGGCTTTGATTGATGTGAATGCTTTAGGCCGGACCCGACCCCGGGAGGGGCTGGTCAGGGGGGTGCCCATTTGAGAAACTGTATGGGTGTCACTCTCATATCTCAGTACTAAAATTGAACGTAAGCTTACAGCATACGCCTCCAGCAACTTTTGGCCGAAACCAACAAGTAATTGGCATCCCGCAGAAAGGCTTCCTTAGAATCGCCTCTCATCTAATGGTCAATTGCCGCGCAAATGCATGGATGCCGCGAACTATGAAAGAGTTCTTTAAGATTTTCCAAACCATCTGGATGATAGTCGCAACGTTTCTTCTGGTGATGTCTCTTGTATTCAATTTGCTTGTTATGGCCGGAGGTGCTGCTTACAACCTCGCCTCCATCGCTTTCGAAACTGTTACTGGCAATCAATCCGTCGCGGCTCGTCATGCGAACGAAACCAAGACGCTCCAGAAGGACTTCGCGCATCAGAAGAAGCTCAATCGTGAACTTAAGTCTCGTGTAACTTCCCTCTCAGGTGACCTTGCCGCGCTACGTCTGACTACATTGGATGCTTCAACCCAAAAAATGGTTGTACACAAGGGCAAACGAACATCCGCCAAGGCTGCCGTCCTTTCCACAACAGCATTAATCTCCAAACGTGCGGCAGCGACTGCAAAACGTAGTGCTGGCTCCGTTGTCGGAGAGTCAATTCCTTACGCCGGAACTGCAATTATTGTCGGTGTCACGGCGCTCGAACTCTACGACCTTTGCGAAACCATCAAGGATATGAATGCCCTGAGCAGAGCATTTGACCCTTCGCTTGAGCCAAATGATGATCAGGCAACAGTGTGCTCGATGAAAGTGCCGACCCACGACGAAGTTTGGACAGCAGCCAGAGAGAAACCCGCACAGACATTAGCGGCTGCTAAAGAGGCCTTGCCGACGATGGATGAACTGCGATCCATCGAGTTACTGGACATTGATTGGGAGGCCCATTGGGACTGGGCGATATCCCAGGTTGACAGCCTCGGTAACGATGGTTTGGCCGGAATGGCTTATGTATGGGAAAGAACACAATCTAGTGTAGACAACAGCAAGAATGATCTTCTTGAATGGTGGCAACGTGACAATGTAGAGAGCGACTGATGCAACAGGACCGAGAACATCCGTTTGCAATCAAACCACGAAAGGTCTGGATAACGTCAGTGTGGGGTGCATTCGAAAACAATGCGGCAACATTGTTCAATCAACCAGGCTCTGCTCGAACTGCCTGCAAAGAAACCTCACCCGATGACGTGATTTTTTCTCTTTGTACTTTGGGAGAGCCGACAGTGGAGGAAGACCGCGGGCGGGTGCTCAATGCTATGCTGCCTGCTCAGCGCGAGACCAGCACGGCAGAGTTCTCGTTCATGTCGGACGAAGACAAGGAACGTTGGAAATCAGCTATGCTGTCCCATACGGCTTACTACATCGACAGCCGTCCAATCGCGAAAAACTTAGTACCAGGTTGGAATTGGGCCCAAGAAGTTAACACGATGGCGATGCAATCTCGCCTGGTAGATTTAACCGACACACCGATGGCCGATGCACTTCTCTCAGAGTTACATAAAAATGGTCGTCCAATATCTGTTGCAACGTCTCCCCAATCATCTCATTTCCAGCGCGAAACTGCCAAGAAAGTCGGGTTTACTGGTCCTCGACCGACCGACAATGTGAGCGTGCCAAAAAGGGAAATGTCACTGTCTTCGTTTACATATCTCGCGAGACTCGGAAATACAGATGTCTATCAACTTGGCAAATCAAACGACGTAGTTCATCGAGTAAATTCATTTAATCACCACAGAGTTCCCGGCGAGCCCGAGTGGGAGGTTTTGCACAAAGTGGAGTTCTTGGGGCCTAATGCCGAGATCGAAGCCTACAACCACGAGCAACGGCTTCTCCGAAGGTTCGACAACTACCGCACGGCGCAAAACAAGGAAATCCTCGTAGGGGTGCGTCAGGTCGGCGATCTGTTGGTCGCACTGCAATCGCCCTCAACGCCAACTAAAGTTGGCTAGGGCAGAACGCATGTCGAACAAGTGATTTCAACAAAATGGCTCGATATCTAATACTCAAGTCGGTCGGGATTTTGAGCGAACAGTGAGAGGCTGTTTTGCAAAGTAAGGGCTTAATTTAGTGCCGGGTGTCAAGGTTCATTGCGGTATCGGCAACAACTCCAAAGAAAAAGTATTTGATTTGGGAACACAGGATGGCAGTGTCCTTGTTGAGTGCAAAGCCCACCCCTGGGCGGAAACAAACCGTGTACCGTCAGCCAAGTTGACCACTTGGCGACAAGAGATGCTTTACTTCTTGACCGCTAAAAGAGGTGAACGAAAAATCTTGGCAGTCCAGCACAACATTAACGAAGCAACCGGCGAAAGCCTTGCAGATTATTTCCGACGGCTTAACAGCCATCTCATACCACTAGATGTCGAGATTATTGAATCGGGTCTTGAAACTTACTTATTCATTTCTGACCCATCTCAGAGGATCTGACACAGTTGCCCCAAAAACAGCTTTTTTCGTCAAACGTTTCTACTCCTCAAAATCCCGCGAAAGCATGGTCGATGCCGAGGACGCGAAACCGGTGCTTGTACCGTCAAATTTGTTGGCCGCTTCTTCGCCTTCGTCCCTAAAGCGCTGCAACTGTTCCGCGAGATCAGCGAGATAATTGGTGTTCAAAAATAATCGTACGGAAGTGCCGGTGACGTCACATTCGATGTCTTGCTTTCTTGTCGAAGTAAGTCTTACTCCAGAATTACCTGAACAAATAAAAAAGCTTCCACCATTTCGGCAAATTCTGTTCGTCATGTACAAACCATAGCCAGAATTCTGCCAATAGTCATTTCCCATACCCGCGAAAGGGTTACCCGATATTCCCGGCATCAGTGCCGCGTAGAGGGCTTCTCGATCATTGAGATCTTTGTATTCAACATTACCTGCCAAGCCCTCTTTCACACCGATACCAAAGTCAGCGATACCTACCTCGACGTGGCCTTTCGAAGGCCAGTATTGGCCACAGAGCAAGATCTCAGGTGACTCGCTGTGTTCTACAATGTTCCGTACGATTTCCCTGATGGAGAACGTCAGAGTTTGAAAAAGGGGGCCTTCTTCTTCACGAGACAAAAGTGTTGCCAGTCTCTTTGACTTCTCTTCGATGACGTCTCCGACCTCGCGAAAACTCTCGAAAGCGTAGTCCTGAATTTCGTGAACAAGCAATTGTTGGATTGGCACATATGTATCACTGCCGACCGCTTCTCCAGGCCGGTTTCCATGACCAAGCCCGAATGACTGAAAAAAACCCAAATGCGCGGCGTACTCGTGATTTTCGTGATTTCGCGCACGCATTCGGGCACCTTCATGGCTTTGTTTAAATCTTCTAAGCATGCTTGATAAAAGAAGCATCGAGAAAGGCGGGAACCATCGCGTTCGCCCAAAGTCAAAGGTGTAGCAGTCCGCATCTTCGAGAGCTTGTAGTTCGATTGAGAACTTCAAGATCTCCGAAGGGCGTAAGCTATCGGGTAAAGATACTTCCCGCTCAATGTTCATTTGGTTTCTCAATATCAGTCGATGTCCAGTGCAGGCAGCGACCTGACAATCTCCATCGTGCGCAAACTCACCGTTATAACCCTCTGGAAGAGTTCCAATGGGTATCTCGGGTTCTCCATTGTCTCATTGGCGTAGTCGTTGGCATCGTTGACGATGCCGCTTTTCTTGTCAGTTTTTACTGCCTGGCGCTCCATAACCCACTCAAGCGCTGGTTTGCCGTTTACGACGTAGTCGTAAGCTTCCAAGGGGATGTCAGCCATCGTGATGTTAGAGTTATAAATCACCTTGGTCTTGTCGAGATTTGGGCGCTTGCCCGCAAACTTCATTTTTTCAACGCGGAAGTATGATGCTTCATCATCAACATGAGGAAGACGTAAATCACCCTGTTCAATTTTGACCTCGTAGGGTTCTACGGTTTCGTAGTTGACGTGCAGGTCGCCTAACTCTCGTCCGGCTTTGCTAAATGCCCAGAAGTCTCCTACTTTCTTGACGCAGGGTATACGGGGTAGTTCCTTTGTGAGGTTATCAGCGAAGCGCGAACGGTAGTCTTCCGAGTGCAGCAACCCATACACGTAATAGAAAATGTCGTCTTTCGAAATACTTTCATTCGGATAAGCGGCTTGGAAGTGCCTGAGTCCGGCGTCCGTTAGACCATCCCTTTGCTCTAACGTGTTGCTTGCATCGGCAAAAAGGTCATCTGAACCATTTCTTGGCTCATACACTACAAGTGGGAAGCACTGCCCGTTGTCCATACATTGCAAGTCAGTAACCAAGTTACTCATTATAACACTGAACGTACCACTCCTAGGACCGACTCCGGTAACGGAGATGACGCGGTTGTCTGCACCTCGTTCAGGAAAAATCCTAAGGTTCTGGTAAAGCATTGCGTTGAGCTGTCGTGAGAAATACAAGTTTGACCGAACAAATGGCCGATATAAAGCGGGTACGATTTCCCCGTCACCAATGTCGTAACGCTTGCCTTTTGAAAGATCTGTAAGAGCGTTCCTATTCCAGCTCATCTTGCCCAGATCTATTTGGACAAAATCTTGCGGCTCTACCGTCCCACCCGATACTTCATAACGGGCTACTTCGTCGTTGTAGAATTCAATTAGAGATGAAACCTGTTCCTCTAGTTGAGCTCCACTGAAGTTGTAGCACCAAGCATCTCTTCCGCTAGCGACACCAAGGGAGTAATTTGCAAAAATTGCTGGGCTTGGGGGCTTTTTCTTGTCTCCCAGCGGCATGAAACGGCCGTATGTCTCATCGCCTTTTTCAATCCAATATCCCTTTTGACTTGGCTCGACTTGTTCAAAGCCGCCGGATGCCGATAACCCTTGTAAACTACCGTTCGAGCGCAGCGCCTCGAGCTTTTCTGAAGTACTCAGGTTCAGACCGATGTCGTGGTAGAAAATTTGTGAATCGGTCTCATCTCGCTTTCTTACGAAAATTGCGATGGATATTCCCGTAGTACTCCCTTGCGCAAAGACGTTGCCACCTTCACCCGCAGCGCCTTTTGATAGCATGTCCCGTCTAATATCGCCACGGAGGTTTATGACATAAAGCTTAGAAAAATCGTTTCTCAGGTGTTTTCGCATTCCATCTGCAAAGGGCTTACTAAGCCATCCAGCTCCAGTAACAAAGGCAAGAATACCTTCACTTCCAATTCTATCTGAAGCCCACCTGAAGGCTCGAATGTAGCTGTTATATAAGTCGTTCTTATTTGTTGCCGCACTCGACTTTGCGTATGTAGTTTCGATTCTCGAGTCCAAGTTAGCGTAGGGTACATTCGCCGCATTGTCGTTTGCAGACTTTTGTTTCGCAGAATATGGTGGGTTTCCGACAATCACCTTAATGTCCAAGTCCTTTTGCCGCTGACGACGCTCTGAATTGTCGGGCAGCAACTGGGCAATCATGTCGTCCTGGCCCTCGTACATCTGGAAGGTGTCAGTAAGACAGATGCCTTCGAAGGGAACATACTCACCACCCATAACGTCGTGGTATGCTGCTTCGATGTTGATGGCCGCAATGTAGTAAGCGAGTAGAACGATCTCATTGGCGTGAATTTCCTCTCGGAACTTTCTCTCCATCACTTCTTTGGGGATGAGACCGGACTGCAAAAGGCGGGTAATGAACGTGCCCGTGCCCGTGAAAGGATCAATGATGTGGACACCTTCAGAACCGAGGTTCTGACCAAACTCGGCTTCTAGAACTTCGTTCACCGAATTGAGAATAAAATCCACGATTTCGACCGGCGTATAGACGATACCCAGTTTCTCTTGAAGTTTGGGAAACGCGTCCTTGAAGAAGCTTTCGTATAACTCCACAATAATTTTTTGCTTACCCTCGTCGTTGTCGATGCCAGCAGCGCGCCGCCTGACACTGGCGTAGAAGCCTTCAAGGCTCTCGGCTTCCTTCTCCAGATGCTTAGGTTCAAGAACTTGCAAAACGGTCTGCATCGCCTGAGACACAGGGTTATTCTTTACGAAGTCGTAGCCTTCAAAAAGAGCTTCGAAAACAGGTTTAGTTATGAGATGCTGAGCCAACATCTCTATGGCCTCGTCCTCCGTTACTCCGTCGTTGAGGTCATCTCTGATCTCTTCGAGAAACTCATCAAATATCTGTCTCTCTGCGTCACCAGAGCCGATGATTGTTTTTATGCGGACAATATGTTTTCGAGCGATCTCGGCTATATCTGTCGCCCATTTCTCCCAGTATGTTCGCGTGCCGCACTTCTGAACAATCTTGGCTCGGATAGCTGCTGGCAGCTCATCGAAAATGAAGTTTAGTTGTTCCTCGTCGCGCTTTGGTGCGGTGTCGATTTCGAACTCGATTTCGTCATCGGCCGTCTCCTCGCCACCAACTTCCAGACCAGCGTCGTCTGCCTTGGGGTCCGGCAAGTTGTCAGTGACTGCAATGACCTCAATTTGCTCACTGACATCAACTCCCAGGTCCATCTTGTTGATGGTTGCTTCCAAACGTTCGTCATGGGAGCGCAACGCATTCAATATCTGCCAGACAACTCTGTATCGTTCGTTATCATCCAGTGCATCTTCCGGGTTAACACCTGCGGGTATGACGATTGGGAGGATGACGTAACCCAGCTTCTTCTCAGGCGCACGACGCATCACCCGTCCGACGCTTTGGACTACGTCAATTTGGCTCTTCCGAGGATGAAGGAAGAGAATTGCGTCCAACGCAGGTACATCGACACCTTCGCTTAGGCACCTGGCGTTAGAAAGTATGCGGCACGTGTCCTTTTCCGGTTCCTCAGATAACCAATGCAGCAGCGCGCCTCTGGTCTTTGCATTGAAGGTTCCGTCAACGTGACGAACTTCGCATCGAAGGTTCTCTGCTTCGTCCTTGTCCAAGTCTTCAAACAGGGGATCTTCGCCATTGAAATCAGAAACAAGCGGTCCGAATTCATTTGCAACCATTTTCGAGGAACGGATGTCTCGACAAAACGCCAGCGCGCGTTTCATAGGGGCTGGGTCGGAAGACCAGTCTTTCTCATCCCCCATTTTTCCGAGAGCCCTGTAGCAGCCAATAATACGTGAAGCGTCATCCAGCTTTAGCTCATTGTCAGCTATTTTCAGGCGGTTCTGAGCTGCACGGTCAACGACAGCCTCATCCATAGCCAACACAACCACTTTATAATCTGTCAGCAGTCCATTCTCGACCGCCCAGCCGAAGCCTCGCTGAAAGAATGTCGGACCATAGATGCGCTCGTCGTTCATGTCGCACAGCTCAACAGCTGCGTCATTGGCTTTAGCTTTTGCGGCGTCTCCGTAAACGCGAGGCGTCGCCGTCATGTACAAACGCTTTTTGCCTCTGACATTTGCATCATCATGTATCTTCACGAAATTGCTGTCGTCTGTGTAACCGAACTTCGCCCCCGTAGTCCGGTGTGCCTCATCGCAAATGATAAGGTCAAACTCGGGCAGTCCGGCTTCTTGTGCCCGTGTCAGAACATCAATTGATTGGTAGGTTGAAAAAACGACCGTCATTCTCTCGGGGTCGGAGTGTCCGGCGCGTGCAGCAATTTGGTCCGCGTTTGTTGTGGCTGGGAAAGCCAACTCGTGAACCTCGATCTCCGCTATGTCATCAGAGTTTTTGCGACGTTTTCCGACCTGAACATCGGAGCAAACAGCGAATGACCGAAGCGGTGTCTTACTGTCTGCGGTCCACTCCCGAACGGTCTGCGCGATCAATGCGAGAGACGGAACCAAGAAAAGTACCCGTTTGCCCTTGCCCGCTATGTGTTCGGCTATTTTCAGCGCTGTGAAGGTTTTCCCAGTACCGCAGGCCATGAGAAGTTTGCCACGGTCCGAGGTTTGAAATCCGTCTTCGACGGATTTCAGGGCTTCTTCCTGGTGAGGGCGAAGTTCCTTTTTGGGACGAAGATCAACATCGCCAGACTTAGATTGAAATGTGGACCAATCCACAGCGCTCTCACGCAAATCCTCAAGCGAAATCCGAAGAACTGGAATTGTCTGCTCTCGAACAAGCTCAACCGCGTTTTCGCTCCAGTCTGTCTCGGTTGTATCTACGAAAACCCTTAAATTGAAAGGGTCTTTGCCAGAAGCCGCGAGGAACCCAGCAACGTCGCTCGCCTGAATAACCTTCTGCTCAGAATAGAACTTGCATTGAATAGCCGCATATCCATCCCCGTCGCGCAGCTTCGCAACCAGGTCAATGCCAATGTCTTTGCCAGGCCAACCATTTTCCTGCGCCCAGGAATAATAATCCCAAACATCACTGTATAGTTCGCATTGAGCAGGATCAGTCAGTAGGTATGAACGAACCAAGCGCTCGAAATACGTGCCTTTTTCTCGCTCTGTGTTTGCCGCTTCCCTGTATGAGTTGAGAAGTTCGTCGAGAGAAAAATCCAGCATCGAAAATACCTTTTTTGTTCTTATGATTGCTTGCGCTTAACAAACTCCTACGTATTCAGGAGGTCAAGCGGTTCCTCTATTGTTAACGACATCGAATTGAACTGGGGCATGGGAACCGATGTCATCCGGTTCCGACCGTCGCTTTTGGTTGGTTCTCCTGGTATCGGCGAAACCAAGTTTTCAAGGGAGCTCTGCAAGGCACTTGGCCTTTACGCCCAGTCTGCCAACGTGGGCGGTATCTCGGAAAATCATCTGTTCGGCTTGTCTGCGGGATGGCACAGCGCTCATCCGGGCATTGTAACCCAGGCTGTCGCGTCAGAGCGCGTTCCAAAGCCTCGGCGCGATGTGGCCCACTCGAGGGTCTTGCGTGCCTCAATAGTCCAAGGGAGGTCGGGGCCGAGCTGGGCTTCTGTCCGGTCGTAGCCTGCCTGGGCATTCTGATAAACTTGCTCGTGACAGACTTTCCAGCGGTCGTAATACGCCATAGTGCGACAGAGGCTGGTCTTGCGGCATCGGGTTTCGTGCACTTTGCGTTCCATTTCGAACGGCTCGCCGCAATACTGGTAACACCAAGTGCCCTCAGCGGCGCGGCGGGCTACGCCCTAAAGACGACGAACGCTGCGCCAGCTTTCTAGATAGCACAATATCCTTTGCCTGTTTTGCTAGCGCCTCGTCGAGAATGTCGACATCCAGGGCGACTGTCTGAGCGCCCATCTGCATCCCGATGTTGGCCTGCCAGGTGTCCCAGGCTGCAATGTCTTCTTGGGTTGCCTGGTGGTTCTGCCAGCCGCCCATACCGACCCAGGTGTTCTGCCTGGTCAGTTTCGCGGGCGCTTTGCCCATTCCCTCGGGTTGAAGCGAGCTGCCAGGTTGGATGCAACCGCCAACCCGCGACACGGGTATTAAGTTGGTATAGCCAGCGTCCCACAGGGACTTAAAAGAAACGGGTTTGGGGTTTTGGATATTCATTTGCACAACCTCTTGTGTCGTGCACCCGATCCGCCTACCATATCTCCTGTGTGAGGCGGTCTGGTTTTGGCGAACCAAGTGCGTTTTAGTTGGGGGTTAGGGCTTTACTCTGACCCCCGCTCGTTTCTGCGACCGGCTTCAGCACCAGCCGCGTGCGGTTGTGTCAGCTGGCCTCCACCGTCAACTCGTCGGTGTAGGCCCGTACATCGTTCATCTGATATCTAACCCAGCCGTTTGCCCCGCTAGTGAGGTAGCGCGGCCCTTTACCCTCAGAAGCCCATTTTGAGAGCGTGCCAACAGTCGTGCCCCAGAGCCGGGCCAGCTCCGACCGAGTAATCAACGCCTCACCGGGCAGGACAACCAGCTCGTCCAGTGTGCGTCCACCATTTGCCCCAGAGCGACCGCTGACAACCATCTCAGCTTGCACTTTCGCATAGGCTGCGAGCTCGTCGTTGCTGACCTTCAGTGGTGGTCGCATAACAAGAGGCGCGACATTCGCAGCCCCTTTTGCGCCGTTCTGCTTGTTTCGGATGCGCTCGGCTTTTTCCTTCTTATTCATCATTTTCGTCTCCGATTAGTTAGCCTGGAGACCAGCAAAACAGAAAAATGCGTGCGCGGGAGGGTGCGTAAATCGGTAATTTTTTACAAAGCGTTAGCTCATCCGAAAATGAAATGCTCGGGTGTCAGCCCTGCCGACAGGTCGTGATTTGTTACAGCAGTCTGCTTCTCTCGCTCAGAGCGTCGCGCCATCCGCACTTTCAGCGTATGGGCGGAGATAGCCGAGCCACCATTCTGAGCTGCGCGTGCGACTTGGGCTGGGGTGAACAGGTCGGGCCTTGCCGCGACAACCGCACCAGCATCCAAACCAGCAGCGATGCGGCTTGCCTTGATGCTTTGCCCTGCAGCCACTCGATCCCGATAGAAATGCTCGGCCATTGATGCGAGCATCTCCGCTTTACCTTGGGCGTAGCCGGTGCGCAGATAAGGCAGGCCGCTCGGCCCGGTTGGTTCTTCTATCACCAGGTCTGGAAGCTTAGACGGCTGGATAGGGGCAGCGACCTTCACTGCATATCTCCCAACAAGTCGGCTACTTCTGCGCTCTCCTGACTCGCCCCTTCGAGGTGAACATAAGCTTTGGCGCTCTGGATGCTCTGGTGTCCGAGCAATGCGGCAATCTGGTGGGCACTCAGCCCCGCCCTACCGGCCTTGGTGCCCACGGTGCGCCGAATGTCGTGCGGTGTGGCGCCATCGATGCAAGCAGTAGCGCACAACTTGCGCCACGCCTTCTCCGGTGCGGATATGTGTTTTGCAGGGTTGCGGTTCGACGGGAATACCCAGGTCGCGCCTGGGTCTTGTATGCGACGACGAGCGAGCACATCCAGGGCGCTCTTGCTTAGCGTGATAGTCGTGTCGCGCTTGTTCTTGCTCTGGGCTGAAGGGATAGTCCAGCGACCTGCATCTAGGTCCAGGTCAGTCCATCGCATTGCCATTGTCGCGCCCTTGCGCTGCCCGGTTGCCAGGAGAAGGCGAAACAAGTCGCACCAGACTGAATTGACAACGCCCTCGTCCAGTGCATCGACGAATGCTCGTAGTTCACTCGGGTTGAGTGTGCGCTTGCGGGTCTCGGTTGCTTTCAACGGAATAGCAGAGACGGGATTACCAACGACCTGCCCGCGCTTCATTGCGCGACGCCAGGTCATTGAGAGAATGGCACGCACTCGGTCGGATGTGGTGGTTTTGCCAGCTTGGAGCAAAGGTTCCATCACCAGTGTTTCAATCTCGACAACTCCAACAGACTTTAGCCGCAGCGACCCCAGCCCGGTCGGCTCGACATAGTTGTTCCAGAAATACTGATACGCATCGACCGAGCGAATGCCCTGCTTGTCAGCCAGCATCGCATCAAAAGCAGCGCGGACGGTGAGGTTGTCAGCGTCATTTATTTTGCGGGCGGTGTTGAGGTCGTCGTGTTTGCTTTCGAGCAGCTCCCGAGCTTTGGCCCTTGCTACTGCGATTGAAATGCTGCCTACAGGGCCGAGCGATACCTTGACGCTCTGTCGCTTCTCAGGGTTCCAGCGTTTGACAACATACGCCTTCGAGCCTTTGGAAGTCAGCCGAACACCCAGCCCGGGCACATCGAAGTCCCAAACAATGCGCTCACCTTTGGTCGGTGGTTTCATTGCCCGGAGCTTTGGTTCGGTCAGCCGCTCGCGCCGGGTGCTTGAGCGGGGCTTGCTGCGTTTAGGCAGCTCGACAACTTCTGCGATCATTTTCGTCCTCGGATCTTAGACTTCGGTTCGACTGTGGTTCGCAAACAGCGTATTATAAGCGTAGTTAGTAAGACGAATGCACGCAAGCGTCTTTGTTTATATAGCGTTATCTCACTAGGCCACTTAAGACCAATTAACTGTTAATCAATTGGTCGTAGGTTCGATCCCTACCGCCGGAGCCATCTTCTCCCTTAACTGAAGTTAACCCGTCAGGGCGTCTTCGAAATCCGCGCGCAGGTTGCGTTTCAGGACTTTCCCGGTTGCGTTCAGCGGCAGTGCATCGACAAAGACCACCTTGTCCGGGATTTGCCACTTGGCGATCTTTCCATCGAAGAAGCTCAGCAATTCGTCTTCGCTTGGGTCTGCCCCTTCAGCCTTTACAGCAACCAGCAGCGGCCTTTCGTCCCATTTCGGGTGCGGTACGCCCACCACGGCGGCGGTTGCAAGCTTGGGATGCGCGACTGCGATATTCTCAAGCTCAACGGAGCTGATCCACTCTCCGCCGGATTTGATAATGTCTTTGGATCTGTCGCGGATGGTCATATAGCCATCCGGGTCCAGCGTGGCGACGTCGCCGGTGGCAAACCAGCCATCCTGAAGAAGCTGCTGATCTTGCAGCATAAAATAGCTGTCTAGAACCCAATGCCCCCGCACCATCAGATCGCCCTGAGTTTCGCCGTCATGCGGCAGATCATTGCCATCATCATCGACGATTTTCAGCTCGACCCCAAAGGGCGGCCTGCCCTGACTCAGGCGGATCGCATGTTGTTCTTCCAGTGGTAGCTCAAGATGTTTGGCCAGAGGGTAGTTTGTTGTGCCCAGCGGGCTCATCTCGCTCATGCCCCAGGCATGCACAGTGTCGACCCCATAGGTTTCGCGGAAGGTTTCGATCATCGAAGGCGGACAGGCCGCGCCCCCGATCACAGTTCGATCCAGGCTTTTCAACTCGGTCCCGCACTTGGCGGCATGGGCCAGCAAACCTTGCCAAATGGTCGGCACACCCATGGCCAGGGTCACACCATAGGTGTCGATCAGGTTGACCAGCGCCTCGCCGTGCAAATCCTGTCCCGGCAAGACCATCCGCGACCCCGACATTGCACAGGCATAGGGCGATCCCCAGGCGTTGACGTGGAACATCGGCACGACGGGCATGACGACGTCCATCGCAGAATAACCGATCACATCCTTTGTGTTCGACGCAAAGCTGTGCAGCAGGGTCGACCTGTGGGAATACAGCACGCCCTTGGGATTGCCCGTCGTGCCCGAGGTATAACACAGGCTTGATGCCGTGTTTTCATCCAGATCAGGCCATGTGAAGCCAGCATCTCCTGTTTCGATCAGTTCATCATAGAACACTAAACCGGGGATCTGTGACGCTGCCTCTTCATTGCGTGGGCCCATGAGGACAAAGTGCCTGACTTCGGTAAGCGCATCGTGCAGCGCAGCAACCAACGGGATGAATGTTGCATCAAAGAACAGCACACGATCCTGAGCGTGGTTGATGATATAGGTCAGTTGCTCGGGGAACAGGCGCGGATTGACCGTGTGGCAGACATAGCCGGCGCCGGAGGTTGCATAGTAAATCTCAAGATGCCGCCGGTTGTTCCAGGCCAGGGTTCCGATCCTGTCCTGTGGCTCTAATCCCAGTTTTGTTAGCGCTGATGCCAGGCGTCGGGCGTTCACCGCAATCTCGGACCAGTTGGTCTCGGAAATCGTACCGTCTGTTTCGACCGAGATTATCCCGGTTTGGCCGTGGTAGCGTTCCGCATGATCAATAAGTGACGAAATCAGCAGGGGCTGCGTCATCATCTGTCCCAGCATGGACATCCTCCCGTCGTTGGCAGGGTCTTCGATGTCCCCTGCCTTATCCATCTGACATTAACAGCTAGGGGCGTGCCCCATTGCGTCAATCCAGTCGTTTCCTAGGAAGGAACCCTGCCAAGCATTTAATTGTCTGACAATAAAAGAATGCAGCCCACTAGTGCAGCAGGCTGCGTTTTGAGGCGTTAATCCCGGTGTTTCAACGCATAGGCGACCAACGCAGCGGTGGATGCGTCCTTGCCTTGGGCGCTTTCTTCACCATCCACGATGGGGCCAAGCGACGTGGCCAGCTCCTTACCCAGCTCCACCCCCCATTGATCGAAAGAGTTGATACCCAACAGCACACCTTCGACAAACACCCGGTGCTCATACAGGGCAACGATCTGACCCAGTACGAATGGTGTGAGTTTGGGATAAATCAGAGTGGTGGACGGACGATTACCGGGGAAAACCCGATGTCGCGCCTGCCGCTCCAGTTCCGCACTTGTCAGCCCGTTTGCCGCCATGCGGTCTCGGGCTTCGTCCAGTGACCGGCCGCGCATAAGGGCTTCGGACTGCGCCAGACAATTGGCCAAAAGCAAGCGGTGATGATGGGTCAGCTCGGGTTCGTGCCCTTCGGCCGCAACCATGAATTCGCATGGGATAACGTCCGTACCCTGGTGAATCAGTTGGTAGAAGGCGTGCTGACCGTTCGTGCCCGGTTCCCCCCAGACCACAGGGCCCGACGGAACAGTCAGGGAAGAACCATCCATCGCCACCGATTTGCCGTTCGATTCCATTTCCAACTGTTGGAAATAGGCTGGCAGCCGCAATAGCCGCTGATCATAGGGCAGCACGGCGCGGCTGGCATGGCCCAGAACCTGACGATGCCAGATACCGACCAGCGCCAGCATGACGGGCACGTTCTCAGCCCAATCCGCCGAGCGGAAATGCAGATCCATCGCCTGCCCACCACGCAGAAACGCGTCAAACGCGTTTGAGCCAACAGCGATCATGACCGGCAGGCCCACTGGCCCCCAGACCGAATAGCGCCCACCGACCCAATCGGCGAAACCGAACACATGCGCCTCGGGAATGCCAAACGCCTGCGTCTTGTCCAATGCGCTGGATACGGCGGCAAACTGCCGGGACGGATCGCCTCCGCCTTCGGACATCCAGGCGCGGGCCGTGCGCGCATTGGTCATTGTCTCAATGGTCGTGAAGGTTTTCGAGGCGACAATCACCAAAGTCCGTGTCGGATCCAACTGACGCAGCGTGTCAGCGATATGCGCGCCATCCACGTTCGAAACATAGTGCAGACGCGGCCCATCATGATACGGAGCCAGCGCATGTGTTGCCATGACAGGACCAAGATCCGACCCACCAATGCCGATATTGACCACATCGGTAAAGCTGCCCCCTGCCCCCGCAATCGCACCACCGCGCACTTCCTCGGCAAAAACCCGCATCCGTTGCAGCGTGTCCAGAACCTCGGGCATGACGTCCCGACCATCCACGTCGACCGGCCCACCGTCCAGATTGCGCAAGGCCGTGTGCAGCACCGCGCGCCCTTCAGTTTCGTTGATCTTTTCGCCCGCAAACATCGCATCGCGCCGCGCCGCAAGACCGGCGTCTTCGCACAGTTGGATCAGCCCCGCGCGCACGCTTTCGTCGATCTGCGTCTTGGAGTAATCAAAATGCATATCCCCGGCCGAAGCTGAAAATTCCACAGCCCTGTTCGCGTCCGCCTCAAACAGGTCCAAGATACGGCGGTCCGCGTCTGCCAATGCCTTCAAAGCGTCCAGTTGCATGTGTTCACTCCGACCAATGGACAGTCATACCGCTCAGCACAGCGGCGATTGGTGCGTCTTCCGGTGGCAGCGACATGGCTTTTTCCAACGCGTCGCGCTTGGTCTGACCGTAGATAATCAGGTGCTTGGACAATGCCCCATCCAGGACCGGCGCGGTCAGGGAAATGCGCGCCTCGGGCTGCACCTCGGTGCGCGCGACGGTTAATGTAGGCGCATCACTGCCCAATGCCTGAGCCAGCCCTTCCATACCCGGAAACAACGAAGCCGTATGCATGTCATCACCCATTCCAAGAACCAGAACCGACAACGGCAACACCGGCGCAATCAGAGATTCGATTTCGGGCAACGCCGCCTCGGGTTCCGCACCGGGTACATAGAGCGGAATGTAATGCGCAACAGACGCCCGGTTCGTCAGCAGTCTTTCGCGAATCAGACGCTCGTTGGAACGCTCGTGATCGGCAGGTACACACCGTTCATCTGTTGGCAAAACTCGCACACGGTCCCACGCCACGTCCGCTGCACAAAGGCTGTCAAACACTGGCCCCGGCGTTGTCCCACCGGGAACGGCCAGCGCAACAGTGTCATGATGCAACAATGCAGCCTCCAGATCGCCCGCCAAAGCATTTGCCACGTCGATGGCCAGCATTTCGCGGTCTGCATATTCCTGAATATTCATGGCTTGATTCCTTGCCAACGGCGACCATCTCGTTTCATCAGCAGCTCGGCGTCGCCCGGCCCTGTGCTGCCGCTGTCATAAGGTTTCGGCACGTCGCCGCGCGCCAGCCAGCCAGCGATGATTGGATCGGTCCAGGCCCAGGCGGCCTCGACCTCGTCCCCGCGCATGAACAGCGTCTGGTTGCCCCGGATCACATCCATCACCAACCGTTCGTAAGCATCTGGCGGGTCCTGATTTTCGGGTCCCAAGGCTTCGGCAAAGCTCATGTCCAGTGGGACATCGACCAGACGCATCCCACCCGGCCCCGGTTCCTTGATCGTCACCTTCAGGGTGATCCCTTCATTGGGTTGCAAACGGATCGACAATGCATTGGCGTGCCGTCCGGCTTCTTCCCCGAAGATCGAATGCGGCGCGTCCTTGAACATCACATTGATCACCGAAGACCGCGCCACCAACCGCTTACCCGTGCGCAGATAGAACGGCGTCCCGGCCCACCGCCAGTTGCTGATGTGGGCCTTCAACGCCACATAGCTTTCGGTGGTTGAACGCGGATTGCCAACGCAGTCTCGGTATCCCGGACCCTCGGGCCCTGCAGCGAACTGGCCGCGCACAATGTGATGCGGCTCTACCTGGTCAAGCGCCCGGATTACCTTGAGTTTCTCGTCGCGCACCGCGTCGGGATCAAATTTGGCCGGAGGTTCCATCGCGATCAGGCAGAGCAATTGCATCAGGTGGTTCTGCACCATGTCCCGCATTGCGCCTGCGCGCTCGTAATACTCCTCACGCCCGGAAATCCCCACGGTTTCAGCAACCGTGATTTGAATGTGGTCGACATATTGGCTGTTCCACAAGGGTTCGAACAGCATGTTGCCAAAGCGCACAGCCATCAGGTTCTGCACGGTTTCCTTGCCCAGATAATGGTCGATCCGGTAAATCTGGCTCTCGTCGAAATGCGCAGCCAGCGTGGCATTCAGGGCCCGCGCACTGTCCAGATCATGGCCAAACGGTTTTTCCACCACGATGCGGGTGTCGTCCGTCGCCAGATTATGCGCCCTGACCCGCTCGGCCAGCGGGCCGAACAAACTTGGACCAACCGAGAAGTAGAACGCCCTTATGCGGTCCGATGACAGCTTTTGGCCCAGAACATCCCAGCCTTCTGCTGTCATTGCATCCAGAGGCACATAGTCAACCCGCTGCAGAAACCCGATCAGCGCCCGGCTGTCCTGCGCCCGCTTCGGCGCATGTTGGCGCAAAGAATCGGCAACCATCTCGCGAAACTCTTCCGCAGTATGGTTCGCCCGGGCTGCTGCAAGGATTTTCGTGTCATCATGCCATTGCCCGGCACAGAACCTACGATACAGGGCAGGCAGAATTTTCCGCTGCGCCAGATCACCAGTGCCGCCGAAAATAATCAGATCAAAAGGATCAACAGGGATGACGCGTGAAACCATAAGCTGTCCTTAACCCGACCCAACTTGCATGTCCAATGTTAGCGCAACCAAAAATGAAAACTCAAAGATCATCAAAACTCTGTTAGAACCGCCGCGTCACCCTTACCAAATCCCCGACAACACGCTAGTTCGAACCAAAGATTTCAGCAAAAGCCGGACGCGGGAATGAAAGACAATGCCCCTCAGCTTGCCAATATCGGCAAGTTCCAAGACAAACTGGTGACAGCAGACGGGCAGACCCGCGCAACAGTTTCACTGACCCAGCCAGACACGCTTTGGTTTAACACAGGTACGCTGTGCAACATCGAATGCGTGAACTGCTATATCGCCAGCAGCCCGACCAATGATGCTTTGGTCTATCTGACCGCGGATGAAATCCGTGATTATCTGGACCAGATCGACGAGCGCAATTGGCCCGTGCGCGAGATCGGCTTTACCGGCGGCGAACCCTTCATGAACCCCGAGATGATCGAGATGACTCGTGCCGCGCTGGAACGTGGGTATGAGGTCTTGATTCTGACCAATGCGATGGCCCCGATGATGCGCCGCAAGATGCGAGAAGGATTGTTGGAGTTGCAGAGCAAATACAACGACAAGCTTACGCTGCGCATCTCAGTCGATCACTACCGCCCCGACCTGCATGATGAAGAGCGCGGCAAGGGCAGTTTCGACAAAACCGTTACCGGGATGGAGTGGTTGCGCGATCACGGTTTCAACATGGCGATCGCAGGCAGGTCGGTGTGGGGAGACACGGATGCAGAAAGCCGCGCTGGTTATGCTGCGTTCTTCGCCCGGCATGACTTTGACATCGACCCGAACAATCCAGCTCAGACCGTTCTATTCCCCGAGATGGACGAATCCGTGGAAGTGCCTGAAATTACGACGGCGTGCTGGGGAATTCTGGACAAATCCCCAAATGCGGTGATGTGTGCCAATTCGCGCATGGTGGTCAAACGCAAAGGTGCGGATCGCCCTGCCGTTCTGGCCTGCACGTTGCTGCCTTATGAGCCCGAATTCGAGATGGGGCACAGCCTGGCCGAAGCCGAGGCGGATGTTCACCTTAACCATCCCCACTGCGCCAAGTTTTGCGTTCTTGGCGGCGCAAGCTGCTCGGGTTGATCAGTTCAATTCGGGCGACTTCCAGAACTTGGTGCCGGACGCACCTGCCGATACGCGCCATCCTTTTTTGCTGAGCACAAAGAAAGAGCGCCCATCGCTAAAGCGCACGGTTTCGCCCTTTTTGTCTTCTCCATACATGGCGCCGGTTTCAGCCGTCGCGTCATAGCCATGGAGAATGAAGTTGTCCAAATCTGAACGGCTTTCGAACAGGATCACAAACTTGGTCTCAAAGCCGCCAATGCCGATGGCCGCGCCCACACCACCCGTGCCCATGTTCATATAGGTGTGCTGACCAGTGTCTTTTGAAACGGCCACACCGCGCCCATACCCTGCCGATACCGGAAACACCGAAATCTTGCGCGAGTCGAAGGCCGCATAACCTGCGCTGACGTCATAGAGTGACTGCGCTTCGGGGTTTTCGGCAAGCAACTGATCAAGGATTTCTCCTGCCATCACGTCCAGCTTGGCACGCGTTTCTTCCGGCGTTGCTTCGTTGGACAGCAAGTCCGACGTGGAATCGATGGTTTCATCGACGACCGCAGCGCCTTTGTTGACAGTATCACCGACGCTTTCCGCGCCGCGACCGATCGCTTCTGCGGTGTTTTCAGCACCCTTCTTTATCTTGTCCAGAACGCCTTCGGCACAAGCGGGACCACTTAGGCAAAGCGCCGCAGCAAAAAGAAAGGCTTTTGTCATGGTTTGTTTTCCTGTGGCAGCAACAGATTGGCCGTCACCTTACCCGACTTGCCTTAAATGAAAACGGGTAATTCAATGGTCAGTCAGGCATTACCGACCACTCAATTCACGCGAAACTCGCCAACCATGTTACGCCACTCACCCGGTGCAATCATCTTGCGGTGGGTGAATTTGACCGAATGCAGCGGACCTTCAATCTCTCGCTGCCAGAAATCGATGAATTCGAACAGTTTCGGATGATCCGGCGCCAGGTCGTAGTCCTGCCAGATGAACGTGTTTAGTACGTGGATATAGTCGGGCATATGGTAGAAGAATTCCGCCGTTGTCAGACCGTACCCCTTTAGCATCAATTCGGTTTCGCTTGGGTTCATGCGGACCTCTGGTTTGTTGCAGGGTCTCTTCAGGCTAGCACAGAAACCTTCTAATTCTTGGATAACAATATGTTACCGGGACGTTACCGTGGTTTTTCGCACTCAATGCGCTGCTTGCTTGCACCTTATGTGCCGGGTCTGATAAGGTGCATCCACAAGATATAGACCCAAGCCAAAGATCGGGCAGTTTACGTGAGCGATACGCCAGAAATTCCTGAAAACATGGACGAAACCCCGCCAGAGCGCCCAGTGTATGACGGCCCGACGGTCTCCATCGAATCCGAAATGCGCACATCCTATCTGGACTACGCCATGTCGGTCATCGTATCCCGCGCGATCCCGGATTTGCGTGACGGCCTGAAGCCGGTGCATCGCCGGATTCTGTATGCGATGCACGAAACCGGGAACACCCATGACAAAGCCTACCGCAAGTCTGCGCGCCCGGTTGGCGACGTAATGGGTAAGTACCACCCGCACGGGGACTCAGCTATCTATGACGCGCTGGTGCGGATGGCGCAGGATTTCTCGATGTCGCTGCCTTTGCTGGACGGTCAGGGCAACTTTGGTTCGATGGACGGCGATAACCCAGCGGCCATGCGTTATACCGAAGTGCGGATGGACAAACCGGCTGCCGCACTGCTGGCTGATATCGAAAAAGAGACGGTTGATTTTCAGGACAACTACGACGGCAAAGACAAAGAGCCAACCGTTCTGCCCGCGCGTTTCCCGAACATGCTGGTCAACGGCGCCGGTGGTATCGCCGTGGGTATGGCGACCAATATTCCGCCTCACAATCTGGGGGAGGTGGTCAACGCCACGCTGGCCCTGATCGACGATCCTGACCTGACCTCAGAGCAGTTGATTGAATACGTCCCCGGCCCCGATTTCCCAACGGGTGGCGTCATGCTGGGCCGATCTGGTGCGCGCAAGGCCTATCTGGAAGGTCGCGGCAGCGTCATCATCCGCGCCAAGACTCGTGTCGAAGAAATCCGCAAGGATCGCTATGCGATTGTCGTGGATGAGATCCCGTATCAGGTAAACAAAGCCTCGATGATCGAAAAGATCGCCGAAGCGGTGCGCGAGAAACGTATTGAAGGCGTCAGCCACGTGCAGGACGAATCCGACCGCAACGGTGTGCGTGTCGTGGTCGAACTGAAGCGCGATGCCACGCCCGAGGTGGTTCTGAACCAGCTTTATCGGTTCTCTCCGATGCAGACTTCCTTTGGCTGCAACATGCTGGCGCTGAACGGCGGCCGACCCGAGCAGTTGACCCTGCGCCGATTCCTGACGTCCTTCATCGACTTCCGCGAGGATGTTGTTGCCCGTCGGACCGCCTACGACTTGCGCAAAGCGCGCGAGCGTAGCCACATTCTGTGTGGTCTGGCCGTGGCCGTGTCGAACGTGGACGAGGTAGTCGCCACGATCCGATCCTCGGCAGACGCCGCCGAAGCGCGCGAAAAGCTGATGACCCGCCGCTGGCCTGCTGCTGAGATCGAAGGTTATCTTCGTCTGATCGACGATCCTCTGTCCAAGATGAACGACGATGGCACCTATAACCTGACCGAGGTTCAAGCCCGCGCAATTCTGGAACTGCGCCTGCAACGTTTGACCCAGTTGGGTGTCAAAGAGGTCACGGACGAGCTGGAAGAACTAGCAGCCAAGATCAAGGAATATCTGGATATTCTTTCCTCGCGCGAACGCATCATGTCGATCATCGGTGATGAGCTGCGCGACGTCCGCGAAAAGTTCGCTGTCGACCGCCGCACCGAGATCGTCGACTGGTCCGGCGACATGGAAGACGAGGACTTGATTGAGCGTGAGGATATGGTCGTGACCGTAACCTCAGGCGGTTACATCAAGCGCACACCGCTGGCCGATTTCCGTGCTCAGAAACGTGGCGGCAAAGGCCTGTCGGGAATGCAGACCAAGGAAGAGGATGTCGTCACCAACCTCTTCGTGGCAAACACGCATACCCAACTGCTGTTCTTCACCACCGAAGGCATGGTCTACAAACTCAAGACTTGGCGTCTGCCGCAGTCCAGCCGGACCGGCAAAGGCAAAGCCATAGTCAATATCCTGCCAATTCCTACCGGTGTATCTATCGCCGCGATCATGCCTGTGGATGTGCCGGATGAAGAGTGGGAAAACCTCCAAATCGTCTTCGCCACCAGCGCGGGTGACGTACGTCGTAACCGACTGTCGGATTTCACCAATGTCCGCCGCAACGGCAAGATCGCCATGAAGCTGCCCGAGGGCGTTGAACTGGTGAATGCCCGCATCTGTTCGGAAGATGAAGACGTTATGCTGGTCACCAATTCAGGCCGTGCAATCCGCTTCCGCACCACCGATGTACGTGTCTTCAACTCACGTGAGTCCACCGGTGTGCGCGGCATCAAACTTACCAATGGCGACCGCGTTGTGTCGATGTCTGTGATCCGGCACTTTGAGGCCGACCCGGATGAACGCGCAGCTTACCTCAAGATGCGCCGCGCCGTGGCTGGCATTGCCGATGACGGTGAGGTGGACGAAGACGAAGCCGCGCCGGGCTCGATTACGCAGGAACGCTATGCTCAGATGTCGGCAGCCGAGAACCTGATCCTGACCATCACCACTGGCGGCGCAGGCAAGCTGAGCTCCAGCCATGACTATCCTGTTCGCGGACGCGGCGGTATGGGCGTCGCCGCCATGGACAAGGCGATGCGCGGCGGTGAGCTTGTGGCGTCCTTCCCGGTCGAGATCGATGACCAGATCATGCTGGCCACGTCCAAAGGTCAGTCGATCCGGGTGCCGGTGGATGGGATTTCCTTCAGATCCCGCAGCGCGGGCGGAGTGCGGGTCTTCAACACCGGTAAGGGCGAAGAGGTTGTCAGCGTGGCTTGGATCGCCGATCAAGGCGAGGACGAGACAGAAGAGTAATCGTTCCAACCTTTGGAAATAGAAAAACCCGAGGTTCGATGACCTCGGGTTTTTTGTATTCGAAAAGTCTACACCGCACGAATGAACGCGTGGTGGAGAAACCTTGCCTAAGCCGCTTTGCGCTTTTGGCGACGTCCGTATGCGAACAGCCCACCAATACCTCCAAGCAGCAGCCACCCGGCTGCTGGCAGCGGAACAGGCGCGATCGTATACTGACCATAAAGCGTTGCGTAGTTCTGCGCCTCTTCCACCGTACTGAATCCAGTGGAAATCGTGTTACCACCGTCCTGTGAAAAGCCAAGCACCGAGAACACATAGTTCTGTCCACCAAAGGTGAAGTTCTGAGAACCAAGTGTGTTGGCAATTGTCACAACATCGTTGCAAGGTGTTGGATCCTGAGGACAATTTGCCGATCGATTCAAGGTCTCATTATGTGTCAGTGAAAAGGTTGATGACACCAGAGGTCCGCCGCCGATCTGAAGATCGACGACAAGATCGACCGAACTCAGTACGTCCCCCGGAATCGGAAAGTTGAGGTGCGTGAACTGTCCCAGGTCAAAAGCTGTGTCCGGCGAAAGATTCAATATTGGTGTTCCCGTCGGCGTAAAATCATAACCACTTGGGTTACTGCCACCGCCCCAACGCAGCGAGATCGTAGAACCAGAACTGCTTTCCGTAATACCAGTCGTTGGATTCACGTTCTGCCATGAAGGAGAAATAGCTGTCACACTCAACGCCGAGGCGGCGCTACCAGCCAACACCCCAACTAAGGCAACCGCGGCCACATTACGTTTCAGTGCCATGTGTTTAACCCCTACCCTTGAAACACTTTTTACAAATTCGCACTCCAACTAGAGTGCTACATAGACTTGAAAATACGTAGTATCCCGGACACAATTTGGCCACCCTTTTTCCTCATTTAGGGCAAATCCCCTCAACATTGTTACCTATGTTGAAACGGTGACGCTGACTGGAAGTATTTTCAGCTTTCTATAATACAATTCCTTACACCCCAAAAATCGATCCGGGCCTATCTTATAAAGGCCTGTCAAGCGTGAACACCAAGTCAATGATGCCTCACGTACTGGATCGCGATATGGTGTCACACGCGCGGTATTGACGTCGCCAACGGCAATCATCTCTGGAACGGTCCGTCTAAGGTGAAATACGAAAAAAATCACCGTTGTCGCGGCCGCATTACCAAAGAAATCCGGCCTTTCTGCACGCAGTCCGGAGACCGAATTCTCAGGTCACAGCCCGTACAAAGCCCCAAACTTCTTTTCCAGATACGCAAGCAAAGGCTCTGGCCCCGGCTCTACACCGCTGGCGCGTGCAATGACATCGCGGGGTGCATAAAGCCCGCCATGTTGTTGAACTTGTTCGCGCAACCAGCCCGTCGCACCCGAGGTGTCACCCTCGGCCAATCGGTCATCCAGCCCTGGCACTGCCGCACGCAGCGCCTGAAACAAGCATCCTGCATAAACGTTGCCCAGCGAATAGGTCGGGAAATACCCGAACAATCCAACCGACCAATGCACGTCCTGCAAACAGCCATTCGAAGGTTTGTCGACCGCATAGCCGAAGTCGGCTTTAAACCTGTCATTCCAGGCGGCCTCGAGCTCGCTCACTTGCAGGTCTCCGGCCATCAGTGCGCGTTCCAGATCAAAGCGCAACATGATGTGAAGGTTGTACTGCACTTCATCAGCCTCGGTCCGAATATAGCCGTTATGAACACGGTTTACCGTAGCGTAAAACGACTCCGCGTCAGCGATACCGAAATCGCCGAATGCCTCAGTCATCTGTCCGAACAGCCACCCAGTAAAGGCACGCGAACGACCCAATTGGTTTTCGTATATGCGGCTTTGACTTTCATGCACGCCCATTGACACGCCGTTCCCAAGCGGGGTCAGCAAATAAGCTTTGTCGATACCCTGTTCATAAGCGGCGTGGCCGACCTCGTGTATCGTGGAATAAAAGCAGTTGAACGGGTCCGTTTCACTGGTTCGCGTGGTGATGCGCACATCCAGCCCACTGCCCGAGCTGAACGGATGCACCGCCTTGTCAACACGGCCATTGTTCAGATCATACCCAAAAGTCGTCGCCAGCTTTTGCGTCAGGCGCATCTGGGTCCGTTCATCAAAACTGCCATTCAGGGCTGCCGGTTCCGGGCGATCCAATACTGCGGCGCGTAGGGCAACCAAACGTGGGCGCATCTCATCAAAAATGGCCGCAATCTGCGTGCCGGTCGTGTAGGGCTCGTAATCTTCGACCATGGCGTCATAGACGTCCCCGCCCTGCGCAAGGGCTTCGCCCTCCTGCCGTTTGAGTGACACGACCTCTTCAAGCACCGGCAGAAAGGCCGAGACGTCTTCATCCGCCCGCGCCTGCGCCCAAGACCCCTGCGCAGCGGATGTCACACGGGCGATCGCTGTTGCCAGATCAGCAGGCACTTTCACCGCACGCTCATAGGCCCGGCGGATTTCACGCAACTGGGCCTTACCCACTTCGTCCTGTGGCGCGGCTTGCTCAAGCCATTCCGCCACACGCGGATCGGAGCGGCGCGCATGCAGCACCGCCTCAATTGCAGCCATTTCTTCGGCCCGTTGTGGGGCAGCCCCTCGCGGCATGACAGTTTCCTGATCCCAACCCAGCCGCCCAGCAATCTGGCCCAAAGCCGAGGTTTCACGCTGAAAGGCCATGAGTTCATTGAAAGCGGTCATTGGATCAAACTCCGCGCAGGGATGTTGCGATGGGATAAGCGGTCAGGAACCGGGCACGCAGGATCAGGGTCCAGACGACAACGGCCATGAATTGGTGGAAGATCGCAATCTGCCAGGGTGCGCCGTAGACCACGGTCACGATGCCGACGACAACCTGCAACGCCAGCGCGGCAAAGGCGGCATTGAAGGCAAAACGTGTCTGCGGATGCGCGCTGGACCCGCCACGACGCCAGACGATGAAAGCGAAGATGAACAGCAGATACCCCGCGCAGCGGTGAATGAACTGAACCAATCCGGGACTTTCAAAGAAGTTCCGCCACATTGGCTCCAGCGCTGTGGCATCGGGTGGGAATACTTGCCCGCCGATCAAGGGCCAGTCGGTGTAAGACCGCCCGGCGTCAATCCCAGCAACCAGCGCGCCGATGAGTATTTGTAAAAAGGCGAAATGCATCAGACCGGTGGACAGTGAGAACAGTTTGGCCTCTTTCGCGCGGCGCGCCTGCATCAGGTCGCGTTCTTCGCGGCCCAATTCAAAGATGTACCACGCCAGAAAGCCCAGAATCACAAAAGCCAGACCCAAATGTGTGGCTAGACGATAACTGGCAACGGCGGTCATGCCCTCACCCTGCGTCACGCCTGAGGCGACCATCCACCAGCCGACCGCACCCTGAACACCGCCTAACAGGCCCGGAATCAACAGCTTACCAGTCCAGCCGGTTGGAATTTTGCGCGCTGCAAGAAAGCCAAAAAAGCCAATGGCCCAGACAAGTCCGATCACGCGGCCCAGTTGACGATGGCCCCATTCCCACCAGTAGATGAACTTGAAATCATTCAACTCCATCCATTGGTTTTGGATGCGCCATTGGTCGATCTGCTTGTATTTATCGAATTCCGCTTGCCAGTCCGCCTCATTCATCGGCGGGATGGCCCCGGTGATCGGACGCCATTCCGTGATCGAAAGGCCGCTGTCGGTCAGGCGTGTCAGGCCACCAACCGCAATCATCACGACGACCAGGGCAAACAGGATCATAAGCCAAACGCGGATCGCTTGACGCGCGCCGCGGCGTCCCCGGTCGATCATTCCCGGTTGCACGGCTTGTTGTTTTTCGGTGTCCGAGACCTCTTCGAAGATGCTGCGCTTACCGCTCATGCTGTCCTCATGTCCTGATTTTGTCGCAAGCTAGGGCTTGGTGGAAGATAGGTCCAGCCTCAGCTTTTGTCTTTCCAGCGGACCATCTGCCGCATGATCCCATGCAGCATCTGCACATCGGCGCGAGTCATCCGCATCCGCGACCACAGGTTGCGCAGGTTTACCTTCATTCCTTCCGCTTTTTCGGGGGGATAGAAGAACCCAGCCTCTTCCAGACGATCCTCATAATGCTCGACCAGTTTTTCCACTTCGATCCCTGTGGCCCAGTCGCCCTTGCCCAGATCGGTGGCCTCATGCACCACGTCTCCGGTCTGGCGCATCCACTCATAGGCGGTCAGCAACACGCATTGCCCCAGGTTCAGCGAGGCGTATTCCGGGTTCACCGGAACCGAGATGATCGCGTTGGCCTTTGCGATGTCCTCATTCTCAAGCCCTGCGCGTTCAGGACCGAACAACACGGCGACTTTTTCACCTGTTGCGACTTTCTCAGCCGCGATCTGCATCGCACGTTCTGGGCTGTAGACCGGCTTGGTTAACCCGCGCTGTCGGGCTGTTGTTGCGAAGACAAACGTGCTGTCAGCCAGCGATCCTGCCAGATCGTCAAAAAGCTGCGCCTCATCCAGCAACCGCCCTGCCCCGCTGGACATGGCCACGGCCTTGGGATTCGGCCAGCCGTCGCGTGGGGCCACGATGCGCATACGGTCCAGACCAAAATTCCACATCGCGCGCGCGGCGGCGCCGATATTTTCGCCCATCTGCGGGCGCACGAGCACGAAGGATGGCTGAGATGTATCGCTGGGCATGGCTGTCTCCGAAAAGTTCCGCCCGCTCTAATCCGACGGCGTCAACAGGGCAACCCGATCCTTTTCTTCTGTTTCCAAATACCGCCTCGGCAGGCATAAAAGTTTGCTTCCCCGCCGCAATCCGCTAAACCGCGCCAAAGACCAAAAACCGAAGGACGCGCCCATGGACACCCCCGAGCAGCCGCAGATTTACCTGATCACGCCTCCGACCATCGAGTTGAGCACCTTCACAAACAAGCTGGCAACGGTACTGGACGGGGCCGACATCGCCTGCATCCGCCTGGCGCTGGCCGGAAGCGACGAAGACACAATCGCCCGCGCGGCCGACGCTTGCCGGGAAGTCGCCCATGCGCGTGATGTGGCCATAGTTATTTCGAACCACGTGCTGCTGGCCCAGCGTCTGGGTCTGGACGGGGTGCATCTGGACGACGCGGCTCGATCCGTCAGGGCTGCGCGCAAGGAATTGGGCGCAGATGCAATTGTTGGTAGTTTCTGCGGTGCCTCCAGCCATGATGGCATGACAGCAGGTGAAAGCGGGGCTGATTACGTGGCCTTCGGACCTGTTGGCACGGCCACGTTGGGCGATGGTACCCGCGCAGAAAAGGACCTGTTCCAATGGTGGTCCGAGATGATCGAAGTTCCGGTTGTGGCCGAAGGTGGGCTAACGCCCGACCTGATCCGCGACCTTGCCCCCTGCACCGATTTCTTCGGCATTGGGGACGAAATCTGGAACAGCGACGATCCGCTTGGCGCGCTTAACACTCTGACAGCAGGGATGTCCTAACCCTGCATCAACGCAGCATCCAGGGCTCGGCCAGCCAATACACCCCGAGCCCTGCAATCAGGATTGAGGCCAGAACTGCAATCCGGCTGCGGGTCCTGTGCGAACGGCCAGCAAACAACAGCGCCAGTCCAAACGCAGCCGAGGCAGCCAAAACCAGCGGCACCACAACCCCAGACCCAAACCCCAACAACGCTGGAAACTGATGGTCCGGCGGCACGCCGATAGCCCTAAGAGCCCTGGCCAAAGCCAATCCAAACACTGTTCCGCCAGCAAACACCGTCAACAGCCGCGCGACCTGCAACCGTCGTGCCACGAGGTTCCACAACGCCAGCCCGATGAAGAACGCCGTCGGCGCATGTAAACCAACATAGGTCGGCACGTTCAACACGTCGTAGACAGCCAAGCCAAGCCCAACGAACACGCCAACTGACAGAAACACCACCTGCGCCACGACTGCTCGCAAGGACAAGGACAGAAACACAAGAACCAGGGCAAGCAAGCACGGTGTGAACGGCGTGTTTATGACGTGATCGATCCCCAACGCAAAAAACGTCTGTAGTGTCTGTTGCGGCGTCAAGGATGCCCCTCCGCGCAATGGTATGAGAGGGCTGGCTTCACCAGCCGCCAAGTAACTGGTATAGGGGGCGGCAACGCCCTGCTGCCGCAGCACAATCGGCCCGCCATCAACCGGCCAGCGCAGTTTCAGGTTCGAAGCTTGATCCGGAAAAGGTGCTGTTAGCAGCAGTTTGGTAACACGCGCTTCTTCCTGACCACCGCCTTCAGAGACAACCACGCGTTCCAAAGTCAGTTTCAAATGCTCGGGAACCTGGACTTCGACGTCCTGCACCCACGTTTCAACAAACGCTCTGATCTGTGGCTCCAGTTCCGATGCCGCCATCTGCCGCAGTGTCAGATACTGCGGATCCCCGGAAAGAACTTCATGCCGTGTTGGATCAAACCCAAGCAACAGTGCTTCAGCATTCAATCCAACCTCAAGGAACAGCTTTTCATCAGCGATCCAGAAATCAATCAACGTAGGTTGGTCAGATTGCGCCCTCACCGCGCTTGAAGAAAGGAACGCAAAGACGAAACAGCTAAGTACAAAGAGGGCAAAGACACGAAGGATGGCCCGAAATACACGAACGTTCATAAGAAACGCTCCGGAAAAAGAAACAAATCACCAATCATTGTGGTCAATTGTTCCCATGCAGGTCTCGGATCGCAAGCGCAAAAGGCGTAAATGCCGGGTGGTTCGGGAATATCTGACGGTGGTTACGTTCTGACTTGCACGGGCATCACCGCTGCGGCATGACATCCCCATGACTCAGACCAGCAATATCCTATGTATCGGATCGGTCCTTTGGGACGTGATCGGGCGGTCGGCCAGCGCAATGCGGCAAGGTTCCGACGTGCCGGGGCGGATCACGCGCCTGCCTGGCGGCGTTGCTATGAACATCGCCATGACGCTGGTGCGCTTTGGTATGACCCCCACTTTGCTGACAGCCATCGGGCGCGATCCCGAAGGCGATGAACTTGTCCACTCTTGTTCGCGTCTTGGTATGGTGACGGATCACATCTACCGCTCACAGGATTTGCCGACCGACCGCTACATGGCGGTCGAGGGTGCGAACGGGCTGATCGCAGCCATTGCTGATGCGCATTCACTGGAAGCGGCAGGCGCAAAGATCCTGCGCCCTTTGATGCACGGACCTTTGGGCTATGAAAACCAACCATTTGAAGGCCCCATTGCACTGGACGGCAACCTGACGCTGGACCTTTTGGAAGAAATTGCCCAAAGCCCTGCTTTTGCCCGTGCCGATTTGCGCGTGGCCCCGGCCTCACCCGGTAAAGCCGAACGGCTGCTGCCCTTCCTCAAGCACGCCCGCGCCACGCTTTATGTCAACCTCGAAGAGGCTGGCATCCTGTGCCAGCGCGAATTCACCGACTCCGAATCCGCTGCCAAGGGGCTGCTGGATCGCGGTGCGCTACGCGTTCTGGTGACTGACGGCGGAAACTCAGCCACCGTCGGCAGTTCCGACGAAATCCTGACCCAAACACCCCCGTCCGTTCTGGTCACCCGCGTGACCGGTGCAGGGGATACCTTCATGGCGGCCCATATCGCCTCAGAATCCGGTGGCGCATCCAGTGATGAGGCCCTGACCCGCGCTCTGCACGCCGCTGCAACCTATGTTTCCGGAGAAACCCCACTGTGATCGACATTCAATACTCAGCCGAGGTCCGCGCCGCCAAAGACGCAGGCCAACCCATCGTCGCGCTGGAAAGCACCATCATCACCCATGGAATGCCTTATCCGCAAAACGTCGAAGTTGCGGCTCAGGTCGAACAGGACATTCGTGATGCGGGCGCAGTTCCGGCAACCATGGCGGTGATTGAAGGCAAACTGCACGTGGGGCTCGAGCCCGACCAACTGCAATGGCTGGGCCAGGCGCAAGGTGTCGCCAAGATCTCACGTGCGGACATGGCAGCTTGCATTTCGACCGGGGGCACCGGGGCCACCACCGTCGCCGCCACGATGATCGCCGCGCATTACGCCGGGATCGAGGTTTTTGCCACCGGCGGCATCGGTGGCGTGCATCAGGGGGCTGAGACGACGTTCGACATTTCTGCCGACCTGCACGAACTTGGCCATACTCCGGTCACGGTGGTTGCTGCCGGGGCCAAAGCCATCCTTGACCTCGCCAAAACGCTTGAAGTGCTAGAGACTTTGGGCGTGCCTGTCATCGCATTTGGGCAGGATGAATTTCCAGCGTTCTGGTCCGCTAAATCGCTGTTTGCTGCGCCCCTGCGCATGGATAGTGCCGACGCCATCGCCAAAGCCCACGCCATGCGCCGCGCGCTAGGTCTGCCCGGCGGACAACTGGTTGCCAATCCAATCCCTGCCACCGATCAGATTCCGGCCGAGGAACTGGCCCCCATCATCGCCGAGGCTCAGGCCGACGCAGATGCCCACCGCATTACCGGCAAGGCCGTGACCCCATACCTTCTGCAGCGCATTTTCGAAAAAACCGAAGGCCGCTCGTTGACCGCGAACATCGCGCTGGTCCGCAACAATGCACGTCTCGCTGCCAAAATCGCGCAATCGCTGGTGCATCAGGGCTGACGCAGCCCTATTGTACCAAAGCGAGGGATTGACTACCTAAACCACGGAAACCATTCGGAACTGCTCACTCGGACCTGCAATGAACACACCTTTCGACGAAGAGCCCCACCGCCGCCCCGGCCTGCTGTCCCGGCTGCGCGCATCCTTTCTGACGGGCATCGTCGTCATTGCACCTGTCTGGTTGACGGTCTGGCTGATCTGGTCGGTGGTCGGATGGATCGACAGCGCCGTACTGCCGCTTGTGCCGCAACAGTTCCAGCCGGAACAATATGTTGGCATCAACCTGCGCGGCGTGGGTGTGGTGATCTTCCTGATCTTCACTGTGCTCGTAGGCTGGATCGCCAAGGGAATACTGGGCCGTTCACTGATCCATTTCGCCGAAGGTCTGGTCGATCGGATGCCCGTCGTGCGGTCGGTTTATTCCGGGATCAAGCAAATCTCGGAAACGGTCTTTGCTCAGACTGAACGGTCATTTGAAAAAGCCTGCCTGATTCAGTACCCGCGTCGCGGTATTTGGGCCATTGGTTTTGTATCAACAAACGCGCGCGGTGAGGTCAGCAAACGCGCTGAAACCGGGGGCGAACTGCTCAGCGTTTTTGTGCCAACCACGCCCAACCCAACCTCAGGCTTCCTGCTGTTTTTTCCCGCCGAAGACGTAATATTGCTGGATATGAGCATTGAAGATGCCGCGAAACTGGTAATCTCGGCAGGTCTCGTTTACCCCAACGAAAAAGATCCGACGCAGCCGCCCGAGTGATCAGCCAAACATTGCGGGCAGATCAACTGTACTGTTCTGCCCCAAATCCGCTTTGTGTTTGACAAGAAAGTCATCCGCTGCCCTTCGCCCAGCCTCTTTCAACTTGTGCAGGATGACCGGGTTGGGCACGGTTTTGGTTGCTACAGACAAGCTGTTCATCAATTCGTTATCCGCAATCATGTGAACCAGTACACGGTTCATTTCCCCGGGTTTCAGTTTTCCCTCTTTCAGCAACCGCTGCACAAAACTGATCGCCCTGAGTTCGCGAAACAGGGATGAGTTGAAGCTGATCTCATTGATCCGGTTCTGGATCTGCTGCGGTGTGACAGGCACCTCATCGCGTTCCAGCGGATTGATATTAACGATAACCACATCGTCGGGCAGATCGTCATTGAACAACGGGTAAAGCGCTGGGTTCCCTGTATACCCACCGTCCCAATACGCCTCGGTCCGCTCGGTTTCAGGATCGTATATCTCAACGGCCTTGAACAAGGTCGGCAAACAGGCCGAGGCCAGGATGGCGTCGGTTGAAATTTCATCACCCGTAAAGACGCGGATTTTCCCGCTTCGCACGCAAGTGGCACAGACAAACAGGCGCGGGCCTTCATCTGCGCATACTTCGGCGAAATTGAACCGATCAACCACCGCCTCCAACGGATTGCTGTAAAACGGACCATAGGCGTAAGGCGACACCATTCGGGACCACGCCTCGCCTATGGAATAAGGGACTGAATACTCCATAGCTCTGGAAATCGCTGCAGGCTCCACTCCTCGGAACCAATGGGCCATACGCAAATCGCCAATCGCACCCATACGCGCCCACACCGCATCCAGACTTGCGCGTGCGCCGTCGCGCCCGGCGTGCACCATACCCGACTTGAACGCTGCCCCGTTCAACGCCCCCGCTGACGTCCCGGTAATGGCCGCAACCTCGACGTCTTCTTCATCCAGAAACCTGTCGAGCACACCCCAGGTGAACGCCCCATGCGCCCCGCCGCCCTGCAATGCCAGATTGATCCGTTTCATGCCTCGGCCCCTTCATCTTTTCAGAAATACTCCGGGGGTATGGGGGCTGCGCCCCCATGGAACCTCAAAGTGCGGTCCAGCCACCATCGACCGAAATCGTTGTCCCGGTAATCTGAGCCGCCGCGTCCGAGCACAGGAACTGCACGGTGCCGCCCAACTGTTCGACAGTGGCGAATTCCTTCGAGGGCTGACGTTCCAGCAGGATGTTCTTCACAACATCTTCACGGCTCATGTTGTATTCCTTCATCGTATCCGGGATCTGCGCCTCGACCAGAGGTGTCAGAACATAGCCCGGACAGATGGCGTTGCAGGTGATCGGCTCTTGCGCGGTCTCAAGCGCGACGGTCTTGGTCATCCCAACCACACCATGCTTTGCAGCAACATAGGCCGCTTTGTAAGGCGAGGCGGTCAGACCATGAGCCGAGGCAATATTGACGATCCGGCCCCAACCCGCCTTACGCATCATCGGCAGTGCAGCAGCTGTGGTGTGGAAAGCCGAGTTCATATTGATCGCAATAATGGCGTCCCATTTTTCGGTCGGGAACTTGTCGATCGGAGAGACATGCTGAATGCCCGCGTTGTTCACCAGAATATCGCAGGCCCCTGCCTGCTCGATCAGTGCACGGCACTCATCGCCTTTGGACATGTCCGCTTTGATGTAGCGCGCGTTGGTTCCGGTCTCTTTCGCTATCTCTGCGGCCAGCGCATGATCTTCATCCCGATCGGTAAAGGAATTCAAAACCACGTTGGCCCCCGCCTTGGCCAACTCGCGCGCGACCCCCAGACCGATGCCTGAATTTGATCCTGTAATGATTGCCGTTTTGCCGGAAAGGCTCATGACCGATCTCCCTTATGCGATGTCCTGGCGCACCATGCCATGCTGCACCTGCAAAGAAAACGGGGAAACTATGGAAACGATACCCAGGTCCTGGACATCCCGATCTGCTCAAAAAAAAACGCCCGCACGAAGCGGGCGTTAAGTTATTGAGGCAGGTTTCATACAGGCAAGAAACCTATCGAGCAGTAAGACCTTTATAAGCAATTCTATGCCTTCGTCCAAGCTAAAAGTTTGATAATAAGAAAAATCATCACTACGGTGATCCCCAACAAAATAAGGCCAGAGCAGGATTGTTTCCAAAATGAGCCCGGATTTTCTCCGACCGTTTCGACAATTTGCGGCGGGAATCGCCAGCATTTTTCTCACGTCTGTCGCCCATGCAGAATCGTCTCATGGCATAGCTATGTATGGGGAACCGGCCCTACCACCGGATTTTGTGTCTCTCCCCTACGCCAATCCAGATGCGCCCAAAGGCGGCAAAGCGGTGTTCGGAAACACCGGCGGCTATAACAGCTTGAACCCGTTTTTGCAAAAAGGCACCTCTCCGTGGCAATTGCCGTTTTGGACCCATGAAAGCCTGATGGGGCGGTCTTGGGATGAACCTTTCACGCTTTACGGGCTGTTAGCCGAATCAGTTGAGGCAGCACCAGACCGGTCCTGGGTCGAATTCACCCTGCGCGAAGAGGCGCAGTTTTCCGACGGCAGCCCTGTTACGGTCGAAGATGTGATCTGGTCCTATGAGACCCTAGGGACCGAGGGTCATCTGCGCTATCGCGGGCTGTGGGGCAAGATCGACAGCATTGAACAGACCGGACCGCGCTCGGTTCGGATTTCATTCAACGAACCAGACCGGGAACTGGCCTTGCTGGCTGGGATGCGCCCCATCCTGCAAAAGGCGCAATGGGAGGGAAAGGATTTTGCAAACGCCACGTTGCAGGATATTCCAATCGGCACCGGCCCTTATGTGATCGACGATTACGAAGCAGGCCGCTATGTGAACCTGCGTCGAAACCCGAACTATTGGGGTAATGACATCCCGTTTCGCCGCGGCACCATGAACCTCGACGATCTACGGATCGAGTTCTACGGCGACGGCTCTGTCGCATTTGAGGCGTTCAAAGCCGGAGAGCTTTCGGCTGTACGCGAATTCAACGCCGACAAATGGACCAAGCAATACAACTTCCCGGCTGTTCAGCGCGGAGATGTGATCAAGACCGAAATCCCCCATGGCAAACCGTCCGGGATGACCGGCTTTGTGATGAACACTCGCAAACCACCGCTGGACGATTGGCGGGTGCGCGAGGCGCTGACCCTTGCCTTCAATTTCGAATTTATCAACGACACTGTCACAGGTGGCGCGCAGCCGCGTATTTCGTCGTATTTCTCTGGATCTGATCTGGCGATGCAACCCGGACCTGCCCCTGCACCAGTGCAGGCTTTGCTGGCACCTTTCGAAGCAGACCTTACACCCGGCACGCTGGAAGGCTATGAACTGCCGCAAGGTGATGGATCAGAACGGAACAGGCGCAACATTCGCAAGGCCGTCAAGCTTCTGGAAGACGCGGGCTGGACCGTTCAGGATGGTGTGTTGAAAAACGTGGAAGGCCAGCCGTTCAAGATTGAAATGGTGATCAGCCAGGGCAGCCTGAATGTCGTGCAGGACGTCAGCACAATTGCCGAGATTTACGCCCGCGCCTTAGAACGTCTGGGCATCGAGCTGGTGGTCGAAAAAGTCGATGACGCGCAATACACCTCGCGCATGAACGAGCTTGATTTCGACATGACGCCTTTCCGCCGCGCTCTGTCCTTGTCACCAGGAAACGAACAAAGGTTCTATTGGGGCAGTGAATACGTCGACACACCGGGCACGCGCAACCTGATGGGTGTATCCTCGCCTGCAGTTGACGCGATGATCGATGCCATGCTGGCATCTGAAACGCGCGAAGACTTCACAACAGCCACCCGCGCACTGGACCGCGTCTTGGCTGCCGGCCGCCTTGTGATCCCGATCTGGAGCTTTGATGTCGGGCGCATCGCGCATGTCCGCGAGCTCAAGTTTCCCGACACGGTGCCGATCTATGGTGACGGTCCGCAGTACATGCCCGACGTTTGGTGGTACGACGCGAATTAAACACTCTTTAACCAACCGGGGTCAGCTGAACCCGGGTTGGTTCGATTTGCCTGGTGAAAATGCACGGGGTTTGGCAAATTTCTGCTGATCACACCTTGCGGCACCCGGCGCCCATTTGCCGATCGCTGCACACCGGAAGATCGTCACAGTCACACAAGTCTGCCATTTGACGTTCACAAAGCTCGTTGAGGTCTATCAATACTTGGTGAGTAAATCGAGGCGCCGTTCAAAATCCTTTATTTACTGGGCAAAACGTGTATACACCCTGTACTTACCAGGTCAGGTGCAGAACTGGCTTCACGCATTTCGGCACTGCACCTGAACAATCCGGCAATGCCGGACAAAGCATAACCGGGCCCGCCACCACTCACACCAAATGCAGGCCCGTCCGCCCGTTGCGGATGTTTCGCAGCGGGCAACAAACCTCTGATCAATCGCGAAAGATAGGTGCGACATTTTGTCATGTCTTACCTTGCGGCAGCCTTTCCGTACCCTGATGTCGGGGGAGAGCAGTCCTAATGGCTACAAAAGGAAAGCTCATAGATGATGAACTGGACGGATCTTACACAAGACTGGAGCGCGGCCTACGCACGTGCAAAACGGCGCTTTCCGAACTTGCGGGATCAGGACATGATGCGCGTTTCTAAGGATCGAAAGGGGTTCGAAGCCTATCTGGCCGAGCGCCACCAACTCACAATTAACGAAGCGCATGAAGAGGTCGAAGATTTCCTGTTTACCGAAGGCCTGAACCGCGAATTCGCTCACGCGTCTTTAAGCAAGTGATGTGACCCAAAGGATCGTCGCATCTTCGTCACTGACGGAGATCACATTGTGACCCATGCTGCCATCGTAATATGCGCTGTCACCACGGCGCATTTCGACGGGTTCATAAAACTCGGTAAACAACCGCACGACACCGGTGAGGACATACATGAACTCTTCACCGTCGTGACGTACCCAGCCTTCAAATTCCTCCATTGACCGCGCCCGTACACGCGCACGGTAGGGCAGCATGTGTTTCTTGGTCAGCGTCTCGGCCAGCAACTCATGTTCATAGGTGGCAGTTGCATGGGCTGCCCCATCGCCGGATCGTGTCACGGCCATACGGCCAATCACCTGATCGCGTTGTGGCGGCGTAAACAGTTGCGGCACTGATATTTCCAAGCCAATCGCCAACTTCTTGAGCGCATCATAGGTAGGCGACATCTGCCCATTTTCTATCTTGCTGAGGGTCGAACGTGCCAATCCCGCCTGCGTGGCGGCTTGTTCCAAAGTCCAATTCCGCGCTTTGCGCAGCTCGCGCACCCGTGCGCCAAGGTCCAGTGGTTCGACTTCGGTATGATCACCTGTGTCACGGGCAATTCGGATCAGGGATTTGGGATCTTGAGTGCTCATGCCCCTCTCTATAGGCCCGGTCCGCCGCGCTTGCAACGCGGCAGGCTCCGCGATAGCCAAAGGCCATGTTGTCCATCTTTGATAAAGGGGCGCCTGAGCCCTGCCCCACACCTTTCAATCTGGCGGCGCATGTGCTGGGCCAAGCGGATCGCATCCCCGAAAAGGTTGCCCTATCCGTGCTGCGTGAGACGGGCGCTCAGGATTGGAGCTTTCGCGATCTGAAAGCAGCCGTATTGGGAACTGGCGCTGGGTTGTTGCAAGCAGGCTTGAAGCCCGGCGACATTGCGTTGATGCGGCTGGGCAATACAGTGGATTTCCCGATCGCATATCTTGGCGCAATTGCAGTGGGCATCGTTCCTGTGCCGACATCGTCGCAACTGACCGAGCCTGAAACGGCCAAAATGATCGCGGAACTTTCCCCAGCGGCCATTCTGCGCGACCCCGACGTTGCCTGCGCCGCGCACCCCAATCAGATTGGGTTGGATGCGTTGAATTCCATGCGAAGCCTGCCTGCAGCCCATTTTGCCATGGGCGACCCCGAACGAATGGCCTATGTCGTCTACACCTCTGGAACGTCAGGCAAGCCACGTGCGGTGGCCCATGCCCACCGGGCAATCTGGGCGCGGCAGATGATGGTCGATGGCTGGTACGGTCTGCGCGACACCGACCGATTGTGCCACGCGGGCGCGTTCAACTGGACTTATACGCTGGGCACCGGGTTAATGGACCCGTGGACCATTGGTGCAACGGCCCTGATCCCGGAACGCGGCACCAGTATTGACGCGCTGCCAACCTTGTTGCGCCAGCACCGTGCGACGATCTTTGCCGCAGCCCCCGGAGTCTTTCGGAAGATGCTGCAAATGTCCGAACACATGGAATTGCCCGACCTGCGCCATGGCTTATGCGCGGGTGAGAAACTCTCGCGCGCTCTGCATGAGAAATGGGTTTCCAGCACCGGCACCGATCTATTCGAAGCCTACGGCATGTCCGAATGCTCGACCTTTGTTTCCTCAAGCCCGACCCACCCCGCGCGTAGCGACGCGCTGGGGCAGCCGCAACCGGGGCGTCGCGTGGCGATCCTGGGGACGGATGGCCCAGTACCACAAGGACAGGAAGGCACCATCGCCATACACCGCTCGGACCCCGGTTTGATGCTGACCTATCTTAACGCACCCGACGAAGCTGAGGCGCGGATGCAAGGCGACTGGTTTCTGACCGGAGATCAGGGCGCAATGGCAGTGGACGGCCAGATCAGCTATCTGGGCCGCGATGATGACATGATGAACGCAGGCGGCTATCGCGTGTCGCCAGTCGAGGTTGAAGCTGCCCTGTCCCGCTTTCCCGGCATCACGCAGGTCGGCGCAGCGGCAATTGAGGTCAAACCGGACACATTTGTGATAGCAGCCTTCTATACCGGCCCGGAAAAGCTGGACGATGCGGCCCTGCGCGCCTATGTCGAGGCCAATCTGGCGCGCTACAAGCAACCGCGCGCCTTCATCCACCTGCCTGCCCTGCCAACCGGCGGAAATGGCAAACTCCTGCGCCGGGCGTTGCCGGCCTATTTCGAGGCACCAAGCAAATGACCCAGACCGTCAAGCTCGACATCCTGTCCGACCCGATCTGCCCGTGGTGCTATATCGGCAAAACCCATTTGGACAAGGCTTTGGCCAATGTCCCTGATCACCCCTTTGTCATCGAATGGCATCCGTTTCAGCTGAACCCCGAAATGCCGGATGCGGGCATGGACCGGCGTGAGTATCTTGAACGCAAGTTCGGCGGCAAGGACGGTGCGGTACGGGCCTATGCTCCGGTGGTGGAGCATGCAGAGAATGCGGGCCTGAAGATCGACTTCGAAGGCATGAAGCGCACGCCCAACACGTTGGACGCCCATCGCCTGATCCATTGGGCCGGAATCGAAGGCAAACAGAACGCTGTCGTCGATGCCTTGTTCGATGCATATTTCGTGCAAGCCCGTGACATCGGTGACCCCGAAGTGCTGTCTGACATCGCCGACAGCGCCGGTATGGACGCCGCCGTCGTCATGAAATTGCTGAAATCTGACGCCGACCGCGAAGATATTCGCAACCGGGACAGCCATTCGCGTGATATGGGCGTCAGTTCGGTCCCCACCTACATTGTGGCCAATCAACACGCTGTTCCAGGGGCGCAACCCCCTGAGATGTGGGAAAAAGTGATCGCCGAGATCATGTCTCAACTTGAGGCCTCCTCTGCAGAATAGCACAGAGGTCTGTGCGAATTTCCAGTCTGGCTTAACCTGATCCGCCGTGATAGCGCGAACAGGTTAGGAGTTCTTCATGACCAACCGCATGTCGAAGGCGGAATTCATTGCGCTAATCGCAATGATGTTCGCCACTATCGCCTTTTCGATCGATTCAATGCTGCCCGCCCTGCCAGAAATCGGCGCACAGCTCAGCCCCGATGACATCAATCGGGCACAGTTGATCCTGACCTCGTTTGTGCTGGGCATGGGGATTGGCACATTCTTTACCGGTCCGATCTCGGATGCGCTGGGGCGCAAACCTGTAATTTTCGGCGGCGCAGTTCTTTACATTGCGGCATCTGCGGTTGCGTGGGCCAGTTCCTCGCTCGAGCTGGTTCTGATCGCACGTGTTGTGCAAGGTTTAGGCGCAGCTGGTCCGCGGGTCGTGGCTATGGCTATTATCCGAGACCTTTATTCCGGTCGTGAAATGGCCCGAATCGTATCAATAGCCATGATGATCTTCACGCTGGTTCCAGCCATCGCACCAATGCTGGGTGCGGGTGTGATCGCCCTGTTCGGCTGGCGCGGCATCTTCGTCTCTTTCATCCTGTTTGCACTGATCGTTGTCAGTTGGATGGGTGTTCGCCTGCCCGAATCCCTCGCCGCAGAAAACCGTCGCCCCTTCCGCCTGCCCCTGATGATCGCCGACGTGCAAGAGATGTTTGCCCACCCCACAGTGCGTCTGTCGATCTTTGTTCAGACACTGTGCATGGGGATGCTGTTTACTATTCTTACCATGGTGCAGCCGGTTTATGATGTGATTTATGATCGGGCCGAAAGCTTTCCCTTCTGGTTCGGCTTCGTCGCCCTGATGTCAGGGTCGGCAAGTTTGCTGAACGCTGCATTGGTCGTGCGTGTCGGAATGCGACGTATGGTGACATTTGCCTTTGGCGCTCAGATCGCCATCACATCGCTGGTCATTCTTCTCAACATGACGAACCTGCCGCCAAACGCCTCATTTGCGCTGTTCGTCTTTTGGCAAACCATGGTTTTCTTCATGGCTGGCATGACAATCGGCAACCTGAACGCCATCGCAATGGAGCCTATGGGCCATATTGCAGGCATGGCAGCTTCGGTGATCGGGGCAATTTCGACTGTGCTGGCAGCCGTCATCGCCGCCCCGATCGGATTGCTGTTCGACGGTTCCATCGCACCTTTGACTTTCGGCATCCTGACCATGTGCGTTCTTGCCTTCGGCCTCATGCTGCATATGGGCCGCTTGGAAGAGCGCCTGCCCGCCTGACCTGTGCAAGCCGTTGGAAACGCGCTACCCTCCGCTCAAGCTGAGGGGAGGGTTTTCAATGAGCGACTACTACGATCTAGGTACATACACCTGCCCAGTTTCCACTTCGAACCCCGAAGCACAACGGTGGTTCGACCGGGGCCTGAACTGGACCTACGGTTATAATCACGAAGAAGCCGTCGCCTGTTTTCAACGCGCGGTCGAGCATGACCCCCAATGCGCCATGGCTCATTGGGGTGTGGCCTATGCGGCGGGTCCGAATTACAACCTGCCCTGGGACTTACAGGACGACCGAGGACGCAAAAAGGCACTGACGCTGGCCCATGACGCAATGCAGAAGGCTTTGGAAAATGCCGATAACTGCACGCCTGTTGAGCAGGCTCTGATCCACGCTCTGCCCGCACGTTACCCGCAATCCGATCCAATCGAGGACATGCACCAGTGGGATCATGACTTTGCTGACGCAATGCGCGCGGCATTTGCAACGCACCAAGATCACCTCGACCTTCGTACAATCTATGTCGAAGCGTTGCTGAACCTAACACCATGGCAGATGTGGGATCTGAATACCGGCCAACCCGCAGAAGGCGCAGCCACACTTGAAGCACAAGAGGTGCTTGAATGGGCCATAGCCAACGATCCCGACGCAATGTCCCATCCTGGCTTGTTGCATCTTTACGTCCACCTGATGGAGATGTCGCCAACGCCAGAAAAGGCGCTGAAAGCCGGGGATGTTTTGCGCACATTGGTACCGGATGCGGGCCATCTCGTGCATATGCCGACGCATATCGATGTGCTGTGCGGCCATTACCAAAATGTGGTGCACTGGAATGAAAAAGCCTCGGAAGCTGACTTGAAGTATTACGAACGTGAAGGCGCGTTCAACATCTACACTGGCTATCGTCAACACAACTATCACTTCGCGATTTACGGTGCCCTGTTTCTGGGACAGATCGAACCCGCCCTGCGCGCCAATCAGGGCCTTTGGGATACAACGCCCGAAGAGATGCTGCGTATCGAAAGCCCGCCCATGGCTGATTTCTTCGAAAGCTACATGTCCATGGGGCCGCACATCCTGATCCGGTTTGGCCGCTGGGAAGAGGCCAAGGCGCTGGACCTTCCCTCCGATCCGGACCTTTACCGCACCCTGACAGCCACGACCCACTACGCCCGCGCCATCGCTCATGCCGCAACCGGCGATGTCGTCCACGCCGAAGCTGAAGAGAACCTGTTTCTCGCAGCCAAGGAATGCGTCCCCGAAACCCGCAGACTGCACAACAATCGTGTGGTCGATCTGCTCGAGATCGCGCAGGAAATGCTGCGGGGTGAGATCGAATATCGCAAGGGCAACTTTGAAATCGCCTTTGCTCATCTACGCCGCTCGGTCGAGTTGGACGACACCTTGCCCTATGACGAACCCTGGGGCTGGATGCAGCCCACCCGCCACGCGCTTGGGGCATTGCTGTTTGAACAAGGCCATATGGCCGAAGCCGAAGATGTATATCGCGAAGATCTGGGCTTGTGCGGTGCGCTAAGCCGCGCCTCTATCCACCCCGACAACGTGTGGAGTCTGAAGGGGTTGCACGATTGCCTCGCGGCTAGGCAGGAAACGACAGAAATCCGCCAAATCAAACAGCGGCTCGACCTGGCCTTGGCACGGGCCGACCAGATGGTGGCGGCCTCTTGCTTCTGTGCGCAGGCCGCGATGCGTGATTAGTGGGATAGATCGCGCTGCAGCGCGATGCCTCCGGCGGAGGTATTTTTAGCCAGATTAAGCGGGGATCCGTCTCTTCATCTGGCCGCAAATACCTCGGGGGAGATGCGCGGAACGCGCAGCGGGGGCAGCGCCCCCTGCCCACAGTTCAACCGGCTTTGGCCTTTTTCTTTTGCGCGACCACTTTTTCAGCAAGGTCGCGGGCGATCGCAAAGGCACCTTTGATCTTGTCACTGTCTTTCTTCCAATCGCGCCGCACAACGATCTTGTTGTCCTTGACCTTGGCCATACCACGCTGATTCTGGATGAATTCGACCAGCCCCTGAGGCGAAGCAAACTTGTCGTTGTGAAACTGAATGGTTGCGCCCTTTGGGCCGCCATCCAGCTTGGCAATCCCGGCGCGCTTGCACATAGCCTTGATGCGAACGACCAGCATCAGAGTGTTGACCTCTTTTGGCAGTTTTCCGAACCGGTCGATCAGTTCGGCGGCGAACCCTTCTAGCTCCACCTTGGTCGACAGCGAGGACAGGCGGCGATACAAGCCCAAGCGCACATCCAGATCGGGCACGTAATCCTCCGGGATCAGAACCGGCACGCCCAAATTGATCTGCGGGGCCCATTGATCGTCGGCATCCGACAGCCCCTCCATCTCACCTGCCTTGATCTTGGCAATCGCCTCTTCCAGCATGGATTGGTAGAGCTCGTACCCCACGTCGCGCATCTGGCCGGACTGTTCCTCACCCAGAAGGTTACCTGCTCCGCGAATGTCCAGGTCTTGCGACGCTAGTGTGAACCCCGCCCCCAGCGTATCCAACGAGCCCAAAACGCGCAGGCGTTTTTCAGCCGTGGCGGTCAGCTTCTGACGCGGCTTGGTAGTCAGGTAAGCATAGGCACGAGTCTTCGACCGCCCTACCCGCCCCCGTATCTGATAGAGTTGCGCAAGACCGAACATATCCGCGCGGTGAACAACCATTGTGTTTGCGGTCGGAATATCGAGCCCGCTTTCGACAATGGTCGTGGCCAGCAGCACGTCATATTTGCCGTCGTAAAACGCATTCATTCGGTCGTCGAGTTCACCCGCTGCCATCTGACCATGCGCCACCACATAAGTCAGTTCGGGCAGTTGGTCCTTCAGGAACTCTTCAATCTCCGGCAGGTCCGAAATACGGGGTACCACATAGAAACTCTGACCGCCGCGATAGTGTTCACGCAGCAGCGCCTCTCGGATCGTGACGGCATCGAACTCGCTGACATATGTTCGGATGGCTAAGCGGTCGATGGGAGGCGTTCCGATGATCGACAGATCGCGCACGCCGGTCAGCGATAATTGCAGCGTCCGAGGTATCGGAGTCGCGGTTAGGGTCAGCACGTGAATGTCGCTGCGCAGTTGCTTCAGACGTTCCTTGTGACCTACGCCGAAATGCTGTTCCTCATCGATGATCAGCAAGCCCAGATTGTTAAACCGAATGGTCTTGGCCAGCAGAGCATGGGTGCCGATCACAATATCCACCGTTCCGCGTGCCAGCCCATCACGGGTTTGCTGAGCTTCTTTCGCGGACACAAACCGCGACAGCTGCCGCACTTCCAGCGGAAAACCGCGGAACCGTTCCTTGAAACTGGCCGCGTGTTGGCGGGCTAACAGGGTTGTTGGTGCCACGACGGCCACCTGTACGCCGGACATGGCCGCCACAAAGGCGGCCCGCATGGCGACCTCGGTTTTGCCAAAGCCCACGTCGCCACAGATCAGGCGATCCATTGGGGCACCAGAATGCATGTCTTCCATCACATCCGAAATGGCCCGCAGCTGGTCATCGGTCTCCTGATACGGGAAGCGTGCGCTGAACTCCTCCCACGCGTGCGGCGGCGGGTCCATCACCGGAGCCTTGCGCAGGGCACGTTCAGCGGCGATGCGGATCAGTTTGTCCGCCATCTCGCGAATGCGTTCTTTCAGCTTGGCCTTCTTGGCCTGCCAAGCGCCACCACCAAGACGGTCCAGCAAACCTTCGTCATGGCCGTATTTCGACAGAAGTTCGATGTTTTCGACCGGCAGGTACAGCTTGGCTTGCTCGGCGTATTCCAGCAGCAGGCATTCGTGCGCGGCGCCTGCGGCTGTAACGACCTCCATCCCCATATAGCGACCGATCCCGTGGTCCACATGCACCACCAGATCACCGGGGCTAAGAGATTGGGTCTCGGTCAGGAAGTTCTCGGCCTTGCGCCGCTTCTTGGGCTGGCGGATCAGGCGGTCACCCAATACGTCCTGTTCGGCGATGACTGTCAGGCCAGGGGTTTCAAACCCGTGCTCCAGTGCCCAAACAGCAAGATGCAAACCGCGTTTACCGATGCGGGTGCCGTTCGTCACCGGGATGGCCTCGGCCAGACCTTCATCTTCGATCAAACCGGTCAGACGTTCGCGCGCACCTTCTGAATAAGAGGCGATCAACACAGGGCCTTTGTCGAGCTTGGCTGTGATTTGGCTGGCCAAAGCGCCAAACAGGCTGATGTTCTCCTGCTGACGTTCCGGGGCAAAGTTGCGCCCAATTCGCCCGCCTGCGTCAATGACACCGGGCCCAGATGCCTGCGGCAAAGGACTGAACTGCATCACCCTGCGATCTGCAACTGCGGCCTCCCACGCGGCATCGTCAAGGTACAGCAGCCCCGGAGGCGTCGGTTTATAAACCGTGTCCATGCCGGACCGGTTTTCCAGCGCCAGACGCCGGGTTTCGTATTGATCGGCAATCGTATCCCACCGCGCCAGACGCGCTGGTGTGACCTGATCATCCAAGGTGATTGTGGCGTTCGGCAGATAGTTAAACAGCGTCTCAAGCTTGTCGTGAAAAAACGGCAGCCAATGCTCGATGCCCTGATGTTTGCGACCGGCACTGACCGCTTCGTAAAGCGGATCATCTGTACCTGCCGCGCCAAATTCGATGCGATAATTCTGACGGAACCGGGTGATAGCGGCCTCGTCCAAAATGACCTCGGATACAGGCGCAAGTTCCACTACATCCAGCTTTTCAGTGGTGCGCTGAGACACCGGATCAAAGCGACGCGCACCGTCCAGAACGTCTCCGAAAAGATCCAGACGGACAGGACCGGATTCGCCCGGCGGGAAGATGTCGATGATGCCGCCGCGAATGGCATAGTCGCCGGGCTCCATCACCGTTGGGCTTTGGGTGAATCCCATACGCACCAGAAAATTCCTGAGCGCGGTCTCGTCGATGCGCTGATCAACACGCGCGGTAAACGCCGCTTCGCGCAGCACCTCGCGCGCGGGTACGCGCTGGCTCGCGGCATTCAGCGTGGTCAGCAGTACGAATTTCTGCGGCATCTGATGGACCAGTGCCGCCAAAGTGGCCACTCGTGCCGCTGAAATATCCGCGTTCGGCGACACACGGTCGTAAGGAAGACAATCCCAGCCGGGAAACACAAAAACCGGAATGTCGGGGGCAAAGAAGGCCAACGCGGCGCGCATCGCCTCCATCCGTTTGTCATCTCGTGCGACATGGGCCACCGGCCCGTTGCTGCGGGCGATTTCGTTCAGTACGAGCTGCGCGTCAAACCCTTCGGGGGCACCGCCAACTGTCACGTGGTTCGGAGCCTTCATCGCCTCGCCTTTCAGATTTTTCTACCCAAGAACGCCGATCGAGATGTTCTGATACATGCCCCAGAAAGAAGTGACCAGTATCGAGATCATGCCGATGATCTGCGTGTACAGCCTGCAGCGTGAAATGGTCTTGGAAACAGTTTCCAGCGTCAGTTCCTGCCGGCGCAGACGTCTAGCTTGCGATATGTTCACAAGCAACACCAAAGTCATTGGAAACGCCAACAAAAACACCGCCTGTGCAAACTCTACGTCATAGTAGAAACCCAGCATGGCCAAACCTGTGAGCATAAAGCACGCAAGCGCCAGGAGGATCGCACCCGACATATCTACGATCAGCAAAATCCGGTTCGTGTGGATGCGCACAATGTCCAGAAGGTCGATTTCAACCTGCCCGCCAATCCGACGCGCACGAACAACCAAATCATACGGAATGCCCATCACCCAATGACTGGCGGATGACCAAAATACCGCCAGCACAATCCAATACCACAGATTCGAAAAGCTGCGCATGTCAATGAGTTCAAAGATCGAAGAGTACCAGTCCAAACCCAACCCTTTATTCAAACCACTCAGGGGGGTTCATCGCGTTGGCGCGTCCATTGATACCCTTGAGACCTTTGTGAATTCATGCCACCCAATGCACGAATGTTCAAGGAGAACGCGCCATGAAGCTGACTATTGCCCCCTACCCTATGACCCGCTTTCGACGGGCGCGTCAGTCTGAGGCAATTCGCGGGCTGGTGCGAGAGAACACGCTGACCACAGATGACCTGATCTGGCCGGTCTTTGTGCGCGATGGCGACGGAATTGAAGAACCGGTGCCCTCGATGCCGGGTGTGGTGCGCCGGTCGGTTGACTTGATTGCCAAGGCTGCGGTCGAAGCCCAAGCGCTTGGGATACCTGCGATTTGCATCTTTCCCTACACAGATTCCGCACTGAAGACTGAAGACTGTGCCGAAGCCTGGAACCCGGACAACCTGTCCAATCGCGCCATCCGCGCAATCAAAGCTGCTGCCCCCGACATCGCCGTGATGACCGATGTTGCGCTGGACCCCTACAACATCAATGGCCATGACGGGTACGTTGTCGACGGTGAGATTGTCAACGATCAGACCGTAGAGGCATTGGTCAAAATGACTCTCTCTCAGGCCGAAGCCGGTGCTGACATCATCGGCCCATCAGACATGATGGACGGTCGGATCGGAGAAATGCGCCGCGCGCTGGAAGGTGCGGGCCATCACAACGTAATGATCCTTAGCTATGCAGCAAAATACGCCAGTGCCTTTTACGGGCCTTTCCGAGATGCCGTTGGGGCCTCGGGCGCGCTGACGGGTGACAAGAAGACCTATCAGATGGACCCGGCCAATTCGGACGAGGCTCTACGTTTGATCGAGCGTGACCTGTCTGAGGGCGCGGACATGGTGATGATCAAGCCCGGCATGCCTTATCTGGACATCTGCCGCCGTGTGAAAGACGGCTTTGGCGCGCCGACATATGCTTACCAGGTATCCGGTGAATACGCGATGATTCAGGCGGCCGCGCAGAATGGCTGGATTGATGGCGAGAAGGTGATGCTGGAAAGCTTGCTGGCCTTCAAGCGGGCCGGATGCGATGGAATTCTGACCTATTTCTCGCCGCAGGTTGCGCGCATCCTTCAGGGCTAAAACCCCAAGGACTCGCAATTTTTCGCCGACGAACTGGCGTTGGCGAGCAGCTTTCCCGTGACACATGGGGCCAATCGGCGTATCCTTGCCCACAAGATCGGGTTCACCCGACAACATCAGGCACAGTTACAGAGATATAAAAACCATGAGCAGTTCCCCTTCCCCCCGACTGAGCCGTCGCGGCTTTGCCTTTGGCATGGCAGGTCTGACCCTGACGGCTGCCTGCGGCAACGGCGTCGGCAATTCGAACGCGGCAACAATCGACGCCCGCGTGGACGCCACGCTGACCGAGATGTACGCGAAATATCCCAACACGGTTGAGATTGCGAACAAAGCCAACGGTATGTTGGTCATGCCCCTGATAACTGACGCCGGGTTGATCATTTTTGGCGGTGCCTACGGGCAAGGCGCGCTGCGCATCAACGGGGCGACGGTCGATTACTATTCCGCAATTTCCGGAACCGCCGGCCTGCAATTTGGTGCGCAGCAATATGCGCATGTCCTGTTCTTTATGACCGAAGCTGCACTGAACGATTTCCGCCGTTCCAGCGGATGGACAGCCGGCGCCGATATTGGCTATGTGGTTGACTCAACTGGGAATTCTTTGTCCACGGACACAACTACACTGCGTACGCCAGTGCTGGCGGCGGTCTTTGGTCAGGCCGGTCTGAAATTCGGCGCGACCATCGAAGGCACGAAATACACGCGCATTATTCCATAACCCAAATTACCACTTCCCCCACACATGGCACGCGTCGCAGCACAACACTGCGGCGGGGCAATTATTTATTAGCGTTTCCAAGCAGGTTCTTGCCGCGTTCCTCTTTCGGTCAGACCGACCATCCTCTAATCTCTGCGCAACCTTATTCCAAAAGATAATATGGGGCAGTAATGGGTCTTGTTTTCCGCTGGCTGGTGCGCATCGCGTCGGGTCTGATTATTCTGATCCTCGCCGCGATAGGCCTTGTCTATTTCCTGGCAAGCCAGTCCCTGCCGGATTACGACCAGACCCTTGAAGTTGATGGTCTTACCGCCCCTGTCGAGATCGTTCGCGACACCGCCAACGTGCCGCATATTCTGGGCCAAACCGATCCGGATGTGTTCTTTGGACTGGGATATGCCCACGCACAAGACCGGCTGTGGCAAATGACTGTGATGCGCAGGACTGCGCAAGGCCGTTTGTCCGAAGTCTTCGGGACACGCACGCTGCGCATCGACAAGTTGCTGCGGCGGCTGGATCTCTATGGCCTCGCCCATCGCTCGGTCGAGGTGCAGGATGACTATACTAAAGCCGCCTTGCGGGCTTATGCCGCCGGGGTCAATGCAAGGCTGACCGAAATCAATGAGGAGGCTTTGGGTCGCGGTGCACCGGAAATGTTCCTGTTCAACGCCCCCGTCTCGCCCTGGCAACCGGGCGACAGCATTGCGGTCATCAAGCTGATGGCTTTGCAACTTTCAGGCCACCTGAGTGATGAGGTTCTGCGCGCCCGCACCTCTTTGATATTGAACAACCCCGAGCGTCTGGCCGACATCCTGCCTGACGTCCCCGGTCCTGGCATCGCGGCCCTTCCGGAATATGCGTCCCTGTTTCCCAATCTGCCGCGCTACGCCGCCGGCACTGAAATACCCGAAACACCTCTCTCACCGCTTCCCAAACGCGGCTTGGCCGGAGCGTCCAATGCTTGGACCGCCGCCCCATCGCGGTCGGCAAGTGGAGGCACTTTGCTGGCAAACGACCCGCATCTGGGTTTCACAGCCCCCGGTGTGTGGTATCTGACCCATCTTGATCTTAAAAAAGGTGGTGTGATCGGAGCCTCGATACCCGGTGTTCCTGCCATTATGACCGGACGCAGTGACAGGTTGGGATGGGGGCTGACCTCATCTTATCTGGATGATCAGGACCTGCACATAGAACAGCTGAACCCGGACAACCCAGAGGAATATCTGACCCCCGATGGCTACAAAGAATTTCTGACCCGCCCATCGATCATCGCCATCAAAGACGAGGCGCCAGTCACACTAACGCTGCGCTGGACAGATAACGGCCCGGTGCTGCCCGGCACGGATTACAAGCTGGAGACCATCACTCCGCCCGGCCATGTGGCGTCTCTGTCCTGGACGGCGCTCAGCCCGCGCGACACTTCGATGACCGCTTCTATGGCGCTCATGAATGCGGACAACGTGCGTCAGGCCATACAAGCGGGCGAGCAGTTCATCGCCCCATCCCAGAACCTGTCTCTGGTAGACCGGACTACAATTGGGATGAAGTTGATCGGTGCCATGCCCAGCCGGGATCTGCAAAACCAAAGCCGCGGGCGCATCCCAACGCCCGGCTGGATCGAGGCAAACCGCTGGCAGGGCCGCCTGCCCTATGCGGACAATCCGGAATTTGTTGCCCCGGTCGGTGGCATTCTGGGTAATACGAACAACAAGATTATCGACCGTCCTTTCCCCAACCATGTCTCCTACGAATGGGGCGATACACAGCGTGTGCATCGCTGGGATCGCCTGATGCAATCGCGTGAGGTGCATACCCGTGACAGCTTTGTCGAAGCGCAACTTGATACCGTCAGCTTCACGGCGCGGTCCCTGCTACCGCTCATCGGCGCAGACCTGTGGTTCACCGGTGCCTCGGCCCCCGAGGGCACACCGGAACGTCAGCGCCAGATCGCCTTGTCACTGCTGGCAGACTGGAATGGTGAGATGAATGAACACCTGCCCGAGCCGTTGATCTATGCGGCATGGTTGCGCGCTCTTCAGATCCGCCTGATCGCGGATGAGCTTGGGCCACTGGCCAGCGAATACAAACACGTCGAGCCGCTGTTCATCGAACGCGTTTATCGTGACATCGACGGAGCAAGCGTCTGGTGCGATGTACGACAAAGCGCCCCGGTTGAGACGTGTACCGAAATGGCCCGACTGGCGCTGGACGACGCCCTGATCTGGATTTCTGAGCGCTATGGCAGCGCGTTGGAATCCCTGCGCTGGGGCGATGCGCATCAAGCCACGCATGATCACCCGGTCCTGGGCAACGTGCCTGTCCTGCGCTATTTCGTGAACATCCGCCAATCGACCAGCGGTGGCGACAATACGCTGCTACGCGGGCGCACGTCAGGCGAAGGCCCGGATCCGTTCCAGAACGTACACGGTGCCGGGTATCGCGGGGTGTACGATTTTGCTGATCCCAACAGCTCGGTCTTTATCACAGCAACCGGTCAATCGGGTCATTTCCTGTCGCGCTACTACGACGATCAGGCGCAGCTATGGCGGCGTGGCGAATATATCCCGATGTCATTGGACCTTGATCTGGCCCGCGCTGCAGCGGTTGGCGTGACCAATCTGATCCCGCGATAATCCGCCTAATCGGCAACTCCTCGCCCCGGTTTCTGGGGCATCGTGGCACCTTGAACCTTTTTCGCCTATGATCATTCCACCGATTATGTGGGACCAAAGGGGGGCGAATATGGCCAGTATTCGGGATACATTGAACAATCTTGCGCGGGATTACGCAATTGCCTGGAGTTCCGGTGACCCCGATGCAGTTGCCGGTTTCTTTGCACCTGATGGACAAATCACGATCAATCGGGGCGACCCCATAGAAGGGCGCGCAGCGATTGCCGATATGGCTCGTGGCTTTTACGCCGACTTTCCTGATCTAGAGGTCCGCTGCGATATGATGCGATGGGCCGGATCTCACGCTATTTTTGTTTGGACTCTAGAGGGGAACCACGCCGAAACCGGCAATCACGTTGTGGCACGCGGTTGGGAAGAGTGGGAATTGACGTCAGACTATCTTGTAAAGTCTTCGCTAGGCTGGTTCGACGCAGATGACTATCAACGGCAGATTGACGGCAAATAGCTTAACGTGTCCGATCCGCAGCCGTTTCTATCGTGTAGTTCCTGGGTATTCCCTGCGTGACCTGAAACCAGTCTGACGCCTTGGTTCGCACCTGATGGGCGTCAAAGGCCGCTTGCGTTGCAAACACTTCCGACACCATGAACCGCCCGGGCGTTGTCTGATCTTCCACAACTTCGAAAGACATACAGCCCTCTTCCGCGCGTGTAAGAGCGATATGGAGCGGCAAAGCTGCCCGCACGTCTTCAAGCCGGTCCTGCGGTACATCGATAAGGCCGTTCAAGAACACTCTTTGATCTGAATTTTCCGTCATAGCTGACCTTTCCACCTTGTTCAAAGCGACGCAAACCGCGCGGCTTGCTTGTCTGTCCACAAAACGGTCAGGCGGAACCCTTCTTCGGTTTGATCCTCACCCTGGACAACGTCCTGACGGAACAGCCACGCCCGCTTGTCCCCCTCGGCATAAGACAGGTCCAAGACAACCTCGTGCCGTGCACCCTGAAGCAGTGTGGCGATCTCGGCCAACAGCGGGTTAACGCCTTCGCCCGTTACTGCCGAGATTGAGAATATCGCCGGGTCCCGTCCAGCCCGCGCCAAAGCGGCGTCTTTGTCCTCGGGGTTGAGCAGGTCGATCTTGTTCCAAACTTCAAGCCGTGGACGTTCTTCATCGACACCCAATGAGGTCAGGATAGTCTCAACATCCTGGGCCTGCGCATCCGTTTCTTCGTGGCTGATGTCACGCACATGAACGATCAGGTCCGCGCCCAGCACTTCCTCGAGGGTTGCGCGGAAGGCCGCCACAAGCTCGGTCGGCAAATTCGAGATAAAGCCCACCGTGTCCGACAGGATCACCTCAGGGCCATCAGGAAGCTGGACGCGACGCATGGTTGGGTCAAGCGTTGCAAACAGCATGTCCTTGGCCATCACTTCGGCCCCGGTCAAGCGGTTGAACAGGGTCGACTTGCCCGCGTTTGTATACCCCACAAGGGCAACGATTGGATACGGCACCTTGGCGCGCGCAGCCCTGTGCAGGGTACGGGTCTTGACCACTTTCTGCAGCTGACGCCTTAGTCTGACTAATTGTTCGTCAATGGCGCGGCGGTCGGCTTCGATCTGGGTTTCACCGGGTCCGCCAACGAATCCCAACCCGCCGCGTTGCCGTTCAAGGTGGGTCCAGGCCCGCACCAATCGCGTGCGTTGATAGCTGAGAGCCGCCATCTCGACCTGCAGCACCCCTTCACGGGTGCGCGCGCGATCGCTGAAAATTTCAAGGATCAGCCCGGTTCGGTCGAGTATCTTAACCTTCCATGCCTTTTCCAGATTGCGTTGCTGCACGGGCGTGACCGGCCCGTCGATCAAAACCAACTCGATTTCACTGTCATGCAGCCGTTCGGTCAGTTCCTCGATCTTGCCACTGCCGAACAAAAGCCCCGGTTGGGCACGTTGCAGGCGCACAATCTCGGACCCAATCACATCCAGATCGGGTAGTGCAGCGGCCAGTCCAACCGCCTCAGCCAGCGCCGGTTCGGGAACACGGCGCTGTTCATCTGATTTGATTTCGGGATGCAGCACCCAGGCTCGGGTGCGCCTCCGGTCATGTTCCATCAAGAGGCGTCTTCGCCCTCATACAGATTGATCGGCTGTGATGGCATGATGGTCGAAATCGCGTGTTTATAGACCAACTGCGACTGTCCGTCGCGGCGCAACAATACGCAGAAATTGTCGAACCAGGTGATCACACCTTGCAGTTTCACGCCATTGATCAGGAAGATCGTTACCGGAACCTTAGCTTTCCGTACATTGTTCAGGAAGGCATCCTGAAGATTCTGTCTGTCCGAAGCCATATTTTTATAATCTCGCCATTGTTCTTGCTACGCGCTGCGGACCAACGCGCTCCCTCCGGGCGAGTATGGAGTGCCGCGCAGAGATATTCCAGATGAAAAATAAGGCGGTAACGTTGGCCGGGCGTTGTGGTTCAATCCCGCCACAGCGACGGTGTGATCAATGCAATAATTGCAAGCGTTTCCAGACGACCAATCACCATCGCTGCACAGAGCGTAAGTTTTGCCCCTGCGGACAAATCAATCAGCCGGATCGGGACATCCGTCGCCAGCTCGATCAATGGACCTGTCGTCGTCAGGGTGGCAACGCTCAGCACCATTGCCTGTTCAAATCCGGCCCCCATCGCCGCCAGCAAAAGATTGAACACCGCCAGCGTCAGAGCGAAAAGCATCAAAAAGATCCAGGCGATAAAGGCTCCGTCGCTCTGAATACGCCGGTTGCCGCCCCCGACACCGCTGACGGATGAGGGATAGATCAATCGGTCGATCTCGCGCGCACCGTTCAGGTACAACGCAAAAACCCGCAACAGCTTGACGCCTCCGGCCGTGGTGGCGACCCCACCGCCAATCAGCGCAAGTCCCATCAGCAACAACCCCGGCGTGCCAAGACCCGACAATTGCTGCGCATCGTTCCAGTTCGCACTTTCGAACCCGGCAGTGGTCAGGAAGGCCAGCACGGTGAACAGCATACCCCAAATCACCTGCAACGCCTGAAGTGGAGCGATTTGCCCACCGATCTCGGTGACGCCGGCCACCACCCGGAAAAACAATAAAAGTGCAACCGCCAGAACGATCATCAGGCCGATGCGAAACTCGGGGTCTCTGTCCAAACGAGAAAACCCTGTGGCGGCAGTATCGGTCGAGAAAGTCAGGCGCGAAAGGGCAAAGAACAGGAACAAAAATAGGATCGCTTCACCGGTAAACCCGGCCTGCGCCCCCTCCATACCACCAACCGGAGAGATACCGGACGTGGCCATCACCGACATTGCGTGGCAAACGGCGGTCAAACCGGCCTCGCCCGCGATCATCAGAAGAACCCAGATCACTACAGTCAGCCCGGCGTATACCGGTGCCAGCGCCCGCGCTACACGCAGCAAACGGCCGCGCGGGTCCACGCGTTCGCTTTGCGCAACACCTGACACCGGCCGACCGGGCTGCCCCTTGGCTGTTACCTCGAACCCGCCAAGGGACAGCGGCGCCAGAATCGCAGCGGCCGCAATCCACATCAGCAAGCCACCCATCCAACCGACCAGTGCACGCCAAAGATGCAGCGGCGCGCTTAGCCGGTTGTAATCAGGAAACAGATCAGCCCCGGTCGTTGTCAGCGCGCTGACCATATCGAAATAGGCGTTCAGAAATGTGGTCGTGCCAAGCGCATCATGGAGCGGTATCGCCAGAAAGATCGGCAGGATGGTGAAACAGCCCAGCATCACCGCTAACTGCCCCAAAGTCCCCCGCCGTGGAATGCGATTGGAAGAGGCCATTGCAATTATTGCGACCAGAAACAGGCCCAGAAGGCCCGAGTAAAGAAAGGACCGCGATGTATCGTGATCATCCAGCACCAGAGCATAGACTGCCGGAATCCACATGGCCAGCGACACGATAGCCCAGATCAGCAGGAACAACGGTAAACGCCGCAGAATCCCAACCTGTTGTGTCCCTGCGCGCGCCATCAGAAGAAATCGATTGAGACCTGCATCAGACGTTCGACCTCGGGCACGTCCTTGGCCATGGCAAAGATTGCGACCACGTCCTTTTCATCAATCCGCAGACTGCCCGTCGGACGCAGAACCTCGTCTCCTTTGCGCACGGCACCAACCAGCACACCCTCGGGGAAATCGATATCGCGCAGTTTCTGCCCCGCCATCGGAGAGGTCGACAGAACCTCGGCCTCGATCACCTCGGCCTCGGCGTCACCGATGGAATAGACCTGTCTAACACGCCCATGCCGGATATGGCGCAGGATCGAGCTGACGGTGGTAGCGCGCGGGTTAATATAAGCATCAATGCCCAACGGTCCCATAAGGGCAACCATGCTGGGATCGTTGATCAGCGCAATCGCAAGCGCACAGCCTTCGGCCTTGGCACGCACGGCAGCCAGCATGTTCGTGCGGTCGTCATCCGTGACGGCCAGCATCGCATCGGCCCGGTCGATCCCGGCCTCGCTCAGCAAGCCGGAATCCAAACCGTCCCCATGCAAAACAATCGTCCGCTCCAGCGCTTCGGCGGCGATCTCGGCGCATTGGCGGTCGCGTTCGATGACCTTTGCGCGCACGCGGCTTTCGCGCTCCTCCAGCGTTCTGGCCACCTCCAAACCGACATTGCCGCCGCCAACGATCACAACCCGATCCTGTCGCTTTTGGGCTTTTCCGAACACTTCCATGGTGCGGTTCACGTCGTTCACATTGGTAAAGACGTAACACTCGTCGCCTACGAACAGCTGATCCTCGGATTCAGGCGCGAACAGCGTACCCTCGCGCCGAACACCAACCACAATCGAACTGAGTGTGGAAAACAGATCAGTCAGTTGCCGGAGCGGCGTATTCACAATCGGGCAATCCTCTTCCACCCTGATGCCCAGTAGCTGCGCCTTGCCATCCATGAAAATCTCGGTGTCAAAGGCCGACGGCGCCGACAGGCGACGCATCGCTGCAGCAGCCACTTCGCGTTCGGGGCTGATCACCACATCGATGGGCAAGTGATCGCGGCGGTAAAGGTCCGAATGAATGGCTTCCAGATAGGACTTGGAGCGCAAGCGCGCGATCTTACGCTGGATCGAGAACACCGAATGCGCCATCTGACAGGTAACCATGTTCACCTCGTCAGAATGGGTCGCAGCAATTATCATATCGGCGTCGCGGGCCCCTGCCCGTTCCAGCACGTCAGGATAGCTTGCAAACCCTGCAATGCCCTGCACATCCAGCGTTTCCGTCGCCCGGCGCACGAGATCGGGATTGTTGTCCACGACCGTTACGTCATTCAGTTCGCCCGAAAGGTGCCGCGCAATCTGCCAGCCAACCTGACCCGCGCCGCATATGATGACCTTCATGTTTCTGGCCCTTCTGCCTGAAAGGATTGAATGACAGATGCCCCCAAAGCGGTCAATTGAATTGTCATCTCTGTGCGGCTGCGGCAAGATAAGCATATGAAAACGCTGTTTCCTATGCTTGCAACCCTAATGGTGCTGTCCTCATGCGGCGGGCCGCTTTCGCTTTATTACCGCGAAGGTGCAACCGTTTCCCGCCTGCAACAAGAGACGACACAGTGCCAGCTTAAGGCGGTACAAGAAGTGCCGGTTGCCAATCAAATCCGCCAGAGCCCGCCAACATACTGGCCCGGGCGCACCTATTGCGACGGTCGGGGACGGTGTTACCAGTCCCCGGGATGGTGGCAGCCCGGTCGGGTCTATACCGTGGATGTGAACCAGGGCCTGCGCAACACGGTCGAGGCGCAGTGCATGGCGCAAAAAGGATTCCGCCCCGTCAGCCTGCCGCCCTGCAAGCAAAACGTAAAATCAAGCGTACCTGCAACGCGCACAACTACATTGCCGCCACTTACAACGCAATCGTGTTTTGTAAAATTCGATGACGGGTCTTTTCAGATCATTTCGCCTGGTCAGTCAGGCTGAGTTGGTTTGTGCTGCGCGCTGGCGGGCCAGCGCGGTATGCGCAAGGATCGCGATCGCATAAATTCCGGTTATACTCAGCAGCATCCCGGCCTCATCCACGCGCCACAAAACCGCCAGCAGAACCGGTGTGCCCAGCAAGTTTCCCGCGTTGCCCATCTGCGCCATGGCCCCATAGCTAAGCGCCTGCGCCTCGGCCGTTTGGTTCAGGATCGGTACTGCAGCAAAGCTGCCCCCCTGTACGAGTCCCAAAACGGCAAACAGTAGAACGCACACGATCTCCAACGGCAGGCCAAGGAAGGCCCCGGAAATGGAAAAAATGCCCAGCCCGAACCCCAGATTGATCACCGCGACGCAGGGCATCACATTCAATAGGACAGGAACAGCTATCCAACTCAGGACAATACCCGCCAGCGGCATCAACCCGGCGACATGCGCGCTGATGTCTTCCGGCAAACGACCCGGCAGGATGGCCAGCAAAGACACAAAGGTCAGCGTATAAAAGAACCACCCCACTGCCGGGGCTGACACGAAGGGAGAGCGATAAGTGCGAAGATGAACGTTCAGCACTTCTGCCCACCGCCAAGGTTTGGTGTCAGAGGCAAATTGCACGCGCATCCGGCAGATCAGGATCACACCAGCTACTCCAAGCATCAAGAAACCATGCAGCAGGAAGAACGTGGTCAGACCAAAAGCGGCGATCATCGGTAGTCCGATCCACGCATTCAGTGCGAAAGCGACGCCAAAGAATGTACTCCAAAGGACCATCGCAATGTTACGCGCTTTGCCGGTTGTGATTTGCGCGATCAGTGTGGGCGCAGCGACGACAATGGCCAGATGCGAAAGCCCTTCAACAAAGCGACTGGCCAGCATGATGTAAAATCCGGGCCATGTCGCCTGAAACACTGAAATCGCGCCACCGAGGCACAAGCCGAAAATCAAAAGCTTCATGGGCCCAACCCGCCCTACGATGGCCCCGGACAAGGCCCCAAGCAAGGCTCCGATCAGGCTGATGATCGACAGCAACCATCCCATGGCTTCGGTGTGATCAGGATACAGTAAGACAAGCTCGGGAAACGGAACTGCAATTTTTGCAAATTGCGTCGCCGCACCCAATCCGGCCAGCCAAAGAATGAGGACCTGAAATACCCGTAGCATTGGGCGCTTCTAACGTGCCGCGCCCGGTCGCGGAACGCATAAATTATGCGACCTTAGTGTCTGGAACCGCTGACCAGACGAACAGGCGTGCCGTCAGACAGATAGAGACGTTCCCAGATGATTTCGCCAGCGCTGATACGAATACGGTCATGGACAGCTTCGGACGTCAGGAACGCCTTTGGCGCGGGCGTATGCATCTCCCACCATCCATCGGCATCGAGTTCAGCCTCGGCTGCCTGTATTTCCTCCGTTGCAAATTGCCACAGCGACACACCAAGCAAAGCGCTCTGGCTGGTTTTCCAATCGCGCGCCCGGCTGGCCGAATAGGCAAGACACCTGTGGCTGGCCTCTTCTACCAAATGCACACAATCTGACGAGCTCATGACCAACCGCCGCAATGCGCTGTCATCAGTACGGGCCGGACCAAGGGCCGCAAAGACGGCCTGTTGGGTCTCGGGCGGTGGTGTCTGACCGCCTCTTTCCCACCGCGAAACGGTCGCCTGATCCACCTGCAACAATTCAGCTAGATGAGCCTGCTTGAACCCAACCGACCGGCGCAGCCGTTTCAGGCGCTTTCCGAAACCTGGATAGCCGCGGGTTTCAAGCCGGTTCACTGCGTTTGAAGCCCTCATGGCCAGCCCAGCCGTCCCGGTGGATTACTCCGCCGGTTCCGGCTCATCGATTTGCGCAACACGTGCACCGGATTTGTTCGACGTAACGACACCCAGCGACTTCAGCTTGCGGTGCAACGCGCTGCGCTCCATCCCGACAAAGCTGGCCGTGCGGCTGATATTGCCGCCAAAGCGATTGATCTGGGTCAGCAGGTACTCTCGCTCGAACGCTTCACGCGCCTCGCGCAGCGGCAAGGTTGCCAGAGCACCCGACAGAACGACGCGGCCCGAATCTTCGGTCTTATCCTCTTCGCTGGGCAACTCGCGCGCTTCGATCGGGCCGGTTCCGTCGCCGAGGATCAAAACCCGTTCGATCAAGTTCTTGAGCTGACGCACATTCCCCGGCCATGTCATCGTCTGCAACAGAGCAACAGCCTCTTCCGAGAGTTCGCGGATCGGCAGACCTTGGGTTTCGTTACACATTTCGATGAAATGCTGGGCCAGAACCGGAATATCCTCGCGGCGATCTTCAAGCGAGGGAACTGCAACAGGCACAACGTTCAGACGGTGATACAGTTCTTCGCGGAACCGCTCGGCTGCGATTTCTTCGTCCAGATCCTTGTTGGTGGACGATATAACACGCAGATCCACGCGCACTTTGTCCGATCCACCCACACGCTGAAACTGCTGATCCACCAACACCCGAAGGATCTTGGATTGGGTGCCCAGGGGCATGTCCGCCACTTCGTCAAAATAGACAACACCGCCATGGGCTTCTTCCAGCAAGCCGGGCTCGACCCCGCGCTCGGCGGATTCGCGGCCAAACAAAACCTCTTCTACGCGCTCGGGCTCGATCCCTGCGCAGTTCACTGTCACAAAGGGCGCATTGGCACGGTTGGAATGGGCGTGGATATAACGCGCCGCGATTTCCTTGCCCGACCCGGCAGGACCGCTCAGCATCACACGGCCATTTGACTTGGTCACTTTGTCCAACTGACCCTGCATGGCCCGGAACGAGGCCGATTTGCCGATCATGTCCGAGTTGTTGACCTCTTTGCGCTTCAACGACGCATTCTCGCGGCGCAGGCGAGACGTCTCCATCGCGCGGCGGATCACCACCATCAACTGGTCAATGTTAAACGGCTTTTCGATAAAGTCGTACGCGCCCTGCTTGATAGCGGCGACAGCGATTTCGATATTGCCGTGCCCGGAAATGATCACCACCGGCACATCTGGGTTATCGCGCTTCACCGCTTTCAGAATATCGATCCCATCCATGCGGCTGTCCTTCAGCCAGATATCAAGGATCAACAGCCCCGGCGGCTCGGAATTGATGGACGCCATGCACTCGTCCGAGTTGGCCGCCAGCCGGGTTGAATAGCCTTCGTCCTCCAGAATGTCGGACACCAGCTCGCGAATATCGCGCTCGTCATCTACGATCAGAATGTCACTCATCTTTGGCCTGCTTTCAGTTTGTTGGTTCTAATTGCCTGCTTCTGTGGCGCAACGGTCGAGGACATATTGGCCCCCGGCAAACGGATTACGGCCATCGCGCCAAAATGGTCCTGTCCGTCAAAGACGGGCGCGTCCTCAAGCGTCAGCGCTCCGCCGTGTTCTTCGATGATTTTCTTGACGATGGGCAGGCCCAGCCCCGTCCCTTCGTCGCGTGTAGTCACATAGGGTTCAAACAGTCGCGCCCGATCCTCGGGCAGACCGATCCCGTTGTCTGCAATCGTGATGACCGTACCGGCATCATCACTGGAAACTGCCACTTTTATCTGCGGCTTGAGATTATCCGGTGCCCCTTTTTCTTTCAGGGTACCAATCGCTTCTCCGGCGTTTTTAATGAGGTTTGTCAGGGCCTGATGCAACATCGTCGCATCCAGGTCGGCCATGATGGGTTGCTGCGGCAAATCCGCGTCAATCTGCACGTCCGGTTGCCCCGCCTGTTGCAAAACAACTGCTTCACGGACGAGTTCGACCACGTTTTCTTCGCGGCGCTCAGGCTCGGGCATCCGCGCGAATTTCGAGAACTCGTCCACGATGCGACGCAGGTCGTTGGTTTGGCGCACAATGACACCTGTCATCGACTCGAGGCTTTCGCAATCCTCTTCGTCCAGCTTGCGCGCGAACTTGCGTTTGATGCGTTCGGCGCTCAGCTGGATCGGGGTTAATGGGTTCTTGATCTCATGGGCGATGCGGCGGGCAACGTCGCCCCAGGCTGCCATCCGCTGCGCACTGACCAGATCGGTCACGTCGTCAAAGGCGACCACATAGCCTTCCAACCCACCATCTTCGCCGCGACGGATGGCCATCCGCACTAAGAGGTTTTCCAGACGTCCCTTGCGTGTGACTTTAACCTCGCCCTGAACAGCCTCCTGCCCGCTGTCTTTCAGGCTTTCGAACAGCGGCAGAAACTCTGGCACCGCGATGCCAATGGCCAGATGCTCTTCTCCCCGCGACCAGTCCAGCAACCGTTCGGCCGAGCGGTTCACAAAGGTCACGCAGCCCTCAGGGTCAACGCCGACAACACCCGATGTGACCGAGCTGAGTACCGAGTCGAACAGGCGACGGCGGCTTTCGATTTGCTGTGTGTTTTCCAGCAGCGTGTCCCGCTGCCCTTTCAGTTGCCGGGTCATCTGGTTGAAATACCGGCCCAGCATGGCGATCTCGTCATCGCTGGCCTCTTCTATAACCTGAACGCTCAGGTCCCCGGCCCCGACCCTTTGGGCCGCCGTGGTCAAACGCCCCACCGGACGTGATAGGCGTTCGGCGAACCACATCCCCAAAGACATCGCAGCAAGGATCAGGATCAACGCAAAGCCCAGATACAGCAGGCCAAATTCGAACAGCACCCTGCCCCGCTCGCTTTCCAGCTGTTGGTAGAACTGTGCCGTTTCCTTGGTGTCATCCAGCAGGGTCAGCAACTGCCCATCCACTTCGCGGCTGACATAAAGGTAACGGTCCAGATAGGCTGTCAGAGGCACAAGCGCGCGGAATTCATTGTTTGGCCAATCAGCTATGATCAGCAGCCCTGTGTCAGTGGCCTCAGCCATCTGTTCCGAAGTGGGTGCTTCGTAGTTGAACAGATATGATCGATCGCCGCGCGATTTGATCTCGCCACTGCCGTCGATGACATACGCTTCCCGCAATCCGCGTTGAATTTGGGCCTGCCCCTGCGCCAACACTTCGCGCAATTCGGCGTCCGAGATGTAGAAATCCAGCGAACGCGCATTGTCCAGATACCGCGCCAGCACCGAGGCGTCCTGAACCAACCCGCGGCGGTGCTCTTGTTCATAAGCTTCTGCCGCTGTCAGGGACGATCCAACCACTTGCCGCACCCGGTCCGAGAACCAGCCCTCGAGGCCGATATTCACAGTGAGCCCGGCAAAAATCGCTACGGTTACGGTAGGCACCAGCGCCAGCAGAGTGAACGCCCCAATCAAACGCAAATGAAGGCGCGAACCCGCCGACTTGGCCCTGCGCGCCGCAATCAAGCTGCCGACCTGACTCAGCACCAGTGCCGCGACGACAAGTACATAGACGAGGTCTGCCAACAGAATCAGCCGCAGGGTTGGTGCCGTTGCACCAAGATCAAAGGGACCAATGACCAGATAGGTTGCCAGCGCAAGAATTGGCCCCAAAAGGACCAGCCCAAAGGTACCGAAATTGCGCAGTTTTCGTGATTTACGCCATCGACTTATCGATGGGATCATCCCGCTCTGTGCTCGGGTTGCCACCGTCTGCCCTCATCCTGATGTGCCGCGTTCGCGGCTTACCGCCATATATCGTGATCTTTTCCCAAAAGATGCCGGGATGCCACGGTTTGTGTGGCGATATTACATCAGTTTGCGGCGGCGTGTCACCTGAATATCGAGGTCAGTAATCTTTTTTCGCAACGTATTTCGGTTGATTCCCAGCAAATCGGCACATTTCGCCTGATTTCCGCCGGTTGCGTCCAGTGCAATTTCGATCAGCGGTGCCTCAACCTCACGCAAAATGCGCTGATACAGACCTGGCGGCGGCAAAATATTGCCGTGCAGGTCAAAATATCGACGCAAATGTCGCTCGACCGAGGTCGACAGTTTTTCACGCTCTCCGCCACTGAGAACCGGTTCAGCTTCGGGCTGGCTGCCCAGAACCATTTCCACTTCAGCCTTCGAGATTTCATCCGCCCGGCTTGTCAAGCTCAGCCTGCGCACTGCGTTTTCCAACTGTCTTACGTTACCGGGCCAGGAATAGCGCCGCACCAATTCTACCGCTTCGGGGCTGAGCCAGCGCTTTGCACCGCTTTCACGCTCTTCGCGGGCCAGAAAATGTTCCGCTAGCAGCGGAATGTCATCCACCCGTTCACGCAATGACGGCACATGAATGGTGGCACCGCACAACCGGTAATACAAATCCTGACGAATGCGCCCGGTTTCCATCCCTTCCGTCAGATCCGACTGGCTTGTGGCCATGAAACGCGGAACATGATCGCCGGGTGTATCCATCATGCGCACGATACGGGCCTGAACCTCATCTTCGATATCTGCGATTTCATCGATCAACAGCGTGCCGCCGCGAGCACGCGCCAAAACACGCGCGGGTCCTTCCAGATCCCGCAACTCTGCCGCCGTAACTGTAACAAAAGGTAATGTGCGCCGGTCCGAGAAGTCATGAATAGCGCGTGCAATCAGGGACTTACCTGTTCCACTTTCACCGGAAATCAGCACCGACAAATCGGTGTTCATTACCCGTGCGACCAACCTGTACAGGGCCTGCATCACCGGGGTGCGCCCGACCAAAGGCAATTCGTCCGGACGCTCGCCATCTACATGAGCCGTTTCGGGCTGTACCCGTTGCTTTTGATCCAAGGCCCGCGCGGTTCGTTTCATCAAGTCAGGTAGATCGAAAGGTTTCGGCAAGTAATCATAGGCGTCCGCCTCTGCCGCCTGAATCGCCGTCATGATCGTGTTTTGCGCCGAGATCACGATGACGGGCAGTCCGGGACGATCTTCGGCAATCTTTGGCAGCATTTCCAATCCGTTGCCATCTGGCATGACCACGTCCGAGATCACCACATCGCCCTTACCTTCCCCAACCCAGCGCATCAGCGTGGTCAGCGACGACGTTGCATGCACCTTGCACCCTGCACGCGTCAGGGCCTGTGTCAGAACGGTGCGGATCGTGCGGTCATCATCCGCAACCAGTACGGTGCCATCCATTAGGTGGTCTCCTTTTTGTGCTCGGCGACCTCGCGCGGCGCGCGGCGCAGCGACAGTTTGAATACGGTTCGCCCGGGAACGGACTCGGCTGAAATCCAGCCGTCATGGTCCGATATGATCTTACTCACCAGCGCCAGCCCCAGCCCGGTGCCATTTTCCTTGCCCGAGACAAAGGGGTCAAAAATGTCCCCGCGAATGTCCTCGGGCAACCCTGGTCCATCGTCGATAATCTCGATCTGCAAAGGCAATGAATGACCAGACCCATCGCTGCGGCGCAGACGGAAGGAATGTTCGAAGTAAGTCCGAAGCCGGATGGTTCCCCCCTGCGGCCCAGCAGCTTCGGATGCGTTCTTGAGCAGGTTCAGAACCACCTGCAACAATTGATCCGGGTCTCCGAAGGCCAACGGCAAGGACGGGTCGTAATCTTCAATGATCGTCATGTCCGCGCCAAACCCCAGCAAGGCTGACCGGCGGGCGCGATCCAGAACGTCATGGATATTGACTGGTTTGAAGTCGGGTTTCTGCAAGTTTCCGAATTGTTCAACCTGCTCCAGCAGCTTCACAATTCTGCGGCTTTCCGCCACGATTAAGTCTGTAAGTTCTAAATCTTGCGCCGGGATATTCATGCTCAGCAACTGCGCGGCGCCCGTGATCCCGGCCAAGGGGTTCTTGATCTCGTGGGCCAGCATCTCAGCCATGCCAATGGCCGATTGCGCGGCCGATTTGACCGTGTTGCCCCGTGTCATCCGCCCCGACAATTCGCGCGGCGAGATGATCATGATCATCGATCCAGGATATCCAACCAAAGGCGCGATCTGCAACGCGCATTGCAACGGTGCGCGGTTTCCTGATCCGGCGTCGACATCGTTGACAAAAAGCGGCGTACCATAGGTGCGCGCGCGCTCGAAAGCCTCTTCAAGCGGTGCATCTACGGCGATCTGATCCCACACGGGATGGCCGATCACAGCCTTGCGTGACGCGTTCAGAAACCCTTCACCTGCTGCATTTACATCGGAAATGCGATCGTCCGGATCAATGATGAAGGCCGGAACGGGCAATGAGTTCCAGATGCTGGCGTTCGAGTTCATGCCGCCACCTCGCCCGTCTCGCTCAGCGCATCCGCCAGCAGGCGCAACACTTCGTTTGGATCGCGTGAGGTCAGAACGGCTCGCCGCAAAGGCGCCGGTGTCGCGGCTTCATCCATGTACCATCCAAGATGCTTGCGGGCGACGCGCAGGCCGAGGTCCGCCCCATAGAAGGATAGCATCGCCTGATAATGCGCCTGCACCATGTCGATCAGATCCGCGCCGATCGGAACCTCAGGGGCCTCTGCCCCAAATAGGTCATGGCATACCTGCGCCAAGAGCCAGGGCTTGCCCTGCGCGCCGCGCCCGACCATCACCCCATCTGCACCGGACTGATCCAGCGCAGTCTGCGCGGCAGCGGTATCCACGATATCGCCATTGGCGATGACTGGAATCGACACAGCCTCTTTCACGGCCCGGATCGCCCGCCAATCGGCATGCCCTTTGTAAAACTGACACCGCGTGCGCCCGTGAATCGTGACCATCTGAATTCCGGCGTCCTGCGCTCGTCGCGCCACGTCTGGTGCGTTCAGCAGAGAGTCGTCCCAGCCTAGCCGGGTTTTCAAGGTCACCGGCACATCAACGGCACTGACCACGGCTTCGATCAGGGTCAGTGCGTGATCCGGCGTTTTCAGCAGCGCCGAACCAGAATAACCATTGGTCACTTTCTTGGCGGGACAGCCCATGTTGATGTCGATCACCCGCGCGCCCCTGTCGGCCACCTGACGGGCGGCTTCGGCCATCCAGTGCGCTTCACGCCCGGCCAATTGCACGGCAGTGTTTTCTACGTCCGCAGACAGTTCCGCACGTTCGCGCACGCCAGGCTTGGCTTGCACCATCTCCTGACTGGCGACCATTTCGCTTACCACCATGCCGGCACCAAACCGCATCACCAGATCGCGAAACGGGCGATCAGTGATTCCGGCCATCGGAGCCAGAAGGACCGGTGATGTTACTTCTTTTTCAGCGAGGCGCAGAGTCAACGTGCTTAATCCTTGGGCAGTTGCGGTTTTGATATCGAATTCCGCGCATATGAACAACAAAACGGCGCGAAACAAGCCCGCAAAATCATCAAATGCCTAACTTTTAATCGTTTTACCTTGGGTGATTGCCTCTGCTTTCACCGCCGCCTAAACACAGCCCAATACGAAGGAGCGCCCGAGACATGACTACAGCCGCCATCATAGTCGCCGCAGGGCGCGGGTTGCGCGCCGGAGGTGGCATACCCAAGCAGTGGCGCAGCCTTGCGGGCCGTCGCGTGGCAGACTGGACGATCGAGCGGTTCCGCGGACAGGTGGATCACATCGTACTTGTGCTTTCAGACGAAGACACCCCCGCATGGGAAGAGTTTCGCAATTCAGATCTGATCCTCGCATCTGGCGGATCAGATCGCTCAGGCTCAGTAAGTAGCGGATTGAAGGCCCTGGAAGGTCTGGGTGTGCAACATGTTCTGATCCACGACGTGGCCCGCCCTTGTGTCTCGTCGCGCATCATAAAGGACGTTTTGAACGCGCTGGAAACGCACCAAGCGGCTGCCCCGGGGCTTGCTGTCACGGATGCGCTGTGGGTTGGGCGGGATGGCGCTGTAACGGGCACGCAGGATCGCAATGGCCTCTATGCTGCGCAGACACCGCAGGGGTTTCACTTTGACGCCATCACAACCGCACACGCAGCCCATTCGGGCGGGGCTGCGGATGATGTGGAGGTCGCCCGTAAGGCGGGCCTTGATGTATGCATTGTCCCCGGCGACGCAGACAATCTAAAAATCACCCGACCCGAGGATTTTGCCCGGGCGGAACGGATAATGGGAACGGATATGGATGTAAGGCTTGGCAACGGGTATGACGTACACCGTTTTGGCGAGGGGGATCACGTTATCCTGTGTGGTGTGAAGGTGCCTCATGGGCGCGGATTGCAGGGACATTCAGATGCGGATGTCGGGATGCACGCCGTAACCGATGCGATCTACGGCGCTTTGGCGCAGGGTGACATTGGTCACCACTTCCCGCCCTCAGATCCGCAATGGAAGGGTGCTGCCAGCGAGATTTTTCTGCGCCATGCGGTCGAGCTGGCCGGGCAGATGGGATACCGCATTTCGAACGTCGATTGCACCTTAGTCTGCGAGTATCCAAAAATCGGCCCTCATGCCGCTGCCATGCGCGCTGAAATGTCTAAAATCATGGGGTTAAGCGCAGATCAGGTCTCGGTCAAGGCCACCACATCTGAGCGTTTGGGCTTTACTGGTCGCAGCGAAGGGATCGCCTCGCTCGCCACAGCCTGCTTGGTGAAACAATGACCACGGCACAGGTGATCGGTACGGTCGGCGGTGTCGGATATTTGCGCCCTGCCCCCGGAACCTGGGGATCCTTGGCGGCGCTGCCGATGGCTTGGATATTGCACACGTTGGGTGGGTTTCCCCTGCTGGCACTTGCAACACTGGCCGTTTTTGTTGGCGGCCTTTGGGCAACCCGCGTGATGACCGAGGGCCAAGATGATCACGACCCGTCAGAAATCGTCGTTGATGAGGTCGCAGGCCAGTTCATCGCGCTTTGGGCGATTTCTTACCCGTCTTGGGCCCATGGGATCGACATTACCGCCCTTTGGCCCGGTTGGGTGGCTGGGTTCATCCTGTTCCGCCTGTTCGATATCACCAAGCCCGGCCCCGTTGGCTGGGCCGACAGGCGTGGCGATCCGATGGGCGTTATGCTCGACGACGTCATCGCAGGCGTTTTCGCAGCCATCGGCGTGATGATACTGGCGGGAATAGCACACGGAGTACTGGGTCTGTGAACGTGAGCGAGCTGTTGGATTTTGCCAAGGCGCAGGGCGTGATGATCGCCACGGCTGAAAGCTGTACGGGCGGGATGGTGGCTGCGGCCCTGACCGATATTCCCGGCAGCTCCGCTGTGGTTGACCGGGGCTTTGTCACTTACACCAACGCAGCCAAACAGGACATGCTGGGTGTTTTGGCCGAAACGCTGGCCGCGCATGGCGCAGTGTCAGAGGAGGTCGCCCGCGAGATGGCAGACGGAGCCCTTCGCAATTCTCCGGCGCAGCTTGCCGTATCGATCACCGGCATTGCCGGACCGGGCGGATCCGAGTTCAAACCGGAAGGGCGAGTGTGTTTCGGACTGGCCCGCGACAGTAGAGACACTCGAACCGAAACCGTTGAATTTGGCGCATTGGGGCGAGATGCGGTCCGGCTGGCAGCGCGTGATCACGCGTTAGATCTACTTAAAGATGGCCTTTCCTAAACGCCCATTCCTTAGGCAAGATGCCTGAAAAGCCGCAAAAAATGTCATCACTTGAAGAAAAGGTGACATTTTAAGCGCCTTTAACAACTCTGCCTCTTTTTTCCTCACCTCTCCTCCGTTTCAAGGCTGCGCACACACTCACAAGGGTTCCGAGCGCCGACACAAAGCGTTCCGAACCAAACGCAGGGGAAAGGAGAACGGCCCATGAATGGAGCCGATACAGCCTGGATCATCGTTGCAACCGCACTGGTCCTTTTCATGACATTGCCAGGTCTTGCCCTGTTCTACGGCGGGCTTGTACGTGCCCGAAATGTACTCAGCGTGTTCATGCATTGCTTTTCAATCGCCTGTTTGATGAGCATTTTGTGGCTCGTTGCGGGCTACTCGATCGCCTTCGGCCCTGGCGAAAGCGGGGTTTGGGGTGGTTTGGGCAAAGCGTTCCTGAATGGTGTGGATGCCGATAGCCTTGCGGGTACTCTGCCCGAGATCCTGTTCTTCGCCTTTCAGATGACCTTTGCGATCATCACACCGGCCTTGATCGTTGGCGCCTATGTCGAACGTGTCGGCTTTGGCTTTGTCCTGACCTTTTCGGCCCTTTGGATGCTGCTCTGTTACGCGCCGGTCGTCCATTGGATCTGGGGCGGCGGCATGCTGGCTGATGGCGGCATTCTAGGCGAGATCGGCGTACGCGACTTTGCGGGCGGAATCGTAGTCCATGAAACCGCTGGTCTGGCTGCTCTGATCATCGCCGTCATACTTGGCCCGCGCCGCAACCGCACCACACCGCCGCACAACCCTGGCTATGTCATGGTTGGAGCCGCGATGCTTTGGGTCGGTTGGTTCGGCTTCAATGGCGGATCACAGCTGGCCGCAGACGGCGGGGCCGCGATGGCAATGACTGTTACGCATCTGTCCGCCGCAACCGCGTCGCTGACCTGGGCCCTGTGGGAACGTATCCGCTTTGGCAAGGCTTCCATGGTTGGTCTGGTCACAGGCACCATTGCTGGTCTGGCTTCGATCACCCCAGCCTCGGGCTTTGTGGGTCCGGTACAAGCACTGATCATCGGTGCGGTCGCCGGTATATTGTGTCAGGAAGCCGTCAATGTCATCCGCAACAAGCTAAACATCGACGACACACTGGATGTCTTTGCAGTACACGGCGTCGGCGGCATTTTCGGCACCATCATGATCGCTGCTTTTGGCCTTGGCACGTGGACCGCGCAGTTGGGCGGCCTGGTGATCGTGGGGGCCTTTACGACAGTTGTCACGATTGTGTTGGTGAAGGTGGTTGCACTTATCACCCCGCTTCGCGTAGACGCCGAAACCGAGACAAACGGGCTCGATCTTTCGGTACACGGGGAACGCGCCTACGACATGAGCAGCTAAGCCCACCTTGGCGCTCTGCCCGAAAGGGCGAAAAGCGGACCTCTTGGGGGTCCGCTTTTCTTTTTTGCCCTCTCGACTCCGGCCCAACGGTCGGGCTATCAGCCCGCAACGTGTTTTCAGCCCCGAGGTTTGCGCCATGATCCCCAGTTCCTTTCCCGACAGCACCGAAATCGCCCGCCTGACCGCGCGGATGCTGCTGGAGATCAAGGCCGTCCATTTCAACTCGCGTGAGCCGTTTACCCTGGCAAGCGGACTGCCCAGCCCGACCTATATCGACTGTCGCAAGCTGATCTCGTACCCGCGCATCCGTTCGACACTGATGGATTTCCTGACCGTGACCGTGATGCGCGAGGCCGGGTTCGAGGCGTTCGATAACATCGCCGGCGGCGAAACCGCAGGCATCCCCTTTGCCGCCATGGTTGCCGAGAGGATGGCGCTGCCGATGACCTATGTGCGCAAGAAACCCAAAGGCTATGGCCGCAACGCTCGGATCGAAGGCGCGATGAACGAAGGCGAGCGGGTGCTGCTGGTCGAGGATCTGACAACCGACGGTGGCTCGAAACTTTCCTTCGTGGACGCGATCCGCGAAACCGGCGCGACCTGCGGGCATACTGCGGTGATCTTCTACTACGGCATCTTTCCCGAAACCGAGAAAACACTGGGCGATCACGGTGTAAAGCTGCATTCGCTTTGCACTTGGTGGGATGTTCTTGCCGAGGCCAAGGCGCAAAAGGCCTTTGACGAAGAGACCCTTAGCGGCGTCGAGGCCTTCCTGAATGACCCGCGGGGGTGGCAGGAAGCGAATAAAAGCTGACGTCGCGAAATCAATTTTCTGAGCGGAAACAGTAGCAGGTCCGCGGACTTAATTCGCACTACATGTTGACGTACAGCCCCGTCATGCTTCAAGATGATGGGGCCCGGAGATATTCACAGCATATCCCCAGAAAACATACAATTTGCCCCGACTCGCAGGGCTAAGCTATGGACCATGTCCCAAGGGACGGTGAGAGCAGCAATGAACGAGATCAGCAGTATCGAGCAAGCAGCGGCACAGATTCAAAACGCAGAAACCATGCCGCATTCCATTGAGGCTGAACAGCAGCTTCTGGGCGCGATCCTGACCAATAACGACCTCTATGACCGGGTCGCCTCGATCATCGGGGCCGAGCATTTCTATGATCCGGTTCATGCCCGGATTTATGAAGTCGCCGCCGCCCGCATCGCTAAAAACGCGCTGGCCTCACCGGTCACACTGAAATCCTTCATGGGCGAAGATGAAGGCTTGAAGGAGCTGGGCGGCCCGGCCTATTTGGTCAAGCTTGCCGGTGCCTCGATCAGCGCCTTTGCTGTGCATGACTATGCCCAGATGATCTATGACCTCGCCATTCGGCGCGAGTTGATCCGACTTGGCCGCGACATTTCAGACAAGGCAGCGCGGGTCGAAGTCAGCAGTGAGCCAAAAGAACAAATCGTCGAGGCCGAGCAGCAGCTCTATCAGCTATCCGAGCAGGGCCAGACCGAACAAGGTTTTCAATCCTTCCTGAAGGCGGTCACAGAAGCCGTCAACGTCACCAATGAAGCGTACCAGCGCGGTGGTGGAATGGCGGGGATTTCCACCGGTCTGGCCGACTTGGACAAACAGCTTGGGGGCCTGCACCCCTCTGACCTGATCATTCTGGCCGGGCGTCCGTCGATGGGGAAAACCTCGCTGGCGACGAACGTAGCGTTCAACGTGGCCAAAGCCTACAAACGCGGACAGAAGCCGGATGGCTCGGAAGGCGCGATTGACGGTGGTGTGGTCGGGTTCTTCTCACTTGAGATGAGCGCCGAGCAGTTGGCGGGCCGTGTGCTGGCCGAAGCGTCCGAGATTTCCTCGCACAAGATCCGTCAAGGCGATATGACCGAGGCCGAGTTCCGCCGCTTCGTGGACGCGGCCAAGGAATTGGAAGCCTGCCCCCTGTTCATCGATGACACCCCGGCACTGCCGATCTCGCAGCTTGCCGCCCGTGCGCGTCGGCTCAAGCGGACGCATGGTCTGGACCTTCTGGTGATCGACTATCTGCAGCTTTGCCGAGGTATGTCCGACAACCGCGTGAACGAGATTGCCGAGATTTCGATGGGTATGAAGGCCATCGCCAAAGAACTGAATATCCCGGTCATCGCCCTGTCACAGCTGAGCCGTCAGGTCGAAAACCGCGACGATAAACGCCCGCAACTGTCCGACCTGCGGGAATCGGGCTCGATCGAGCAGGATGCCGATGTGGTGATGTTTGTGTTCCGCGAGGAATACTACAAGGAACGCGAAAAGCCCGGTGATCACGAGCTGGAAAAGATGGAAGAGTGGAAGCAGGCGATGGAACGCCTGCACGGCAAGGCCGAGGTCATTGTCGGCAAGCAACGCCACGGTCCCATTGGCACCGTCGAGCTTTCGTTCGAAGCCCAGTTCACACGCTTTGGCAATCTGGTCAAACCCTGGCAGCAGGGTGGCGAGATCGAAGGCTACTGAACAGGCGGTCTCTGACTTTTCCTGTTCCTCCGGCCGAAGCGATGGCGCATCAGCCACGCTGTGTTAGAACCGCTGAACAAAGCTTCCACAGCAACAGGTCTGCATCGCCGCCGGCGCTGCGGATTATGGCCGGCCATATCCCCAGACAACGGCCGCAAAAGAAGCTGGTGGCGCGCCATGTTCACAACAACAAGACAATGCTCGATTATTCTCTGAACTGGCGACAGGTCCTTTCGCGTACCGCACGATTCCCCTCACCAAAGCGATGGATTGTTCAATGCGGGCACGCAGCGCGACGGGCCTTTCAGCGGTGTCAGATCCTGACCATCCAATGACTGCCCCAGCCATCCGTGCGGATGGCTCAGCGCCAGCGGCGGTTGCGCGGTTGTCTCAGAGATCTGACCAAAGCCGGTTTTGCAATAGTACCCGGGATCGCCATAGGTCAGCGCCACATCCACACCAGCTGCGCGCAGGCAGTCCAACCCGTAAGAGATCAATGCCTGCCCCACGCCAGTCTTTTGATTGTCTGTCCTAACCGCCATGGGCGACAGGATGAATACGCAACGCGCGTCCTGCGGAAACATGATGCGCGAAAAGATGGCACAGCCCAGCAGTTGGCTTTCGCTATGCGCGGTGCAGACCAACAGGTCCTTTGATGGCGTGCTGTCGATCAGGTCTTGCACAAAGGCACCAATGACCACGCCTTCATCCGTGCCTTCAGACGCCGCAAAAACATCCTCGAAAAACTGGGCCACATTGAAGGGGCTATCAGCCAACCCGGTCGAAAACTTCATGACTTCCTCAATTCTCGCTGCTTTGTCATTGACTGAACAATGATGGAACGATCATTCTCGCAAGATCGCTTTAACACCAATGTGAAAACAATCGCAAAGCGAACCATTCACAGCGAAAAACCGCTAAAACGTCATGGTTTTCGGCGCCATCTGATGATTGGCAACATCGTGCAACGGAATACGCATCAGAAAAGCACCATTCCCTCTTGACCTTGGACAGCGCGATGTCATGAACAGTGCCATGAGTACTGCACGTTTGACGATCAATCTTCATGCGCTGGCCAGCAACTGGCGCGCGCTTGATGCGAAGACCGGGGTTGAAACCGGAGCCGTGGTCAAGGCCGATGCCTATGGGCTGGGTGTCGGGCCTGTCAGTGACACGCTGGCCGAAGAAGGCGTTCGCAAATTCTTTGTTGCCGCCGCCGAGGAAGGTGCTGCCGTGCGCGAGGCCGTGGGACCTGGCCCGATGATCGGTGTCTTTTCTGGGCATATGGAAGGCGACACGGATCTGCTGCGCGCGCACGACCTGACGCCTCTGATCAACTCGGCCGAACAGTTCCAGCGTCACCTGCAAGCACTCCCTGACCACACATTCGGCATTCAACTGGACAGCGGCATGAACCGTCTGGGGCTGGAGCCCGCAGACTGGGCCGAATTGCGCCCAAAGGCTGAGGCCTTGAACCCGGCGGTGGTCATGTCTCATCTGGCCTGTTCGGACGAGCCGGATCACCCGATGAACCATCAGCAGCTTAAGACCTTCCGCGAGATGACCGACGGCATCACTGCCCCGCGTTCGCTGGCCGCAACCGGAGGCACCTTACTGGGGCCAGAGTTCCATTTCGATTTCTGCCGCCCGGGTATCGGCCTTTATGGCGGTCTGCCGTTTGCTGGGGCCAAGCCGGTTGTCACCGTCGATCTGCCCGTCATTCAGGTACGCCAACTAGAGGTGGGCGAAACCGTCGGCTACGGCAACAGCTGGGTCGCACGCCGCCCGTCACGTATCGCGACCGTCGCGGCGGGCTATGCTGATGGCCTGCATCGTGCCATCGGCGGAGGGATTGACACTTTTGCCGGAAACCAGCCTTGCCCGGTGGTCGGCCGTATCTCGATGGACCTGATCACGGTGGATGTTACCGACTTGCCGAACGACCCGGAACGCCTGCGCATTCTCAACGGCCACCAGACTGTCGACGATCTGGCTGAAGCTGCCGGAACAATCGGTTACGAAATACTGACATCTCTCGGCAATCGCTATTCGCGGGGCTACGTGGAATGAACCCAATTTCCGCGCTTGGGGGGCTGGGCCGGGCTGTACTGAGCCTGATGGCAGCCTTTGGCCGGGTGGCCCTGTTTGCGCTGGATGCCATCTCGCATATCCTGCGCCCGCCTTTCTATCCGCGCGAGTTCGGAATGGCCTTGCTTAATATCGGTTGGCTTTCCCTGCCCGTGGTCGGCCTGACCGCTATCTTCACCGGCGGCGCGCTGGCGTTGCAAATCTACGCCGGCGGCGCGCGTTTCAACGCCGAAGCGGTGGTGCCTCAGATCGTCGCCATCGGTATGGTGCGAGAGCTTGGCCCGGTGCTGGTCGGCCTGATGATTGCTGCCCGCGTAACTTCTTCCATCGCTGCAGAGATCGCCACGATGAAAGTGACCGAACAGATCGACGCGCTTGTCACGCTGTCGACCCATCCGATGAAATACCTGACCGCTCCACGCGTGTTGGCTGCGCTGATCACCGTGCCCGCACTGGTCGCAGTGGGCGATATCATCGGCATTGCCGGAGGCTACACGGTTGCCACTCAAAATCTGGGCTTTAATCCGGCGGCCTATCTGAAGAACACGGTCGATTTCCTTGAAGCCCGCGACATCGTCTCGTCTTTGGTCAAAGGCGCAGTCTTCGGCCTGATCGCCGCCATCATGGGGTGCTATTACGGTATGAATTCCGGTCGCGGTGCACAGGGCGTGGGCCGCGCCACCAAAGGCTCGGTCGAGGCCGCAGCCGTGCTGATCCTGGCCGCAAACTTCGTTCTCACAGGGGTATTCTTCTCGCTATGATCCGGATGGAGAACGTACATAAAGCCTTTGGCGACAACCACGTATTGCAAGGTCTTAACCTTGAGATCCCCAAGGGCACTTCGATGGTTATCATCGGCGGGTCGGGCACCGGGAAATCGGTTGCGCTGAAATGTATCCTTGGCCTGATCCACCCCGACAGCGGCATGATTTATGTGGACGGAAAAGACGCCAGCAAAGGCGACCGCGACGCGTTTCTGGCCCGGTTCGGGATGCTGTTTCAGGGGGCCGCCCTGTTTGATTCACTGACCGTCTGGCAAAACGTTGCCTTCCGCCTGCTGCGTGGTTCTCTGAAACGTCCGACCGAGGAAGCGCGCGAAATCGCTATCGAAAAACTGCGGCGCGTGGGCCTGAAGTCCGACGTGGCCGACCGTTTTCCGGCCGAGCTGTCAGGGGGGATGCAAAAACGTGTGGGCCTTGCCCGTGCTATCGCCGCCGAGCCCGAGATCATCTTTTTCGACGAACCCACCACCGGCCTTGACCCGATCATGTCCGGCGTCATCAATGACCTGATCCGAGAAATCGTGACCGAGATGGGCGCCACCGCGATGACCATCACCCATGACATGAGCTCGGTCCGCGCGATTGCCGACAACGTCGCTATGCTGCACGGAGGCGTCATCCAATGGACCGGTCCCGTCGGGCAGATGGATGCCTCGGGTGATCCTTATGTCGAGCAGTTCATTAGTGGCAGTGCGGAGGGGCCGATTGAGGCGGTTCGGTGAACGGCGAAGTGACTCTGCTTGAAACTTCTAACTTTGTCAGAGATTTAGGCATCTACTATGTAGGCAGCCTTGTTGTCGCCGAAACCGTTGGCTCTATAGCAAAAGGCACCAAGCCAGCTTACAAAAGCTTATGGTCATCCAATACCGCGACACTCGAACGGCCTGAGAAAATAAAAGCTGTCAGTGTTAAGCCTAAGGACAAATCTAGCCTCAAGAGAGCTGTTTTTGCTTGGTCAGCCTTCTTAATTCTTTTCTCTCTCACGCTCGTTGTCATTTTCTGGTCTCAAACTACAGAACTGCTCTTACCTAACTTTATTATTGGTTCACTCTTCCTCGTGGTCAGGCTGTACAGGCGCAGAGACTATTTACGCAAATGGGATAGTTCACGTTTAAATCTGGACGTCGCTTGTTTTCTGATCTGTTTATTCCTTCTTATTTGACAAATAGTAAGAGAATGACCCTCCGCCTCGCCACCCTCTCGCTCCTGATCCTCTACCCCATCGCGTGGTTCGCTCCGCTGATGCGCGCGGGGTTCCTGCCGATCTTCGGCCTCAGCGAAATCAGCGTCATCACCGGGCTCCAGTCCTTGTGGAAATCCGACATCTTCCTCGCACTGATCGTCACCGTCTTCGCCCTCTTCGCGCCGTACATCAAAACCATCGGCACCGCGCTGATCCAATGGAACCTGCTGGATGCCCGCGTCCAACCCGCGCTGAATATCCTCGGCAAACTGGCCATGGCCGACGTTTTTCTGATCGCGCTTTACATCACATTGGCCAAGGGCATCTCTTACGCCACCGTTGAGACCGCATGGGGTCTTTATCTGTTCACGGCCTGTATTCTGGCATCCATCGCACTGGGTCATATTACAGAGATGACATCTGGTTCACGAAAAGCTCAGACCTAATTGATTGAAAACACATATCTAAGTATCATCTTTATATTTCGAGCAGTTAAGATTTGTAGTATTCGGGTCCGCAGCGGATCGCCCTAAGTTGTTTGATCTTCCTCCGCTTCGGCCCGGTGTGTTCCGGTTTGAAAAAGGAGTTCGACGATCATGGCCGCCCTCCACAACATCACATTGCAATGTCAGAATGCCTTTTTAAGATTGACTTTTTTACTGATTTGCATGGCGGCCCTGCTGGCCGTTTCAACCACGATGTTATCCGCTGCGGGCGTGTTGCCCTGGCTTTCGATGCAGGCCGGATTCGGCGACGGACCGGCGACGGATGCCGGGATGTTCATCCAGATCGGGCTGACCGCACTGATTCTAATGCTGGCATTCTACCTGCCCGCAAACGCACGAATGATGGCCCTGGAAAACAACCACCGCAAATTTGCCCTCGATATGCATGACATCGCGAACGCGTATCAGATGGCCCATGCCGCTGACCGAGGCGGGCTGTTCATGATGTCCTCCGAGTTCGACGCGGTCAAAGAGCGTATGGCGTTTCTGCGCCAGCACCCTGACCTGCAATCGCTTGAACCAGAGATCCTGGAACTGGCTGCACAAATGAGCCAGATCAGCCAGGAATTGGCCGAAACCTATGGCGACGCGCGGGTCGAACGGGCGCAGATGTTCCTGCAACAACGGCAGCAAGAGATTGAGCTTTTCCAGCAACGTTTGGAAGAGGCTCAGGTCATCCAAAACGAATTGCGCCAATGGACGCGCGATGTGGAAATGGAAGAGACCATCGCCAAGTCGCAATTGGCACGCTTGCGGGATGAACTGTTCGAGCTGTTGCCCGAACTGTCGACTCAGTTGCAAACACCACGCAAAGACAGCGCCTCAAAGGCGTCCAGCGTGGTTGCGATGTCCCCCCCTCGGGCGGCGGAATAGGCGCGTCAGCGCCCGCTGTGGGCGATGGCCCGTTCGGGGCCTGAGGCCGCAGCGCGCCACCGTTGGTGAGGAAAGCCCGCAAGGGCTTGAAGAACCGCCCAAGCTCGGGCACCAAAGGCCGCATGGCAAAAACGACTTCTTTCTCCTGCTCGGCCTGCGGAGCAACACATACGCGATGGTCCGGACGCTGCGACGCGTGCGGCGAATGGAACACCATCGTTCAAGACGTGCCCCTTTCGGCTGGCCCGACCAAGAAATCCCTCGGCGGCAAACGCGGCCAGTCCATTGCACTCACGGATTTGTCGACCGAGGAAACCCCGCCGCCCCGCACCCTTTGCGGGGTCGAGGAACTTGACCGGGTATTGGGCGGTGGTCTGGTCCCGGCCTCTGCCCTTCTTGTGGGCGGAGATCCGGGCATCGGTAAATCCACACTGCTGTTGCAGGCTGCTGCCCGGTTCGCGCGTGCTGGTGTCAAAACCATCTACGTCTCGGGCGAAGAAGCCAGCGCTCAGGTCCGGATGCGTGCGCGTCGTCTGGGTTTGGAGGACGCGCCAGTTCAACTGGCGGCAGAAACCAATTTGCGCGACATCCTTACGACGCTTGAGGCTGAAAAGCCCGGTCTGGCGATCATCGACTCGATCCAGACCATGTGGGCCGATAATGTGGACAGCGCGCCGGGCTCGGTGTCACAAGTCCGGGCCGCAGCACATGAACTGACCACATTTGCGAAACGGCACGGTGTCTCGATCATAATGGTCGGCCACGTTACGAAAGAGGGCCAGATTGCCGGTCCCCGCGTGGTCGAACACATGGTCGACACGGTGCTGTATTTCGAAGGCGAGCGCGGCCACCAGTTCCGCATCCTGCGCGCCGTCAAGAACCGCTTTGGCCCGGCAGACGAGATCGGTGTCTTCGAGATGACTGGCAAAGGGCTGGCTCAGGTCACGAACCCCTCTGCCCTGTTCCTGTCGGAACGAGGCACGCCCAGCCCCGGTTCAGCTGTCTTTGCAGGCATCGAAGGCACCCGCCCCGTTTTGGTCGAATTGCAGGCCCTTGTCGCCCCTTCGCCCCATTCCCAGCCCCGACGCACGGTCGTTGGATGGGACAGCGGGCGGCTGGCCATGATCCTTGCCGTGCTCGAGGCGCGTTGCGGAATCCCGTTTGCAGGCCTCGATGTCTATCTAAACGTGGCAGGAGGGCTAAAGGTCACCGAACCCGCCGCCGACCTCGCAGTTGCCGCTGCGTTACTCAGCGCGCGTGAAGACACCGCCCTGCCAGCCGACACCGTCGTTTTCGGAGAAATCTCGCTATCTGGGGCACTTAGACCTGCCCCGCAGACAGAAAACAGGTTGAAAGAAGCACAAAAACTTGGTTTCACAGCGGCAATTGCTCCGGCAGGTGGCAAAACCGGCACTGTGGCAGGTCTGTCACTCACCCGACCCTCTGATTTGGTTGGGTTTGTTGGCGAAACCTTCGGAGCAGGTTAAAGTCGCGCCCTGAGGGGCAGAAAACGAACAGGCGAGGGCCATGGAAGGTTTTACAATAGTTGACGGGGTCGTCGCCCTGATCATCGTGGTGTCGGGCATATTGGCCTACTCACGTGGCTTCATGCGCGAGGTTCTTGCAATCGCAGGCTGGGTCGCAGCGGCCGTTCTGGCGTTCATCTTTGCCCCACAGGCCGTCCCACTGGTCAAGGAGATCCCCGTTGTCGGAGATTTCTTACGCGACAGTTGCGAGCTTTCGGTCATCACCGGCTTTGCTGCAGTCTTTGCCGTAGCGCTAATCGTGGTCAGCATTTTCACGCCGTTGTTTTCGTCACTGGTGCAACGCTCGGCCTTGGGGGGGCTGGATCAGGCGCTTGGTCTGTTCTTTGGTATCGCAAGGGGCATTCTGCTGGTTGCGATCGCTTTCTTTGTCTACGACACCGTCATGACCGGCCAATCTTACACGATCGTTGACGAAAGCCGCTCGGCCAAGGTGTTCGAACAGTTCAGCGGTCAGATCGAAGAACAAAATCCCGAAGCCGCTTTGGGCTGGGTTACGGCGCAATATGAAGAGCTGGTAGCCAGCTGCACCGCAGACAACGCCCAGCCTGCAACCACGGCACCTGCCGAAGGTTAAGCGTTCATTCGTTTGGATTTCACCGAAAAGCCCGGATTTGTCCGGGCTTTTTTAATGCCGGTCAGTTGAAACCTTCGCCACCACATACGGTGCATCGGATGGTTTTCAGTCCGAAACAGCCATCGCACCGGCTAAAGATGGGTTTACCCAGAATATCGCGACCTTTGGCAACTTCACCAGCACCGTTGCAGATCTGACAAGGCGCACGCCCCATGCCCCGGCAGCGATGACACCGTTGTTTGATGCGTTCCTGCTTGTTCTGTTGAGACTTATGCTGCCACATTCGGGTCCTCTGTGTGCTCTACTACTCCAAACTTGCGGATACTCCTTAGCATGACAGCATATATGTCTGTGCATGTCATCACCTTCGTCACAACACGACTCCGGCGAATATTTCCGCCTGCGGCAATAGGTGAGTGTGATCCTTTGATGACAGCCCGGTCATTAGGCTTTATGTGGAGGCCAACCCGCCACGGAATCGGAGCCACCGATCTTGTTCTTTCTGTATGAATGCGCGCTGGTCGTGATGATAGTCGCCCTATTGGCGTCAATTTCACCTGCTACCAAGACATCCGCATACGCTTTGCAGACGGCCCGTCTCCGAAAAGCGGTCAGTCCTCAGATAAAATCGTCATAGAAGTTGGAGCCCCGTAAATGTGTGGGATTTTGGGAATCGCAAGCCGGACACATGATGTGTTTGCCGAGATCTATGACGGGCTGCTTATGCTGCAGCACCGGGGTCAAGATGCCTCGGGGATCGTGACCTTCAATGGCGAGTTTTTCCGGGAAAAGAAGGCCAACGGGTTGGTCAAGGACGTGTTCAATGCTCAGGACGCCGAAACCCTTCTGGGCCATGTCGGCATGGGCCATGTCCGTTATCCCACCGCAGGTTCGCTTAGCGCGGCCGAGGCGCAGCCGTTCTTTGTAAACGCGCCTTATGGCATCTATCTGGTTCACAACGGCAACATTACCAACACTGCCGAGCAGCGCGAGAAGGTTACCGGCAAATACAGCCGCCATCTGCGCACCACCTCAGACTCCGAGATTCTGTTGAACGTCTTGGCCGACAAGGTGGCGGACGCGATCAAGGTAAACGGCAATGCGGAACCCATCCGCAACCTGTTTGCAGGTGTGAAGATGACGATGGAACGCGTTCAGGGCGCCTATTCCGTGATATGTCTGGTCGCGGGCGTCGGGATGCTGGCCTTCCGCGATCCGTTTGGGATTCGTCCTCTGTCGGTTGCAAAGCGCGAGGTCGATGGCCAGGGCGATGACTATGCGTTTGCCTCAGAAGACGTAGCCTTCGGCATCAACGGCTTTGAAAAGCTGCGCGATCTGCGCCCGGGTGAAGCGATCTTGATCGATCTGGACGGCAACATGCACGAATTCCAGGCCGTCGAAGGCAAGCTGACGCCCTGTATCTTTGAATACGTGTACCTCGCCCGTCCTGATTCACTGCTGGACGGGGTTTCGGTGTACAAAACCCAAATGCGTATGGGGCAGACGCTGGCCAAGCAGATTCAGGAGTCTGGTCTGGAAATCGACCGGATCATCCCTGTACCGGATAGTGCCCGCCCCGTGGCATTGGAAGCAGCCAAGATCACCGGAATCCCCTATCGCGAAGGTCTGGTGAAAAACCGTTATGTCGGGCGCACCTTCATCATGCCTGGCCAGGCTGAACGGCAGAAATCCGTTCGCCGCAAGTTGAACGCCGTTCCGCTGGAATTTGATGGCCACAGCGTTTTGCTGATCGACGATTCCATCGTGCGCGGCAATACCATCAAAAAAATTGTGCAGATGTGTCGCGACGCGGGTGCCAAGAAAGTTTATGTCGCAAGCGCCTCGCCCCCGGTAAAATACCCCAATGTCTACGGCATCGACATGCCGACTAAGGCCGAGTTGATCGCAAACGGAAAAGAGATCGAGGAGATCCGCGAAGAACTGGGCGCGGATGCTCTGTTCTATCAGCATCTGGATGACCTGATCTGGGCCGCCAAAGAAGGCAACCCCGAGATCGACGCCTTTGACTGTTCGTGCTTTGACGGCAATTATATCACCGGCAGCGTCAGCGAGGATTATCTGGACAATCTGGAAAACAGCAGCCGCGTCAGCCAGAAGCGTGCAGACATGCAGGTGCCCGGCGGGTCGTGGAACGCGGCAAAGCTGGCTTCTGGCTAAACGGGTTCACCTTTACCCCCCGGTGCTAAGGGCGGATGATTCGCTTTGGTAACGTGACGACAGCATTCAGTTCGGGCCGTTTCGATGAGTGGTTTTTTGCCACAACTCAGCGGTGAATGCCGTGTGATCTCAGGGGCTTTTTCGTAGGGCATTTTTTTCTCGATGACATCTGTGTGTGATGCGCTTTTGCTTGCGCTTTGGTTTTGGTAGTTGGCCCACACCACTCACTAAAAAGGGGTTTGGGCTACGGTCCAGGCCGCAGATCATGTCGAATGCAACAGTCAAAAGCGCGGCCACCCAGCGGGGCGCGTTGAAGAAGAACTCCGTGTCGGTCCTTGGCGTCTTTGGACCAAAGGCCGAGATGCGGGCCCTCATGCGACTTTCGTCGGGACGAGTAAAAGAGGTCAAAACCGGCAGTCGGGTTGCTTCGGGTACGGTTGTTGCGATTGATGAACATGGCATTATGCTGCGACAAAGCGGCCAGACCAAGCGGATCACCATTCCCGGCAGCTAATCGCGACTTGACGCCCCGCGCGCAGGGGTTCAAACCGCAGCCATGACCGATCAGACCAAAATCGCCCTTATCACCGGGGCCTCTCGCGGGTTGGGCGCTGCCCTGGCCGAAGCGTTGGCGCCCGAATATCATATCGTCGCCGTTGCCCGCACCACCGGCGGGCTGGAAGAGCTGGACGACAGGATCAAGGCCAAGGGTGGGTCGGCAACGCTGGCCCCTATGGACATCACCGATCCAAATGCCATGGCAACCTTGTGCAGAGGAATTCACGACCGTTGGGGCAAGGTGGATCTTTGGTTGCACACAGCGATCCATACCTCGGCCCTGACACCGGCTCATTTCATTGATCCCAAAGAGTGGGCAAAGGCCGTTGACACCAACGCCAATGCGACCTCGGTTCTGATTCCCTACGTTACGCCCCTGCTGGGTGAAAACGGCCACGCGGTGTTCTTTGACGATCCGAAGGTTGGTGAAAAATTCTATGGCATCTATGGGGCCACCAAGGCGGCGCAGATGGCTCTGGCCCGTAGCTGGGCCGCGGAAACCGAACGCACCGGTCCGCGCGTTTCAATTGTCGAACCTGCACCGATGCCCACCGCTGTACGTGCAAGGTTTCATCCCGGAGAAGACCGGGATGCGTTGAACAGCACGGCAAGTGAAGCCGCGCGCATTCTGGCGCTGCTATAGGAAATGGCCCTATCGGGCCATGCCTCCGGCGGAGGTATTTTTAGCCAGATGAAGCTGGGATCAGGCGATATGGACGCCATTGCGCCCGGCCAGATCGACGAAGAACTGCCATGCGACACGGCCCGAGCGCGAACCGCGCGTAGCTTGCCATTCGATCGCTTCAGCCCGCAGGGTATCTGCATCGGCTGACACACCATAGGCCGCGCAATACCGGTCAATCATGGCAAGGTATTCGTCCTGATCACAGGGATGGAAACCCAACCAAAGACCGAAACGGTCGGACAGCGAGACTTTTTCCTCAACCGCCTCGGATGGGTTGATGGCGCTGGAGCGTTCGTTTTCGATCATATCCCGTGGCATCAGATGACGGCGGTTCGAAGTGGCATAGAACACCACGTTCTCGGGTCGGCCTTCGATGCCTCCATCCAGAACGGCCTTGAGCGACTTGTAGTGCTGGTCATCATGACTGAACGACAGGTCATCACAGAACAGGATGAACCGGTACGGGGCGGGGCGCAGATGATTCAACAGGCGCGCGACTGAAGCCATATCTTCACGCTGTAGCTCTACAAGTTTCAGATCCGGGTGATCCGTGCTGAGCGTGCCGTGGACGGCCTTTACCAGGCTGGACTTCCCCATTCCCCGAGCGCCCCACAACAACGCGTTGTTCGCTTTGTACCCGGCAGCAAACCGGCGTGTGTTGTCGAGCAAGGTATCGCGCGACCGGTTGATGCCGACCAATAAGTCCAAATCGACGCGGTTGACCTGCTCCACCGGTTCCAGACGTTCTGGTTCCACATGCCAGACAAAAGCCGGTGCCGCGTTGAAATCCGGCGTTGCCAGAGGCGCCGGTGCCATGCGTTCCAATGCAGCGGCGATGCGGTTCAAAGCTTGGTCGTCCATCGGGTCCTCCGGTCAATTCTGATGGGTTCAAAGCATGTTCTGATTGACGCAACAAGGCCCACCAACGAAAAAGGCGCGCCCAGATGTGGCGCGCCTTTGTTGTTTTCTCAGCAGATTACTTCTTGTCTTCGAACTCCTGCATAAGGTCTTCATCCGCTTCGGCCTCTTCATCGTCGTAGTAGCCGTCGGCGCGCAATTGTTCTTCTCGCTTCCGTTCAACCCGGGCTACCAAAAAGATCGAAATTTCGTAGAGACCATAAACCACAACAAAGAGGATGATCTGAGTGATCACGTCAGGGGGCGTGACAATGGCCGCTAAAACCAGAATGCCTACGACGGCATATTTGCGCACGGCACCCAGCCCTTCGGCGCTGACCAGTCCCGCCTTGCCCATGAGGGTCAAAAGAACCGGCAGTTGGAAGCACAGTCCGAAAGCCACGATGAACTTGATCGTCAGGTTCAGGTATTCCTGTGCTGAGCCCTGGAAAACAACGCTCAGGGGTGCAGCAGTTGCACCATCTGCTACGGCTTCACCTTCGGCGCCGAACTGCTGAAACCCAAGAAAGAAATCATAGGCCAGTGGCGTGACGACATAGAACGCAAAGCTTGCGCCCAGAAGGAACATGAAGGGCGAGGCCAGCATAAAGGGCAAAAACGCGTTCTTTTCCGACTTGTAGAGACCAGGCGCCACAAAGCGCCACATCTGCATCCCTATATAGGGAAACGCCAGAATAAACCCGCCCAGCAACGAGACCTTGATAGCCACAAAAAAACCTTCCTGCGGCGAGATGAAAATCAGGCCGCAATCCTGTCCACGCTCGGTCAGAACCTCGCACAGGGGATTTGTCAGAAAGTTAAAAAGCGGCGTGGCCACGGTAAAGCAGATGATCATACCGACCAGAAATGCCACGACACAGTGTATCAACCGTGTGCGCAGCTCGGCCAGATGCTCGATCAGGGGCGCCGAGGTATCTTCGATCTCGTCGGTCTTGCTCATGTCTTGCTTTCAGTATTCAGCGCGGCTTCGGCCTCTTCCGCCTTGGCCAGTGCGTCGGCGGCTTCCTTGGCTTTGCGCTCGGCAGCGGCACGTGCTGTGGTGGCCTGAATTTTCTTGGCCTGCTCGGCCCGTTCTGCCGCCAGTTTGCCGGTTTCGCTGTCAGGATCGAATTTAGTGGGATCGATGCTTTTTGCCATGTCCTGCGCGGCTTGTTTGACACCGTCCACGGCAGAACCCACAGGATTCGCGGCGGCGTTGAGACCTTTCTTGATCTCGTTCACGCCAGCCTGATCCGCAGCCTCGTTCATGGCGCTGCTGAATTCGCGCGCCATGCCACGGGCTTTGCCGACAAAACGCCCGACATTGCGGAACAGCACCGGCAGGTCCTTCGGCCCCACAACGATCAGGGCGACGATGCCGATGACCAGAAGTTCGGTCCAGCCCAGATCAAACATCTGCGCTTACGCCTTGTCTTTCTCGGTTTCGGGGGTCACGTCCTTGGCGATCTCGGACGCATCCTGTTCCAGCTCTTCCGTTCCGTCCTTCACGCCTTTTTTGAACGCGGTGATGCCTTTGCCAACTTCGCCCATCAGCGAGCTGATCTTGCCGCGACCAAACAGAACCAGAACCACAACGGCGATCAGCAGAAGACCGGGAAGGCCGATATTGTTGAGCATGTCTTTTCTCCTTTTTCGTCGGCGCGAATGAACGCCGGGAATATGAACTGGCTCTGTGTTTACGCCCGGAGGCTTTTTGTAAAAAGAGATCAGAAGCGGATTGAAGGCAAAATTTGATGTGATCTGAAAGAATCTAAGGGCTCGTATTTCTCAACTGACAGGTTTATGTCAGTTGGGTACGCATAAGTAGACGGTATCGAAACCTGGTCAACGGAGACCCAAATGACCCATGTTGCTGAAATCGTCACCTTCACCCTCGCCAATGGCACTACACCGGAAGAGTTTGTGAAGCTCAGCCAAGCCTCAGAAGCCTTTGTGCGCAGCGCACCGGGCTTTGCCCACCGCCAGTTGAGCCAGGGCGAAGACGGTCGCTGGACTGACTATGTCATCTGGACGGACATGAAGGCGGCCAAGGACGCCGCCGCACAATTCCCACAACAGGACTTTTGCGCCGGTATGATGGCGGCCATCAACCCTGAAAGCATTCAGATGCGTCACGAGAAAGTGCTATGGAACATGACTGCCTAGGCGCAGTCTGGGCGGCGTGACATGCGCCGCACGGATCGCCTATTTGATATCATCCAGATCCTGCGCGACGGCAAACTGCACCGTGCGAAGGACATTGCGGACCGGCTTGAGGTGTCGGTCCGCACCATCTATCGCGACATGGACACGCTGGTGGCTTCGGGTGTTCCGGTCGAAGGCGAGCGCGGCGTAGGCTACATGGTGCGCGAGCAGATTACTCTGCCCCCTTTGAACCTGACCCCAGCCGAGCTTGAGGCGCTGAACCTTGGCATGGCCATCGTGGCGGAAGCTGCCGACCCGGAACTTAAAGCCGCCGCCAACGCGCTGGCTGACAAAATCGACGCGGTTCTACCGACGCAGGTTGTGGCCGAAGCTGACACGTGGAAATTCGCAGTCTACCCCTTTGCCGATGCCGCCCGCGGGCTGGCACATATGGCCCCGATCCGCGCGGCCATCAAATCACGCCAGAAACTCCGCTTGTCCTATCGCAGAATCGACGGGGTTCTCACCAACCGCACTATCCGCCCGCTGCACATGGAGTATTGGGGCCGCGTCTGGACCCTCACGGCCTGGTGCGAGCTGCGTCAGGGTTTCCGGGTCTTCCGTATCGACCTGATCGAATCCGTCTTACCTCTGCCGGAAGTCTTTGCCGATGAACCCGGCAAACGCCTGAGCGATTACGACCCAAACGATTGACAGGTTTCATCTTTTCCTAGTCTTTGCGCAAAAAGCATGGCCCGAAACGGGCTATTGCCCTTATTTCAGGTAAGGCTCTGGATCGACTGACTCGAACCCTTTGCGCACTTCAAAGTGCACATAGGCATTGTCTCCGCCCCTCAGCTGCGCAAGCTTTTGGCCACGACGTACCCGGTCGCCTTTCTTGACGGTGATATCATCGACATTGGCATAGACTGTCAGCAGATCGTTCTTGTGCTTGACCACGATGATCGGAACCTGATCCGCGTCCGCCGTAATTGCCGCAACAGTGCCCGCGTCGGCCGCCGTCACCGCCGTGCCGGGTGCCGCTGCGATGTCGATACCTTCATTCTTGCCTTTGTTATACCCACGAATGATGGTGCCGCTTACCGGCAGAGACAAAGCTGAAGACCGCGTATTGGTTGGGGCTTCGGCCGTCACATCGGGGGCCTCGGCCAGCGGCGCAACATCTTCTTCAGGCAGAGGCTGCGTTGCGCTTGGCGGCGTCGGCGTGGGCGAGCCCTGCCCCGGCTCGGTCACTTCCGTTGCCGCAACAGGTGCTGCGGCAGCAGCGCTTTGCCTTGGCGCTGGTTGGTTCTTGACCGGGATCAGCAGAAACTGACCTTCGCGCACGGTGAAATCTGACCCCAACCCGTTCCATTCCGCCAAGGCTTCAACCGGCACCTGATAGAGCCGCGAGATGGTATAGGCTGTCTCGCCCCTCTTCACCTTGTGCCGAACCGGCTCCGGCCCCGAGGTCACTGGAGCCGGGGATGTCGCTGGTTTCGCAGGTTCCAACGTCGTTGTCTGAACCGAGTTTGTATCCGGGGCCTGATCGATTGCATTTCCGGCCACCGAGGCGATATCCACTCCGCTTCCTGCACCCACTGACCGCGGCAGCGCCAGCACTTCGCCTTCGCGCAAGGTGTCGGTTGTCTGCAGACCGTTAAAGCGTGACAATTCCTCTTCCGGCAGGCCCACCCGTGCGGCTACGTCCCGCACCGTGTCGCCTCGTCGGGCGACGACAACCTGATAGTTAGGATAGGTGATCACGCCCCGACTGTCCGGTTTGGGCCGCGACGTAGTGGCCGACAGCGCCGCATCGGTGGTCGAGAACCCGCCGACTTGCCCGCGCAAATCATAGTCCAGAGGCCCTTCACACCCGGCCAGAACTGCCACAGCGACCAGTCCGGTTGCACAGCGGCGCATAGATGATTTGGATACTGCTTTCATAATTCTGTCCTCAAAGCCTGCCCCTGTTTTCCGGGGTTCCGGCGACCAACTCACAAAGCCTGTTACTTCTCGTCCTTCCCAAGTCCCTCAAGCAGAGGCACAAAACGAACTGACGTCAATTCATCATAGTCCAGACCGGTTTCAGTGCGTGTCACTTTGATCAACTGCTGCACCGCATCCGACTGCCCCACGGGTAAAACCATAATACCCCCGATTTTAAGCTGCGCCAAGAGCGGGCCCGGAGGGTCCTCGGCTGCGGCTGTCACAATGATCCGATCAAACGGTGCCTGTTCCGGTAAACCGAAGGATCCATCAGACAACATGGCGGTGACATTGGTCAGGCCCAAATCGGTAAACAGCTTGCCCGTTTCGCTCACCAGCCGCCGGTGACGTTCGACGGTATAGACACGGCGCGCTAGTTTCGACAGGATCGCCGCCTGATAGCCCGAGCCGGTTCCGATCTCGAGCACGGTGTCCCGCGCCCGCACATCCAGCGCCTGTGTCATCAGCCCGACAACCGAAGGCTGGCTGATTGTCTGACCGCAGGCGATTGGCAGCGGCATGTCCTCGTAAGCGCGATCCGCAAACAGGCCAGTGACAAACCGCCCCCGATCCACCTGCTCCATTGCCGCTAAAACACGCGCATCGGTCACGCCCCTTTTGCGCAGGGCAAACAGGAACTGCATTACGGTTTCGGGGTCCAGTCCGCTCATTCGACTGCCTTCAATGCCTCCAGCATGTCATGCGCGGTCAAGTCGGCGCGCATCGGCGTAACCGAAATGTAACCTTCCAAATTGACCGCCGCATCGGTACCCGGCGCCGTCGGGTTGTGCTGATAACCGCCCTTGATCCACAGGAACCGCCGCCCCGAGGGCGAACTGTGTGGCTCGACCGAGAAATGTGTATCACGCCGGAAACCCTGTGCCGCTACGCGTGTGCCCAGCACCTCATCCGCTGGCACAGGCGGGAAATTCACGTTGTAGAACAGGCGGTAATCACCCTGCTCTGTCGGAGTGGCATCCAGAATACGCCGGACCAGGTCGGCGCCAAAGCGCGCAGCGCCCTCAAATGGATCATCCAACCCCAGGTTACGTGGGCCGAAATACTGAGACAGTGCAATTGCCGGCACGCCTTGCAGCGCCGCTTCCATCGCACCACCAATGGTTCCTGAGTAAAGTGTGTTCTCAGCCGAGTTGTTGCCCCGGTTTACGCCCGACAAGACCAAATCCGGCGGGCAGTCCACCATTACATCATGCAACCCAGCCAATACACAGTCCGCAGGCGACCCTTCGGCCGCATAGCGTCGCTCGCTGAGCTTGGCGATCATCGTGGGATGGGTATAGCTAATACAATGCCCGACCCCGGATTGCTCGAAGGCAGGCGCAACCACCCAAACTTCGCCATCCGGTCCGGCAAGTTCGGCTGCGATTGCCTCAAGCGTGATCAAGCCCGGAGCATTGATTCCGTCGTCATTGGTCAGAAGAATACGCATGTGCTCGATTTACCCCCGCGTTTGGCCCTTGATAGACCCCGGTCTGCGTTGCGGCAAGCGACGCAGGCCTGCATTCTGAGGCTTTCGCGCACCACTCAGGCGGAAATCGTCAGATCAGCTTTTGCTGTCAGGGAAAACGAAACATTTGTCACGGCGAATGGTCAGCCACATAACGCGACCCGGCCCCGGTACAAAAACATTTGGAACCGTCGCCTTCAGAATTGAGCCGTCGTAATCCATGCGAAACTCGACAAGGCTCTCATTTCCCAGAAAGCGCGCGCGCTCGACCACACCCCGCGCAGCCACACCATCTGTCGGCGTGGGCAAAGGTCCCTTTCCGTTGCGGTCAAAATCCAGTTTGACATGCTGCGGGCGGAATACAATCTCGACATCCGTGCCGTCCGGGATGCCGGGCGCAAGAAACTGACCAAACGGCGTATCTGCCAAAGCCCCATTCACTTGCGCCCGCAACACGTTGACATCGCTGAAAAAGGCCACGGCGGCTTTATCCGCTGGTCGGGTGTAAACGTTATAGGGTGCGCCTTGCTGCACCACCTTACCACGCCGCATCAGCGCGATCTCATCCGCCATGCGCATCGCCTCTTCCGGCTCGTGCGTGACCAGCAGAACGGCGGCGTCCTCTTCCTTGAGGATAGACAGCGTTTCGTCCCGAATGCCATCACGCAGGCGGTTGTCGAGGCCGGAAAACGGCTCGTCCATCAACATGATCCGGGGTCGTGGTGCCAATGCGCGGGCCAGTGCCACACGCTGCTGCTCCCCGCCCGACAACTGATGCGGAAATCCGTCGATGAAGCGCATCAGGTCTACCTTGCGCAGCAATTCTTCAACCCGGGCGCGTTTTTCGTCCTTGCTGCCCTTCAAGCCAAACGCCACGTTATTGGCCACGCTCAAATGTGGGAACAGCGCGAAATCCTGAAACATCAGACCAATCTCACGCCGTTCCGGCGGCACCCTGAAAACCGTGTCGCAGATCAGCTTGCCATCTACGTAGATCTCGCCCGAGTCCTGCATTTCGACCCCGGCGATCATGCGCAGCGTCGTGGATTTGCCGCAGCCCGACGGCCCCAGCAAACACGTCACCTTGCCCGCCTGAACGGTCAGTGACACGTCATCCACCACAACCCGCCCTTCGAACCGGCGGATAATATCGCGAATTTCCAGACGTGGAGGAGTTACGTTACCTGTCACCGATGGACCCCAATTGCCTTTCCCGATCAAATCCATCGGGCTTAGGCGGGGATAGCAACCCCGCCCCTCAGGTGCAAGGGATCAGCAGCAACCACCGCCCGAAGATGCTGTCTCACCCACGGCTTCGAACGGGCTTTCGCCACCGCAGCCTTCGAAGATGCCGTAATGGGTCGAGAAATCACCGATAAAATCAAAGTGCCGCGCGAAACGCGTATCCTGCAACATCATCCACGTGTTGCCACAGACCGGAAAGACCTTGCCGGTTTCGATGATGTGGTGATCGTCCAGAACAAACTCATGCGGTGCGTTGGGCACGGTGCCCTTGTAGACCACCGCCTGCCCATAGTCTTCGCAAGCCGGCTCCAGCGCGGGTAGTTTGAACAATCGATACGTGGCCGACAGGAACTTAAGCGGTGCCACACGTGCTTCGAGCACGGGATTTTCGATAGTCAACGGACGGTGAGTCTCGCGTCGTGGATCACCGAAACCGGCCTTACGGGCCATCGACAGGAAATCATTCCAGTACAACGCGCCCGACAGGCATTCGCCGTACAGCACTTCATCCTCGGCCATCGCCTGCGGGATACGGCGGTCTGCGTAAACGTCCGAGAAGTACATCTCGCCACCCTCTTTCAGCAGCCGATACGCTCCGCGCAGAACCGCATCCTTGTCGGTCGCCAAGTTGATCACGCAGTTCGACACTATGATGTCGAACGATCCGGGCTCCAAATCCAGCTCATCCAGCTTTTCGATATAACCGTGATGGAATTCTACATTGCTTTTGGCGTGGCCAAAGGCTTGGGCGTGATAGTCCTGATGCGCACGGGCAACGTCCAATTGCTCGGGCGTCATGTCCACACCGACAACCCGCCCGTTTTCACCCACCATAGCCGACAAGGCATAGACGTCACGCCCCGCGCCGCAGCCCAGATCGAGGATCGACATGCCCTCGAGATCCAGAGGCGCGATCAGACCGCAGCCGTAATACCGGGTCAGCACGTCGTCATGGATTTTCGAAAGGATCTTTTTGACATGATCCGGCATGTCATCAGGCGTACAGCACGCGTTGGTCTGCAAGTCCGCGCTGCTTTGCAGGACCTCACCATAGTAATTCTGCACCGACTCGTGCTTCATCGCAGTCTTCCCCTCAAACATGGTTTCTTCGCAGGTAATGCAGCAAGCCGCGCCAAGCAATCCAAAGCCTTTGCTTTTGACAAAAGCGTGAGTGTTTCTTTTCAGGTCGAGCCCAGCAATTCGAAATCCACGCCCGCGCGGACCTTGCCGTTCACCTGCACCTCAAGCCGATGTGCGCCGGGCACCAGTTTGAACGTTGTGGCGTCGCCCTTCAGCTTGTGTCGTTTACTCAGGTGCAAGTGGCCATTTTTAAGCGACGCCTGTTTGAGTTTGTGCACTTTGGCTGAGATTTTTCCACCAGGACGTTGGAAATGAACGATATAATCCACCAGAACAGGCTGCTCGCCTGCGCCGGTCAGGGCAACTGAAAACTCCAGCGCCCCGCCTATCCGGGCCTCTGAGGTCAGATCCACTGACACCGCCACCTTGGCCTCAGGGTCATACCCCAAAACCTTCATCGCCTCGGGGTGTCCTGCTTTGACCAGTCCGCGCAACGTATGTGAGGTCATCCAGTCCAACTCAGCCACGTTCTGCCGTCCATCAGCGCGCCACTTTTCCAAGCGTTCCAGAACCAGATCAGGGTTTTTCTTGGTGATGTCGTTCAAATGATTGGCCACAGACCGGGTAACATAGCGTGTGCCGTCCCCGTGCAGCCGGTCCAACAGCGGCAGCGGATCTGCCAGATCAAGACCAATCCCCTGTCCCCAAGGCAACCGGGGCCGCGTGCCCTCGCTCACCAACCGGCGCACATGATAGCTGTCATGGCTGCACCATGTCTGCATTCGCTTTAGTACGGCGTCTGGATCATGGTTCAGAAACGGGCGAATGGCCCATTCCATGGAAAACCGCTGGGTCAACTCTTCCAGCACATCCAAAGCCAGATCAACGTGATCCAGCCCGATCTCTGCAACCCACTCGCCCAACGGTCCAAAAATGAAATCCCCGAAATCATCATCTGTCTTCGAGGGGTCCAAAGGCGGCGGCAAAGCGCGCAGGATGACAGGGGCAACCGCTGGTAAATCGCCCGGCACTGCCTGTTGCAGGCAGTCTGAAATCCACACCATTCTCTCTTTCAGTTCCAGTTTCAGCAGGCGCGACATAACCTGCGCATGAAACGCCTCGGCATCAAAAGACGCGTCAGCTGCATCAAACAACCCCGCGAGATAGCGGGTTTTTTCCGCATTAAACAACTGGTCTTTTAAAGAGAAATTCTGAGCCATCTTTACATCGTCATGTTTCCGGCGCCACCGTCCAGCAGAATGTTCTGCCCAACTATGAAACCCGCCTGTTTCGAGCAGAGAAACGCGCAAGCAGCACCAAATTCCTGCCGTGTACCGTAACGACGTGCAGGGATAGTGGCGGCTCGATTTGCACGCGCTTGATCGATCGAAATACCTTGTTGCGCTGCGACACTGCCATCCAAAGAATCCGCCCGATCGGTGGCATGAATGCCCGGCAACAGGTTGTTGATATTGACCCCAAAGGGCGCAACCTGACGCGACGTACCCGCCACGTATCCAGTCAGCCCCGTACGCGCTGCATTCGACAAACCCAAGGCCGGGATCGGAGCACGCACCGACTGTGAAGTGATGTTGACGACACGCCCCCATCCTTTGTCGATCATTCCGGGCAACAGTGCTTTCATAAACGCAATTGGCGTTAGCATGTTGGCATCCAACGCCTCAATGAAATCATCACGATCCCAGTCTGACCACAGCCCCGGAGGGGGACCACCTGCATTTGTCACAAGAATATCAACGCCCTGCGCGGATTCGATCACCTGGGCCTGACCCTCGGCAGTTGTCACGTCACACACGACGGCTTGCACCTCGACGCCGTGCTCTGACCTTAGTCGCGCGGCCTCAGCCTCCAACGCGTCAGAACCACGGGCGTTCATCACCAGATCAACGCCCGCTTCTGCCAGAGCCTCTGCGCAGCCCAGCCCCAATCCCTTGCTGCTGGCGCAAACCAGCGCGCGCTTTCCTTGAATTCCCAGATCCATCGGATCCTCCCTGTCAGTCATTGCCGCATGTCTAGCACCGGCCAGACAGGGAAGACCAGAAACGGATCGTTGATCAGTAAAAGAACTCTTCTCGCACGATTTTGCCGTCGGCCACGTGGTAAACGGCCACCTCGCGCATATCAAAGGCTTCGCCGGTTTCTTTCACAGTGCCTTGCACTTCGAAGATAACGGCAAAGCGGTCGTCGCCATGGGGAAATGGATCACTGACTGATGCGCCCGACACGTCATGGACGCTTTCCCACCACTCATGCTTGCCACGTATGGCTTCCACACCGTGGGTTTCGCGCCCCATTCCCTGAAAATCCTGCCCTTCGATCGAAACAGCATCCGGAGCGTATAGCTTTGACAGGTTTTCCTTGGCGCGATCCTCACGGCATCCGGCGACCAGTTCATCTGCAATCTCTTTCAAATTCATTGATCCTCTCCATTATTTGTTCACTATATGTTCTTATTGCCATACCCTCACGATTCGAACCACCCCCTTTGTCTTGCTTCGGCAGGTTTCCCCGCATATACGCGCGCTCATGCTTGATACCTCGAACCAACCCACCCTGCCGCCCGAGATTGCCCGCCGCCGGACATTCGCCATCATCTCGCACCCGGATGCGGGCAAGACGACGCTGACGGAAAAGTTCCTGCTTTACGGGGGCGCGATCCAGATGGCCGGTCAGGTGCGCGCCAAGGGCGAGGCACGGCGGACACGGTCTGACTTCATGCAGATGGAAAAGGATCGGGGCATCTCGGTCTCGGCATCGGCGATGTCGTTCGACTATGACAATTTCCGCTTCAATCTGGTGGATACGCCCGGTCACAGCGACTTTTCCGAGGATACCTATCGCACGCTGACTGCGGTAGACGCGGCCGTCATGGTGATCGATGGTGCGAAAGGTGTGGAAAGCCAGACACAGAAACTGTTCGAGGTTTGCCGCCTGCGCGATCTGCCGATTCTGACCTTCTGTAACAAGATGGACCGCGAAAGCCGCGATACGTTCGAGATCATCGACGAGATTCAAGAGATGCTGGCCATCGACGTCACGCCAGCCGCTTGGCCGATTGGCGTGGGCCGTGACTTCATCGGCTGTTACGACATGCTGCGCGACCGGCTGGAGTTGATGGACCGCGCAGACCGCAACAAGGTGGCGGAAAGCATCGAAATCAACGGGTTGGACGACCCGAAGTTGGCCGAACATGTGCCCGAGCATCTGCTGGAAAAACTGCTGGAAGAGGTCGAGATGGCGCGTGAACTGCTGCCAGCACTTGACCCGCAGGCAGTTTTGGAAGGTCACATGACCCCGATCTGGTTTGGTTCGGCGATCAACTCGTTTGGCGTCAAAGAGCTGATGGAAGGTATCGGTGCTTATGGCCCACAGCCGCAAGTTCAGTCGGCTGAACCGCGTCAGATTGCGCCCGATGAAAAGAAAGTCGCAGGCTTTGTCTTCAAGGTTCAGGCCAATATGGACCCCAAGCACCGCGACCGGGTTGCCTTTGTCCGTATGGCTTCAGGTCACTTCAAACGTGGTATGAAACTGACGCATGTGCGGTCCAAAAAGCCCATGGCGATCTCGAACCCGGTGCTGTTCCTTGCATCCGACCGCGAACTGGCGGAAGAGGCTTGGGCCGGGGACATCATCGGCATCCCGAACCACGGCCAACTGCGCATCGGTGACACACTGACCGAAGGCGAAGCACTGCGCGTGACCGGTATTCCTTCGTTTGCGCCGGAACTGCTGCAGGGCGTGCGTGCGGGCGATCCGATGAAAGCCAAGCATCTGGAAAAAGCCCTGATGCAGTTTGCCGAAGAAGGCGCGGCCAAAGTGTTCAAACCCTCGATCGGGTCGGGCTTTATCGTCGGCGTCGTCGGCGCGCTGCAATTCGAAGTGCTCGCCAGCCGGATCGAGATGGAATACGGTCTGCCCGTTCGGTTCGAGGCGTCGCAATTCACCTCGGCCCGATGGGTCAGCGGTGACAAGGCCGAGGTCGAGAAGTTCGTCAACGCCAACAAGCAGCACATCGCACATGATCATGACGGTGACATCGTCTATCTGACGCGCCTGCAATGGGACATCGACCGAGTCGTGCGCGACTATCCGGCTCTGAACCTGACTGCGACAAAAGAGATGATGGTGTGATCCAACTGGCTGATTGCGCAGCCGAACCAGGCTGTGCAATCCTGCGCGCATGAGTGACGACGAACTGACCTATCCCGGTGGTCTGCCGGACATGCTGGACAGCTATGAGAACCGGCGCAGTCCGTTTCAGTTCGGCGCCCTCACCCTGCCTGATCCCGACGTCGATCTGGATGATCTGGCCGAACGCACGGTTCCAGACAGCGCCACCGAAGTGCCGGCCGGACGCAGCACCACATGGGATCGCAAACGCGCCCAAATCGCACGCGAATTCGTCGGCCAGTCGGAATTGGCCTTCCTGAACGCGCAATTGATTTCGAACCTTAGAAAACGGTCTTTTCCTCGCCACGCGCCAACCCTATTCTGCCGGTTGTGGGACGAACAGTCCGATCACCTGCTGGCCACACTCGACCTGCGCTGGCTGGTGTCTTCGGTTCAGACATTTGCGGACCACGGCCAGACGGCGACACAGCGCGAGGTGGGTCACGCGTTGCGGATGCTGTTTGGTCTGATGAAGCTTTACGAGTTTGAACGCCTATTCTCGGGCCTGGCCCCGGATACACCCTTTCGGTTCGAGGACAAAAACCATGTGGATTTACCCTTCGAAATGAAGGGTTTTTCCTTTGAAAAAGGCGGGTTGGACATCAATCTTATCGCCCCAATTTGGACCCGAGCGATGCACGACCCGACCATCGCGCCGTTGGTCGATCATCTGATGACGGAACTCAACAAAGACCCAGGCGGTGTCTTTCGCCGCCTGCAACGGATGCGCGACGCGCGCGCGACGCGCGCATGAGCACCTGGGGCATCGTCTCGATGGTTCGGGGCCCGACCGAGAGCGTACTGCGGTTCGTGGCCCATCACCTCGAACTGGGCGCGGACTTTATGTATATCTACATGGACGAACCCAACCGGCGCACCTTTCGGGCGCTCAGGATGCACCCCAAAGTGCGCGTGCGGGTCTGCGACGATGCGTTTTGGGAAAAGCGAGGTCGCGCAAGGCCGGAAAAGCATCAGGTCCGTCAGACGGTTCACGCGACATTTGCCTATCGCAACACGCCCCTGGATTGGCTGACGCATATCGATGTAGACGAGTTTCTTTGGTCCCCGACCCCGATCGCCGAAGTGCTGGGCAACGTGCCGCCCAACCTCAACGCCGCACGCGTCCGCCCTATGGAAGCCCTGGCTGGCGGTGACGATCTTTATAAGGCACACATTCCGAAGGGGTCCAACCGCGAGGCATTGGTCGAAGCGATTTACCCTACCTATGGCGCGTTTGTTCTGGGTGGTTTTCTCAGCCATGTGCAGGGCAAGCTGTTCGTTCGCACTGGCTTGAAATACCTGAACTTCCGCATCCACAACCTGTTTCAGAACAAAAAGCTACTGCCTTGCAAATACGAGTTGCCCGAGGTCGAGCTGTGCCACCGGCACGCACCGGATTGGGACCACTGGATCGGACATTACCAGTTTCGTATTGATCGCGGCTCGTATCAGGCAGGCATGGCACCCAACGTACCGCGCGAACAGGGTGGTTTGAACAAAAATGAACTGCTCAACTGGATCGAAGCCGAACAAGGCAAAGACGGGCTGCGCGCGTTTTACGATGAGATGAGCGGAGCAGACCCCGAAGTCCGTGCCCGTTTGGAACAGCACAACCTACTGCGTCACCGCCCATTGGCTCTGGACGAAAAACTGGAGAAACACTTCCCCGGAACCTGCTGAATTGTTGCGGAAAATCCCGCGAACATTTTGCGTGCCCCGCACTAAGCGGACTTCATTTGACCCTGACCTACGTTTTTGTTATGTCCGCCCCCAAGCCGAATAGGCGCATTGCGCGCATGGCCATCCGGGCCCGGCACATCTTTGACGCGCGGGCCAGGTCAAGTGTCCGCAAAAACCGGACTTACATGACAAAGTTTAACGAACTGAACCTGAACCCAAAGGTCCTCAAAGCCATTGAGGAAGCCGGATACGAAACCCCCACTCCGATCCAGGAAGGTGCGATTCCACCTGCTCTGGAAGGTCGCGATGTTCTGGGGATTGCGCAGACCGGCACTGGCAAAACCGCCAGCTTTACCCTGCCGATGATCACCCTGCTGGCCCGTGGTCGCGCCCGTGCACGCATGCCGCGTTCGCTGGTTCTGTGCCCGACACGGGAACTCGCCGCGCAGGTGGCCGAGAATTTCGACACATACACCAAGCACCTGAAACTGACCAAAGCGCTGTTGATCGGCGGGGTCAGTTTCAAGGAACAAGAGGCGCTGATCGACCGGGGCGTTGACGTTCTGATCGCCACGCCGGGTCGCCTACTGGACCATTTTGAACGCGGCAAGCTGTTGCTGACTGGTGTTCAGATCATGGTGGTGGACGAAGCCGACCGGATGCTGGACATGGGATTTATCCCTGATATCGAACGGATCTTTTCGCTGACACCGTTCACGCGCCAGACCCTGTTCTTCTCGGCCACAATGGCTTCTGAGATCGAGCGTATCACCGACACATTCCTGTCCGCCCCTGCCCGGATCGAGGTTGCCCGTCAGGCCACCGCATCCGAGACCATTGAACAGGGCGTCGTCATGTTCAAGGGCGGTCGCCGCGATCGTGAGGCCAGCAACAAACGCAAGGTTCTGCGTGCGCTGATCGATGCCGAAGGTGAGAAATGCACCAACGCGATCATCTTCTGCAACCGCAAGACAGATGTGGATATCTGCGCAAAATCGCTGAAGAAATACGGCTATAACGCCGCCGCGATCCACGGTGATCTTGACCAGTCGCAGCGCATGAAAACGCTGGACGGATTCCGCGATGGGTCGCTACGCCTGCTGGTGGCCTCGGATGTCGCTGCGCGTGGCCTGGATATTCCTTCGGTTAGTCACGTGTTCAATTTCGACGTACCTGGCCATGCCGAGGATTACGTTCACCGCATTGGTCGCACCGGTCGTGCCGGGCGCGAAGGCAAGGCCATCACTATTTGCTCGGGCCGCGATGAGAAGGCTTTGGATGCAATCGAAAAGCTGATCCAGAAAGACATCCCGCGCATCGACAATCCGGTCAAAGAAGAGCCCAAGCCTGAAAAACCCAAGTCTGAGAAACCGAAGCCCGAGAAAAGGGCCAAGGAACAGGAAGGCTCGAAGGACAACCGGAAAGAGCGCGAACCGAAAGGACGCGGTCGAGGCCGCAAGGCCGATAACGGTCCGGTTGTTGTGGGGATGGGTGATCATCTGCCCAGCTTTATCGCTCTTAGCTTTGATGAGCGTCGTGCTGGCTAAATTGCCAGCACCAGCGCCAGTATCGAAGGCCCCAATAAGGTCATTCCGGCGATCTCTCGCCGGGTGATCGTTTCGCGGAAGAACAATGTCGAGGCCATCAAGCTGAAAAGCAGTTCGATCTGCCCCAGCGCTTTTACATACGCTGCGTTTTGCAAAGTGAACGCCCAGAACCAGCAAAACGACCCGCCCAAACTTGTCAGCCCGACAAAGACTCCAGTAGATCGCGTTTGCCAGACTGCGATCAACTCGGACCGATCGCGCCACAACAGCCAAAGCCCCATGCTGAGGAACTGAAACGTCACAACGGCAGCCAAAGTGACCAATGCCCTGAACCATGCGTCCAAGTCGCCCAGTTGCAGCGAGGCGCCGCGATAGCTGACGGAGGAAAAGGCAAACAAAACACCCGAACCAAGCCCCAATTTTGAGGCCCTGTTGGTCAGATGCCGCCACAATGCCCCGTCACCACCGGGTGTTTTCGACAGCAGCAGAACTGCGGCAAGACCCAACAGAATAGCCACCAGCGCGCCCGCTGACACGCGATCCCCCAGAACTAGAAAGCCGACAATCGCGGTTTGAATCACTTCGGTTTTCTTGAAGGTGATCCCCACCGCGAAGTTGCGCTGTTTGAACAGCGCCACCACACAAATCGTCGCAAGTATTTGCGCCGTCCCGCCGATCACCGCGTATATCCAGAACAATGGGCTGAGCGTTGGCAGGATTGCCCCCGTTACCTGCAAAGCGACCAGCAACCCTGCGACGGCCAACGGCATGGAATAGGCAAAGCGCGCAAACGTTGCGCCAGCCGCAGATAGTTTCACGCTGCTCAGCGATTTTTGCAGCATGAAACGCACAGTTTGAAAACTGGCGGCGGCGATGGTGACAGGGATCCAGAGACTCATGCCACCCGTTGTGTCGTCAAATCAGGACTTTGGCCAGAGCGGATGCGGCACGGGGTCTTTCGCGCGCCACAAGTACTGCCGGAAAATCTGCGCATAAGACCGGTATACATATGCCTCATTACAAGCCAGATACTTGTCTTTTCCGTCCCGATACAGTTGTGGTAAGCGATACCACGGGGCGCTTGGGTTCATGTGATGAACCACGTGCAGGTTATTGTTCAGAAACAGAAATGCCAGGGGTCCCCGATCTTCGATGATGACTGTACGCGCCCGGGATTTTTCATGCGCGCGGTGCTCAAGGAACGTACGGATTTTCAGCAGCCCCAGCCCGATATAGGCTGAGATCAGATAGGCCCAGACCGGCATGGCCGACTGGGCAACAATCCACAGTACCACCGCCACACCCGGCAGGTGCAATGCCCAGGCCAAGAGGATATCCTTGTCCCAATGCCGCGCCCCCTGCCATTCGTCGCGCAGAAACAAAACCTGACCGATGGCCGGGCCCAATAACATGCGGCCAAGCAGAGTGTTGTTGATCGCCAGCAGCACTTGTAAACTGCGCGGCAATGTCGACCAGACCTTGGGGTCCAGATAGTTCGATTCCGGATCGTCGTAGGGGTCCGTCAACGCGGCATCTTGATGATGTGCCAGATGCAGATCCCGAAAGCGGTTGTACGGGATGAAAAGCGTGAGCGGCAGCACCATCAACGCCTCATTCAGCCATTTGGCTTGAAACGGGTGCCCGTGAAGGACCTCATGTGTCAGTGACGAATGCAGGGCCGCAACCAGGCCCAAGGCCAGCACCGCCAACCACAACGAAACATCCGTCAACCAGAACAACCCCGCAAGCCACGCCGCATAACAGGCCATGATCAGGAAAAACGTGCCCCATTCAGGGGATTGGGATGTGGGTCGCTTAGCCATTGCGCCCCCACGAGATGCCCGCCCACACCCTTTCGTAAATCACGTACATGGTCAGACCAATGGCGGTGTTCACCAGCGCCACAACCCCGCCTACAGTGGCCGAGCCCGTGGCAATCAGCCCTACAGCGGTCATGGTGACAAGCCCCATGACATTCCAAACGATTGCTTTCACGACAGATCTTCGCCGCGTTTCCATTCCGACCCTCAGTCTTTTTGCTTTTTTCAAAGAGTTACAAGTCGGTGGTTATTCTGAAAATTCTGAATATGATTAACAAAATTCATCAATTATGATATTTATCACCATATGCAGGAAAAAATAGACAAACGAGATCGCGCCGCGCAGTTTCGACTGCGACTTGCCCGCGCGATGGAACAACGGAACATCAGTCAAAGCGCGCTTGCGCGTGACATAGGGGTTGACCGCTCGACCGTATCGCAGCTTTTGACCGGGCATGGCGCGCGCCTGCCCAATGCGCATGTGGTCGGAGGATGCGCGGCTGCGCTTGGCGTTTCAGCCGACTGGTTGCTAAGCCTGTCCGACAGGCCAGAAAGCGCGGCCGAGCTTCTGGCCGGTTCCCTAAGCTTCACCGAAGCACCCCGCGCGCTGGTAGATGAAAAGATTTTCGAGTGGCACAAAGAAGCGGCCGGGTACAAGCTGCGCTATGTCCCAGCCACGCTGCCTGACATGCTCAAGACCCGCGCTGTGCTGGAATGGGAATATGCCCCGCATCTGGGGCGAACGGCGGATCAGGCGATCGGCGCCTCCGAGGACAGGTTGGCCTGGATGCGCAGTGCGCAGTCGGATTATGAAATCGCCATGCCGCTGTTCGAAATCGAGAGCTTTGCAAGCGCCACAGGGTATTACAGCGGCCTTAGCACGCGGGTACGGCTGGAACAGATCGACCACCTTCTGACACTTTGCGATCAGCTTTACCCCAGAATGCGGATCTATCTGTTTGATGCCAAAAGACTTTATTCCGCCCCGGTGACGATATTCGGCCCTCTGCTTTGCGTGTTCTACGCAGGCAGTCACTATTTGGCGTTTCGCGACCGGGACCGGATCGAAACATTTACCCGCCACTTCGATACGCTTGTACGCGAGGCAGACGTGACCGCCCGCAGCTTTCCCAACCATCTTCGGCAGCTCAGATCCATGATTTCAGAAGGCACATGATGCAGGCTTTGGAATACTGTGCTATGGTCCCTTGGCGCGAACCTTCGGGCATTCCGATCACAGACGGAGGACCACAGGAATGGACGCATTACAAACCGCTCAATACGCACGTGCCCTTTATGCCGCTCACGGAGACCGGGCCGAGGCCGAAGCTGCGCAGAAAATGCGTGAATGCGAGGCTGCCGGAAATCAGCAGGAAGCACAGGACTGGCAGGCCGTCCGCCAGAGCATCCGCCAGATCAGGGGGCCAAATCAGGGCTAAATCATAGTTTCGGGTCAGGATTGACCGTGTGGCCATCCACCGCGATGACCTGACCCGACACCAGCCGCGCCGCATCTGACGCAAGGAAGACGGCCATATTCGCTATGTCCTGCGCTTCGACAAAGCGCCCCATGGACGTACCCGAAGCATAGCCTTGGTACACCGCGTCGCGGGTCATGCCTTTGGCTTCTGCCTCACGGGCCAGAACACCCTCCATGCGCGGGCCTTCAACTGCGCCCGGGCAGATTGCGTTTGCGCGTATCCCATGCGGGCCCAGTTCCATCGCAAGTGTTTTCATCAATCCAATCACCGCCCATTTTGCCGAGGCATACGGCGCACGAAACGGATAGCCGTACTGACCTGCCGTCGACGAGGTCAGGATGATGCTTCCCGCCCGCGCCGATTTCATCAATGGCGCGGCATATTTGGCCGCCAGAAAAGCACCGTCCAGATTAACCGCAATGCAGGCGCGCCAAGCCTTCAGATCGATGTTTTCGATTGCCTCGGTTGGCCCTGCTATTCCGGCGTTGGCACACAGGGTGTCCAGCCCGCCTGCCTGAGACATAGCATCAAAGACGCCGCGCATATCAGCCTCATCCGACGCATTGGCGCAATGCGTCGTCCAAGGATCGGGCACAGAATTTAGCGCTGCCTGATCGATATCTGTAACCCAGACATCATATCCAGCCGCATCAAACGCCTCGGCCATGGCGCGACCGACACCGGACGCGCCAGCCGTTACCAACACCCTTCGGCTCATGAGGGCTTCCGAATAGCGGCCCCCGCGCCTTCGGGGTAAGGCAGCACGGACTGAGCTTCGGCAATACGCGCCATCGCCGCTTCGATTTCAGGGGACGGAGAGCTTGGACGCCGGGTCTCAAGACTGACATGCAGCAAGAAGCTTTCGCCTGTGGCCAGCAGTTTGTCGCCTTCATACATGCTGTGGAACACATGCAGCTTCTTGCCCTGCCCCAGCAACATCTGCGTGCGCACCTCGATCTTTGCACCCGCGTTGACCTCATCGATGTAACGAATGTGGTTTTCGGCGGTGAAGTAACTGCCGCCCGACGAGATGTACTCCATGTCGCAGCCGATGATCTCCATGAAGCGGTCCGTGGCGGCGGCAAAGGCCTCCAGATACTTCGCCTCATTCATGTGGCCGTTATAGTCCGTCCAATCCAGCGGGACGGCGCGCGACAGGGTCAGGATCGGCTGGCTCAGGTCCGCCTGATCCAATGTCGGCAAGGCACCCGGTTTCAACAGCGTATCATGCTGGTTCAGAACCGCGCCTGCCCCGTAATTCTGCGCCTTGAGCGCGCGCATCATCCCCACAAGGTTGTTGTCGCGAATGCGCTCCAGTTCGCGGATCGAATGCATGCCCGATTGCGCATCCGACTGGTCCGCAATCATATCGACCAGTTCTTCGGTGAACTCGGGCACATCCATCAGCTTTGTCCAGGGCCATTTCAACGCCGGGCCAAACTGCGCCATGAAATGGCGCATACCGGCTTCGCCGCCTGCCACGCGATAGGTCTCGAACAGGCCCATCTGCGCCCAACGGATGCCAAAGCCCATGCGGATCGCCTCATCGATTTCCTCGGTCGTCGCAATGCCGTCTTTGACCAGCCACAGAGCCTCGCGCCACACCGCTTCAAGGAACCGGTCGGCGATGTGCGCGTCGATCTCTTTCTTGATGTGCAGGGGGAAAAACCCGACCGATTTCAGCAACTCCTGCGCGCGTGCGACCATTTCGGGAGGGTTCCTATCGGTGGGCACCAACTCGATCAGCGGCAACAGGTAAACCGGGTTGAACGGATGCGTTACGACGATCTGTTCGGGGCGCAGCGCGCCCTCTTGCAATTCCGAAGGCTTAAAACCGCTGGTCGAAGACCCGATGATCGCGCCCGGATCGCAGGCCTCTTGCAGACCTTTGTAGACTTTCAGTTTCAGGTCCAAACGCTCCGGTACGCTTTCCTGAATCCAAACCGCACCTTCTACGGCGTCGGCCATTTCATCGTGAAAGCTCAATACGCCTTCGGGCGGCAATGGCACATCGCTCAGGCCTGGCAGAGACCGCCGCGCATTGTCCAGAACTTCGCCAATTTTGCGCTCGGCCTCAGGGTCCGGGTCGAACACCCGGACGTTCCAGCCATTCAGCAGGAACCGTGCAGCCCAACCGCCGCCAATGACCCCACCCCCGATGATTGCTGCCGTTTTTGTCATATCGTCCTCTAATCGATACAGATCACTTGCGCCTGCCCCGCCTCATCCAGATGTGGAATGCATCCGAATTTTGGCGTGACGGCACTGCATTGTTTGGTGTCCGACAGGCAGAACCCTGCACAATCGGAGGCTATTTTGCAGGGTGCCCCGGCGTCGGGCAAAGGTTCAAAGCAGATATACTCCCGGAGTCGCCCAGCCACCTCATATCTTCCGCCTTTGGCTTCGCACTGCTGGCGGGCCAACTCAACCTCTGTGGCTTGCGCTGCCCCTTCGCAGGGCAGGCATGCCATCAGTAGCGCCGCGCATATCACAACAACCGATCTCATGGTTATCATCCTTTTGCTGACGCTCCAGAGCCTTCGACCATGCCAGCGGCCGCAAGCAAATCATCCCTTTGGCGCGCGTTTCTCCAATCCCAACTTCTCACGCACTTCCTGCGGCCCAATAACCCGCGCGCCCATATTCTCGATGATGGTTCCCGCGCGTTCCACCAACTGCCAGTTTTCGGCCAGAACACCCTTGTCCAGCCACAAGTTGTCCTCGAGACCCACGCGCACGTTGCCGCCGGCCAGAACCGTCGCCGCAACGTAAGCCATCTGGTTCCGCCCCAATGAGAATGCGCTGAAGGTCCAGTCATCGGGGACATTGTTCACCATCGCCATGAAGGTGTTCAAATCGTCCGGCGCGCCCCACGGCACACCCATGCACAGCTGAACCAAGGCGTTGGGCTCCAGAATCCCCTCTTTCACCAACTGCTTGGCAAACCACAGGTGGCCGGTGTCAAAGGCTTCGATCTCGGGCTTCACGCCCATATCCGTCATCATTTGCCCCATAGCGCGCAGGGCTCCAGGCGTGTTGGTCATGACGTAATCGGCCTCGGCAAAGTTCATTGTGCCACAGTCCAAAGTGCAGATTTCGGGCAGACACTCGGCAATATGCGCAACGCGCTCCGACGCACCGATCATGTCAGTACCCGCTTCATTCACCGGAAACGGGCTTTCAACACCACCAAACACGATGTCCCCCCCCATCCCCGCAGTCAGGTTCAGAACAACGTCCACGTCGGCGTCGCGAATCCGGTCTGTGACCTCACGATACAGATCCAGCCGACGGCTTGGCGCACCGGTTTCGGGGTCACGCACATGGCAATGCACAACTGCAGCTCCAGCCTTAGCGGCAGCAATCGCGCTGTCGGCAATCTGCTGCGGCGAGCGCGGTACATGAGGGCTGCGATCCTGCGTTCCACCCGAGCCGGTCACGGCGCAGGTGATAAAGACATCGCGGTTCATTTCCAGAGGCATGGCGTTTTCCCCAAGTTATACCCGGTTTTGACCTGAGTTTTCCCCAGGCTTCTCCCCGGATTCCGATTTGCGTTACTTTCAACTCTGACGCAGCCTTGGGAAAACAACTTGGCAGAATGCGAATCGAACTTGATGCAATCCGCAAAAAACATACTGCAGCCCGAACATCGCGCCCTGAAAACGGCGGTGCTGGTACTTGATGACTGCAACACGCTCAGCTTCGCCTCGGCGGTCGACCCAATGCGCGCGGCCAACCGTCTGGCCGATCGCCCGGCCTTTGACTGGGACTACGTGACAGCGACACCCGAACCGGCAATGCTGACCAGCGCCTTGCAAGTGCCGGGTATCCCGCTGGCACGTCTGCAAGGCTGTGACCTAATGATCGTTGTGGCCGGGTTCCAACTGGCCCGTCACGCCACCCCCAGCCTGCTTGCGGGTCTGCGCCGGATCGCAGGTACTGGCGCAACAATGGCAGGCATCGATGGCGGCCCCTGGCTGCTGGCCGAGGCCGGGCTGCTTGACGGCCACGCCGCCACCACCCATTGGGAAGACCTGGAAAACTTCGCCTCGCGTTTCCCCGAAGTGGACGTGCGCCCCGACCGCTTCACCGTGTCTGACACCCGGCTGACATCCGGCGGAGCAATCCCGGCGGTCGAGATGATGCTGCACATCATCGCCGCCCGTCACGGAGCGGGTTTCGCGGCGCGCGTTTCGGGCTTGTTCCTCTACGAAGGCGCACCCGACCCTGCCAAACCGCAAAGCCGCACTGGCGCACCACACCGCCACACAGCTTTGACCGCCAAGGCCAATTCACTGATGCAGGACTCTTTGGATGACCCCTTGCCGCTTGCCTATATCGCAGACCGGCTGGGCACCAGCCCGCGTACGTTGCAACAACAGTTCCGTCTGCGCCTGAACACCACGCCGCAGGACCATTACTTGCAACTGCGCCTAGCCGAAGCGCGTCGCCTTGTCACTGACACCGACATGCCGCTGATGGATGTGGCGCTGGCCACGGGCTTTGCCTCACAATCCAGCTTCGCCCGTGCCTTTCGCACCGCACACGGCCAGTCCGCCCGCGATCTCAGACAAGAGCGCGCGCACCCCACCCATCACTGACCGGATCCAACTTCATCTGGCTAAAAATACCTCGGGGGAGCCGCCGAAGGCGGCGGGGGCAGCGCCCCCTGCCCTCAGTACGGCATTGGGTGCGCCTTATGGGCTGCATCCAACTCTGCCAGCACCTCATCTGACAACGTCAGATCCGCGCCAGCCAATACGTGTTCAAGCTGCTCAACCGTGGTCGCGCCAAAAATAGCCGACATCATGAATGGCCGCGTGCGACACCAGGCCAATGCCATATGCGTCGGATCCAAGCTATGGCGCGCAGCAACGTCCAGATAAGCCGCGACCGCATCAAACACCCGATCAGACTTGCGCCCGCCTAGTTCAGGTGAAAGCGACATGCGTGAACCGTCCGGGACGGCACCACCCTGATACTTACCCGTAAGCAACCCGGTACCCAAAGGCGAGAACGCCATCAGCCCGACATCTTCATGCACGCATAGCTCGGCCATATCCGTGTCAAACAGCCTGCAGAGCAGCGAATACTCGTTCTGAATCGACGCCACACGCGGCGCGCCCATCTTTTCGGCCAGACGCACCCACTGCGCCGTGCCCCATGCACTTTCGTTGGACAGACCAAAGGCGCGGATGTTGCCCTTGTCGACCTGAGCCTGCAACGCCTCCAGACACTCCTGCATGTTCCCCAAAACGTCATCGGTGTTGTGCCCGGTTGGCGCAAAATCCCAGTTCTGACGGAACATGTAGCTGCCGCGGTTCGGCCAGTGAAACTGGTAGAGATCGATGCACTCTGTCTGCAACCGCTTCAGCGACCCTTCAATCGCTTCGGGTATCGTCTTGCCTGTGATCGGCGCACCGTCACGCACAAAGGACAAACCCTCACCGGAATGCTTGGTCGCAAGAATGTAATCCCCACGCCGCGCCGCATTGGCCGCGTTCCAGTTGCCCAGAATCTCTTCAGTGCGTCCGATCGTTTCTTTTGAAACCGGGTTTACGGGATACATCTCGGCTGCATCCACAAAGTTGATGCCGGCATCCAGCGCCATATCCATCTGCCTGTGCGCATCGGCTTCGGAGGTCTGTGTGCCAAAAGTCATGGTTCCAAGGCATAGGTCGCTCACCATAATTCCAGTACGGCCCAAGGGCTTCATTTGCATCTTTCAAATCTCCTGAAAACGGCGTCGCCCGTCAGGCTTCGGCCTTCTTTTCCCACCGTCCGGATTCTTCCGACCAGTATTGCGCCGAACACCCCGCAGCGGTCAGCGATTTCCACTGCCCCCGCGCATGTTGAACGGCTATGTCGTCATTGCCATCGAACAGAATGCACACACGTTCCATCGCGGTGACTTCTTCCGCCTCGACCAGCGCTCCGTCAACGACCATGACACAGGACGCGCCATTGGCAGCTTTCGAACCCGTGGTCAGCAAAATCGGCTGCTCTGCGTCATGGGGGCCGCCTTCGCGGCCATGCGGCAGAAACCCGTCTTCGGGCCCCAGCCACAGCTTTTCATCCAGCCAGTCCATCCGCGCAGGGTCGGTGCCCCGCACGGCAATCTTCCACCCGGCCTGCCACGCCTTGTCCAGCAGAACCGGCAAGGTGTGTTCCAGCGGCTGGCGGGTCAGGTGGTAGAAATAGACAGCGCCCATCTGCTTACTCGAAATTGTCCTGCACAAACCGGCTCAGCGCGCGAACACCCCAACCGGTGGCGCCTTTGGGTGCATAAGATGTCTCAGCGGACACTGAGGCCACCCCCGCAATGTCCAGGTGAATCCAGGGCGTTTCTTCTTTGACAAACCGTTGCAGGAACTGCGCGGCGGTAATCGACCCCGCAGGCCGACCACCCACATTCTTCATGTCGGCAATGCGCGATTTCAGCAACTTGTCATAGGCATCGCCCAACGGCATCCGCCACGCGCCCTCGTCTTCGGCTTTGGCCGATTTCAGGAAGGCATCACAGAACGTGTCGTTGTTTGAGAATACACCGGCATTCTCGTGCCCTAGCCCGATGATGATCGCACCTGTCAGAGTGGCCAGATCTATCATGCCAACGGGGCTGAACCGTTCTTGCGCGTACCACATGACGTCACATAGAACCAAACGACCCTCGGCATCGGTATTGATGATCTCGACCGTATCGCCTTTCATCGATTTGACCACATCGCCGGGGCGCGTGGCATTGCCTGAGGGCATGTTCTCGACCAATCCAACCAGACCAACGACATTGGCCTTGGCCTTGCGCTTGGCCAGCGCGCGCATGGTTCCGGCGACAACACCTGCGCCACCCATATCCATGGTCATCTCTTCCATACCGCCCGCGGGCTTCAGCGAGATACCCCCGGTGTCAAACACCACACCTTTGCCAACCAGAGCCAGCGGCGCATCGCCCTTGTCACCCCCCTTCCAGTGCATGATGACCACTTTGGACGGGCTGTCCGAGCCCTGCCCAACGCTCAGCAATGTGCGCATCCCCAGTTCCGCAAGTTTGTCTTCGTCCAGAACTTCGACCTCAAGACCCAGTTCCTGCATCTCGACCAGACGATCGGCGAATTCGGTGGTTGTCAGAACATTTGCGGGCTCGTTGGTCAGATCCCGAGTCATACGTACACCGTCAGCAATTGCGTAAAGCGGGGCAAATTCGGCCTCGGCTTCGTCCGGTTTGGAATGACTGATCGTGACCGTGCCCAAGCTGTCGCTTTCTTTGGTCTTGTGCGCGTCAAAGTCGTAGCTGCGCAAAGCGATGCCCAAAGCAAGTTCGTCAGTGCGCACCTGATTGCCGACCATCAAAAGCATGTCTTTGCCGCCCGCCAGCTTGGCCAGCGCTGACCCTGCCTTGCGCGCTTCGTCCGCTTCCGGGCGGCGCGGCAGCACCAGAACGTCCAGCGCCTCGGCGGCCATTCCCGCGGGCCAGGCCAGCGAGATCACATCAGCGGCTTTGGCTTTTTCGAACGACCCACTTTCGACCAATCGCGCCACTGCCCCTTTTGTCAGGCGATTGGCCCGACGGGCAGCGGGGTTCATCTTGCCGTCGGACGGAATGATGATGACCACCCGGCCTTCGGCCTGCGCCATCGCATCCAAGTCGAACTCTTGAAAGAGGATCGGTACCAGACTGCTCATTGTAAACTCCTCAAACTCTGTTCCCCAAGACCTAGCCCGCGTAGCACCGCTTGACCAGATAGCAGTTTTCCCCGGGCCTCAATTGCATTAAGGTCTCGAAAAAATAACCGGCAGGCTCGGGGGAGAAAGACGTGGCACGAGAGGGCAGGCATAAGCCGTTGCGCAGGAATTTCCGCGCGCGCGCGGACCGCCCGTATGCCCGTTCTGCAAGCTTCGCGGGGTGTTGCCCGTGATCCTCGACCGTTATTTCGCCCGTCGTTTCATGCAGAGCTTTCTGGTCATTGGCGGCATCTTTCTGACCCTGATGATTCTCATCGACCTGATCGAACAGATTCGCCGGTTTGACGATTACGACCTGTCTTTTGGGCAGTTGCTGCAACTGACTCTTCTGAACACACCGGCAGCGATCAGCGAAATGCTTCCCCTGCTGATCATCCTGTCTACGATCGCTCTGTTCGTCGGGCTTGCGCGCACTTCAGAACTGGTGGTGACACGCGCGACCGGTCGCTCGGGTATTCGTGCGCTGGTGGCACCTGTGCTTCTTGCGCTGATCATCGGCGCGCTGGCCGTAGCCTTGCTGAATCCGATTGCCGCCGCAACTTCAGAAGAATTCCAACGCCTTTCAGATTCCTACAAGAATAACGGCAGTTCGGCCCTGTCCATCAGTAGCGAAGGGTTATGGCTGCGCCAATCAGCGGAAAACGGTCAAGCGGTGATCCATGCGCGCGGAACCTCTAACGGGGATTCGCTTGGGTTGGACGATGTGACCGTGATTACCTTCGCCCGCGATGGCAAACCCACCCAACAGATCATCGCTGATCGAGCCGAGTTGGAAGATGGCAGGTGGGTCTTGTCCAACGCCAAGATCTGGACCATGCAGGAAGGGCAGAACCCCGAAGCCAGTTCCGTTGTTCATGACCGCCTGGAACTGCCGACTTCGCTGACCCGCCAGCGCATATTGGATACGCTCGGGCAACAGGATTCCGTGTCAGTCTATGACCTGCCCCAACTGATCGCGGACCTGCGCGAGGCCGGCTTTTCGACCAAGCAATATGAGGTTTGGTTACAAGTTCAACTGGCACGCCCATTCTTTCTGGTCTCGATGGTCCTGATCGGAGCAGCCTTCACCATGCGCCACGTCCGATTTGGCGGCACCGGAATCGCGGTGCTGACAGCGGTCTTGCTTGGTTTCGCCGTCTACTTCGTTCGCAACTTTGCGCAAATCCTTGGGGAAAACGGACAATTGTCCACATATATCGCTGCCTGGGCACCGCCCTTTGCCGCTATTCTGCTCTCATTGGGCCTATTGCTTCACGCGGAGGATGGCTGATGCGGCGCCTCCTTTATGTTGTGTTGACCAGTGCAGTGACGCTTTCCGTGCCCGCTGTACTTGTGGCCCAATCCACCCCGACACAGGCACAAGACACACAGGCTCAGGAACAGCCAGCGCTGCTGGTGGCCGACAAGGTTTTTATTACGCCTGAAAGAAAGCTGGTAGCCGAAGGAAATGTCGAGGCCTTTCAGGGCGACATCAAACTGTCTGCCCAACGCATCACATATGACCGAGAAACAGGCGAACTGACGCTGGACGGCCCTATCCGCATCGATCAGGGCGGTCAGACAACGTTGCTTGCGGATTCGGGACAGCTGGACAGCGGTATTCAGAACGGTTTGCTGGTCGGCGCGCGCATGGTCTTTGAACAACAGGTCCAGATCGCATCTGTTCAGGCAAAGCGAACAGCCGGGCGTTACACGCAATTCAGCAAAGTCTCGGCCACCTCTTGCCATGTCTGCGCCAATGGCAGGCCGCCAATCTGGCAGATTCGGGCCCGCCGCGTCACTCATGACCAATTGGAACGGCAGTTGTATTTCGAAGGCGCGCAGCTTCGGGTGTTGGACTACCCTATCTTCTATTTTCCTTATCTGCGACTGCCCGACCCCACACTGGACCGCGCGACCGGTTTTCTTGTGCCATCGATCCGCAGCACGTCGCAGTTGGGAACAGGCGTGCAGATTCCGTATTTCTTCAAACTCGGGGACCACAAGGACCTGACACTGACACCTTATGTATCAGGCAAAACAACAACGTTGGGCTACAGATACCGCCAGGCCTTTGTGAACGGGCGTATTCAGCTGGAAGGCGCCTATACGCGCGATGACATTCAGCCAGACCAGGATCGCGGCTACCTTTTCGCAAACGGTTGGTTCAACCTAAAAAATGATTTCCGACTGACCTTCCAAGTGCAAACCACTTCGGACGACGCGTATCTGGTGGACTACGGCCTTCCTGACCCGGACCGTTTGCGAAGCGAAGTTGCTTTGGAGCGGATCAAACGTGATACTGCCTTCAAGACAAGCCTGATCTACTACAAAACGCTTCGAGAAAGCGAAAACCAAAACGAGATTCCGTCGCGTGTTTTCGATCTGAATTACGAAAAGCGTTTCTTTCCCAACGCGTTGGGCGGCGAAGTGCGATTGGCCTTTGTCGGCCATGCACATGAGCGTACCAGCGACGTGGATGTAATCGGCCGCGACATCGCCCGCGCCACGTTTGACGCCGAATGGCTGCGCAGCTGGACCTTCGCTTCGGGCCTACGCGCCGATGCAACTCTGGGCGCGTCCGTCGATACGTTTAACATTCGAAACGACAGCAACTTCCCCTCGCAAGTCACGCGTTCTACCCCCAGAGCTGCCCTGACCCTGCGCTATCCCACGACGCGACGCGAGCAATCCGGCGCAGTTCAATTCCTTGAACCCATTGCTCAGATCGGATGGACGCATGTCTCGGATACGGATGTGCCAAATGACGAGAGCACCTTTCAGGAGTTTGATCAGGGCAACCTGCTTGCGCTCTCTCGTTTTCCAGCAGAGGATCAGCGCGAAGATGGCGCGACCGGAGTCGTTGGTCTGAACTGGGCCCGTTACGGCGTGGACGGCTGGCAGGCCTTGGCCACCGTGGGTCAAGTGTTTCGGGCAGATGCCGATCCGAACTTCACTCTGACTTCGGGGTTGCAGGGCACCACATCAGATCTGCTGGTTGCCGGACAGATCAGAACCAACAATGGCTGGTCACTGAGTGGGCGTGGACTGATCGACAGTGATTTCAGCTTTGTCAAAGCTGAATTGCGCGGCGCATGGTCGAACGAGTTCGCGAGGATTTCCGGCAGCTATGTCTGGCAGGAACCCGATCCCGCCGAAAACATCGTCGATGAGATATCGGAAATTTGGCTTGTAGGCCGGTATCAGGTCGACGAGAACTGGCGGACAAATGCTCTGGCCCGCTATGATCTTGGCCAATCCGAACCGATCCGTCTGGGTTTGGGCGTGACATACCTCAACGAATGCGTGCAGGTTAACATGTCTGTAAGCCGGCGCTTTACTTCAACATCTACTATTGAGCCTTCGACAGAATTCGGCTTTACCCTGTCACTGACAGGGTACTCCGTCGAAGGCGGTGGCAAGACATACAAGAGAAGATGCAGTTGATATCAGGTTTCTCCAGGTTTCTTCGTTCCGGTTGGCTTAAACCGGCCGCGCCGGTTCTCACCGCCGCAGTTTTTGCAATTGCGGGCTCGCAGGCCGTGGCACAAAGCCTGTTTTCTCCTGCAATCCGGGTCAACCAAGACATCGTAACCTGGTATGAACTGGAACAACGCCTGCAATTTCTGAACGTGTTGGGCCTGCCTGGCGGCAGCGAAGCTGATGTGCGAGACGCTCTCATTGATGCGAAACTGCGCCAACAGGTCATGCGCGAGGCCGGCGTGCAGGCTACCCCCGAGGCCGTTCAACTGGGCATCGACGAGTTTGCGTCGCGAGGCCAGTTATCTTCAGAACAGTTCCTGAAATTGCTGGGCGAGTCGGGCGTTGACCCAGAAACCGTACGCGACTATGTGGCGGACCAGCTGGCCTGGCGCGACTATATCAGCTCACGCTATCTGTCTCAGGCCCGCCCCACTGAGGATGAAATTGACCGCGCTCTGGGGCAGACCGGAGGCGGTGGCCTTCAGGTCCTTTTGTCGGAAATTATCATCCCGGTGAACCAGCAAACCGTTGCTCAGACCGAGCTTCTGGCTCAGGAAATCTCGCGCTTGGAAGGCATTGATGCCTTTTCAGCCGCCGCCGCACAGTATTCGGCCGCAGCCACCCGAGATCAGGGCGGTCGGTTGGAATGGTTGAACATCACCGACCTCCCCCCCGCCCTGCAACCGGTCATCCTGCGTCTGCAAAACGGCGAGATTACCGAGCCGATCTCGCTGCCCAATGCTGTGGCCCTGTTCCAGATGCGTGGCCTGCGTGAAGTTGCAACTTCGGCGGCTCCAATCTCGACGCTGGATTATGCAATCTATTACATCGCCGGAGGGCGCAGCGCCGACGCTCTGTCACAAGCTGCACGCCTGAAGGAAGAGATCGACACCTGTGATGACCTGTACGGCATCGCCAAAGATCAGCCCTCCGAAGTATTGGAACGCATCGACGCCGCCCCTTCCCAGGTACCGCGTGACGTTGCCGTCGAATTGGCCAAGCTGGACCGCTTTGAGGTATCGACCAACCTCACCCGCAACAACGGCCAGACGCTGATGTTCCTGATGCTGTGCAATCGCACGCGCGATCTGGGTGAAAACACCTCGCGCGCGGATGTGGCAAACGCCCTAGCCCAACAGCGCCTTCAGGCATTTGCCGAAAGCCTGGTGGAACAGCTGCGGGCCGATGCCGTCATCATTCAGGAATGACACGTCCGATTGCGCTCAGCTGCGGCGAACCGGCCGGGATCGGCCCTGAAATCGCTGCCAAAGCCTGGGCCCAGCTGCGCGGCACTTGCCCGTTTTTCTATATCGGAGATGTCAGCCACCTGCCTGCTGACACGCCTGTCGCGCAAATCGAACACCCATCTCAGGCCGTTGCCTCCTGCGAGCAGGCACTGCCGGTCCTGCAATTGGATTTCCCGGCCCCCAACGTGCCCGGCCAACCCGACCCCGCCAACGCGCCCTCGGTGATTGATGCCATCGAAACGGGTGTTGAGTTGGTCAAAACGGGCGATGCAGCCGCGCTTTGCACCGCGCCTATCCACAAAAAAGCTCTGATCGACGGGGCCGGGTTCACCTATCCCGGCCATACCGAATTTCTCGCGGCCCTCTCTGGCACAAAAAGGGTCGTGATGATGCTGGCCAGCGATCAACTGCGGGTCGTGCCCGCCACTATCCATATTCCACTGTCTCAGGTCCCTGCGGCCCTGACCCCTGACCTACTGCGCGAAACGATTCAAATCACTGCGCGTGGCCTGCGTGACCGGTTCGGAATCGATAGCCCACGCATCGCCATCACTGGCCTCAACCCCCATGCAGGCGAAGGTGGCAAAATGGGCACCGAGGAAGGCGACTGGATTACTTCGCTTATAGCTGAACTTGATCCGGACGGAGCAACTCTTACAGGCCCCCACCCAGCGGACACTTTGTTCCACGCCGCTGCTCGCGCGCGTTATGACGCGGCCATTGCGATGTATCACGATCAGGCCCTGATCCCGATCAAAACGCTGGATTTCGACCGTGGCGTGAACGTGACACTCGGTCTACCCTTCATTCGCACCTCCCCGGATCACGGCACCGCACTGGACATTGCCGGGAAGGGCATCGCTACACCCACCAGCCTGATCGAAGCCCTGAAACTTGCCCGACGCATGGCTAATGGCACTTGACCCTTCACCTGGCTGAAAATACCTCCGCCGGAGGCAAAAAATCTCTGGCGTACTCCCTCCACCTTGCGTCACGGTAATTGGATCATGAGCGCTATCGACAATCTTCCCCCGCTGCGCGAGGTCATCGCAACCCATCAGCTTTCAGCACGCAAATCGCTGGGTCAGAACTTCCTGCTGGACCTCAACCTGACCGCCAAGATCGCCCGCCAGGCCGGGGACCTGACAGAATGTGATGTGCTGGAAATCGGACCTGGCCCCGGCGGCCTGACACGCGGGCTTTTGTCTGAAGGCGCGCGCAAGGTCGTGGCAGTGGAAAAAGACACGCGCTGTATCGCTGCCCTGAACGACATCGCCGCCGCCTATCCCGGACGGCTTCAGGTCATCAACGGCGATGCGCTGGAAATCAATCCGCTGGAATACCTTACACCGCCGATCCGTGTTGCCGCCAACCTGCCCTATAACGTGGGCACCGAATTGCTGGTCCGTTGGCTAACACCACCTGAGTGGCCACCATTCTGGCAAAGCCTGACGCTGATGTTCCAACGAGAAGTGGCTGAACGCATCGTCGCGCAACCCGGCAGCAAAGCGTATGGCCGTCTCGCCATCCTCGCCCAATGGCGGGCTGAGGCGCGCATCGCCATGTCGCTGCCCCCGGGCGCGTTCACCCCACCGCCCAAGGTGTCCAGCGCCGTGGTTCACCTGTCCGCCCTGCCCGATCCCCGCTATCCCGCCGATGCTGCCACCTTGTCCCGCGTTGTAGCTGCGGCCTTCAATCAACGCCGCAAGATGTTGCGAGCTTCATTGAAGGGCGTGGCCTCCAATATCGAAGACCGTTTGCTGGCCGCAGGCATACAACCCACGGAACGCGCCGAACAAGTCCCGCTGGAAGCATTCTGCGCGCTGGCCCGCGAAGTTCAAAAGACCTGAAAACAAAAAAGCCCCGGCTCTACCGGGGCTTTTGTTCAAACCGCTTTTTTGCTTATTCAGCCGCTTCCGGTGCGTCCCCATCGGTTTTGGGGGCATCTTCCGCCGCTGGCGCCGGTTTGGGCTTACGTGTGCGCGGTTTGCGCGCAGGTTTTTCCTTTTTCTCCTGTGCCGGAGGTTCGGCGCCTTTGCTTTCCGGTGTCTCGACCAGACCGCTTTCCGGCGTTGCCTCGGGCGCCGCAAAATCCATCACATCCGGCTGCGGCGCTTCGGCCGGGTCGGCCTGACGGGCGGCTTCGCGTTCCTGCCGTTCGGCGCGTTCGCGATCACGCTCTGCCTGGCGTTCGCGGTTTTGGCGCTCTTGCTCTTCCCGGCGGGCTTCCATTTCGCGCTGCGCTTCACTCAGCATCCGAAGATAATGCTCGGCGTGCTGCTGAAAGTTCTCGGCGGCCACGCGGTCATTGGACAGTTGCGCGTCACGAGCCAATTGGTTGTATTTGTCAATGATCTGCTGCGGCGTGCCACGCACCTTGCCCTCGGGGCCCGAGCTATCAAAAACACGGTTTACGACGTTGCCGCCGGAGGGACGATTGCGGTTATTCTTGGCCCGCGAGCGGGATTTGGAAGATCTCATCTTACTTTACGTCAGCCTTGTCAATTCGCTGTCGAACCACCCGTTTCTTGCACTGCTCTGAGGCGTTTGCCGTGACGGGATCTCGACTTTTTTGGGCTTGGCGTCAGGGGTGAGCTGCAACAGCATCAACCTCGCCGACTAATCCTGAGTAAACATGTCCTGAGCGCGCAGACAAGAGGAATCTCGGGTTTTCACCAGCTTTTTTAGTCTGGGCAGCGCTTTTTGGTCGCAATCTCGCCGATCAACCCGGCATTTTTGCGCCAACCACACGGTCGCGCCCATCCAGATCAGGGATCACCCGGACATCAACAAGCCCCGCCGCATCAAACAAAGCGCCAACTTTTTTTGCCTGCGTTGGGCCAATTTCCACAAGAATCCGCCCACCCGGCAACAGGAAATCCGGGGCCGACGCAGCGATCCGCCGATAAGCGCCCAGCCCGTCACCTTCGTCGGTCAAAGCCATGCGTGGTTCGTGCTCTTTCACCTCCGGCGACAGATCAGCCATTTCCTCGACCGAGACATAGGGGGGATTGGAAACAATAAGGTCAAATTGACCATCAATGTTCTCAAACCAGTTTGAACGTACAATATCAACCCGCCCCTCTACATGATGCTCAACGGCGTTGGCGCTGGCCTGGAGACAGGCCGCCTCGCTCAGATCGACCCCAACACCTGAGGCACTGGTGCGCTCGGCCAACAACGTGATCAGAATGCACCCCGACCCCACACCGAGGTCCAGAACATGATCAAACGGCGCGCTCAGGGCTGCTTCTATCAAAGTTTCAGTTTCGGGGCGTGGGTCCAGCACATCTCGGCTGACCCGAAATTTGCGCCCATAAAACTCGCGCTCGCCCAACAAATGTGAAACCGGCACCCGAATGGCGCGAAGCGAGATCAATTGGTCATAACGCTCGGCAATCTCGGGCTGCAACTCTTCCGGTGCAATCAGTGTTACCCGGCTGGCTTCAATACGCGCCGCGTGGGCCAGCAGCAGGCGCGCATCCCGGGCAGGATCATCCACGCCAGCCGCCCGCAAACGGGCCGTTGCCGCCACCATGGCCTGTGCCGCTGTTTGCAGGCCGGTCATTGCGCCATCTCGGCCAACAGCCGCGCCTGATCATCAGCCGTCAACGCGTCGATAACCTCATCCAGATCGCCCTGCATCACCTGATCAAGCTTATAGAGCGTTAGGTTGATCCGGTGATCCGTCATGCGACCTTGTGGGAAGTTATAGGTGCGAATACGTTCCGAGCGGTCGCCCGAGCCCACCTGACTGGCCCGATCTGCCGAGCGTTCACTGTCGATCCGTTGCCGCTCCAGATCATAGAGCCGCGTCTTCAGAACCTGCATGGCAATCTCGCGGTTTCGATGCTGAGACTTCTCGGAACTCGTTACAACCAACCCCGTCGGAAGGTGCGTGATCCGTACCGCCGAGTCGGTGGTGTTCACGTGCTGCCCGCCCGCGCCCGAGCTGCGCATCGTATCGATTCTTATGTCATTTGCGTCGATCTGAATGTCCACATCCTCGGCCTCCGGCAGAACCGCCACGGTTGCAGCCGAGGTATGAATGCGCCCACCGCTTTCCGTCTCGGGCACGCGCTGCACGCGGTGCACACCAGATTCGTATTTCATCCGGGCAAACACATTGTCGCCCTTGATATGGGCCACGACCTCTTTAATGCCGCCCAAATCCGAAGCCTGTTCCTCAATGATCTCAAACCGCCAGCCCCGCGCCTCGGCATAGCGCTGGTACATGCGCAAGAGGTCGCCTGCGAACAAAGCGGCCTCATCCCCACCGGTCCCAGGACGAATTTCCAGCATCGCCGGGCGCGCATCGGCTTCGTCTTTTGGCAGCAGCGCCAGCTGCAGGGCTTGTTCCGCCGCCAGAATACTGGCCCGCAACTGAGGGATTTCCTCCTCGGCCAGTTCTTTCATATCCGGGTCGGCCAGCATCGCCTCGGCCTCGGCCAGATCCGCGACCAGCTGACGCCAGGCCATGATCTGATCAACCACCGGCTTGAGGTCGGAGTATTCCTTGGCCAGCGTCGCAATATCGCCCCCCGACGCGCCATCGGCCATGGCTGCTTCGAGGTATTGAAAACGCTGGGTGATCTGTTCAAGACGTTCTTCAGGGATCATCCGGGCGGTGTCTCTCATCCCGGGGCTTTGGTCAAGGGCAACGTCATGCTAAGCTCGCTGTCATGAAACGGATTTTGCTTGCTTTACTGCTGACATCCACGCCGGTTTTCGCCGATTACGTCGGCCCGGACGGTAAAACCCGCGATTGCTATTGCACCGATACATCGGGGTCTCGCATTGAGTTGGGCGAGATGATCTGCCTGCAGGTCGATGGTCGCATGTTCACCGCGCAGTGTCAGATGTCGCTGAACGTTCCCATGTGGCGAGAGGTTCAGGAAGGGTGCCTGTCATCAAGGTTGCAAAGTACACCCCTCGGAAACGCAGCACCGGACGGGGCGTCTTAAACCACAGGCGCAAAGTCACATCTGTTTCAACCACCCATCAACCCGCGCCTTGTTCACGCCAAAGTCTTTGCGCCCAAACCGCAAGCGGCCATGAACGCGCAGAGAGTTGCCGTCCTGCTGAACCGTGGTGTAGTCGGGAAAGCCGATCCATTTCGTGCGGGTGATGTAGGTGATCATGCCTGCTTCGACGGAACCTGCCAACACCGATGTGCGGGGCGTGGCGCGGATGATCTGGTCCAGCCGCTGCAAACCGTCTGGACCGGTTTCGACAACGCGCACCACACCGCCGGGCAGGTCCTGATCCACGGGTGCGACCGGCGCAATGTTCCAGTGCGCGGGGTCGGATGGGGCCAGTCGGATATAGGCGCCCAGCCCGATCACAAGCGCGAATACCCCCCAAAGAACCATCTTTTTCATCCCGCATTATCCTTTTGGGGAAACCCTATGCGGATCAAGCGCCGGGACAAGCCATTCCGCCCCGCTTTACCGTGACGTCACCCCCGGTAGGATGCACAGCATCTCGTATATCAGGTTCGCCGCTGTAAGCGCCGTGTTGCCCGACGGATCATAAGGCGGAGAGACCTCGACCAGATCACATCCCACCACGTTCACCCCCTGCAGCGCATGGATCAGTTGCAGTGCTTGTGGTGTTGTCAGCCCCGCAATCTCGGGTGTGCCGGTGCCCGGAGCAAAAGCAGGATCCAGGCTGTCGATGTCATAGGTGATATAAACCGGTTGCTCGCCGATGGTCTTGCGAATCTGCGAGCCGATTTGGGTCAGGTTCTGCTGCCAGAGCTCCCAAGCGGGAAACTGGCGAAAACCCCAATCCTTGGCCTCGGTAAAGTCTGAGGCCGCGTAGCCAGATCCACGAATGCCGATCTGAAAGGTCTTGTCGGGAACGATCAGCCCCTCTTCATACGCGCGGCGAAAAACGGTGCCGTGGGTTTCCTTTTCGCCAAACATCTCTTCATTCACGTCCGCATGGGCATCCACATGCACCAGCGCCACCGGCCCGTGCTTTGCCGCAATCGCCCGCAGGATCGGCAATGTGATCGAATGATCTCCCCCCATCGCGACCGGGATCACATTTTTTGCCAGTATCGCATCATAGCTTTCTTTGATGATCCTCAGGCTGTCCGACAATGAGAAGGTATTGATCGCCAGATCGCCAATATCGGCAATCTGCAGACTTTCGAACGGGGCCGCAGACGTGGCCATGTTATAGGGCCGGATCATCGCGCTTTCGCTGCGGATCTGTTTCGGGCCAAATCGTGTGCCCGACCGCCACGAGGTGCCGATATCCATCGGAATCCCCAGTACCGCTACGTCCAGCCCTGCCAGTGAAGCGGCCTGCGGAAGGCGCATAAACGTGTTCGGCCCCGAAAATCGCGCCAAGTCATTGCCACTGACCGGTTGGTTGAATTCTGTCATGCGCGTGCCGCCCCATCCTTTTTTCACGTCTTCCAGCACATACCGGAAGTATGGCTAACCAGAAGTTAACGCGTATCCCAACGGGTTTACTCTTTCGCCTTTGCCAACTTGTCCCAGCCCAGCAGGCAGATGATCTGCGTCGCCACATGCGCCCCGGCAATCGCTGTTGCACCCGACGTGTCGAAAGGCGGAGAGACCTCGACCACGTCTCCGCCCTTGATGTTAATCCCGGCAATGTCGCGCAGGATGATCTGTGTCTGAATGGAACTTAACCCGCCCCAGACCGGCGTGCCGGTGCCCGGCGCAAAGGCAGGGTCCAGCCCGTCGATGTCAAAGCTCAGATAGACTGGGCTGTTACCCAGTATACCTTTGATCTTCTGCGCGACCGCGGCAGGGCCGGATTCATAGACCTCGCGCGCGTCGATGATGTTGACGCCCAAAGTGTCCTCATTGGTGGTGCGAATGCCCACCTGAACGGAGCGCTTTGGGTCTACGATCCCAGACTTTACTGCCTTGTAGAACATTGTTCCGTGATCAACGCGGGACATATCATCATCGGCCCAGGTGTCCGTATGCGCATCGAATTGCAGCAACGACATCGGCCCGTATTTCTCGGCATAGGCTTTCAGGATCGGGAAACTGATATAGTGGTCCCCGCCCAGCGTGACAGACGCTACATCGGCCGCCAGAATGGTGCGGATATGATCGGTCAGTGTGTCGGGAAAGGCCGGAATATTGGCATAGTCATAAGCCATGTCTCCGTAGTCCACGATGGCCAGTTCGCTGAGCGCATCAAAAGGCCAGCCATAGGGCGCATCGGGCGATTGCAGAGCGCTGGCCTCGCGGATTGCACGTGGGCCAAGGCGCGTGCCGGGGCGGTTGGTGACAGCCTGATCGAAGGGTACACCGGTCACGGCGATGTCCACCCCGTCCAGATCTTTGGTATAAAGCCGCCGCAGAAACGAGGTCGCTCCGCCAAAAGTGTTCTCATAAGACAACCCTTTGAGATCGGGATTAGTGAACGCTTCGTCCACCTGGTTTTTTGCGTCTTCCAGTGCCATTTGTTTACCCCATCAACCCAACGGCTGCGCCTTTTCCACGATGCGTGCGAAAAAGGACGCGCCGATAGGCGCTATATCGTCGTTAAAGTTGTACTTGGGATGGTGCAGCCCTGCACCATCGCCTTGCCCCAAGAACAGATACGCGCCGGGCCGTTCCTGAAGCATGTATGAAAAATCCTCGGCTCCCATATCGCGCCCCATAGTGTCGACCACGCGTTCAGGCCCAGAGACTTCGCGCGCAACATCGGCAGCAAAAGCGGTTTTTTCGACATCATTGATCGTCGCGGGATACCCAACCTGATAATCCAACCGCGCCTCAACCCCGTAAGACGCGGCCTGCCCCTGAACGATCTGCTCCATCCGCTCCATGACCATCTTCTGCACGGACGGGTCAAAGGTGCGCACCGTGCCATTCAGATACGCAGTGTCCGGAATTACGTTGTTAACCGTTCCCGTGTGTATCTGTGTGACCGAGACCACCAGATCTTCCACTGCATAGTGGTTGCGGCTGACGATGGTCTGGATCGCCTGCGCAATACCGCAGACCGCCATAACGGGGTCTTTGGTTAGATGCGGCAACGCCCCATGCCCTCCGACACCCTGTATATGAATCTCGAACGAATCCACCGCCGCCATAATCGGGCCCGCCGTGGTATAGAAAGCGCCTTCCGGGTTTCCCGGGTCGTTGTGTATTCCGTAAACCTGCGAGATGTCGAACCGGTCCATGATGCCTTCTTCGACCATCACCCCGGCACCGCCGCCCTCTTCCTCGGCGGGCTGAAAGATCAGGGCCACGCGACCGCTGAAGTTCCGTGTTTCGGCCAGATAGCGCGCCGCTCCCAACAGCATTGTGGTGTGGCCGTCATGACCGCAGGCGTGCATCTTACCTGGGTTCTTCGAAGCATATTCGACACCTGTTTCTTCTGGAATCGGCAGGGCATCCATATCCGCACGCAGGCCGATGGTCGGCCCCTCGCCCTGCCCGTTGATGATCGCAACCATTCCGGTCTTGGCGATACCCTCATGCAGTTCATCCACCCCGAACTCGCGCAGACGCTCGGCCACAAAGGCGGCTGTCTCATAGCACTCGAACTCCAGTTCAGGGATCGTGTGCAAGTGCTGACGCCACGCAGCCATATCGGCTGAGAAATCGGCAATTCGGTTGACGACGGGCATCTGGGGTGGACTCCTGATCGGGACTGCGGGATGGATGCATCTGACACCGGAACGAAAGGGTTCGCAATGGCTGAAAATCCTCTGATCCACAACAGCGACGCTGGTATCGAACGGTTACTGGAAATCATGCGCCGCCTGCGCGACCCGCAAAGTGGTTGCCCTTGGGACATCGAACAGGATTTCGCGACGATTGCCCCCTACACTATTGAAGAGGCGTATGAAGTCGCCGACGCCATTGAGCGCGAGGCTTATGATGAGCTGAAAGGAGAACTGGGCGATCTTCTGTTCCAATCTGTCTTTCACGCGCAAATGGCTGAAGAGGCCGGGCATTTCACCTTTCAAGACGTGGTCCGCACCATGTCGGACAAGATGGTCAGCCGTCATCCCCACGTATTTGGCGACGAATCCCGCGATAAGTCAGCCGATCAGCAGACCAAGGATTGGGAAGCGATCAAGGCCGCCGAGCGTGCAGGCAAGGAACAAAAGGGCGCGTTGGACGGTGTCGCGGCGAACCTGCCCGCCCTGCTGCGTGCGCACAAACTGCAAAAACGCGCTGCACGCGTAGGCTTTGACTGGCCCGATGCCAGCCATGTGTTGGCAAAGATCACCGAAGAAGCGGCTGAACTGGAAGAAGCGCGGGACAAGATGGACGCCGATGCGCTGGAGGACGAATTCGGTGATCTCCTGTTTGTGATGGTCAATCTGGGTCGTCATCTGGGTATCGAACCCGAAGCCGCCCTGCGCCGTACCAATGCCAAGTTCACCCGCCGCTTTGAACAGGTCGAGGCCCGTCTGGCCGAGCGGGGCAAGACCCCCGCGCAAAGCGATCTTGCCGAGATGGATGCGCTTTGGGACGAAGTCAAAACCGACGAGCATCGCGCCAATGGCAAACTCCCGCCGGTGGACGCGCCGACCGGGGCCTGAAACTGCTGGACAAGTGCGGTGACACTTGCGAGTGTCCGCGTTTCAAGACCCCGGAGGCATAATGGCACCGCGCAAAATCATCATCGATACCGACCCCGGACAAGACGACGCCGTCGCCATCCTGCTGGCCTTGGCCAGTCCGGATGAGATCGAGGTTCTGGGTATTACTGCCGTCGCCGGGAATGTGCCCTTGTCGCTGACTGCCAAGAACGCACGGATTGTCTGCGAACTAGCGGGGCAGACGGGTGTTCCAGTCTATGCGGGTTGTGATCGCCCCCTGATCCGCCCTTTGGTCACGGCAGAACATGTGCACGGCAAAACCGGGCTAGACGGGCCCGTTCTGCCGGACCCTGAAATGCCGCTGGCAGACGGACATGCGGTTGATTTCATCATCGAGACACTGCGCAAACATGACTCAGGCACCGTGACACTCTGCCCGTTGGGGCCGCTGACCAACATCGCCATGGCGTTCCGCAAGGCCCCCGACATCGTCGATCGGGTGCAGGAAATCGTGCTGATGGGGGGCGCATATTTCGAAGTAGGCAACATCACACCCACAGCCGAATTCAACATCCACGTCGATCCAGAAGCTGCTGATATCGTTTTCCGATCCGGCAGGCCCATCGTGGTTATGCCCCTGGATGTCACGCATAAGGCGCTGGTCACCAAACCCCGCAATGATGCGTTCCGAGCATTGGGAAACAAGGTCGGCATTGCAGTGGCTGAAATGACCGACTTTTTTGAGCGCTTCGACAAGGAAAAATACGGAAGCGCAGGTGCACCGTTGCATGACCCCTGCGTGACCGCTTATCTGATCCGGCCTGAGCTATTCTCGGGCCGCCACGTGAATGTCGAGGTTGAGACCCGGTCGGAACTGACCATGGGTATGACCGTCGCCGATTGGTGGGGCGTAACCGACCGCGCACCAAACGCCCTGTTCATCGGTGATCTCGATGCGGATGGCTTCTTTGAGCTACTGACAGAAAGGCTGGGCCGACTATGAGCGCCGCTCTGCGCCTTGCGCGCCCCGAAGATCTGGACCGCTTGATGGCGCTGGTCACTGCGTTTCACGCCGAAGCGCGAATAGAACAGGACGCCGACAAAACCCGAAATGCCCTTGCCCCCTTACTGGAAGGCATCCCTCATGGCTGTGTCTATCTGATCGGACCGGGGCGTGCACCGTTGGGGTATATCATCCTGACCTTCGGCTGGTCGGTCGAATTTGGTGGCATGGACGGTTTCGTGGACGAAATCTATATCCGTCCTGCCGTTCGTGGCCGCGGTATCGCGACCGAGGTTTTGCTGGATCTGCCCAAAGCTCTGGCTGGAGCAGGATTGACGGCATTGCACTTGGAAGTCGACCGCACCAGCGAGGCCGCTCAGAAACTGTACCTGCGCACCGGATTCAAACCGCGTGACAGATACATGCTGATGAGCAAAGCGCTTTAGCGCGACTCGCCTCTGAAGATATTCGCTGGATTCATGTCCTGAACCGGATCGTTCGCTGAAACTGGTTCTCCGGTTATCGGATATGTCCCCGGCTCGGAACAAGCGGACAGAACTGTGATGGACGCTGCGGTGATGATCAGAAGGAATTTTGATACAGACATCGTACTCCCCTTTCTGCAATGAAACGAGATTACTGCATTCAGAATGAACTTGGTTAGTAACAAGTTCACACATAACTTTACTAAAGCAGGGTTCTCGTAAACAGATCAGGGCAATCCTGGTTGCTAAAACACTGATTAAATTCAACTATCGTTATTTTTAGTTTTTTTGAGTTTCGTAAGCGACATCTCGAAAAAAATCAGGTGGTCCCGTGCGATTTCTGGAATCTCAGAGTATGCGTCGCGCAGGGTAAACCCCAACGACAGGTATAATTGAGTCGCTGCCTCCAGCGGTTTTCCGGTATCCATTCGGATATAGTCAAAGCCAAGATCCCTGCAGGTTTCAATCAGCGACAACATAATGGCACGGCCCGCGCCAGATCCCCTTGCCGCATCAATTACATACACCCGCTTTATCTCGGCCACGCCCGGCGCGATTGTATGAAACATGCCGCAACCAATCGGCTCACCTTCCAACACAGCCAACTTGATCCCACCATTTGGCGGTGCGTGATCCACCTCGATGTTGTCCATCAAACGGGCGTATTTTTCCTTTGGATAAAAGGTCTGAACGATCTGAACGGATTTTTCATCCAAGGTCAGCAGGAAATCCCGATAGTCCCAACACAAACGCCGAACCGCGTTCAACTGGTCCGGCGTTTCTGGTTCAATGATCTTTAGCAAGACGTGGCCCCCGGATTGTGTCCGAGGGTCAGCCTAGCATCAGATGTGTTATTTGCGAAGGATCGACGCGCCCGCGTATTCCGCGACCTCGCCCAGCGATTCCTCGATACGGATCAGTTGGTTGTACTTAGCCAACCGGTCCGACCGCGCCAACGAGCCGGTTTTGATCTGACCGCAATTGGTTGCCACGGCCAGATCGGCGATGGTTGCATCCTCGGTCTCGCCCGAGCGGTGGGACATGACGTTGGTGTAACGCGCGCGGTGGGCCATATCGACAGCGCGCAGAGTCTCGGTCAGCGAACCGATCTGGTTCACCTTGACCAGCATCGAGTTGGCGCAGCCGCGTTCGATCCCTTCGGCCAGACGTGCGGGGTTGGTCACGAACAGGTCGTCGCCCACCAACTGTACTTTGTCACCGATGGCGTCGGTCAGGGCTTTCCAGCCGTCCCAGTCATCTTCGGACATGCCGTCCTCGATCGAGATGATGGGATAGTCGTTGACCAACGCCGCCAGATAGGCGGCGTTTTCTTCCGAAGTCAGAGTCGTGCCCTCACCCGCCAGAACGTATTTGCCGTCTTTGAAGTATTCAGTCGCGGCGCAATCCAGCGCCAGATGGATTTCCTCGCCCGGCTTATAACCCGCCTTTTCGATGGATTTCAGAATGAAATCCAGCGCTTCGCGGGTGCTTGCGATGTTCGGAGCAAAGCCACCCTCATCACCGACACCGGTGGCCAGACCAGCTGCCGAGAGCTCTTTCTTCAGTGTATGAAACACTTCGGACCCCATGCGCACCGCCTCGCGGATATTCGCGGCCGAGGTCGGCATGATCATGAATTCCTGAATGTCGATCGGGTTATCTGCGTGTTCGCCCCCGTTGATGATGTTCATCATTGGAACCGGCAGAACACGGGCCGAGGTGCCGCCCACATAGCGATAGAGCGGCTGGGTTGTGAAATCGGCCGCGGCCTTGGCTGTGGCCAACGAAACACCCAGAATGGCATTTGCACCGAGACGGCCTTTGTTTTCGGTCCCGTCCAACTCGATCATCGCCTGATCGATGGCCACCTGTTCGGTCGCGTCGAAACCTACCAGTTCTTCGGCGATCTCACCGTTCACGGCGGCAACGGCTTCCAGAACACCCTTGCCCATGTAACGCGCTTTGTCACCGTCGCGCTTTTCCACTGCCTCATAGGCACCGGTTGATGCCCCGGACGGCACGGCAGCACGGCCCATGGTGCCGTCTTCCAGAATCACGTCAACCTCAACTGTCGGGTTGCCCCGGCTGTCCAGAATTTCGCGTGCGTGGATGTCGATAATGGTGCTCATGAGGCCCGTTCCTATGGCTGCAGTCGGTTGCACGCGTCATAGCAGCACCGGCCCAAATGTAAACCGGTTCCGTTATCGCTAACAGGCACATTTTCGGACCTTTAGGGCTAACAGCCTGTTGTTTGCGCCAACACAATTAGACCGGAGCCAGTTCGTTTGCCAAACGCCGCTCGCGAACAAAGGTATAAAGTCCGGACCCAATGATAAGTGTCGCGCCCGCAAGCGTCAGCGCATCTGGCCGCTCCCCAAAAACCAGCATTCCTGCAACGATCGAGAACACCAGACGCGTGTAGCGGAACGGCATCAATGCCGACGCTTCGCCGACACGCATCGCGGTGACAATGCCGTAATACCCAATCACACCGGACCCTACGGCCCCGAGATACGGTAGCGATTGTCCGTCCTGAAGCGGCACAAATGATGCACCGGAAATCGCCATCAACAGCCCGCCAGCCAGCGCAACTGCAATGAACGCTTGCATCGCTACAACGGTCGAGGCGACTCGCGCATCCAGCTTACGCGTGATGAGATCGCGCGCAGCAATGGCCAGGACGGACAAAATCACAAAAAGAGACTCGGGCTGGAACCCTTGGAAACCGGGACGAATGATCATCAGAACGCCGATAAAACCCACGCCAATCGCGCTCCAACGCCGCCAGCCGACGTGTTCCCCCAAAAACATTGCTGCCCCCATGGTGACAGCCAGCGGCAGGACCTGAAAAACGGCGGCGACCGTTGAAAGGTCGATCAAAGACAGCGCCGTAACAAAGGTTACTGCCCCGATCCCTTCGGTTGCGGCGCGCGCCAACGGCAATAGCTTCCAGGCCATCGGGTCAAAGACGCGTTTGCGCGAGGCCACTGACAGAGCCGCAAACACGAGCGTACAGACCACGCCGAGGAACACCATGATCTGCCCTGTCGGCACCGAGACCGACAGAACCTTGATGAACATGTCCTCAAGTGCAAAGGCCGCCATCGACCCAATGAGCAGCAGAATGCCGTTTACGTTGTTCATATGCGCGTCCACAGGAAAAAGCACTTTGGGTGCCTATGCGCACAACAACCTCAACCAATGGCCTCTGGCAAGACATTTCCCGTCACGCGTGATGAATTAACGTGAGGGGATCAATCGCGTTTCGTGATGATTTAATCCTGTTCCAGTGGCACGCCATACAGCTCCAGCCGATGGCCTTTCAGTTTGTACCCCAGCTTTGCCGCGATTTTTTCCTGAAGGGCTTCGATCTCAGGGTCGACGAATTCTATCACCTCACCCGATTGCATATCGATCAAGTGATCATGATGGTCACGCTCGGCATCCTCGTACCGTGCGCGGCCATCGCCGAATTCCAGACGCTCCAGAATCCCCGCTTCTTCAAACAGTTTCACCGTCCGATATACGGTTGCAATCGAAATACCTTTGTCGACGGCAGAAGCACGTGAATAGAGCTCTTCGACATCCGGATGGTCGTCGCTTTGTTCCAGCACCTGCGCGATGATCCTTCTTTGACCGGTCATGCGCAGGCCCTTGGCCTCACAACGCCCAATAATCGTTTCCGACATGATGCCCCTCAGACTTGCTCGGGTATCTGTCTTAGTATGTCTGTGCAGTTTGCGCCACAGGGATTTCTGCTTTTCCGCTGATCTTACGCAGCACGTGTCAGATCGGCCCAGACAGGCAGATGATCCGATGCGATATGTGCCGGGCGCGCGTCGTGAACCCCATGCGCGGTGGCTTTCACCCCTGCGCCCAGCGCGATCCGGTCCAACGCGCCAAGCGGTTGCGCTGCGGGAAAGCTGGGTCGGGGCGGTAGAAAACGCATCTCGGGGGCCAGATGGTCCAGAACCGGCTGCCGCGACCATTCGTTGAAATCCCCGGCCCAGACGGTTGGCATCTTGGCCAGATCATCATCAAAGCGCCGGATGTGCGAAATCTGCTGCCGCCGCGATGCCGGCAGCAACCCAAGATGCATCCCCATCACCCGCAACGGCCCGATTTGAGTATCGAACTCGACTCGGACCGCGCCGCGCGGCTCTAACCCCGGCAAGTCATGATGCCCTTTTTGACGTACGGAAATACCATCCCCACGCCATATGACTGCATTACCATGCCACCCAAGGCTGCCGGCCCCGCCAAGATCGACGATCTGCCAACCCGCCTCGTCCAGCATGAAATGCGGCAGGGCTGCCGGGCGCGGCGGCAGGCGTTTGTCTGCCTCTTGCAGCACAACGATGTCGGCCCGCATGTGTTCGATGACCTGCAGGATACGCTGCGGTTGACGCCGGAAATCCAGCCCGAGGCATTTTTGAATGTTATAGCTGGCGATACGTAGGGTTGAAGACTGTTTCATAAGGGCTTGACCAATGGGCTTGCGCTCAATGTGCCACCTCTGGCGCGGCGCGCAACCCCCCCTGTTCCGATACAGAACGAATGCCTCGGAAAGAAACAACGCCAATCGCACGATTTATTGGCAAACGACCCGCAAGCGATCACCAAAGGATTGTTCCTTTTGATCCCCTGCTCTATCCGGTTGCAGTGGAACGGCCAAACCGCCGCAACCTGAGGGGCTGAATGGAACTGCATCAGACACAGCCGGTCAACAGCACCCGCGCCAGCCTGGTTCTGGTCATGGGCGGCGCGCTATGGGGGCTCTACTGGATCCCGGTTCGGTTCTTTCTGGATCAGGGTCTGACCGGCCCCTGGCCCGGGATTGTCATGTATTGCGCGGCCCTGATCGCTCTATTCCCATTTGTTTGGAGCGACCGACACACACTTGTTCGCGAATGGCGCAACCTGATGCTCAGCGGGATGTTCACGGGTGCCGCGTTCAGCCTGTATTCCATCAGTCTTGTATACACTGACGTTGTCCGGTCGATCCTGCTGTTCTACCTCACGCCCATTTGGGGCACACTTCTGGGCGTCATGTTTTTGGGTGAACGCCTCAACCTTATGCGTCTTGCCGGTCTCTTCTGCGGGTTGGGCGGCCTTTTTGTTGTTCTGGGCGGCGCGGGTTTCGTGCCCTGGCCGCAAAACATAGGCGATTGGCTGGCATTGGCATCAGGCGTATGCTGGGCCCTGGGCTCTATGGGCCTTTATCGCGTCAATCGCATCTCGATTTCGGGGCAGGTCTTTGCCTTTGTTTTCGGTGCGCTGATCCTGTCCCTATTCAGCCTTCTTGTTCTGCCCGAGCAGGCTTTACCATCCATCGCGCAAAGTGAAGCGATCCGCGTTCTTCTGTTGGCCCTGTTGTCGGCCTTCTACATCCTGCCCATGGTCTACATGACGATTTGGCCAGCAACAAAGCTTTCCCCATCGCGGGTCGGCCTGCTGCTGATGAGCGAAGTGGTCGTCGGCATCGCCTCGGCTGCCGTACTGTCCGGAGAACCCTTTGGTCTGCGCGAGTTTCTAGGCGCTGCGCTGATCGTCAGCGCCGCAGTATTGGAGATTGTTCGAAAGTAACGCCCCCGAGTTGGGTCACGTCCCACAGAAGGTTGCGTGCACCACCTCGTTCTTGGCCGGGGGCCGTCTCAAATCTGCGGCATCATCCTGATCATCGTAAGGCCGAGCGAGGATGGCATTCAGCCGATGGAACGGCGCGTAATCCCCTTGCACCGCAGCTTGGATCATCTGTTCGACACGGTGGTTGCGTGGAATGAACGCCGGGTTAGAAGCGGCCATCACGTCCATCGGTTGCGCTTCGCGCTCTAATCGCGCGCGCCAGCCCTGGGCCCAACTGTCATAGCTGGCCGGGTCAACAAATTGATCCCGCGCGGAAACGCTGCCCAAAGCCCGGAAAGTGTTGGTGAAGTCCGCCTGCCCTTCAGCCATCCGCTTCAGAAGATCCGTCACAAGCTTTAAATCACCTTCTTCGTCAGTCGTCAGACCAATCTTAGCCCGGAACAGCGTCAACCAGTTCTGATGCAAAAGCTCTGGCATGGCATGAACGATCTCAGTCGCCTCTTCGACAGCGGCCTCCTTGTCATCCATCTGCTGGATCAAGGACGTCGCCAACTGCGCAAGGTTCCATACGGCAATGTCGGGCTGGTTCGAATAGGCATACCGCCCCATCCGGTCAATCGAACTGTAGACCGTGTTGGGGTGATACGTGTCCATGAAAGCGCAAGGACCATAGTCAATCGTCTCACCCGCGATCGAGCAATTGTCAGTGTTCATAACACCGTGAATGAATCCCACGCTCATCCACTGCGCGATCAACTTGGCCTGTGCGTCCCGCACCGCCCGCAACAGACCCATCGGCCCGTCAGCCTCAGGATAGTGACGCGCGATGGCGTATTCCGTCAGTTGGCGCAAACTGTCCAGTTGCCCTCGTGCGGCGAAAACCTGAAACGTGCCCACCCGCAGATGGCTGCTGGCCACGCGCGTCAACACCGCCCCCGGCATCGGGCCCTCGCGAAACACCGTCTCACCTGTTTCTACAGCGGCCAGAGCACGTGTGGTCGGGACGCCCAGCGCGTGCATCGCCTCGGACACCACATATTCACGCAGAACCGGCCCCAGCCAAGCCCGACCATCGCCTCGGCGTGAAAAGGGCGTGGGGCCCGAGCCTTTTAATTGTATATCCCGGCGCGCCCCATCGGTGCCCACGGTCTCGCCCAGCAACACCGCACGCCCATCCCCCAATTGAGGGTTATACTGTCCGAATTGATGCCCCGAATACAGCTGCGCGATAGGCTCCGCGCCTTCGGGCAGACGATTGCCGGCAAAAGCCTGGGCCATGTCCTGCACATCTCCTGGGGTGATCTGCAGCAACTTTGCCAAATCATCGTTGAACGCAATCATCTGCGGCGCACGGACGGGAACAGGAGACTGCCGCGCAAAAAATGCATCTGGCAAGCGGGCATAGGTGTTATCAAATGGGATCGTCAGGGTCATGTCGCATTACATATTGTTTAGGCGCACGAATACCATAGCGGATCGTATCGTCCCGTGCATAATCGCGCCGAACCAAGAGGGCACTTATGACCGCACAAGACATTATCGACCACCTGAACCTGCAACGTCATCCCGAAGGCGGGTGGTATGCCGAAACATGGCGTGCCGAAAACGCAGGCCGCCCGACCGGCACTTGCATCTATTTCTTGTTGCAGGCCGGTGAAAGCAGCCACTGGCACCGGGTCGACGCCACTGAAATCTGGCTCTACCACGCAGGCGCACCTCTGGTCCTGTCTCTGAGCGCAACAGATAAAGGGCCTGCGGTCGATCATCTGCTGACCCCTGACCTGTTAAAAGGCGCGCCGCAGCTGATCGTTCCTGAAGGCCATTGGCAGGCTGCACGCAGCACGGGCGACTACACCTTGGTCAGTTGCACGGTCTCTCCCGGCTTTGATTTCCAAGGTTTTGAGTTGGCCGCGCCGGGTTTTGACATCTCAAGGGAATAACCTGACCCAACAAATCACTGAAAAGTTGAGTTTACAGACGGCCCTGCTTTGCCCATCCTGTACCCGTAACCGTGTGTAACGGAGTATCGAGTAACCATGAGGCAGGCCTGTCTGACAATTCTGTTTCTCTGCTTAAGTGCAGGGCTTACAAGCGCCAGCATCGACTGCGCCAACCCTGACGCCGAACTTGATCTGTCACTGCCCGACACATCAGCCGACGCCGCCCCCGCTGCATTGACGCCCGAGGACCTTCCCCCTTGCGCAACTATGCAGCTGGAACAGGGGCGCGACAGGATGCGCGATCGCGGCGCGGTTTGTGGTGACTGGACAATTTTAGGGGAAACACGCAAGGCCCTAAAAAGCAAAGCACGAGGCTGTGGCATATCCAATCCGGTCAGTGTCTACCGGATATCGGATGTTGCGCTCAGCCAATTCTCACTGATGGATTGCCAGACGGCGGTCACGCTCAAAACATGGATTGAAAACACCGCCAAACCGGCGTTTGCCGACATGGGCGGCGGGCTCAAGGGGATGCGGGTTGTGGGGCACTATGCCTGCAAAACCCAGAACAACCAGCCACGCGCACGCCTGTCGCAACATGCGCGAGGACGCGCCATCGATATCTCGACCTTTGTGTTACAGGACGGCACGCAAATCACTGTGCAGGACGGGTGGAAGGACGAGGCACAAAGCGCGGTTTTACGCAAACTGCACAGCGGTGCTTGTGGCGTGTTCAGTACCGTGCTCGGCCCGGACGCCGACCGCTATCACGTTGGACATTTTCATTTTGACACCGCCCAACGCAAAGGTGCTCCGGTTTGCCGATAGCTCTTCGGACTTGACCGGACTTACGCCGGACTTAACGATGTCCGCATGGACCACAAAGACCTGATCGCTTCTCTGCCTGCGGAAACCAAGGACCGATTGCAACGCCGGTCGAACGCCACTGGGCTGAAGCATTTGTCGATCTATCTGGCTGCGCTGTCAGCCCTAAGCGCCGCAATCGTGGCGCAAATCCCGTTCTGGCCGGTCTTGATCCTGCCGCAAGGCGTTTTGCTGGTGTTTCTCTTTACGCTCAGCCACGAATGCACCCATAAGACCCCTTTTAGAACAGGATGGCTAAACGATGCGGTCGGACATCTGGTCTCGGTACCAATTGCCTTGCCTTTTGTTTGGTTTCGCTATTTCCACCTCGCCCATCACAAATGGACCAATGACCCTCAGCGCGACCCCGAGCTAGGCGGCAAACCGCGGCCCGATAGCTGGTCTGACCTTTTGATCTACCTCAGCGGCTGGCCCTATTGGAGCGGCATGGCAAAGGTACTGGTTCAAAACGCGAGCGGCCACCTGGATGCGCCTTACCTTCCGAAACGCCAACAAAACGCAATGAAGGCCGAAGCCCGCATTCTGCTTGGTCTCTATACGTTAACGCTCATCAGTCTGACTTACAGTACGATACTGTTCTGGGTCTGGCTTCTTCCGGTGCTGGTCGCTCAACCCGTTTTACGCCTTTACCTGCTGGCCGAGCACGGCCTCTGCCCGCCGGTGGCAAACATGCTCGAGAACTCCCGCACGACCTTCACCAACCGAGCCTTGCGGTTTCTGGCCTGGAACATGCCATACCATGCCGAGCATCATTCCTTCCCCAATGTGCCATTCCATCACCTGCCCGCGCTGCACCACTGGATGCGCGCGCATCTGAAATCTACGTCCAACGGCTATGCGGAGTTCACCAAAGACTACACCCGCACGCTCAGCTCATAAGATCCGCTCTTCATCTGGCCCCAAATACCTCGGGGAAGGCGCGCTTGCGCGACGGGGGCAGCGCCCCCTATTCGTTGCTTCGGCTTTTGATCAACATGCTGATCAGAGGCACCAAAACCGTCGTCGCCGACCCCAATGGATTCGAGCCGATGCTTTTGACCGCCTGCACGACTTCGCGCGCTTCAGTCGCCACCTCCTCCAACTCATCCTCAATGTCTGCGATTGCCATGTCACGGACCTCAACCGCCGGCGCGACTTCATCCTCAACGCTGCTGCGGCGTGCAATCAGAACCAGCAGCGCGGCAAAACCAAGATTGCCAAGCGCCAATACCGCAGCAGCTGAAGCTGACGACATTGTACTTTGCAGGGCAAAGAACAGCGCAAGGTTCAAAAGCACGAGGGCCAACAGGGCAACAATACCCGCTATTCCAAATAATATCGTCTGCTGCTGCACCACGGCCAAGCGACGGCGCGCAATCAGGCGTTCTGTCCGATAGATCGTTACCAGATTTCTGCTTAATCTGCTCATGGCTTGCCTCCTAACCCTGCGCGCGTCCGACGACATACCCCAGCGAGAACGCAATCAGTAACGCTGTGATCGGATATTCTTTTTGCAAGCGGCCAAATTCCTCGACCACATCCTCGCCCAAAGCCTGCGCTTGACTCAGGTCGATCCCATGCTCTTCCAGAAGCTTTCGAATTTCATCCGATGATTTGGTATGCTCATCTCGCTCCTTGGGGGCCGGGTCTTGGTTGACCCGCACTTCCAACGTTGCGTTGCGCTTCCGTAATTTCTCTAATTCAGCTTCAAGCTCTGCCTTGGTCGCCATAATGCCTTGCCCTTGATCCGTGGGTCCGGGGCAACCGTCGCACAACAAGCTGTTATTTTGAACTGTTTTCGGCTGATGCTAGCCAACAGCGTCCATCGAAACCGAACTTACAACCCCACCCCCAACCAGCGCCTGTACGCCGGTTGTGCCGGGGCACGACGTCGGCAGGCCACGCGCCACACGTACCGCCAGATAGGCAAAGGCCTGCGCCTCGAGCATATCACCATCCAGTCCCACTGCTTCAACCGGCTCCACCGGGCAATCCAGCGACACGCGCAACATCTCCATCAAAACCGGATTGTGGCGCCCACCTCCAGTGACCAGCACGCAGGACGGAGGTTTCGGACAATGCTCCATCCCCTGTACGACACCTGCGGCACACATCCCGGTCAGGGTCGCCACGGCGTCCGCATCGTTCAATTCCTTCACCAGACCGATCATTTCCGCGAAATCATTCCGGTCCAAAGACTTGGGTGGCATTCGAGCAAAGTATGGCTCAGCCAGAAACAGCTCCAACGCGCCCATTTCGACGGTTCCATCCCGCGCAAGCGCCCCGTCCCGATCCATGGGCAGCCCCAGTCGGGCTTGCATCAGATCGTCCACAGGCGCGTTTGCAGGCCCGGTGTCAAAGGCGAGCAAAGCGCCCGGCGCTTCGGGGCCGTCAAAGGACGGGTCAACATAGGTCAGATTGCCGACCCCACCCAGGTTCAGAAAACACAGGGGTCGGTCCGCGCCGAACCACTTGGCGCAGGCAAAATGAAAGAACGGCGCTAGCGGAGCCCCCTCGCCCCCCATCGCCACATCATCGCTGCGGAAATCCCAAACCACCGGACGCCCCAGCGCCTGCGCCAGCCCCAGACCGTCACCCACCTGCAAGGTTCCACGCCCGCGCGGCTCATGCGCAACGGTCTGGCCGTGAAAACCGATAAGATCGACCTCTTCGAATTCAGACAGTGCCTCGGCATGGGCAAAAGTGACCATCTCAGCCGCTGCATCGACATCGGGCCCATGCCACTGACCCAGCGCTGCCCGCAGCACGTCTCGCTCTGCGTCTGAATAAGCGCGATAGCTACTTTGTCCAAACCCCATAATCTGGTGGCCGTCAGTTTCGACCATCGCGGCATCCACCCCGTCCATCGAGGTGCCCGACATCGCGCCCAGTGCCCGGATCACCCCGTGTTTGCTGATGGTCTGGCTCACGCCTGCCTCCTGAACTGGCTGTCTTCTTCGCCGCATCCGAGTCCTTGAGTACACCTCTGGGTTGCAGCCCGGTCAAACTGCCTTTTGTTTGCACAAAAACGCAAGCGTTCTCATGCAGCGGTTCATATTTTTCGCTAACCGCGTGGCCGGATCGACACCCACCCTCAATTAAAAAACGTGGCTTTTCCTCATCGGCGCTGCCGCCTATACAGTGCCCCGCAACATTAACCCAAAGGGCACGATATGACCTACCACCCCAAATCGGATTTCATCGCCACGATGATCGAGCGCGGCTTTCTCGCCGATTGCACCGATTATCAGGGCCTTGACGACGCGCTGATCAGTGGGTGTAAACCGGCCTATATCGGCTTTGATGCAACGGCCAAGTCGTTGCATGTGGGCAGCCTAATCCAGATCATGATGCTACGCTGGTTCCAGAAAACCGGCCACCAGCCGATCACACTGATGGGCGGTGGGACGACCAAGGTGGGCGATCCATCGTTCCGCGCGGATGAACGCCCCCTTCTGGGCCCCGAACAGATCGACGAGAACATCTCGGGCATCAAGAAGGTGTTCGCCGCATATATCGACTATGACACGGACGCCGAGAACAAGGCGCTTATGCTGAACAATGCCGAGTGGCTGGGTGATCTGAACTACCTCGATTTTCTGCGCGATATCGGGCGCCATTTCTCGGTCAACCGGATGCTGTCGTTTGAATCTGTGAAGTCGCGGCTGGATCGTGAGCAGTCGCTGAGCTTCCTCGAGTTTAACTACATGATCCTGCAGGCCTATGACTTCCTGGAACTGAACCGCCGTTACGGCTGTGTTCTGCAAATGGGCGGCAGCGACCAGTGGGGCAACATCGTCAACGGGATCGACCTGACCCGCCGTGTTCTGGATCACGAGATCTATGGCCTGACCTCGCCTCTGCTGACCACCAGTGACGGCAAGAAAATGGGTAAGTCTCAGGACGGTGCGGTCTGGCTGAACGCCGAGATGCGCTCGCCCTATGAGTTCTGGCAGTTCTGGCGCAACACAACCGACGCGGATGTGGGCCGGTTTCTGAAGCTCTACACTGAATTGCCGGTGGATGAGTGCGATCGTCTGGGCGCGCTTGCCGGGTCCGAGATCAATGAAGCCAAAATCCGTTTGGCCAATGAGGTCACAACCCTGCTGCATGGCGCACAGGCTGCGGCCAATGCCGAAGCCACCGCGCGCGAAGTGTTCGAAAAAGGCGGCGTAGGTGGCGATCTGCCGACACTGACCCTCAGCCCTGACGAATTGGGTGACGGCATGTCCATCGTGCAGATCATCGTCAAATCGGGTTTGGCAAAATCCGGCAAAGAGGCCAAGCGCCTGATCGCCGAGAACGGGGCCAAGCTGGATGATGCGCCGCTGACCGATGCGGGAATGATGATCGACGCAGGCGCGCTGTCATCGCCCATCAAGCTGAGCGCAGGCAAAAAACGTCATGCGCTGGTTCAGCTCGGTTGATGGCTCGCCCGCCTCTATGCACCTAAGACACAACTCAAACGGCCACCTGACGGTGGCCGTTTCTTTTTGAAGAACCTGGCGGAGCTTAACGGAGACCCCTTCCGCCATTGCCGTTTCCGCCACCGCCGTTTTGGGCACCGTTGCCCTGGCCATTGTTGCCGCCACCGTTGCCAGTGCCAGGCCCAGAGCCCCCGGTGTTCCCCCCGCCATTACCGGGGTTCCCGTTGTTGCCGTTTCCGTTACCAGGGCCGCCGTTTCCACCGCCGCCGTTGCCACCGTCTCCACCGCCGCCGTTGCCACCGTCTCCACCGCCGCCGTTGCCGCCGTCTCCACCGCCACCGTTGCCACCGCCGCCGTCTCCACCGCCGCCGTTGCCACCGTTTCCACCGCCGCCGTTGCCTCCGTCTCCACCGCCGCCGTTGCCTCCATCTCCACCGCCGCCGTTACCGCCGTTTCCACCGCCCGGCGATCCTGGATTTGCAGCATCCGCAAACGCCTCACCAAGCGGTTCAGACCCTCGGCTTTCACCACGATTATTGCTTAACCCCGACAGGCTTGCCGTCGGCAAATCCGTCAAAAGCGAGGCAAGCCCCGGACATTGCGACCCGACAACTTGCAGCGTTGTTTCAAAATCCGACCGTCTCTGAAGCCTCTCCAGAAAACTCGGCGTCACCTGAACGCAGTCACACAACCCCGCGTAATCCCCGGCATTGGCCAGGCTTCGGGCCGTTTTTCCAGTACAGACTTCCGGTGCAGCAGATGCACTGCTAATCATCACCAATCCCAAAACAGGCGCGACAAAAACCGCACCCAGCGCTTGTTTCTTACTCGTAACCATATCGGCACCTCCTGGCGAAAAAACACATGACGGTCCAAATCTCTTCGCTCACGAAAAGGCGCTTTTTCGTGAGGACCGGATTAATTTGTCTTCAGGAACGGAAGCGCAGCCCGGATGGACAGCGTCTTCATCAAAGGTATGGACACCGCACCCGCGAACCAGTTATTGAACAAGTGTTCATATCTATGGGAGGAGTTCACCATGCACCTGTCCACCACAGCAGCACTTGTCACCGGCGGCGCGTCCGGCCTCGGCGAAGCCACGGCCCGCCATTTTGCCTCTGAGGGTGCACAGGTCACGATCTTGGACCGCGACGTAGAACGTGGCACGCAGGTCGCCGCCGAGATCGGCGGGCATTTCGCGCAGACGGATGTGACCGATGAGGATTCGGTGGCCGCTGCTGTAGGTCATGGCATGGCCAAGATGGGCAAGATCACCGCAGTCGTGAATTGCGCGGGCATCGCGTATGGCATCAAAACGGTTGGCAAGGAAGGCCCCCACCCTCTGGATGCCTTCCAGCGCACAATCGACATCAATCTGGTTGGTACGTTCAACGTCTCACGTCTGGCCGCTGCCGAGATGTCAAAGAATGACCCCGAACCAGACGGCGCGCGGGGCGTGATCATCAACACGGCCTCTATCGCGGCATATGACGGCCAAAAGGGTCAGGCGGCCTATGCAGCATCCAAAGGCGGCGTCGTCGGCATGACCCTGCCGATGGCCCGCGATCTGGCCTCGACCGGCATTCGGGTCATGACCATCGCGCCGGGCATCTTCATGACCCCGATGCTGGCGGGGCTGCCCGAAGAAGTACAGCAGCAACTCGCCGCCGACGTCCCGAACCCGGCCCGTTTAGGGGACCCGAAAGAATACGGACGGCTGGCCGCATTCATTGTCGAGATGGGTTACCTGAACGGTGAGGTCATCCGCATCGACGGAGCGCTGCGGATGCGCTAAATCTGTCGCATGTCGGAACGTGAAAAAATGCAGTCCGGACAGTGGTATTGCTGTCTGGACCCAGAACTGGACGAACTTCGTGCACGGGCAAGAGGTGCGGTTCACGCGCACAACACCAGCCCACCTGACGCACGCGGCGCGATGGCACCCGAGCTGCGTGCCTTGCTAGGTCAAGTAGGTGAAGACTGTTTCCTCGAAGCCCCGTTTCATTGCGCCTATGGGATGAACATCCATCTGGGCAAACGGGTTTATTTCAACGCCGGTTGCGTCGTTCTGGACACCGCCCTGGTGCGGGTCGGAGACGACACGATGTTTGGCCCCAATGTCCAGATCTATTGCGCCCAACATGCCAAAGACCCGGCTGAGCGGGCCCAAGGACTGGAAATCGGCTTACCAGTCACAATTGGCAAGCATGTTTGGGTGGGCGGAGGCGCAATTCTGTTGCCCGGTCTCTCTATCGGCAACAATGCCACGATTGGCGCAGGCAGCGTCGTTACCAAGGACGTTGCCGCCGGAGAGACCGTAGTGGGAAACCCAGCAAAAAGCCCGAACCGCTAAGCGCTTTCAGACTTTTCTTCGAGCATTAGCCACTCTTCCTCGGCCGCCGACAGCTTTTCCTGCCGTTCAACCAGCGCCTCGGTGGCCTTCTGGAACTTGACAGGCTCACGGGTGAACAGCTCGGGGTCAGACATCAGTTCTTCCAGCTTGGCGATCTCGGCCTCAAGACGCGCAATCTCGTCAGGCAATTTGTCCAACCGGTGCTTTTCCGAGAAAGACAGACCCGACTTCGGCTTAGCCTCTTGCTTGACCTTTGGCTTTGAAGCTTTTGCTTTTTCTTCCTTTTTGTCGCTCACACCACCGCGTTGCGCGATGCAATCCGACCACCCACCGGCATAAACCGTGGCACGACCATTGCCCTCCATCGCAATGGTCGTCGTGGCCACCCGATCCAGAAAATCCCGGTCATGGCTGACCAAAAGAACCGTGCCGTCGTAATCGTCCAGAAGCTCTTGCAACAAATCCAGCGTTTCGACATCCAGATCGTTGGTCGGTTCGTCCAGCACCAGAAGATTCGAAGATTTCGCCATCAACTTGGCCAGCAACAAACGTGCTTTTTCCCCACCAGACAAGGACTTAACGGCCGCTCTTGCCTGCCGTTCGTCGAACAGGAATTCCTTGAGATACCCAACGACGTGCTTTGGCTGTCCGCCCACCATCACCTGATCGGCCTTACCCGACACCCGCATTTCGGGATCTCCGGTCAAGCTATCCCAAAGAGACATCTCGGGATCCAGTTGAGCACGCGTCTGATCAAACACCGCAATTTCAAGATTCGTGCCCAGCGACACCGTACCTTCGTCTGGCTGGACCTGCCCCAACAACATCTTCAGCAGCGTGGTCTTACCCACCCCGTTTGGCCCAACAAAGGCCACGCGATCACCGCGCTGCACCAGCAGATCAAAACTCCGAACGATCTGCTTGTCCTCAAACCCTTTGAACAGCCCTTTGGCCTCAATCACTTTACGACCCGATTTCGGCCCGGCCTCCAGCGTCATGGCAGCCGAACCCTGACGCTTGATCTGCGCAGCCTTTTCGGCGCGCAGAGCCTGCAGTGCCCTAACCCGGCCTTGATTGCGCTTGCGTCGGGCGCTGATGCCCTCAACCGCCCATTTGGCTTCAGACTTGATCAACCGGTTAAGCTTGTGACGCTGCTGATCCTCTTCTTCCCACACCTTGTCCCGCCAGGCCTCAAAAGCGTCAAAGCCCTTCTCTTGCCGCCGCACCGCGCCTCGATCGATCCAAAGCGTTGCCCGCGTCAACGCCCGTAAAAAGGCCCGGTCGTGCGAGATCAGCACAAAGGCGGCGCGTGTTGCGCCAAGCTCGCGCTCAAGCCAAGCAATGGCTTCAATATCCAAGTGGTTTGTGGGCTCATCCAACAACATCAGATCCGGTGCTTCAGCCATCAACTTGGCCAAGGCCGCCCGCCGCCGTTCGCCACCCGATGCCGTCTCAACAGGGCGAGACGGGTCAAATTTCAACCCTTCGCCAGCGCGCTCAACCTTGTACAATTCGCCCAGTTCCAAACCGCTGGACGCATAATCCCCCAGCGTCGCAAACCCTTCCATGGTTGGGTCTTGCTCCATGTACCCCACGGATTTTCCCGGCGGCACAACGATCTCACCTTGATCGGCTTCGACCAGACCCGCCATCACTTTCATCAGAGTCGACTTCCCCGACCCGTTTCGCCCCACCAAGGCAACGCGGTCGCCGGGCTGGACTACCAGATCAAGGTCGGAAAACACCGGATCGCCCCCGAAGGTCAGGGAAATGCCGGACATCTGCAACAAAGGAATTCTCGCCATGCCCGCCAGCTAAACCGGCTAGGCAGGCGCGTCAACGCCCCTGCTTCTTCTCGTCAAAAATACGGAATCATTCGGCCACCGCCCTCAGCAAACGTTTCCGCGCCGGGGGAATCGCCCCAATCTCCAGCCCGGTGAACACATGCAGCGTGTTCATGTGCCGATCTACAACCGCGTGATCACTGACCCAGCCGCCCATCAACAGGTAAGTTCGCAACAAGGGCGGCATCCGTAACATGGCCCGTTTCACATCCGGTCTGCGCCGCAAACGCGCAGCAAAGCGAAACACATCCGGTGCCTTCACCCGCGGCAACCAGCGTTTAGGCGCCAGATGGCGGTCTTTAAGCATGGCAAAAGCATCCAGATAGTGCTCGGTCTCGGTTCCTGCAAAAGACGAACAACCAAACAGCATCTCAACACCATTTTGGTCCACATATGCCGTCATCGCCCCCCAAGCGGCTCGCAGGATATCTGCGTCGTTACAATCGGGGTGGACGCAAAACCTGCCCATCTCGACCATACGACCGGAAAAACCTGCCAGCGCTGAAAGATCATAAAATTGTGCCGAATAGCTACGCCCGATCTCGCGCCCATGATCCATGGTCAGCATCCGAAAGCAGCACACCAACTGCTGCTCATCGCGCATGTCTTCGACCAAGACATGGCTGCACCGTACATCCAAAGCGTCGCTGTCTAATTGTTGCGTGCCAAACGCAAATGTACGCAACGCCTGCGCGGCGTTGATATCCACTGCCGATTGCGCCAATCGGGCGCGATAGCGCCCTTTGCTCAACAGTACCGCTGTCGCCACGGTCGCATCCTCCACGGTTGCTGACCCATTGTTGTCGTCGTGACCTCGCTAACACAAGACATGTGACTGTCTTGTGACCCGCACACTGCAGAAGACAAAATTAGTTGGCGCCCGGAATATTGGCCGGGTTGAAGTTGCCGATATTGCCAAGCAGCTGTCGCAGGAAGCCTTTGTCCTGAACGTTGGAATCGGTCACACGGCGTTCCAAGGGAATAACCAGGCCGTCTTCAAGGCCAAAGCGCTCGATATTGCTGACGACGCCACGCTGGTCAAAGCTGATAGCGACCAACTCGCGCGATACAACCTCGGGCCGTTTCGGGCCGTAGTGGCGCACCCGCGAGCGGACATAGTAAAAGCCTGAATCCCTCACCACACCCGAAGCGCCCGGAGCGCCGATGGCTTTTTCCACGGTGTCGCGCGTGTCGACACCAACTTTGATTTCGGCCAGATCCTCGGCCGGCGGCACGTAACCGTGATTCTTGAAGATTGGCGTACAGGCCCCGATCGCGGCCAGACAGGCAACAAACACAAGCGATTTCGTCGCTGGTTTCAACCGGTTCATTACCTTCAACATGCGCACCCTCTTGCCTTGGCCTTCTGCGGCTTCTATCCGATTACAGAAACCGCTGCCACGGTTCAACACATAGAAAGGCTCACAAATGAGCAACCTTACATCACTTCGAGTGGCCGATCTGCCTCAGAACGCTCCAACTCCGTTCGATCTGCGCCCCTCTGCCGCTTCGTTGGACGAGATTCGGCAAGATCTGGGATTGCTGGGTTTGCGCAAGCTCAGCTTTGTCGGAGAGGTCCGAGCGCAGGGCAAGCGCGACTGGGTTCTCAACGGCAAACTGGGCGCCACTGTCATCCAACCCTGCGTCGTGACCCTCGACCCTGTCACAACCCGTATTGATATCCCGGTTCGTCGCACCTTTCTGTCCGATTGGACCGACCCGGATGAACCCGAGTTCGAGATCCCCGAAGATGACGAATCCGAGCCGCTGGGTCCCGAGATTGACCCGGCATTGGTCATGGTCGAAGCGCTGTCGCTGGCTCTGCCGCAATATCCGCGCCAGGACGGGGCAGAACTGGGCCAGGTCGGCTATACAGAGCCGGGCAAACCGGCAATGACCGACGAAGACGTCAAGCCGTTTGCCGGATTGGCAGGATTGCGCGATGCGCTTAAAAACGACGAGTGACATCAAACTGATTTCCTGTCATAGCAGGCGGTCAGAAAAATCGCTTGAACATGACGAGAATCGCAGTATTTTCGCGCGCTCATCGGATTTTGGGTTGGACATTGCGAGGCGGGTCGCCTAAACGCGCGTCAAACCACGATAAACGAAATATGAAACCCCGGTCGGCGGCGAATCTGCTGACCCTCAGTAGACAAAGGTTGAGACCATGGCCGTCCAACAGAACAAAGTTTCCAAGTCGCGTCGCAACAACCGCCGCGCACACGACGCTCTGGTTGCTGCAAACCCGAACGAATGCCCGAACTGCGGCGAGCTGAAGCGCCCCCACCACGTTTGCGCATCTTGCGGCCACTATGACGACCGTGAAGTCGTCGCTCAGGCCGACGAAATCGACCTGGACGAAGACGCAGCCTAAGCCTGATTGAGCGCAGGCCAAGGCATGACTGAACAGCCCACGCACGCCGGACGGATCACCATCTCGGTCGACGCTATGGGTGGGGACGAAGGTCCCGCAGTTGTTGTTGCTGGCTTGGCGAAATCGGCCGATAAGAACCCGGATATTGGGTTTTTGCTGCACGGCCCGGAACAGGTACTGCGAAAGCTGGTCGCCAAACGGCGTGTCCTAGAAGGGCGCGTCGTTTTTCGTGATTGTCCAGACGTCGTCACGATGGCGGATAAGCCCAGCCAGGTTGTACGCAACGGCAAGCAGACCTCGATGTGGTCCACCCTTGAGGCCGTGCGCCGGGGTGAGGCACATGGGGCGGTTTCCTGTGGCAACACCGGAGCGTTGATGGCGCTGTCGATGATGCGCTTGCGCAAATTGCCGGGTGTGAACCGCCCGGCAATTGCGATTCTGTGGCCTTCGCGCAACCCTCAGGGTTTCAACGTGATGCTCGACGTGGGCGCAGACGTCCGCGCCGACGCCAAGGATTTGCTGCAATACGCCCTGATGGGCGCTTCTTACGCGCGCAATGGCATGGCGCTGACCCGGCCCCGGATCGGGTTGCTGAATGTCGGCACCGAAGAGCACAAGGGTCGCGCCGAGTTGAAAGAAGCGCATGCGATGATCACTGAATTCGCAGAGCAGGCAAATTTCGATTTTGTGGGCTTTGTCGAAGGCAGCGACATCCCCGGTGACAAGGCAGATGTCATTGTCACGGATGGGTTTACAGGCAATGTTGCAATCAAGACCGGCGAAGGCACAGCCAGCTTGATCGGCGACCTGCTGCGTCAGGCTTTTAAGTATTCTCCGCTGTCACGGCTGGCGTCTATCCTGGCCATCACATCGCTGAACCGCCTTAAAAAACGCATCGATCCACGACGCGTGAATGGCGGTGTTTTTCTGGGACTGAACGGCACCGTGGTGAAATCTCATGGTGGCGCAGATGCGACCGGTGTGTCAGCCGCAATCAAGCTGGCCTTTACGTTGGCGCAATCGGGCTTTTCCGAAAAATTGGCCGCGCGGGTTGCATCCACAGCCCAGCTTGCACAAGATGCCGCGCAAGCTGCGCCGCAGACCGAAAAATAATCAAAAAGGCAGTACCCCAACATGGCAGGCCGTTCAGTTGTAGTAGGTGTCGGGCATTATTTGCCGGAACGCATTGTTCCCAATTCCGAGTTTGAGAAAACGCTGGACACAACCGACGAGTGGATCCGAACGCGATCGGGCATTGAACGCCGCCATTTCGCAGCCGAGGGTGAAACGACCTCGGATCTGGCGACAAAAGCTGCCGAGGCGGCTTTGGCAGATGCCGATTTGAGCGCAGACGACATTGACGCCATCGTCGTAGCGACATCGACTGCTGATCTGACCTTCCCGTCTGCGGCAACCATGGTTCAGGCCCGGCTTGGCATGACCAAGGGTTTTGCCTTTGACGTACAGGCCGTCTGCGCGGGGTTCGTTTTTGCACTTTCCAACGCAAATGCGCTGATTGTTTCGGGTCAGGCCAAGCGCGTACTTGTCATCGGCGCCGAGACGTTCTCGCGGATCATGGACTGGACGGATCGCTCTACTTGTGTCCTGTTCGGAGACGGAGCCGGAGCTTTGGTGTTGGAAGCTCAGGAAGGTAACGGCACCTCTGAGGATCGCGGTATTCTGGCAACCGACCTGAACTCGGACGGCCGCTACAAGGATCTGCTGTATGTTGATGGCGGTGTTTCAACGCAATCCACCGGGCATCTGCGTATGCAAGGCAATCAAGTGTTCCGCCATGCCGTTGAAAAGCTTACAAAAACTGCTGAAGCCGCGCTCGAGCGTGCGGGCCTGACCAACGCCGACGTGGACTGGATCGTGCCGCATCAGGCCAATATCCGCATCATTCAGGGCACCGCCAAGAAAATGGGCCTGCCTATGGAGAACGTCGTGGTTACGGTTCAGGATCATGGCAACACTTCGGCCGCATCGATTCCGCTGGCCCTTTCGGTGGGCAAACAGCGCGGGCAAATCAAGACCGGCGACCTGATCGTGACCGAAGCAATTGGCGGCGGACTGGCATGGGGCGCGGTTGTTCTGCGCTGGTAACCGGCGCAAACCGGCTTACACAGCCGCCTGCAATTCATTGATATTGACAGCGAATTTGCCATACTCATATGCTTTGACATCAACAGGGGAAATGGCATGGGCGATAAAACACTGACTCGAATGGATCTGAGCGAAGCCGTCTTTCGCGAGGTTGGGCTTTCACGAAACGAAAGCGCACAGCTGGTTGAGAGCGTTCTGAACCACATGTCGGACGCGCTGGTGCGCGGTGAGCAGGTCAAGATTTCATCCTTCGGCACGTTCAGTGTACGCGACAAGACCGCCCGTGTTGGTCGCAATCCTAAAACCGGTGAAGAAGTTCCAATTCAGCCGCGCCGCGTGCTGACTTTCCGCCCGTCGCATCTGATGAAGGATCGCGTCGCTGCCGGGAATCGCAAGTAACCCCGAGGTCGCGCGGATATGAGCAAGTCTCCCGACGCGTTTCGCACGATCAGCGAAGTTGCGGATTGGCTTGGTGTTCAGGCCCATGTTCTGCGTTTCTGGGAAAGCCGGTTCACGCAGGTGAAACCGGTCAAACGGGCGGGTGGACGCCGGTATTATCGCCCCAATGACATGCGGCTTTTGGGCGGGATCAAAAAGCTTCTCCACGAAGACGGAATCACCATAAAAGGCGTGCAGCGAATTCTGCGTGAACAAGGCGTGGCGCATGTTGCGTCGCTAGCGCAATCCTTGGACGACCCGTCCCCGGCCCCATCCTCGCCCCTTGAAAACACAGTGGTGCCTTTCGAGCCGAAACCTGCACCAATCACGGAACAGATCCATTTGGATTTGGGCGAAACATCTGCGCCGAAGGTAAAAGAGGATGCTCAGATCGACGCTGCACCAGCGGCCAACCAGCAGCCGGTTGCAGAGCCCCAGCTTGACGCCGCTCCGATCTTGGGGGGAATCGCCTCGTTGGCGTGGAACCGGGCAGAGTTTGACGACGACCTGTTGCGCCGCATCGCACCGATTGCAAAAGACCTGCGTCACTGGCTGGATCGTGTCGAGACACAGGCGACGGGTTAGGAAAAAAGGCAGTGTTTTCCTCTTGCCCCTGCCGGGAAAATCTTTATGAACACCCCAACGTCGGGCTATGGCGCAGCCTGGTAGCGCGTCCGTCTGGGGGACGGAAGGTCGCAGGTTCGAGTCCTGCTAGCCCGACCAAATCACACCGACGTTTATGGCACACAGGCCAGATCCCGCTCTGGCACCAGAGGGGATCGAGATGACAGGTGTTTGCCCAAACCAACAGATTGAGGCGATGATCGCGCGCGGCGAGATCACGGCCAGCCCGGACGTTCTGCCTGCTCAGATTCAACCAGCAAGCCTTGATTTACGTCTGGGAACAGTCGCTTACCGCGTCCGCGCTTCGTTTCTTGCAGGCGAAGGGCGAACCGTCGAAGATCGTTTGACCGAGTTCGAGATGCACCGCATCGATATCACGGACGGGGCCGTTCTGGAAAAAGGTTGCGTCTATCTAGTCCCGCTAATGGAATCAATCGCCCTGCCCGACGATATGAGCGCCGTGGCAAATGCCAAAAGCTCGACCGGGCGGCTGGACCTTCTGACCCGGACTATCACCGATGGCGGCACCGAGTTTGACCGGGTGCCTGCTGGATACGCAGGCCCACTCTATGCCGAAATCTGTCCGCGCTCGTTCTCGGTGCTGGTCCGTCCGGGCATGCGTCTGAATCAGATTCGCTTCCGTCAGGGTCAAGCCGTGCTCTCGGACGCTGAATTGAAAGCCTTACATGCTGAATCGCCACTGGTCGACGGCCCTGCTGTTATTCAGGACGGACTGGGTTTCTCAGTGGATCTGCAGCTTCCCGAGACCGATCTGGTTGGCTACCGCGCAAAACCTCACACCGGGGTCATCGATCTGGATCGTATCGGCGAATACGACCCGCAGGATTATTGGGAAGAAGTGCGCACCAAGGATGGTTGTATTATCCTTGATCCTGGTGCGTTCTATATTCTTGTCAGCCGTGAAGCAGTACATATCCCGCCAATGTACGCCGCTGAAATGGCACCTTATCTGGCGATGGTTGGCGAATTCCGGGTGCACTATGCCGGGTTCTTTGACCCCGGCTTTGGCCATGCCGCCGCCGGCGGGGCCGGATCGCGCGGTGTTTTAGAGGTTCGCTGCCACGAAGCACCTTTTGTGCTGGAGCACGGACAAGTTGTCGGGCGTCTGGTCTATGAGAAAATGGCCGAAATGCCGACGCAATTGTACGGCGCGGGCATTGCATCAAACTATCAGGGTCAGGGCCTGAAACTGTCCAAGCACTTCAAGGCTGTTGGGTAAGTTCTAGAATTTCATGAACCTGCGCATCTGCCGGCTCATCTTCTCGGCCTGCCGAAGCTTTTGGGCATGATCAGATGAATTGGCGTGCTTTGGCCCCTTGGATGTGGCGTCGCCCTTGCCCATGCGACTGGCCATATCAATGCCCTTGTTCACGCCTTTGTTGACCAGTCGGCGCATGACCTGACGCACAATCATATCAATGATCCGATTTGCATTCATTGCTCAACTCCCTGTCCTCAGGGTTAAAGATAGGCGCTTTATGCGGCAACAAAAGGGCTGCGCAATCACTCTTCCTCGAACAGCTCGGTCTGATCTTCGTCGGCCTCGTCCTCACGCCCTTCACCCAGGGGAATGGCACCCGGCGGAGGCCGGTTTTCGAGAAGCCCAGCCGCCCGAAGTTCTTTCAGGCCAGGCAGGTCACGCGCGTTTTCCAGACCAAAGTGATCCAGGAATTCTGGCGTTACAACAAAGGTCACAGGACGACCCGGTGTCATACGACGGCGGCCCAGCTTGATCCACTCCATCTCCAAAAGCTGATCAATGGTTCCGCGCGAAACCGAAACCCCACGGATTTCCTCAATCTCGGCCCGTGTACAGGGCTGATGATAGGCGACGATGGCCAGAGTTTCGATCGCTGCGCGGCTCAGCTTGCGGGTCTCGACCGTTTCCTTCTGCATCAGAAAACCCAGATCCGGGGCAGTCCGAATGGCCCAGGCATCGCCCACACGCACCACGCGCACGCCACGCCCTTCATAGCGTTTCTGAAGCAATTCAACCGCTTGCGCCGCATCGCTTCCGTGGGGCATCCGGGCCTCCAGATCCGCAATTGTCACCGGCTCAGAACTGGCAAACAGAACAGCCTCGACCATGCGTTCCTGTTCCGCCAGCGGAGGAGCTTCGAACAGAGTACCGGTCTCTTCAGGGGCGTCAGTCACGTGTCTCGGTCCTCTTTCGCAGATGGATCGGAGCGAATGTCTCGCTCTGTTTCATCTCCATATGTCCTTCTTTCACCAGCTCTAACGAGGCCGCAAAAGTTGCCGCCGTTGCGGACCTGCGGCGCACCGGGTCGGCGTCCCAGCCCTCCGGCAGGTACGTCTCCATGTCGGTCCACGCTCCGGCAAAGCCAATCAACGGTCGCATCCGTTCCAGCGCTTGTTCCATCGTGAAGACCGAGTCGCGATCCATCACAAAGGGGCGGAATTCGTCGCGGGTGCGGATACGGGCGTAACCCTGCATCAAATCCAGCAGCGTGGCGGAATAGGTTACAGTGCGGATACGGGTGATATCTTCGCCCTGCCCGCGCTTGAAGAAATCGCGGCCCAACTGATCGCGTGCCATCAACCGCGCAGCCGCATCGCGCATGGCCTGAAGGCGTTCCAGCTGAAACGCCAGATGCGCAGCCAGTTCCTCGCCCGATGGACCTTCGTCATCGGGGTCCGGAGGTAACAGCAACCGGGATTTGAGAAAGGCCAGCCACGCGGCCATCACCAGATAGTCGGCGGCCAGTTCGATCCGCAGCGCACGGGCCTTTTCTACAAAAGCCAGGTACTGCTGCGCCAGCGCCAGAACCGAGATTTTCCGCAAGTCCACTTTCTGCGTACGCGACAAGGTCAGCAGAACGTCCAGTGGTCCTTCGAACCCGTCGACATCAACAATCAGCGCTTCGGCCGCAAGACGATCCGCGACCGAGACAGGGTCTTCGCTAAAGAGGTTATCGTTCATATACCTGCCCGCCCATTAGGGCAGATAGTTCCGCCTCGGCGGCGGGGATGTCAAGTTCCTGAGGAGGTTTGCGCATCGCCAGCGCCCGTTCTGCGCGGGCTTGTGCCTGATCGGTCATCTCTCCGGCACTTTCCATCACTGCGGCACGATCTGCAAAACTGCCATTGCAGTGCAGAACAACGTCACAGCCTGCCTGAATGGCCTGACGTGACACGTCCGACGGTGTACCGCTCAGCGCTTTCATCCCGATATCGTCGGTCATGATCAGCCCTTCAAAGCCGATCTTGTCGCGGATCACACGCATCATGGTGGCTGAAATCGTGGCTGGTTGGGGATCGATTTGATCGTAGACCAGATGTGCGGTCATCCCCATCGGCAAATCGTTCAGTGCACGAAACGGCGCGAAATCACTGCTGTCCAATTCGTCCAATGACAGATCGACATGAGGTAAGTCGTAGTGGCTGTCCAGCGTGGAACGGCCATGTCCTGGCATGTGTTTGATTACAGGCAAAACGCCCCCGTGCAAATGCCCCTTTGCTACGGCCCTGCCAATTTTGGAAATCTGTTCAGGATCAGAAGCGTAACAGCGATTCTTGAGAAAAGCGTGCGTATCAGTACGCGCAACATCGACCATGGGGGCGCAGTTGCTGTCGATCCCAAGACTGAACAATTCATCCGCGATTAGGCGATAGCGCAGATACATGGCTCGCTCGGCCTGATCGCCTGCACGGGTCACATGATCCAAGGGTGGCAGCCATTCGCGGGCCAAGGGCGCGCGCAAGCGCTGCACGCGCCCGCCTTCCTGATCAATCGTGATAGGGCAATTGCGCCCGACCGCCTCGCGGAAATCATCGCACAAGGCGCGGACTTGATCGGCGCTTTCGATGTTGCGGGCAAACAGTATGAACCCGAAGGGGTTCATTTGGCGAAACAGGTCCCTTTCTTCCTGCGTCAGACGCAGCCCTTCGGCATCGGTGATCGTGGCGCCAAACTTCACCGGACGGCGACCGGGATACAGTCTGCCCCTTGTGCGACCAGCGCGGCACAGAACTGGCGCGAGTCGCTCAGGTCTTCAAATCCCAAAACACGCAGGCGGTAAAAGGTTCGACCGCCGCTTGAGGTTTTCTGGATAACCCGTTGTTTGTCAGCCATATATTCCCCGAATCGACCACTTAGGCGATCCCATTCGGCCTGCGCCACCTGCGAGCTGTCATAGGCGCCAAGCTGCGCCAGTCGGGTGCCCTTGGCCAACGTGTCGGGGTCAACATCCAACCCAACCGCAGCCTTGACGGCGGCGTTGATGGCGCCCTCAGACGCCTCGCTGGGCGAGATTTGACTGCGCGCAGGGCGTTTAACCGGACGCAAAGACCTGCGAACCCCTGGCAATTCAGCAAGAGCCGGATCCGGCAAAGCCGCTGCAAAATCAACAGGATCAATTGCCGGCTCTTCCTCGGGCGTGGCCAGTGACGCTACTTGCGTCCCGTCTTCGAATTCCTGCTGGGTCTTGGCCGCCTCACCCGCAAGTTCAGCCACCAACGCGTCCACCGCACTTTGGCGCAGACGCGCGGCTTCCTGGGTCGTGATCGGCTCTTCCACCACATGCAGCGCCGGAGTTGGCTTCAGATCGCTGCCAGGCAAATCTTCATCGGTCAGCGACACGGGGCGCGGTGCAAGGATCAGGCGATCAGCCGGGGCCGCGGCGGTGCCTCTGGCGGCAACTGCATTGACGGCCAGACCCTGGTGATCTGCGGGCGTCCCGCCCGGGTTTTCCGGTTGGACGCGCATTGGACCTTCGGCGGCACGTACCACGGGCACGCCGCTCACATCCCGCATGACCAGTTGATAGCCCCATACTCCTACACCAGCGACCAACGCCAATGAGGCGACGGCCCCAAGAACGTTTACGACCCGGCCCAGCCCATACGTGCCGCGCGGTGCGTCATAATCTTGCATATCGTCGGGGTAATCATACGCATCCTCAGAATACGCTTGATTCGGGTAATGCATCTGCTCGGGGCTTTGCTGCCCCGAGTAATCGTAACTCGCCATGTCCGCCTCACTGCCCGTTTCGCACCTGAAAATAAGGCGCGCGGGTCATTTCTTGCCTACCTCGTACCGGCGGTTCGGGCGATATTTGTTACCGCATCTCCTGCGCCGGAGTAACGCCAAGAATACCCAAGCCCGCTGAAATCACAACAGAAACGGCACGGGCCAATGCGATTTTCGACTGGCTTGTGGCAACATCGCCATCCTGGATAAAGCGCAACTGGGTTTCGTCATTGCCCTTGTTCCACAGCGCGTGGAAATCCCCTGCAAGTTCATAGAGATAGAAAGCAACGCGGTGCGGTTCATTGGTGCGCGCGGCGATTTCCACCAGACGCGGCCATTCGGCCAGCTTTTTGGCAACGGTCAGTTCCGAGGCATGGTCGTTCTTGCTCAGATCAGCACCAGACAGGGTCGCGTCATCTGCGGCAATCCCGGCCTCAGCAGCACGGCGCAGAACGCTCATCACACGGGCATGAGCGTATTGCACATAGAACACGGGGTTCTCACGGCTTTGTTCCAACACCTTGTCGAAATCGAAATCCAAGGGCGCATCGTTCTTGCGGGTCAGCATCACGAAACGGGTCACATCAGGCCCAACCTGATCGACCACATCGCGCAAAGTGACAAAGTTCCCGGCGCGCTTGGACATCTTGAACGGCTCGCCATTCTTCCACAGCTTCACCAACTGCGTCAGCTTGATATCCAGCGGCACCTTTCCACCAGACAGAGCCGACACCGCTGCCTTCATCCGTTTGACATAGCCGCCATGATCGGCCCCGAACACATCGATCAGCGCGTCAAAGCCACGGCTGACCTTGTCATAGTGATAGGCGATGTCGGGCGCGAAATAGGTCCAGCTGCCATCCGATTTCTTGACCGGGCGGTCCACATCATCGCCGTGCTCGGTCGATTTGAACAGGGTCTGTTCACGCGGCTCCCAATCCTCGGGCTTCTTGCCCTTCGGCGGCTCAAGCACGCCCTCATAGATCAGGCCCTTGTCGGTCAGCGATTGCAGCGCCGCTTCGATCCGGCCTGTGCCATAGAGCGACTTTTCCGAGAAGAACACGTCCATCTCAACGCCCAGCGCCTTCAGGTCAGCGCGGATCAGGTCCATCATCGCATCCGTGGCGAAGTTGCGCAGATCTTCCAGCCATTCGCTTTCAGGCTTGTCGATCAGGCTGTCGCCGTATTTCTCTTTCAGCGCCTCACCGATCGGGATCAGGTAATCGCCGGGATACAGGCCTTCCGCGATCTCGGGGCTCAGGCCATTGGCTTCGCGATAGCGCTCATAAGCCGAGCGCGCCAGTACATCCACCTGCGCGCCGCCATCGTTGATGTAGTATTCGCGGGTCACATCATGGCCGGAATAGGCCAGCAAGCTTGCCAAAGCATCTCCGAACACGGCCCCCCGCGTATGCCCCACATGCAGCGGACCGGTCGGGTTGGCCGAGACATACTCGACATTGACCTTTTGTCCCTGCCCCATGGTCGAACGGCCATAGTCCGTGCCCTTCTCCAGCACCGCCGTTAGCACGCCTTGCCAGACTGCGGACGCAAGGCGCAGGTTCAGGAAGCCCGGTCCGGCAACCTCGGCGCTGGTGATCCGGTTATCCGCCGCCAGTTTGCCAGCCAGCACATCGGCAATATCGCGCGGCTTCATCTTGGCCGGTTTCGCCAGCACCATCGCCGCATTGGTCGCCATGTCGCCATGCGCTGCATCACGCGGGGGTTCGACCGCCACGTTGTCAAAGCTCAGCCCTTCCGGCAGCGCGCCTTCGGACTGCATCTGTGCCAGCGCGTCCAATACAAGGCCGCGGATCTCGGAAAACAGGTTCATTTCGGATGTCCTTTTGCTTGTCCGGCGGTTTACCACGCAGCACGGCAAGGTCAATGGACGCCTTGGAACAGTTTGAGGTCACGATCCCCGACGGCCCACGGGGTAACCAGCGGGACTATGCGTTTTCAGGGCCCCTTCTTTTCGAGGTCATGATCATGGCAGGTGCGGAAGGTAAAACAGCACTTCCCATGGCGTTAGAAGGGTATCAGGCCGAAATCGCTTGGGACAGTATTGACACCGACAAACCAACCATCACCACGCACGCTGTTGGTTCACCTATAGGGATCGGAGGGTATGGCCCCACGATGATCGTATTCCCGCCAACAGACGACGCTGATCAATCGACGAAACAAGCGGGTCAGCAAGTCTGGGGCATCGCTTACATCGCTGTGAAGTGATCAGCCTGTCAGCCGGGCGTGATCCTGCAGAGCAAACCGGTCAGTCATACCCGCAATGTAGTCCGAAACAATACGTGCCAAAGCGGTCTCATCCTTGGCAGCTTCAATGTCATTGTGCCAGCGCGCAGGCATCTGTTTCGGGTCATTCAGATAAATGGGGAACAGGTCTTCTACAATCGTTGCGACTTCGGCCCGTACCTTCATAACACTGGGCGCACGATACATCCGAGTGAACAGAAACGCCCGGATTTCACGAAGCTGCGCCCAAACCCCATTTGAAAACTGTATGACGGGATAGCCAAGATGGCGGATATCCTCGACAGACTGCGCCCCCGAATTTTCAATCAACTCACGGGAGGAGTTGATTACATCGGAAACCATAACGCCAAACACCCGCCGTAACGCTTCGTGACGCCTGCGATACAGGTCCAGCTTCGGGTACTTTGCGTCTACATCCGCGTAACAAGCCCCTACAATGGGAAGATTGCGCAGGTCATCATCTTCAAAAAGCCCTGCGCGCAACCCGTCCAGAAGATCATGATTGTTGTACGCAATATCGTCAGATAGCGCCGCTACCTGCGCCTCTGCACTGGCATGGGTGTGGAGTTCAAGGTCAAAGCCCCGATTGCATTCGGCCAACGCCCAGGGCAAATCACCCACAACCGGGCCGTTATGTTTGGCGATCCCTTCCAGACATTCCCATGTCAGGTTGCAGCCGTCGAACTCAGCGTAATGACGCTCTAACCTGGTCACAATCCGAATAGCCTGTGCATTGTGGTCAAAACCACCATAAGGCTCCATCAAGGCGTGCAAGGCGTCTTCACCAGTATGACCAAATGGCGTGTGGCCGAGGTCATGGGCCAGAGCCACAGCCTCGGTCAGTTCGGGGTTCAGATCCAACGCCCCGGCGATGGTTCGCGCCACCTGAGCCACTTCGATGGAATGGGTCAGACGGGTGCGATAGCTGTCGCCCTCATGCTCAACAAAGACTTGCGTCTTATGTTTGAGCCGCCGAAAGGCACTGGCATGAATGATCCTGTCCCGGTCGCGCTGAAAGCATGACCGGAAATTGCTCTCGTCCTCAGGCACCAGCCGCCCCCTTGCGCGCACCGGATCCGAGGCAAAACTCGCTCTGACCAAAGGTCTAGTCCTTGTCGCCTGTCCTTGGGTTCCATATATTGTAGGACGCTAAGGAAATAAACCTTTGGAGAGCGGCATGAATCTGCCCCCAACAGTCACTGAACGCGCCTTTGAGCGTCTGGCCGAGATTGGCGCCGCAGACCAGGGTCAGGCCCTGCGTGTTGCAGTGGAAGGCGGCGGTTGCTCGGGCTTTCAATACGAAATCGCGTTGGACACCCCAAGAGAGGATGACCTGATCCTTGAAGGCAAAGGCCAGAAAGTTATCGTTGATGCGATCTCGCTGCCTTTCCTTGAGAACGCAGTCATTGATTTCACACAAGAGCTGATCGGCGCGCGTTTTGTGATCGACAATCCAAACGCGACATCCTCCTGCGGATGCGGCACGTCTTTTTCGATGTGAAACCGGTGGGGGCTTTGCCCCCACACCCCCAAGGTATTTCTAGCCAGATGAAGCAGGGATCCGCTCGCTGACCAAACGATCAGAGAGCTTCACCTGGCGCGGTCATCGGCGCCTCCGCCTGTACCGCTTCAGCAGCATTGATCGAGTTGGTTAAGAATCCGTTTCTTCATCTGGCTGAAAATACCTCGGAGCGCGAGGCAGAGCCTCGCAAACCTGCCCTCCACCTTGCCGCTGGGTTCATTCTGAGCGATAGGTTGCCAATTGCTTCGGAGGATCGCGCATGAAAATCGCCACATTCAACATCAACGGCATCAAAGCGCGGGCCGAGGCCCTTCCCCGGTGGCTGGATGACGCGCAACCCGACGTCGTTCTTTTGCAGGAAATCAAATCCATCGATGAAAATTTTCCACGCGAGATGTTTGAAGAGCGTGGATACAACGTGGAAACCCATGGGCAAAAGAGCTTCAACGGCGTGGCCATCCTGTCGAAGCTGCCGTTGGAAGATGTCTCGCGCGGTCTGCCGGGGGATGACCATGATGAACAAGCACGCTGGATCGAGGCGACAGTCATCGGCAAAAAAGCTCTGCGAATCTGCGGTCTGTACCTACCAAATGGCAACCCGGTACCTGGCCCGAAATACGACTATAAGCTGGCTTGGATGGAAAGACTGTACCAGCGCGCGCGTGATCTGATGGACAGTGAAGAGCCGGCACTCATGGCGGGCGACTACAATATCATCCCGCAGGCCGAAGATGCCAAACGTCCTGAGGCATGGCGAGAGGACGCGCTGTTCCGGCCCGAAAGCCGCGCAGCATTTCGCAAAGTCATGAATCTTGGATTCACCGAGGCGTTCCGGGCCACGACCCAAGGCCCCGGACATTATTCATTCTGGGACTACCAGGCCGGTGCCTGGAACCGGAATGACGGCATTCGGATCGACCATTTCCTGTTGACCCCTCAGGCTGCCGATCTGATGCGCGATTGCCGTATCGACTTTGAAATCCGGGGACATGAAAAACCTTCAGACCACGTGCCGGTTTGGGTTGATCTAGATCTGTAAACTCTCAAACCGTCGGATCGTAGCTGTATATCCACTCGTATCGCTGCGCCAGCTTTGGACCTAGCGCCATCAAGGCGGCCTGAGCAGCCAGACGCATCGGGCCGCTCAGGTGAAAGTTACGAGCATTTGACCCTGCGGCTGCTACGACTTTGCGAGCTCGCGGTTTTCGGGCACTTTCATAAGCAGCCAAAGCCTTAACGATCCCGGACTCCAATTCGAATGCGCGGGCAAGGCACCAAGCATCCTCCAACGCCAAACAGGCCCCTTGCGCCATGAAGGGCAACGTCGGATGTGCCGCATCCCCCAGCAAGACGATGCGACCGTTTTGCCATTTCTCGGCAACCGGTCGCAGGAACAAAGCCCAAATATTGACCTGTTCGACCTGCGCCAGAATCGTGCCAACTTCCCCACCGAAATCCGCAAACCGCGCGCGCAAGTCGTCTGGATTTCCTTCCTGACGCCATCCCTCCTCGTGCCAGTCTGATCGTTCTTCGACCGCAACGATGTTCATCTGATTCTGATCGCGCAGAGGATAAGTCACCACGTGACGTCTGGGCCCCATGGTCAGCGCGGCACGCGGCGTCTGGTCAGAATGTCTCCACGGAATCGTGGCCCGCCATGCAACTTGATGGGTGAACGCGGGTGTTTCGAGGCCGTTGAGGATCGGCCGGATCACACTGCGCCCCCCATCTGCCGCAATGGCACATTCAGCCCGAAGTCTTTCGCCGCTTTCCAGAACAATCTCGGCCTCTCCGGGGTGTTTGAGCACTTCGGTGACGCGCGATTCCAGACGCAACTCCACCCCTGCACGCAGGGCGGCTTTATGCAGCAAATCAAGCAGGTCAGCGCGGTGGTAGTAATAAGTTAGTCCGGCGGCGGGACTGGGTACGCGGCTGATCACCCGCCCCTTGCGGTAATCACGCAGCACCGTACCAAACGATTTCTGGGCGAACGCGGGCTTGCCTTTTGCAACGCCAAGAGCCCTCAGCACAGCCATGCCGTTGGCGCTGATTTGCAGGCCAGCGCCAACTTCGGTCAGTTCGCTAGCCTGTTCGAGCACAGTGACCTTTGCGCCCCTGACTTGCAATGCAAGCGCGGCAGCCAGGCCGCCGATGCCCCCACCAATAACGCAGAAATTCAAACCGTGGATATTCATGTCCCCGCCATAACGCAAAAACGCCGGAGCCACAGGCCCCGGCGCTTAAGATTTTACCCAAAATCCGGCGATCAATCGTCGCGGTGGACCTTTTCGCGGCGCTCGTGGCGTTCCTGTGCCTCAAGCGTCATGGTGGCAATCGGACGCGCGTCCAGACGTTTCAGCGAAATCGGATCGCCGGTCTTTTCACAATACCCGTATTCGCCCTCTTCGATACGGCGCAGGGCCGAGTCGATCTTGGCGACCAGCTTACGCTGACGATCCCGCGTGCGCAGTTCAAGTGCACGGTCGGTTTCCTCGCTTGCGCGGTCTGCGACGTCCGGAATGTTACGGGTATTGTCCTGCAAACCTTCGATCGTGTCGCGGCTGCCTGCCAATAGTTCTGTCTTCCAATCCAGCAGCTTGCGACGAAAATACTCAAGCTGACGATCATTCATGAAAGGTTCATCTTCGGCCGGACGGTAGTCCTCCGGCAGAAAAACTTCCTGCTTCATATTTGCTCCCTCGGTATGGCCAGAAACGTCGGTCGCGGTTGTTTCACCTGACATTTGGCTCTCCCTTCTGCGCAGCGTTTAGCCGACGGGCCGTGGAATGTCACTACACAAACGTTGCATCCACAGTCGCCCGCGCGGATTTGTCTAAATATGAGACAAACATCAGGAAAACCTTGTTTTTATATGAAATTCAGCAGGCTTTTTTGAGGCAGGTCGCGTGAAGCGCCGGTGTCGGCGACGGACGAATCAATCAAAAGCGCTTGGAGACGCAGTAAAATTCCTGTTGACCGACGCAGGGACGCGGGTTGTCAAAAACCTTGCCGCTCTGTAACCCGGAAAACACAGTTTGCCCGACCATACCGCACAACCACACGAGAGGCCCATGACAGCACGTTTTCAAGGTACAGCCGAATATGTCGCCACAGACGATCTGACCATTGCCGTGAACGCCGCCGTCACACTCGAGCGCCCTCTGTTGGTCAAAGGGGAACCCGGAACCGGCAAGACCGAACTGGCCAAACAGGTCGCCGGTGCACTGGGTCTGCGGATGATCGAGTGGAACGTGAAATCAACGACACGCGCGCAACAGGGCCTTTACGAATACGACGCGGTCAGCCGCCTGCGCGACAGCCAGCTTGGCGAAGAGCGCGTGCATGACGTGTCAAACTATATCCGCAAGGGTAAGCTGTGGCAGGCGTTTGAGGCCGATGAAAAAGTTGTTCTTCTGATCGATGAGATCGACAAGGCGGACATCGAATTTCCCAACGACCTTTTACAGGAACTCGATAAGATGGAGTTCCATGTCTACGAGACCGGCGACACGATCCGGGCCAAGAACCGCCCCATCGTGATCATCACGTCGAACAACGAAAAGGAACTGCCCGACGCATTTCTGCGCCGGTGTTTCTTTCACTACATCCGCTTCCCTGATGAGACCACAATGCGCCGCATTGTCGAAGTGCACCACCCCGGTATCAAGGACGCGCTTTTGACCACCGCATTGACCCAGTTTTATGAAATCCGCGAGACACAGGGTTTGAAGAAAAAGCCTTCGACCTCCGAGGTTCTGGACTGGCTGAAGCTGCTGCTGGCCGAAGACTTGACCGCCGAGGACCTCAAGCGCGATGGGGCCAATGCCCTGCCGAAGCTGCATGGCGCATTGCTTAAAAATGAACAGGATGTGCATTTGTTCGAACGGCTGGCCTTCATGGCGCGCGGCAAACGGTAGCTTAAACCTGAACAAATTGGTGATCTTGGCTTGCGTTGCTTCACCCCGGGTGTCAGCATCGCAGGAGTGACCGGATCAACCTCACAGAATTGGACAGATCGCTTGGCGAACACACTGAAAATCCGCCCCCTTCGTGCCGAAGACAAGGATCAGTGGGCTGACATGTGGCGGGACTATCTGGCGTTTTATGAAACCGCCCTGCCCGCAGAAATCTACGAGACGACGTTTTCAAGACTGTTGGGCGGTGATCCGCAGGATTTTTCCTGTTTTGTCGCCGAGCAGGATGGCAATCTGGTCGGGCTGACGCATTACCTGTTTCACCGTCATGCCTGGAAGATCGAAAAGGTCTGCTACCTGCAAGACCTTTTTGCCCGACCCGAAGCCCGTGGCACAGGCGTGGGCCGAGCACTGATCCAGGCGGTTTACGACGAGGCCGACCGGCAAGGTGCGCCGTCGGTTTATTGGCTGACGCAGGAGTTCAACCAAACCGCGCGGCAACTTTATGACCGCATCGGAACGGTCACACCGTTCATCAAGTATTCCCGCTCATGATGCGTTGGTCCGCTCTTGTTGTGGCGTTGTTTGCGGCGGGTTGCACATCGGTTGAACCTATTCAAACAGTTCCGGTATCCGACGAGATCCGCTCGGTTGAGGCGGCACTGCCACCCACCAAATCCTTCGGCGCTCCCCGTCCCTGGCCACCCGCCCGATCCAACAAGAACATCGCCGAGGATTTTGTGTCGCTGCACTTCGCGCTGGAAAGCGGCGCTGCCCTGCCGGTGTTTACCCGGTTTGAAACACCGGTCACAGTACGGCTGACCGGGGCGCCGACCGCCAGTATGCAGCAGGATCTGACGCGCCTGCTGAACCGTTTGAAACGTGAAGCCGGGATCAATATTCGGCAGATCCAAGACGGTCAGGCCAATATCACGATCGAGGCGGTCAGTCAGGAAGACATCCTGCGGATTCTGCCCAACGCCGCGTGTTTCGTGGTACCGAATGCCTCAAGCCTGGACGAATACCGCCGTGACCGCCGCAAGGCCAAAAGCAGTTGGACCGAGCTGCGCCGACGCGAAAGGCTAGGGATATTCATTCCGTATGATGTCAGCCCTCAGGAAATACGTGATTGCCTTCATGAGGAGTTGGCGCAGGCGCTGGGTCCTCTGAATGACCTCTATCATTTGCCGGATTCGGTGTTCAACGATGACAATATTCACACCGTTCTAACCGGGTTTGACATGCTGATACTGCGCGCCACCTATGCGCCAGAGCTGCGTACAGGCATGAGCCAGGAACAGGTGAAATCCGTGATCCCCGACGTGCTGAGCCGCCTGAACCCGCGTGGCGACCGGCTGGCTGTTCAACCCGCTACCGAGACACCCCGTGAATGGGTAGACGCCATTCAAAAATCGCTGGGTCCCGGGCCGGGATCACCGCGGCAAATGCGCGCCGCCAGGAAGGCCGCCCGCATTGGTCAGCAATTGGGATGGACGGATCACCGTCGCGCTTATCCCCACTATCTGCTTGGCCGGATGGAACAGTTCCGCAACCCAAACGAAGCGCTTAGACAGTTTCAGATTGCCCAGCAATTTCTGAAGGCGACGCCTGGCACCGAGGTTCATCAAGCCTATGTGACCACTCAAACTGCCGCATTTGCGCTGGCTCAGGATCAGGGACCACGTGTTTTGCCCGAGCTTAACAATGCCATCAACGTGATGACCAGGGCCGAGAATGCCTCGATTTTGGCCACATTGCTGCTGTTGAAGTCTGAAGCCTTGAGACAGGCCGGACAGCTTCAGCAGGCCCGTTCGGTCAGGCTGGACAGCATTGGTTGGGCGCGATACGGGTTTGGTTCGCAACTGGTGGCCCAGTCTTTGGTTGAAAGCGCAGGCCAGCGGAGCTCGGGCAGCAGGACAGACGGGTGAAACACACATGGTGGTAGTTTTGGGAATGGCGATCCTAGGGGCGATCCTAGGCGCTTTGACCGCAAAAAAACGCAATGGAAACGGGGCTGACATGGCGCAGTATGCTGCTGGCTACGGGATCGCATTTGCGCTTCTTGGGCTGATAATCTCGTTGATTCTGGTGCGCATGGTGGCGTGACGCGATGTTTTTGCCCTTTTTCGAAAACCTCCGCAAAGCAGGCATCCCGGTCTCACTTCGGGAGTATCTGACCTTTCTGGAGGGTATGAAGAAGGGCTTGGCCACCTATGATGTCGAAGCGTTCTACTATCTCGCCCGCGTGTCGATGGTAAAGGATGAGCGCAACATCGACAAATTCGACCGTGCTTTTGCAGCCAGTTTCGAAGGACTGAACGAAATCAGTTTCGATCAGGTTCTGGAAGCTGTCGATATCCCCGCCGATTGGCTAGCCAAGATGGCTGAAAAGCACCTGTCGGACGAAGAAAAGGCCGAAATCGAAGCGCTTGGCGGGTTCGACAAGCTGATGGAAACCCTGCGCGAGCGTCTGAAGGAACAACAAGGCCGCCATCAGGCTGGCAATAAATGGATCGGCACGGCCGGAACCTCTCCGTTTGGTGCGTACGGATATAACCCCGAAGGCGTCCGCATTGGGCAAAAGGAAAGCCGCCATCAGCGCGCGGTCAAAGTCTGGGACAAGCGGGAATTCAAAAACTTAGACGACACAGTTGAACTGGGCACCCGCAACATCAAGGTCGCCTTGAAGCGTTTGCGCCGCTGGGCCCGTGAAGGGGCGGCTGAAGAGCTGGATCTGGACGGCACCATCCGCGCCACGGCTGAACATGGCTATCTCGACGTCAAGACCCGCCCCGAGCGTCACAACGCGGTCAAGGTGCTGTTGTTTCTGGACGTGGGCGGATCAATGGACCCGCATATTAAGGTAGTCGAGGAACTGTTTTCCGCCGCCCGTACTGAATTCAAGCATCTGGAATACTACTACTTCCACAACTGCCTTTATGAAGGTGTTTGGCGCGACAACCGCCGTCGCTGGGATCAACAGACCCCCACCCACGAAGTTCTGCGCACTTATGGTGGCGACTATAAGTGTATTTTTGTTGGCGACGCCTCGATGAGCCCGTACGAAATCGCCTATCCCGGCGGTGCCAATGAACATTGGAACCAGGAAGCCGGGCAAGTCTGGCTACAACGCGCGCGGGACCAATGGACATCCAACCTCTGGATCAATCCGGTGCCCGAGAAGTATTGGGAATACACCCATTCAATCGGCATGATCCAAGAGATCTTCGAAGATCGCATGGTGCCCATGACACTTGCCGGACTGGAACAGGGCATGCGGGAACTGACGCGGTAGGTCGTTCCCCGAAAATGAAAGAAAAAACGCGTGCCACTGATTATTGCACTGCAATAGGCTGCTGGAATTTAAGGTTTTATCACCTTGAGACACAGTCTAAGGTGCATCTGGAAAAGTGGCATTCCCGCCCGGGTTTCGGGGCACACGCTCATCCACGCAAGACTTGAGGTTCGCACATGGCAACAGAATTCGCTGAAGACGGTGGCTCGGTCTGTTATCGCGGCGTCAGAATTCACAAAAAGCCCGGTTTGTTCACCCGCAGAATTCTGAGATCCATGAGGCTGGGACGTTACGAAACAGCCGAGTTGCGCCATGCCGAACGGTGCATCGAACAAGGCGAGCGGGTTCTGGATATCGGAACCGGGGTCGGTTTTTTGTCCACAAAGATCGCCCAGATCGAGGGTGTCGACAAAGTTGTTTCGGTCGAAGCAAACCCGGCCCTGATCGACGTGATACAAGCAACCTTTGAAGAAAACGATGTGTCCGACAAAGCCGAATGTCTTCATGGCATCCTTGGGCAAACAAATGATGTCAACACTGTCGATTTCTATATCCGCAAGAATTTCTGGGCCTCATCCCTGAGTGGCGAGGAAAGAGCCTATACCGAAAAAGTCGATGTGCCGATTTTGGACTTCAATGACATTGTCGCAAAGTTTGCCCCAACACTGATCATATGTGACATTGAAGGTGGTGAGGCAGACCTGTTCCAACAGTGCGACCTGCGTTCTGTGTCCCGCCTTGTCATCGAGGTCCATCCGGGGATTTATGGCCAAAAAGGTCTGGCCCGGGTGTTTCAAGCGGTGATGGATCAAGGGTTTGTTTTGGATATCCGGGCCCCTCGCGCCGGTGATGTTCTGACGTTTATGAATATCAACCACATTTCTGAATGAAACGGCACGAGGCGCAGCTCAGCCCTGTCCTGATCCTTCTATTGACTGCAGTAAAGTTTGTATTGCCCTGACGCCGTTGCGGCCCCATATCTAAGCCATGTTGCGTTTCACCCCGATCCTGCTGGCCATTGCCTATGGTCTTGTGATGTACCGGATTTCCGTCTGGCGTACCCATCGGGAACTGGATGCGAAATCGACGGAACTGGCTGACCCTGCATTGAAACGTATGACGGACCGTCTGGCGGCCGCTTTGGGTATCGATCGGGTGCCCGTTTTTATCTACGAGATCGACCCGGTGAACGGTCTTGCAGCCCCAGACGGTCGGATTTTCATTACGCGCGGGTTTTATCGGAAGTTCCGCAATGGCGAGGTCTCGGCCGAGGAAATGGCCAGTGTTATCGCACATGAGCTGGGGCATGTCGCCTTGGGACATGCGCGGCGGCGGATGATTGATTTTTCCGGTCAGAACGCAATGCGGACGGCGTTGATATTGGTACTGAACCGGTTCATCCCGTTCATCGGCGCGATGATTGCCAATGCTTTGACCGCCCTATTGGCCTCACGTCTGTCACGTGGAGATGAATATGAAGCCGATGAATATGCGGCTGCTTTGCTGACCAAGGCCGGTATCGGAATTGGACCGCAAAAATCGCTGTTTAACAAGCTGGAGGACCTGACGCAGCAGCGCGCCGGGGTCGTTCCTGCGTGGTTGATGAGCCATCCCAAGACGGATGAGCGGATTGCAGCCCTTGAAAAACTTGAACAGCGTTGGGCGCGTGGCTGAGGGCGCGCAGCGAGAGGCCAGCCTCTCGCGCTCTCCGAGGTATTTTTAGCCAGATGAAGCAGGATCGCTTTTACGTGGTAAGGGCTTTACCCAAACGTGGAAGGCGGGCTTTTTTCATCAATGTGCGCAAGGTCCATTGATCACCTGAAAGACGGTTAGCCTCGGCAAGGACTTGAGCCGCGAGTGCGTTCATCCCGATTGCGTCTGCTTGCCAGAAACCGTGAAGCAGGCTGTCTGGGTCACGGCGCTCAAGGCCTTCTTCGGCCAGGATATTCTTGGGAAAATCCTTGGCGTTCACCGTCACGATTACATCGGCGGAAGCCGCAACTGCAGTCGCCAGCACGTGGATATCTGCGGCATCCGGCAGCCAAAGGCGGTTTTGCAACCCTTCGTTCGGCGCGCGCTCGGCATCCGGCCAATTGGCTTGTGTCAGTGAGATTTCGGCACGGGCTTGTGCCTCACCCGTTGGGCCAAGTTTGCGGGCGGCGCGGGCCCATTCCTCGAGGATGCGTGCAGACCAGATCGGAGTGAAATGACCCAGACGCGCAGCCCCCAACAGCATCTCGCGCATCACCGTGGGGTAGATCACGCAGGTGTCGAGAACGGCTTTCATAAGCGATAGAACACTGCTTTGAGGTAACCGCTTTCCGCCAGTTGCGGCAGTTGCGGGTGATCTGGACCCGCAAATCCGGTGTGTATCAATTGCGCCTGCCGTCCGGCCCGACCAATCCCGCGGGATGAGGCATCGCGGAACCGCCCCAGATCCGCAGCGTGCGAACATGAGCACAGCCCCAGATAACCGCCGGGTTTGACCAGAGGTGCGGCCAGTCGAGCGATCCGTTCATAGGCGCGAAGACCGGCATCAAGTGCTTGTTTCGACGGTGCAAAAGCGGGTGGGTCGCAGATCACGACGTCGAACTGCGCGCCTTCTTCCCCCAATTGGGTCAACACGTCGAACGCGTCGCCTTGCCGGGTTTTGAACTTGTCAGCAAGGCCTGATGCCTCAGCGCCCTTTGCCGCCAACTCCAGTGCGGCGGCAGAGCCATCAACAGACAGCGCCAACCCTGCACCGCCTGCCAGCATGGCGAGACCAAAGCCGCCCACATGGCTGAAGACGTCCAACACGTGCGCTCCCGAATGTACCAGCCGCGCGGCAAAGGCATGATTGGGACGCTGGTCATAGAACAGGCCGGTTTTCTGCCCGCCGGTCAGATCGGCCATGTAGGTCGCACCATTCATCGGCACCGGCAGCGGTGCATCGGGTGTGGTGCCGCGCAGGGTTTGGTTGACGTCGTCCAGCCCCTCCAGCCCACGTGTGCGGCCTGAGGCGTTTTTCAGCACCGTGATCACGCCAGTCACCTTGACCAAAGCATCGGTCAGCAGGTCGAGATTCGCCTCGGCCCAGGCCGCGTTCGGCTGGATGACGCAGGCGTCACCAAAGCGGTCGATGATCACGCCGGGAAAGCCATCCGCCTCGGCATGGAGCAGGCGGTAGTACGGGGCGTCAAACAGGCGTTCGCGCATCTCGAGGGCGCGCCGCAGGCGGGTTTCGAACCAAGCGGCATCAAGCTGCGCGTCAATATCACGGTCCAGCACCCGGCACATGATCTTGGACTCGGGGTTGACCGCCACCAGCGCGACGGGCGCGCGTTTTTCATCCTCAAGCACGGCCAGTGCACCGGCAGGGATTTTACGGGTACGGCGGTCGGTTACGATGTCGTTGGCATAGACCCAGGGGAAGCCATGACGCAGGCCGCGCGCATTGGCTTTGGGTTTCAGACGGATACGGGGGCGGTCGGCAGATTGGGTCATGGCGCCCTCATAGTCATGAACGCTCCGATGGAAAAGCCCTAGCGGTTACGAGACCGCCATCCGCCTCGGCGCTTGGGGGTCTTTGCCGCCTGAAGACCCTCGCTCAGGACCTGTGTCATGGGATGATCGGGGTTTTGGCCCATGTAGCCTGCGTGCAATTCCGCCAGCGCTGTATTCTGATCGCGATCGGCAGGCAGGCTGAGCGCCCAGTCCAGAAAGATGCTGCGACATTCGGGCAAGGTAATGCCCTCAATGCGGTAAGCTTCGCGGATCAGACCCTTGTGGTCGTTGGGATCAGTGCTGCGCGCCATCTTCGCCCTCGTTGATCACGCCTCCGATCAGATCGGCTGCGGTCGTGTAACTTTCCTGCAATGCTGCCTGTAGGGCCTCGACATGTTCGAACCCGGTCGCGCGGCACAAAAACGCCGCGCCGCCCTCGCCGATTTTGTCGGCCTCGATGACCTTGCCCGACAGCAGTCGGGCGGCACATTGCACGGACCAGCATAAATCATAGCAGTCTTTCAGCGATTGAGCCTGCGCGACATTCAGCAATCCGGCTGCGACGGCCCCATCCAGACCCGATGATACATCGCGCTGCGCCGAGCCTGCCAGCAAAGCGCCGGTTTCGGCCATCAGTTCGATGTCCATCAGACGCCCCGGTCCGTTCTTGGCATCCCAGATGCCCGCAGGTGCCTTGGCGGCAGCAAGGCGCGCGCGCATTTCGGCGACTTCGCGAAGCACATTACTCTGTTCCCTTGGCCGCGACAGGAATTCGGCCCGGAAGGATTCAATATCTTCGGCAAGCCCAGCGTCACCCGCGACGACATGCGCGCGGGTCAGGGCCAAATGCTCCCAAACCCAGGCTTCGTTTTGCTGATAGTTGGTAAAGCTGGCCCAGCTTGTTGCCACCGGCCCCTGGTTACCTGAAGGGCGCAACCGCATATCGACCTCATACAAGCGCCCTTGTGACATGGGTGCCGAAAGTGCAGTGATCAGCGCCTGAGTAAAGCGCGCGTAATAGGTGCGCGTGGCCAATGGGCGCGGACCGTCTGACATCTCTTCGTCCTGCGGATCATAGATCACGATCATGTCCAGATCGGACTGCGAATTAATACGCCCCGCGCCAAGCGAACCCATACCCAAAATGGCGGCTCCACGACCGGGCGCGGGACCATGTTTGCGGGCAAAGTTCTCGGTGACATAGGGAAGTACGGCTGCAATCACCGACTGAGCAAGCTCTGCATATTGCTGACCGGCCTGCGCCCCGTGAATAAGGCCGCGCAGATGATGCACCCCAATGCGAAAATGCCATTCCTTGCACCAGCGCCGCGCCAGATCGAGTTGGGTTTCATAATCCGTTTCTTCCGAAAGGGCTTGTGCCAGTTCGCCCTGCAGCGCCTCTTGCCCCGGCCAATCGGTAAAGAAACTGCCGCCGATCACCGCGTCAAACACAGACGCATTACGTGACAGGTGCGAAGCAAGCGCATGAGATGTGCCAACAATATCGACCAAAAGATCGATCAGGTGCGGGTTTGCTTCGAACAAGGAAAACAACTGCACCCCGGCGGGAAGACCGGCCAGAAACCCGTCTAAAGCCATAAGCGCCTCGTCCGGTTTGGCTGTCTTGGCGAGGCGCGAAAGCAATTCGGGCCGCAGGCGTTCGAAAATCCGCGCGCCCCGCTGGCTTCGCAGCGCCGGGTATGTCGTCCAGCGCGCCAGTATATTCTTGTCAAACTCGACGTTCTGCACCGGCGTAGAGGCCGGTGATTGACCCGGCGCAAAGAACCCCTCGGTCAGCTCATGCACTTCGGTCAGGCGGCGCATGAGGTCTTGTGTCAACTCTGCATTGCTGATCCCCATAAGACAGGCAACGCGTTCGATCCCATCGGGTGAATTTGGCACCTTGTGGGTCTGCGCGTCGTGGATCATCTGAATACGATGCTCGACCTCGCGATGCGCCCGGTAGTGATCGGTCAGTTTCTCAGCCACGTCCTCTGGCACCCAGCCTTTTGACGCCAGCGCCGACAGCCCCGGAACAGTCCCCCGCACGCGCAGGTCCGCATCACGCCCACCAGCGATCAGTTGGCGGGTTTGCGTAAAAAACTCAATCTCTCGGATGCCGCCCTGACCCAGCTTCATGTCGTGGCCGGGGATGGACAAAGACCCACCAGTTCCTTTGTTTTCGCGGATACGCAGACGCATATCATGGGCGTCCTGAATGGCCGCAAAGTCCAGATGGCGGCGCCAGACAAAGGGGCGCAGGCTGTCCAGGAACCTTTGACCCGCCCCCAAATCCCCGGAACAGGGCCGCGCCTTGATATAGGCGGCCCGTTCCCAGGTACGACCAAGGCTTTCATAATATCGTTCAGCCGCCTCCATCGCCATGCAAACCGGGGTCACGGCGGGATCTGGGCGCAGCCTCAGATCGGTCCGAAACACATACCCGTCTGCTGTCTTGTCACTGAGCGTCGCGCAGAAATTCCGCGTTGCCCGGACCATGCCCTGACGGGCCTCGTAGAAATCGTCGGGGTCAAAACGCGTCTCGTCAAACAGAACAATCAGATCAACGTCCGAGCTGTAATTCAGCTCATGCGCGCCCATCTTGCCCATCGCAAGAATGACCAGCCCAGCTGCGTTTTCGACATCATCTTCAGTCATTCCGGGCAGTTTCTTGCGCCGGATCAACGCAGCGATCTCGGCCTTGGCCGCAACATCCGCGGCCAGTGCTCCGAAATCCGTCAGGGCCGCCGTGACCTTTTCCAGCGGCCACGCACCTGCAATATCAGCCAAGGCGGTAAGCAGCGCCAAACGTCGCTTGGCCTGACGCAAGCCGGGTTTCAACTGATCGGGCGGCAGATCACGCGCTGCAGTCATAACGTTCGCTAGGGCCTGATCCGGCTGCTCCAATGCCTCAGGCAACCAGCCTTTCTCACGCTCGATCAGACCTTTCAGATAAGGGCTGGACCCGGCAGTGCCCGCCACGAGCTCACCCATTTCCTGCGGCAAATCTGGCATCAGGGCCCGCGCTTCATCCCCCAGAGACGGATCAAAAGCACGCGGAAGCCGGGTAATGGAAAGAGCGTCAGTCATGCGCGCACCCTGCGCATCGTCATGCGCCATCGTCAATGGGGTATTCTGATCAGATATCCTGAACGGGTGTATCCTGACTGAAACTGTTGACCCAAGCGTCGTTGCGCCTTTCCCAGAGCGAGGAAATCAGCATTGCGTCGCCTCCGGTTGCACTCGGTCTCTGGTAATCGGCCCGACAGGACAACAATACAATGTCAGGTGTCAGCACACGCAACCGCGCATCACTGAGATCAAACTCTGCCATCGTCGGCGCATCCGCAAACTGACCGACGTGATCGGCTCGGTTGGCAAACCCGGTTGGGTAAACTCCCAGAAAATCCGCACTCAGCAAAGCGCGGTCTGCGCTTGCATTTCCTTCAACCAGCGCGGTCCAGACCTGCTTTTCCAGGTCAAGAATGTCATTCAGCGAAGGAGCCGTTTTGTTTTCAGTCATATTCATGGCCGCACCCTGCCGTCAGAGACATTCACCATCAACTGTATAGTGGAATGTAAATCTTTTTCACATTACCCCTTGTATCACCCGAAGGCGCCCCCATCTAGACAATGTGAAAACAGTTTACATCAACCCTGGAGAGCTTTCATGACTGCACTGTCCGACCCCGCCGTCCCCGCCAATCCGGGATGGCTTTACCGAATTGAGGCGTGGCTGGATGACAAAGGCAAAGGGGCCTGGATCGCCGCCATGGTCCTTGGTTTCATCTTCTTCTGGCCTGTTGGCCTTGCCCTTCTGGCCTACATGATCTGGAGCAAACGCATGTTCAGCAAGTCCTGCAGCCGCCGCAAATCCTGGCACAGCCACATGAGCGCAATGAAGCCTTCGGGTAACAGCGCTTTTGACGCCTACAAGGCTGACACTCTGGCCCGCCTGGAGCGCGAACAGCAGGATTTTGAAGCTTTCCTGCGCCGTCTTCGCGAAGCCAAAGACAAGGCTGAATTCGACCAGTTCATGGACGAACGCGCCCGCGAAAACCACGAAGAAAACGGCACAGGCGCACCTGCCTGATAGCCCTTGCCCTGCCCCGGTTATTCGGGTCAGGGTGCACCAACCCTATCTTTCGGACGTGACGAATGAACCACCTGCCCAACCCGGATACTCAACCAGAATTCTACAGCTCGGTTGCGACCAAGCGCTTTGTCGCGTGGCTGTTCGATATCGCCTTCATCTCGCTGCTGTGCATCGTGCCCGTCTTCCTGACCTTCGGTGCGGGGCTGTTTTTCCTTCCGCTGATTTACGCTGTGATCAGCTTTGCGTATCGGGTCATCACCATCTCGAACGGCTCAGCCACGCTGGGTATGCGCTTCATGGGCATCGAACTGCGTGACGCATTCGGCGAGCGGATGGATATGGGCAAAGCCATCGCCCATACTGCCGGTTATTTCGTCAGCATGGCGTTTTTCGTGATCCAAATCATTTCGGTCATCATGATGCTGACCAGCGCCCGCGGTCAGGGCCTGACCGACAGTTTCCTGGGGACTGTGATGATCAATCAAAGGGCGTGAAAACCAGTTGCGTGAATCACTTGGCGGTCTCGGGAACGGTTGTTATCATCTGTCCCGAGGCTAGATGGGAACTTCATGCGACACACGCTGCCAATTGCGCCACAATTCTATGTGACCGCTCCACAACCCTGCCCTTATCTCGACGGCAGGATGGAGCGTAAACTGTTCACAGCCCTTCAAGGTGAAGGCGCGGAACAGTTGAACAATTCCCTGTCTCAACAGGGGTTTCGTCGGTCGCAGAATGTGCTCTATCGCCCGTCGTGCACCGATTGCGCGGCCTGTCTGTCCGCTCGGATCGATGTGTCGGCCTTTCGCGCCACCAAAAGCCAGAAACGCGCAGCCAAGCGCAACGGCTATCTGGAACGCCGCGCAACATCACCCTGGGCCACGGACGAACAATACGAGTTGTTCCGCCGTTATCTTGACACACGGCACGCCGACGGGGGCATGGCCGACATGGATGTGTTCGAGTTTGCCGCAATGATTGAAGAAACCCCGATCCGCAGCCGCGTTGTGGAGTATGCCGACCCGGAAACCGGCAACCTCATCGCCGTTAGCCTGACCGATGTGCTCGATGACGGGCTGAGTATGGTCTATTCCTTCTACGATCCCAACCAACCTCAGAACTCTCTGGGCACCTACATGATCCTGGATCATATCGAAATCGCGCGAGAAGCCGGGCTTCCCTTTATCTATTTGGGCTACTGGGTCCCCGGCAGTCCCAAAATGGGCTACAAGGCCAAGTTCACAGGGCTTGAAGCCTATATTCAGGGGCAATGGCGAAAGATCAAAGACCCAGGCGCCTATTCCGATGCATCGCATCACCCGTTGTCATCTGCGCCCATAGCCGAACAAGTGGCGAATATTCAGCTGCCTGACCGCCACCCGACCAAAAGCTGACCAAATAATGAAACAGTCCCTGCATGCGGTTGCCCTTGTGGTGCCCGACTATGATACCGCGATCTCATTCTACACCAAAACGCTCAAGTTCCAGCTCCTGCAAGACCTCGCGCTCGGCGACGGCAAACGCTGGGTACTGGTCGCCCCGCCCGGATCGACAGGCAGCGCCCTTCTTCTGGCAAAAGCCGACGGCCCCGACCAAAAAGCCGCTATTGGCAACCAAACCGGCGGTCGTGTGGGTTTCTTCCTGCAAACCGATGATTTCGACCGCAATCATGCTGACATGCTGGCACAAGGTGTCACATTCGAAGAGGCCCCACGTTCCGAACCCTATGGCCAGGTTGCCGTCTGGCGCGATCCCTTCGGCAATCGGTGGGACCTGATCCAGTTCAGCTGATTCGCAGCTTCATCTGGCCAAAAATACCTCGGGGATGAATTGGCCGCAGGCCAAGAAGGGGCTGGCCCCTTCTCCGGTACAAACAAGAAAAGGGGGCCATTAGGCCCCCTTTGCATTTTGCTAACCGGGATCAATTCGGGATCAGGTCCGGGACGATCGTGACGATCGAGGGGAAGAACCACAAGATCGCAATGCCGACCACCTGGATCAACACAAACGGTATGATCCCGCGATAGATATGACCCGTCGTGACCTCTTTTGGGGCAACCCCTCTCAGGTAGAACAAGGCGAACCCGAAGGGCGGCGTCAGGAACGAGGTCTGCAAGTTCACAGCCACCATGATCGTCACCCATTTCGGATCGAAAGATCCACCATAAATCACCGGCCCCACGATGGGGATCACGATGTATATGATTTCAAGGAAGTCCAGCACAAAGCCCAGAATGAACAGCACCAGCATCACGATCAGGAAGACCGTGAACTCGTTGTCAAAGCTCTTCAGGAACTGTTGAATATAGTGCTCACCTCCAAACGAGATCACCACAAGGTTCAGCAACTGTGACCCGATCAGAATGGTAAAGACCATCGAGGTCACTTTGGCTGTCTCGCGAACAACAGGCGTCAGAACACCGCTCGAGAACAGCACCCAACAGCCGTAAATCAAGCCGAACAGGGCAAAAAGGTAAGCGCCGTAAGCGACGATAAACGCAACCCAAGTTTCAAATGAAACACTACCCTGCGAAATGCGCAGATCAAAGTTAACCCCCATCAACAAGGCAATGATCACGGCAAAGGTTGCCCAGATGATCACCTTGCCCGACCGGCCCTGATCTTGAAGTTTGCGATACGCCGCCAGCATGATAGCACCGCCCGCGCCCAGCGCAGCTGCCGGTGTCGGGTTGGTCACGCCCCCCAAGATCGACCCCAGCACCGCGATGATCAGAACCAACGGAGGAAACACAACGCGGATCAGATCGTTGGTGGCGCATCGTGCGGCAGCTTCCTTGCAGCCGTAGATGGCGAGTGCAAATGGCAAAGCCAGCAGAAGGAAAGTGGCCCCCGAAGAGGTTGTCGGCGAAATCAAAAGGATATCGACCAAAGCCATAAGCAACAGGCCAATTGCCCCCAGGATCAGCGGCTGCGGTGAACGCGAAGGCGCGATCCCGCGGCCCAGAACCAGTGTCAGCCCCAAAAGAACAATGGTCACTGCCACGCCCGTTCCAATCGGGGCTGCCGCGGCAATCTTCTCTTGCTGTGCGACCGCCAGTTCCTCTTCACTCAGGCGTTGAGCATTCGCAACACCTCCTGCGGCATCGATTGCTTCCTGCTCGACAACAGCCTGATCCCAGGCTGACTGACCGTGCAGCTCAATCATCGAGGCTTTGCATTCTTCTGACACGTTCGTGCGCAGCGAGGCACTCTGTCCAACGTCCGAGAAGGCTGAGACCGCAATGTTCTGACTTCCAATCACGCCGACATTGCCCAGAAGAACTGCCCCGACAATCAGAGCAACCGGAGCGCCCAGCAGCCAGGTCAGTCCCTCGGACCGGGTGATTGTCTCGCCTGACCCGCCTGAAATTTCCACTGCCGGTGCTTTGTGCGGGTTCAGTAACGCATAGCCAAAGGCATAAAGCGCATAGAGCAAGGCCAGCATGATCCCCGGCAACAAGGCCGCTTGGAAGAGCGTCCCAACCGAAACAACAGCGGGCTCGCCCAGGAAGGTCAAAGCATCGGTACAACCTGCCTCAATGGCGCGCGTTTCCTGTGCTGTCGAATACAGATCCCCAGCCAGAGTGCCCAGCAGAACGATCACAATCGACGGCGGGATGATCTGCCCCAAGGTACCCGATGCAGCGATGACACCGGTTGCCAGTTCGGGAGCATAGTTGTTTCGCAGCATGGTCGGCAGTGCCAACAGGCCCATGGTCACAACCGTCGCGCCCACAATCCCGGTCGACGCGGCAAGGAAAGCACCCACAACCACGATCGATACGGCCAGACCGCCCGGCAGCGGGCCAAAGACACGCGCCATCGTGGTCAACAGGTCGTTGGCAATCTTTGAGCGTTCCAGCGTAATACCCATTAGAACGAACATCAGCACGGCCAACAGCGTCTCGATGGACTGACCCGCCAGAACGCGTTCGTTCATTCGGTTCACGATGAAGGAGACGTTGCGATCCAGCGCCGTTTCCCAGCCTTGCACAAAGACCGGTTCGGCGATCCTTGGCAAATCGGGGTATCGGAACACGGATATCGTGTCGGGTTTCACCCCCGAGTTCACGATATCCCGATAGGCTTGCGAGCCCGTGTCTATCGCCTGGTGGATCAACAGACCCGCACTATCGAGCGCAGCGATGATCCCGAAAGAAATGACCCCGGCCCCACCGATGGCAAAAGCCACCGGAAACCCGGAAAGAATGCCTCCGAAGAGGCAGAAGAATACGATAATGAGGCCTATCTCGACGCCATCAAGTCCGAATAGCATTGTCTGGTTCTCCGTCCTTAATGCGCGCCTTCATAGGCTTCTTCACCCTCACCAAGGCTGTCCTTGTCGAGGTATTTTCCGGTGCTTTCCGGCCCTTCCACATACTCAAGATACGACCGGTACAGGAATGCGATGGCATGCAGGAACACCATGGCCGCAAAGGCAACCAGAAGGATCTTGAACAGGAAGTATGCGTTAAAGCCATTGGGGCTGAACCCGATGGTCTCCACATTCCAGCGCAGCGCGCGGGACTTGGCCACCAGACGATCCAGCGTGTCACTGGCCGAAGGTTTCGGCACGATCAGGTGCCGCCACATGAAGTACCAACCATACATCCAGGTCAGCACAGCCATGGGCATCATGAACAACACCGCGCCTAACATATCAACCACGCGCTTGGCGCGGTGGCTGATGCCGGCGTAGATCAGGTCAACGCGCACATGCCCGCCCTGCACAAATGTGTAGGTACAGCACAGACAAACCACCATGGCGTTGTAAAGTTTCAGTTCTTCCGCAAACCAGCTGATGTCCATCTGGAACGGGATCCCCAAGCCGAACGACATATCAGGGCGCGTAAACACCCGCTGCATGAAGACAATCACGATCTGCTGGATCACCATCAGCAGACCTGCCCACGCAAAGAAACGGCCGGTGGTGTTTGCAAACCCCTCCAGCCCGCGCACGATGGCCCACATAAAGTTCCGGTAGTAGAGCCCGATCGCGGTCAGAACCAGAAAGAAGGTGAAAACCACGAAGAAGAACTCGACCGAGCCTCCGTAGTAGACAAAGCGCATGATCGCCTCTTTGTCGGACCAGTTCAGCCAGAGCTGCGGATGCGTGATAGCGTATCCGAAATTATAGAAGGCTTCGGCAATGTTCTGAATGAACCAGATCAGTCCATTCCACAGGGCGCCGAAAAACGAAATACCGTTGTCGTCCTGCATGTTGTCCCCGGGTCTCGTCAGTTGCATTGCTGATTATAGCGGCATGATGGGTCCGCGCATATGCAACAGGAAAGGCTTCCCCGCTGATGCGGGGAAACCGTTTGCTCATTTGGCTCGAATTTAGCCGCGAACGCGGTCGCGCTGAGCGGTGTAGGCACCCGACGACAGGTTGATCCAAGCAGACGAAGCCGCCATAGACGCCATTGCGCTGTCGTGGATTTTCTTAAACAGCTCGTCGCCCATGTTCTCGTCCAGAACCTCTTGCGACGCCTGGCCAAATGCATCCCAAACGCTGTCCGGGAACTCCATGACCTTCACGCCGCCCGACTGCAGACGCTGCAGGGCTGCACCGTTATTGGCCAGGAACTGCGCCAGATTCCACTGGTGCGCTTCGGCCGCTGCGATCTCGATGATCTTCTGCTGTGCAGGTGTCAGTTCGTCAAAGACGTCACGGTTTGTGGCCAGCGACAGACCCGCGCCTGGCTCATGGAAGCCCGCAGTATAGTAGGTCTTGGTGATTTCCTGGAAGCCTGCTTTTTCGTCAGCCCAGGGACCGATCCACTCGGTTCCGTCAATCGCACCCGAAGACAGCGCCTGATACACTTCCGAACCCGGAATGTTCTGAACCGACGCGCCCAGCTTACCCAGCGCCTGGCCACCCAGGCCCGGCATACGGAACTTCAGGCCCTGGAAATCTTCGGGGCTGTTGATCTCTTTCGAGTACCAGCCACCCGCCTGCGCGCCGGTGTTCCCGGCCAGGAAAGACTTGAGGCCAAAGATCGAACCCAGCTCGTCATGCAGCTCCATGCCGCCATCGTGGTAATACCAGTTCACCAGTTCCTGCGCGGTCATGCCGAACGGAACAGCAGTGAAGAAGGCATAGCCCGGGTGCTGACCCACAAAGTAATAGTCCGCCGCGTGGTACATATCGGCCTGACCGGACGACACCGCGTCAAAAACCTCAAACGCGCCAACCAGCTCACCAGCGGCCTTGATCTCAACATTCAGGCTTCCGTCCGACATCGCGTTGATGCTGTCGGCACAGCGCTGCGCGCTGTCAAACACGCCCGCCAGACCGCGACCCCACGAGGTCACCATGGTCAGGGTACGCTGGCCCTGAGCGTAGGCCGGTGCCGCCAGTGCGGTTGCTGCAGCTGCCGATCCGCCCAGCGCGGATTTTTTCAGAAATGAACGACGATCCATATGAGTGTTCCTCCCCTTCATAGTCATCATCCGGCACAGCCGGACCTGTCGCATTCAGTGCGCGTCAGACTAATGACAGAGTTTTGAATGGGAATACCTACTACTGCGTAGAAAGCCGGGTTTCTGACCATTTTTGGCGGGAAAACCTTGGATGAGTTCAAGTTCATCCGGGCTTTTGACGTCCTTTGGGTACGGAAATGTTCAATCTTTTTGCATTTTTGCTGCCACTTGCGTATCGATTCGACCATGCACAGACTTAGAAACCTGGTTTCGCTGACTTATGCGCAGAAATTGTCGTTGGTTGCGGCCATACCATTGGTCGTCGCTGTTGCGGCAATTGCCGTGTTGGTCGCCTATCAAGCGCGCGCCACCGCCGAGCGCGAGATCGAGGCCCTGGAACGCCGTCTGATCGAGGCCAAGAAGGAAGAGCTGCGCAACTACGTAACGCAGGCGCGCAACGGTTTTGCCTATATCTATGGTCGGGCTGAACCAAATGATGAAGTGGCCAAAAACCTCGTCACGCAGATCCTGTCGGCGATGATCTATGGTCAGGACGGATTCTTCTTTGTGTATGACTATGACGGCAACAACCTTGTCAGCCCCCGCCAGACGCAATTCATCAACCAGAACTGGGAAGGCCTGACGGATAGCGAAGGCACGCCAATCGTCGACGAGTTCATTCGCCTCGCTCGCCAAGGGGCAGGATGGCACAGTTTCATGTGGCAGAAGCCCTCAACCGGGCAAGAAGCGCAGATGATCGCCTATGTTGTTGGCCTTCAGGACTGGCGCTGGGTCGTCGGGACCGGGGTGTTCATCGATGACATCGTGGCCACCGTTGCCAACGCACGGGCCGAAGTCGAAGCCCGTGTGCAGAGCACATTCATGTATATCGGCGCGATTGTACTGGCCGCTGTCCTCATCGTTTTTGCGTCGGGCATGTTGCTGAACATTCGCGAGCGCAGGTTGGCCGATGCTAAGCTGAAGGAACTGACCCAGCGTGTGTTTGACGCACAGGAAGAAGAACGGGGCCGGGTCGCACGTGAATTACATGACGGGATCAGCCAAATTCTTGTCGGCGTTCGATATGCTTTGGACAACGCGCGGCGGCGTCTGACTCGGGGTGATGACGAAGGTGCGCTCGCTCCGCTGGAAAAAGGGATCGACAACCTGGGGGCCGCCATTACCGAGGTGCGGCGCATCAGCCGTGACCTGCGTCCGGGCGTGTTGGACGATCTGGGCCTTGGTCCCGCGTTGAAGGCCCTGACCGACGATTTCCGAGACCGTACCGGGATCGAGACCGAATTCTCCACCGTGGTCTTCCGAAACCGGCTGGATCAGGACAGCAAGATCGCCCTTTATAGAATTGCGCAAGAAGCGTTGACCAATATCGAACGCCATTCGGGGGCCACTCATGTTACCATAGACCTGCGCGGACATAAGAAAGGTGCAACTATGCGGATCACCGACAATGGCCGTGGGTTGCGCACTGAGCCCGGAACAGCAACCACAGGCATCGGGCTGCGTAACATGCAGGAACGTATCGAACAGCTTGACGGGTCCTTGCGGATTCTGTCATCACGCGGACCGCGTGGCGGGACGGTGATCGAAGCCAGCTTGCCGCTGAGCCACCTTCTGCCACCGCAGGAAGACGCAACTCCGAACCGAAAGGCTGGTACATGAGCTCTGACAGAACCCGGGTTCTTATCGTTGACGACCACCCGATGGTGGCCGAGGGCATCCAGTCGATTCTGGAAAGCTATGAAGATATCCAGGTCGTCGGCACGCTGGGCAGCGGTCAGGCGGCCGTGGATCTGGCCGTTGATCTGGCCCCTGATGTGATCCTGATGGATCTGAACATGCCTGGCCTGGGCGGTCTCAGCGCGACGGAAATCATCCTCGAACGTCTGCCCGAAACGCGCATCCTGATCCTGTCGATGCATGACAGTCCTGAATACATCACAACCGCGCTCAGCCACGGTGCCAAAGGCTATGTGCTCAAGGATGTACCTACGGAAGAGATCAGGCAGGCCATCGACGCTGTCATGCAGGGCAAGCAATATCTGTGCACCGGTGCCAGCGGATCCCTGAAACCCAAAGAGGATAGTGCGCGCGAGGCGCTCACCGGGCGCGAACAGACGATCCTATTGGAACTTGCCCAGGGCAAGTCCAACAAAGAGGTTGCCCAAAAGCTGGAGATTTCAGTGCGAACGGTCGAGACCCACCGGAAGAACATCAAGCGCAAGCTTGGCATTTCCTCGACAGCCGGTCTGACCCGCTATGCATTGGAACACGGCGTTCTGCAAGGCACTGGCGTCGGCTTTTGATCTGCATACTCCCGCAGCGCGGCACGCGCTGCCCTGCCCAACCAGACAAGACGCGCCGCTGGCGTGTCGACGATGGGCGGGAGTGTTCACGCTCGGGGCCTAATGTCCTGACCAAAGAACACCAGTGTCCCGTCTTCATCCAGAACGTGAAACTCACGCTGCAAATAAGGCTGGTCAAACGGCGGTCGTACACGCCCCTTGGGCAAATCGGCTAACCCGGCGCGCCGGCTCTCATACAGGCCATCCACATCGTCCACATCAATGTAAAACGACTGGTCGTCGCCCAACGGCCTGCCATCCGGGCGCGGCGGGCATTCCAATAAGCGTATGGCCACCGGTCCCAGCGACAGAAAAGCATAGTTGTCTTGCCTGAACCCACATGTGAACCCCAATCGCTTGCAATAGAAATCGATCTGGTTCTGCAAGGACGAACACAGCACAAACGGGATAAGCTGCAAAATCTCAGGCATCTGAATCTCCGAAAAGGAAGCACCTTCAGTTTACCGGTGGTGGTGTCTCAATCCAGTAATTGATCTTTGCGCAACCCAGCGCGTTCGTAATGGTGTGGCAGAACCCGTCCATACAGTTGCTCAGTCCGTTCGATACCGCCGCACATGCCTTCGGCTTCGACAAATGAAAAGATACCGACATACCGGCGGCGCGACCCCGTCACCGGCGCCACCCGATGAAGCGAATACCGCCCCTTGAAAATCTGTAAATCACCGGGCTGAAGCTCTAACTGATGGACGCACGTCATATCCCCGTTCAAAACTGCGGCGACCTCAGCAAAGTTTTCGTCTTCCGTTGTGCGAAGATTTGGCGCGTACTCGAACACGCCCCCTTCCTCACCGTTCTGAATGGCCACTGTCACCGTGTAATTGTTCGTATCGAAATGCCATGGAAAGCCCTGCCCTTCCTCGACCACGTTAATGATCACATCGGCCAGCGGGTCATCATAACGGAAAAAACGCTCTGCAGGCTCATTCAGGGCATCACGAACGAACGGCAGAAAGGGTTCAAACTCATATATACTCCGCAAAGGCCCCGATTGCGGAAAATTATCCGCTGGAACAAAGGCATTCGAACGATCATAGAACTGTCGGATAGGATGACCGATGCCAAACCGCGGGTCGTCCTTGGTAAAATACGGGTTCGTACGGCTGAAAGAGCGATGCGCATTGGGCGCAACGGCTTCGGCCTCTTCAGTCAAAAGAGCGATGCCCTTTTCATGGACAAAACCCGGCAGAACCGCGCATCCATCTTGATCTAGTTCCCGCCTCAAATCTTCGATCAATCGAACATACGCGGGCGAATCCGGGCGATCGATCGGATACCGTCCAAGGTCCAAAAGGTCTTGCAGCATTCTCCGCCTCCTTCATGCGCGGCCACAGGGTCAGCGTGACGCAGTCAAATAGGCAGATCATGCCAGTTTCAGACATCGACCTGACGCTTTTGGACCCTCACATGCGTCTAAAAAACCAGTGAAATGAACATCGTTTTCCCGGAAATTCCCAACATGCGGCAATCTGCGCAATAAAATGTCGCAAATAACCGCCGCCAAGATAGAAAATTGGTGCAATTGCCTGTTGACGCCCCTTCCCCCCGACCATAATGTCCCTGCACGCAAAGAAGGAGCCTCTGGCGATGAAAGCGCTAGTCGTAATCGTAGGAAAAACGCGCATGGGCCGGTAACGGAAAACCATAATCGAACCCATGCGCCTCCGAAAAATCGGGGGCTTTTTTTTGGCAAAACGCAAGACACATGTCGCGAACGGAGCAAAGCAGATGACACGTGAGATGACCGGCGCAAAGATGGTGGTTCAGGCCCTCAAGGATCAGGGCGTGGACACGGTATTCGGATACCCCGGTGGCGCCGTCCTACCGATCTATGATGAGATCTTTCTGCAAAACGACATTCGCCACATTCTGGTGCGTCACGAACAAGGTGCAATCCATGCCGCCGAAGGCTATGCCCGTTCGACCGGCAAACCCGGCGTTGCGCTTGTCACGTCCGGCCCCGGCGCAACCAACGCTGTCACCGGCCTGACCGACGCATTGTTGGATTCGATCCCGTTGGTTGTTCTGACGGGTCAGGTTCCGACCTTCATGATCGGTTCAGACGCGTTTCAAGAGGCTGACACTGTTGGCATCACCCGCCCCTGCACCAAGCATAACTGGTTGGTTAAAGACACGGATTCGCTGGCGGAAACGATGCACGAGGCGTTCCATGTCGCCACCTCGGGCCGTCCCGGTCCTGTGTTGATCGATATCCCCAAAGACGTGCAATTTGCCTCGGGCGACTACACCAGCCCCAAACCTTCGACGTCGCATTACCAACCGGTTTTGAAAGGCGACCTGGAAGAGATCACGGAACTGGTTGCCGCCATGGAAACCGCTAAGAAACCGGTCTTTTATACCGGTGGCGGTGTCATCAACTCTGGCCCTGCAGCCAGCCAGTTGCTGCGTGAACTGGTGGACGCGACTGGTTTCCCGATCACCTCGACCCTGATGGGTCTGGGCGCTTACCCAGCGTCGGGCGAGAACTGGCTTGGAATGTTGGGCATGCATGGTCTCTACGAGGCCAATTTGGCGATGCATGACTGCGATCTGATGATCAATATCGGCGCACGGTTCGACGACCGCATCACCGGCCGCATCGATGCGTTTTCGCCGAACTCGAAAAAGGCGCATATCGACATCGATCCGTCCTCGATCAACAAGGTAATCCGTGTGGACATACCCATTGTCGGTGACGTGGCGCATGTACTGGAAGACATTCTGAAGATCTGGAAGTCTCGCGGTCGCAAGACGGATGCTGCGAATGTGAAGCAGTGGCAAAACCAGATCGCGGAATGGCGCAAGATCAACTGCCTTGCATATTCCAACAGCGAAAAGACGATCAAACCGCAATACGCGCTGCAACGCCTTGAAGAGCTGACCAAAAAGCACGATCGCTACATCACCACCGAAGTGGGTCAGCACCAGATGTGGGCCGCCCAGTACCTTGGGTTCGAAGACCCCAACCGCTGGATGACCTCGGGTGGTCTGGGCACAATGGGTTATGGCTTCCCCGCCTCTATCGGCGTGCAGATGGCACACCCAGACGCATTGGTCATCAACGTGGCTGGTGAGGCGTCTTGGCTGATGAACATGCAGGAAATGGGCACCGCCGCGCAATACCGTCTGCCCGTGAAGCAGTTCATCCTGAACAATGAACGCCTTGGCATGGTCCGTCAGTGGCAGGAACTGCTGCATGGCGAACGCTATTCACACAGCTGGTCCGAAGCCCTGCCTGATTTCGTTAAACTCGCCGAAGCGTTCGGAGCAAAGGGCATCCTGTGTTCCGATCCTGCCGATCTGGACGACGCGATCATGGAGATGATCAACTATGACGGTCCGGTGATCTTCGACTGTCTGGTTGAAAAGCACGAAAACTGCTTCCCAATGATCCCATCGGGCAAGGCCCATAACGAGATGCTTCTGGGCGAAGCAGAAACGCAGGGCGTGATCGATTCCAAAGGTTCGGTTCTGGTTTAACAAAATTCGACGGATTTGGTCGGGCGCCTTGCCGCGCCCGATATATCAAGGATGATGAAAGGGACATAAATGTCTGCCCTACATATCAAAAAAGGTGCCACCCGCCATTCGGCCTATAACCTACGACCCACCTTTTCGGACGTGCAGGAACGTCACACGATAGCGGTGTTGGTCGAGAACGAACCTGGCGTTCTGGCACGTGTGATCGGATTGTTCTCGGGGCGCGGTTATAACATCGAGAGCCTGACCGTGGCCGAAGTTGATCACACAGGCCACCTCAGCCGCATCACCATCGTCACCACCGGGACCCCCCAGGTTATTGAGCAGATCAAGGCGCAGCTGGGCCGAATTGTAACCGTGCACGACGTGCATGACCTTACTGTCGAAGGCCCTTCGGTCGAGCGCGAACTGGCCATCATCAAGGTCGTGGGTGAGGGCGACAAGCGGGTCGAGGCCCTGCGGCTGGCCGATATTTTCCGCGCCAATGTGGTCGACAGTACTCTGAACTCGTTCATCTTCGAAATCACCGGTGCACCGGACAAGATCGATGCATTTGCGGACCTTATGCGTCCATTGGGTCTGGTCGAGATCGCCCGTACAGGTGTCGCAGCCTTGCTGCGCGGCGACTAAAATCTGTTCCCCGCCCGCTGACGTTTTAGCGTCTTTCCGGGCGGGGGCACACCTTTGGTTGGTCAGGCAGCACGCTCTCAACCTACACGAGCCTTTTGCGCCATAATTGCCATAGGGTTTGTTTTTCCAGATAAAGATCAGTCTTTTTCGTATAAAGCCTATTGCCATTGAGCTTTGCGGCGCTAGCGTCGAAGCTGCAACGCGGCGTGGGGATACGTTGCTTGGGGTTATTCTGTACGATTACTTTTTGTGCACCCGGTTTTTGCCTCGGTGTTCAATGGGTTTCATTCGAAGACACAGCAATACGTGGAAGGCCATGACTGACGATACCCGCAGCCCTGAAGTGTTACGTGCGATGTTCAGCGAGAACCTTCGGCGTTTGGCGCAGCAGCATCGCTCGGTCTCAGCCCTGTGCCGCAAGCTCGGGGTGAACCGCACGCAGTTTAACAGATATCTTTCTGGCGAAAGCGTTCCTCGCCCGGATGTTCTGGATCGGATTTGTCGCTTTTTCGACGTAGATGCCCGAATTCTTCTCCAGCCCTTGGACGAGATCGAGAAATCAGAAAACCACCCGGCCACCAAAACTCTGACTGAGTTTCTGGGTTCGGGTGCAGAGGCGATCGGGAAGTCCGCCTTTCCACTTGGGTTTTATGCCGTCATCGAAAGCCTTTCGGATACACACCGCATGACCTTGTTGCACGCACGACCGCTGGCCCAGTGCACTTTGATACGGGGCTATGTATCACGCACTGCCATGCCAGATGCCACACCGCAAGACCGTGAAATCCAAGGTATCGCCGCCTGTAGCGGCGATACCGTTTATATGCTGACATCCCAACGGGGCGGCCACAACAGCCGGGTCTACCTGATCTCACCCGATCAAAACGGAACTGCGGTTCATTGGCGCGGATCGGTGGTTAATTCCGCGGATACATCCAACCCGGAACCGGTCGTTCTCAAGTACCTGGGGTACGACTCTGCAGCTATTTTTGCCGCTGCGCGCCTGTCCACGAACAATCTTACACAGCAGTTCTAACCTGCCGCAGTTGTGGGTGTCTGCGCGGGATCGACCTGTGTAATCTGCCGATAAAGATGCCAGCTGGCGTGGCCAAGCACTGGCAAAACGATCAACAACCCCAAAAACCAGGGCACCATCGCGATGAATGTCAAAATCGCGACCAAGGCCCCCCAGCCAAGCATCACAAACAGATTTTCTTTCACGTAAGAAAAACTTGTGATCATGGCGGTCACGAAATCCAGCTCGCGATCCAGCAGCAATGGGATCGAAAGAACGGTGATCATGTACAAAATGGTGGCAAAGACCGCCCCGACGACCGTACCCACGGCCAGCATGGTCAGGCCGTTCAACGTCAGGAACACCTCGGTCGACGTCGATATGTTTGTCATCGTGGCCAGGCCCAGAAACAGAGCAAAGATCATGTGCCCGAGAAAGAACCAAAACAGGAAGACGACAACGATGATTGCACAGATCGAAGGCAACTGCCTGCGGCTTTGCTGCAGTACCACGCCAAAGATCGCACCAAAATCCAAGGACTCACCCTGCTCAAGCCGGTGCGAGACCTCATAAAGCCCGACCGCTGCGAAAGGTCCGATCAACGGAAACCCGATGGCCGCAAGAACCAGCCAAAAGGTTGTTCCGGTCTGCACAGTCACCCACGCCATGGCCCAGCCCGCCAGCACGTAAAAGCCAGCAAAGATCAGCCCGAATAGCGGTGCGCGGCGAAAATCAGTCCAAGCGCGCTGCAATGCCGTGCGCAGCATGGCGGTATCCACCGGTCTCATTTCCGGCACACCAAAAGGCTTATCCATGTTGTCTCCTCCTCCCGATCCGGCGTTATGGCCTCGCCGGTCTCTTGCTTGGCCAGTTGGTTTCGGCGTGATAGGCCGCCCCAACCGACAATAGTTTGTGATCCGCGCCCCGTGGACCGAACAGCTGAAACCCCATCGGCAGTCCGTTTGAACCGAAACCCGCAGGTGCGGCCAGACAAGGCAAACCGATCAGACTGACAGGCACCGTGACGTGCATCCATCGGTGATAGGTGTCCATTGTCCGGCCCGCGATACTGGTCGGGTACGGTATCTCGACCCCAAAGGGCCAGACCTGCGCGGATGGCAGAACCAATGCGTCAAACTGTTTGAACAGGTCTGCAGCGCGCCGGAACCAATCCGAGCGGATGACGCTGACGTGCTGCACCTCCATTGCACACATCGCCAGACCACGATCCAGTTCCCATTGAGCCGTATCTTTCAGATGATCCCTTTGCGAGGCCAAGGGCTCCAGCCCCGCCGCCACGCTGAACGACCGCAGCGTGATCCAACTGGTCCAAAGTTGTTCTGCATCGAAGGGCGGATCAACTTCTTGCACATCAGCGCCAAGGCTTTCAAACACGGTCAAAGCATCTTTGCACAGGTCGAGAATTCCAGGCTCGGTCGGGAACGCCCCGCCCCAATCCCCAAGCCAACCAATCCGCAGACCCTGCAAATCTGCAATTTCCACCGGTGACACCGGAACGCTATCAGAGGCCAAGGGCAGGCGCGGGTCTGGCCCCGAGATAACGTCAAGCAAGATGCCCAAATCCTCGGGGCTGCGGGCCATGGGGCCAAGTGTGGACAGTTGATGCAGAAAGCTGTCGCCGACAGGATCAGACGGCACCCTGCCCCAGCTTGGGCGAAAGCCGTAGACATTGTTCCAGGCCGCTGGGTTACGCAGACTGCCCATCATGTCGGACCCGTCTGCAAGCGCCACCATTCCCGTGGCCAGGGCCACCGCCGCCCCACCGGACGATCCTCCGCAGGTATGGTCGGCGTTATACGGATTGCGCGTCGCACCATAGACCGGGTTGAATGTGTGCGATCCCAATCCGAATTCCGGCGTGTTGGTTTTTCCGATAAGTATAGCCCCCGCATCCCGCATCCGGGCGGCAATCAAATCGTCGCTGTCCGGCACGACGTCCTTGAACAAAGGCGATCCATGAGACGAGACCACGCCTGCCACATTGACCAAATCCTTGACCGCAATTGGCAGACCGTGCAGCGGGCCAGTGATTGGACCGCTATCGCATCTCTGTGCCTCGGCCATCAACGCACTCTCTTCCCGTAACGCTACTATAGCGTTCACATCGCCATTCACCTTAGCGATGCGATCCAGGGTGGCACGCATTACATCGGTGGCTGAAACCTGTCGGGTTGCCAGTTGTTTCACAAGCTCTGCGGCCGATATCCGAGTCAGGTCCATTGCATGCCATTCTGTTGTTGGTCTTCAACAGCCTAGCGAGCGGTTCAGCTCATTTAAACCCACTGTCTAAATGTATCTTTTCTCGACCTCGCTACCGGTCAACAGGATTGAAACGGCATGGGCCAACTCATTCAGAAAAAGAATCAAAATCTTCAGCTGCCGCACAACAGTTGTGCTGCAAAGAAGAAAGACCAATCATGTAATCAGGATACGCCGCCAGTACCTTTTCAGCACGTTCAGAAAAGCGATCTGGCTATGCACCTTAGCTGTCGCCCTGCGCCTCGGACCGGCTTTTGCCTGCAACGTTCAGAGCCAGAGTCGCCGCCATGAACCCGTCCAGATCACCATCCAACACGCCCTTGGTATCCGAAGTTTCGTGGTTGGTGCGCAGATCCTTCACCATCTGGTACGGCTGCAAGACGTAGGACCGGATCTGGTTACCCCAGCCTGCATCGCCTTTGGCCTCATGCGCGGCGTTGATATCCGCGTTCCGACGGTCCAGTTCCTGTTGATACAAGCGCGATTTCAGGGCCTTCATGGCAATGTCACGGTTCTGGTGCTGCGACTTCTCGGATGAAGTCACCACAATCCCGGTTGGAATATGCGTGATCCGTACCGCCGAGTCCGTGGTGTTGACGTGCTGACCACCTGCGCCGGAGGACCGGTAGGTGTCGATGCGGATGTCGGCCGGGTTCACCTCGATCTCGATATTGTCGTCCACCACTGGATAGACCCAGACCGAGCTGAATGAGGTATGGCGCTTCGCCGCCGAGTCAAAAGGCGAAATCCGCACAAGCCGGTGTACACCGCTTTCCGATTTCAGCCAGCCATAGGCGTTGTGGCCCGAAATCTTGTAAGCGGCAGATTTAATGCCCGCCTCTTCGCCTGCGGTCTCGGATTGAAGCTCGACCGTATAGCCCTTTTTCTCGGCCCAGCGAACGTACATCCGCGCCAGCATCGAAGCCCAGTCACAACTTTCGGTTCCACCCGCGCCCGAGTTGATTTCAAGGAACGTGTCGTTGCTGTCGGCCTCACCGTCCAGCAGCGCTTCAAGCTCTTTCTTGGCGGCTTTGCCCTGTAGTGCTTTGATCGCAGCTTCGGCGTCCTGCACGACCTCTTCATCCTCTTCCATCTCACCCAATTCGATCAGCTCGATATTGTCGCTGAGATCGGTCTTGATGGTTTCATAGGTCTCGATGGCGTCGACCAGCATCTGCCGTTCGCGCATCAGCTTCTGCGCGTTCTCGGGGTTGTCCCACAGGTTCGGATCTTCGACACGCGCATTGAATTCCTCAAGGCGATGCGGTGCGGTTTCATAGTCCATACGCTGCGCCAGCAGCTCAAGCGACTTTTCGATTTCCGCCACGATGTTCTGGGTTTCGGCGCGCATGGTCTTGTCCCAACTTGCTCAATCAGGCTTGCGTGATAGCAAGAGGTGCGAGACACCACAAGACGGGCCGGCCGCGAATGCCAAGCACATGCGACGAGTTTCTGGACGAATGGAACCTGCAGCAGCCAGAGCTGGTTGCCGAGACCGGTCAGGTGCGGGTTTGGAAAGTGTTATCGAAACACGGACCCGCCGCATTGAAACTCTACCGCACACAGGATCGCGGCAACGAAGCACCCGGCAGCGCGCTGTTGAATGCGTGGCGAGACCGGGGTGCGGTTCGTATTTTCAACGAAGAGCGGAACGCTGTTCTGATGGAATGGCTGGATGGTCCGTCATTGGGTGACATTGCGCGTTCGGGACGCCCCGATGACGCCACTAGAATCCTTGCCGAAACTGCTGCGCATCTGCATGGAAAGCCCACCATCCGGGTTCAGGGTTTGAGACCCCTGGGCCAGGTTTTCACCCCGTTATTTAATTGCGCTTTTGCGCCAACATGCCCAGCCCTTCTGCGCAATGACATGCTGTCTGCCATGGACATGGGCCGGCATCTGTTGAATAGCCAGCCAGCGTCCGTTCCCCTTCACGGGGATCTTCACCCTGACAACATCATCATGACCGATGCAGGCCCACGGGTTTTCGATGCCAAAGGGTATGTCGGAGACCCGGCGTTTGAGCTGGCAAATGCATTACGCCACCCAAAAGGAATGCCAGATTTGGTGCGTGATCCTCAGCAAATCGAAACCTGCCTGTCGCTCTACTCCAAGGCGCTGAGAGTACCAAAGGAACGGCTGGCCCAATGGGCCGCCGCCAAATGCGCCTTGTCCATTTACTGGCGATCGGACGGTGCAATCGATAACGATCCTGAATCAGACCTTTTGACTCTGCTTCTGCGTTTTTCTGGTCAGTAAAGCCCGCCAGTACTCAGGTCGCCCTGCGTGGCTTTGGGCCCGACAGTGACCGTCTGACCTGTCGAGGTCTGAACCTGCACGCCTGCGCGCTGCACTTCCTCGAACAAGGGCAGATCCGAACCGATCGCAAAGCCGCCGTCATAGACGCGGTCGATGAAGCCATCGACGCCATCACGGAAGAATTCAGCAACAACATAGTCACCGCTGGCATCGTCAGGCAGCCGTGCGCCGCTGAAACGGTCGATCTTGATGAAATGACCACCTTCCGGCACCTCGAACGGGCCGCCGCCGTATTTCTCGACAGCTTTTTCCATGAAGCTTTGGAACACAGGGCCACACATCGTGCCGCCGTAAGCCCCCCGCCCCATCGGACGCGGTCGGTCGTAGCCGATGTAACAGCCAGCAACGATGTTCGAGGTAAACCCAATAAACCACGCATCCTTGGATTCGTTGGTGGTGCCGGTTTTGCCCGCTGTCGGCACCGGCAAGTTTACATGGCGCGCGGCGGTACCGCGATCCACCACGCCTGTCATCATTGAGGTCAACTGATAGGCCGTGATCGCATCCATCACCTGTGCGCGGTCCGTCACAAGGGTCGGAGATTCGTCAGGGGCCATCCATGTGGAATCGCAATCCAGACACTGGCGGTCGTCGTGGCGATAGATGGTTTTGCCGAACCGGTCCTGAATACGGTCGACCAGAGTGGGTTCGACCCGCTGACCGCCATTGGCAAACATCGCATAGGCAGCCACCATCTTGTAAAGCGTCGTCTCTTCGGACCCCAGCGAGTTGGCAAGGAATGCCCCCATCCGGTCGTAGACGCCAAAGCGTTCCGCATAGCCTGCAACCACCGGCATCGTGACCTCTTGCGCCAGACGGATTGTCATCAGGTTCCGCGACTGCTCGATCCCGGTGCGCAGCGGCGTCGGTCCGTAGAACTTGTTCGACGAGTTCTTGGGACGCCACAGACCCTGTGGCGTGTTCACCTCAATCGGGGCGTCCACAACTATGGTTGCGGGGCTATAGCCACTGTCCAGTGCGGCGGCATAGACGAAAGGTTTGAAAGACGATCCGGGCTGACGCTGCGCCTGCGTGGCGCGGTTGAACACGGTGTCCTGATACGAGAACCCTCCCTGCATCGCCAAAACACGGCCCGAGTTCACATCCATCGCAACAAAGCCGCCCTGCACTTCGGGCACCTGGCGGGCAGACCATTGTCCCTCTTCCCCGGCCATCACAAGGATCACGTCGCCGCGTTTGAAGTTTGCTGCAAAATCGCCCTGCATCCATTTGATGTCCGAGCGTGGGATAATGCCATCGGCGGGTCCATTTTCGATCCCGACCGTGAGTTGCTGGTCAGAGACGCCCAAAACCACGGCAGGATACCACCGGGTCGGCAGCACCACATCGCGTGGAATTTCCATGATAGAAAGAGCTTCGCGCCACTGCGCCTCACCCGCCAGCGCTTCTTCCGGGATCACTTCGCCCGTACCGCGCCACCTGCCGCGCGATCGGTCGTATTTCTGCAGCGCCGTGCGCAGAGCTTTGGCAGCTTCGATCTGCATTTCTTCGTCCACAGACGCACGGACCGTAAAGCCGCCGGTAAAGAACTCGCCTTCGCCAAAATCCTCGCTCAACTGGCGGCGGATTTCGTCGGTGAAATAGTCCCGCGGCGGCAAAGCGGTGCGGAAGCTTTCAAAGTCACCGTTCTGCACCGAACGCAGCGGCATCTCGACTTCGGTCTCATAGGTCGCCTGATCGATGTAACCGTTCTGGTTCATCTCACGCAGCACATAGTTACGGCGGGCCAGCAGCCGTTCTTTTTGACGAACCGGGTGGTAATCCGAAGGTGCCTTGGGCATCGCGGCCAGCATCGCGGCCTCATGCGGGGCCAACTCCTGCAAGGTCTTGTTGAAATAGGTCTGGGCAGCGGCAGTCACGCCATAGGAGTTCTGGCCAAGAAAGATCTCGTTCATGTAAAGTTCGAGGATCTGTTCCTTGTCCAAGGTATCCTCAAGCCTTGTGGCGAGGATGATTTCCTTGATCTTGCGTTCAGCTCGGCGGTCGCCTGACAGCAGAAAGTTCTTCATTACCTGCTGCGTGATCGTCGATGCCCCGCGCACGGTTTCGCCCTTGGTGCGCACTGCCTCAACACCGGCTGCAACAATACCGCGCGGATCGTACCCCTGATGGGTGTAAAAGTTTTTGTCTTCGGCCGAGATGAAAGCCTGTTTCACCAGATCGGGGATGTCCTCGGACGGGGTGAACAGGCGTCGTTCCTGCGCGAATTCATCAATCAGCTGCCCTTTGCCCGAATAAATCCGACTGATGGTGGGCGGCTTATACTGGGCCAGAGATTCATGGCTGGGCAGGTCGCGGCCATACATCCAGAACACCGCACCGATTACCAGTGCGACCATAAAGATACCCAAAGTGACGAGGCTGAAAATCGCCCCGAAAAACGAAAGAATGAACCGGATCACGTTACTGCCTTTTTCTCGCGGTGCCGTCTATATAGTGATGCACCGCCTGAGGGTCAAAACACCAAGCGCATTCTAGCCGGTTTGCGCCGCAAGGTCACTGGCCAATCAGGGATTTGCGGATCACATCCTGCTGTCGCCAATCCTCAAGCCCCTGATAAATCCCCAAAGCCATTTTCGACCGCCATTCCGGATCCTTGAGGTTTTTCAGATCTCTAGGACTGGAAAGAAACCCAAGCTCGACCAGAACCGAAGGAATATCTGCGGCTTTAAGCACCGAAAAAGACGCCGTGCGCAGGGGTTTACGGTTCATGGGACCGCCCTGCTGCGTCATACCGTTGGCAATCGATGTGGCGAGGGACAGCGTGCGCGGCTTGGTCTCCTGCCGTGCCAGGTCCAGCAAAACGTCAGCCACTTGATCATCCGAGCCACTGAGGTCGACGCCAGACAGCAGGTCGCCGCGATCATGCCGTTCCGCCAGTTTCGAACTCGCCACGTCCGAGGCATCATCAGACAAAGTATAGACCGCCGCACCATGGGCCTGCCCCTCGGACAGGGAATCGGCATGCAGTGAGATGAACAGGTCTGCACCCGCCCGGTGGGCCAAAGCAATCCGACGCTCAAGCGACACGAACTGATCCTCAACCCGCGTCAGGACCACTTCATATCCGCCTGAACGCAAAAGTACTTCACGCAGCTCGCGTGCGAAGGTCAGCATCAGGGTCTTCTCATCAACCCCACCAACCTCGGCCCCCGGATCTATGCCGCCATGGCCTGGGTCCAGCATGACGCGCAGGGGTCGATCAGAATTGCGGGGTGCTGTTTGCGGCAAGTTGGCAGGTTCTGGCAGATCCCAACCCGGATTGCGTGGCGCACCTGATGTAGCGTTGAATGTGTCGAAATCCGTGCCTTTAAGGTTCAGGGACAACAAAGCCGCGCCCGAGTCTTCTGCGATCGACAACTGCGCTGTCTCGACCGCCATCGGTGCACCCAGTTCCAGCACCAGACGCGACCAGCCCGGAACATAAGCCCCGAACTGAACACCGCTGATGCGATCAGATTGCAGGAAGTCCGAGGAATTCAACCCTGACCAGTCCACCTCGTTAAAATCCAAAACCATCCGATAAGGATCCTGCAAGGTGAAGATCCGGTACGGCACACCTTGGCTGAGGCCGATATCCACTCGCACGCCAGTGCGCCCGACATCTGTTATGCGGCTCTGGTCCGGCTGAATACGCGCCAGCGCGCTGAACTCCTGCGCAACTGCACCACTCGCCAGCGCCCAAATCAGGGCGATGCAAAAGAAGATCCTGCTCATAGCCTCAAGTTTTCCCGAGATCGTTTGAACTGCAGCCTATACCACTGGCTGCGTTTTGTGAACGGTTCAGGCCTGTTCCCTGATCGCGCCACGCGCGGCCATGAACAGGCGTAAACGCTCAAGACCATCTTCGATATCAGCCGTGGCCCTTGCGTAAGAGAAACGCAGGGTCGTGTGACCGCGCTGTGGATCGAAGTCGAGACCCGGAGTTACCGCAACGCCCGCCTTTTCAAGAACCTCGGCCGCGAAGGCACGGCTGTCATTGGTCAGGTCAGACACGTCGGCATACACGTAAAACGCGCCATCAGGCGGAGCGATGTTCGCGAACCCGGCCTTGGGCAGCCCGTCCAGCATCAGCGCCCGGTTTCGGCGATAGACGTCCAGATTGGCCTGCAACTCGTCTTCGCAATCCATCGCGGCCAGCGCTGCAACCTGGCTGGCATGGGGGGCGCAGATGAACATGTTCTGGGCAATCCGCTCAACCACACGCACCTGATCTTCTGGCACCACCATCCATCCGACGCGCCAGCCTGTCATCGAGAAATATTTGGAGAATGAGTTGATCACATAACACTCATCCGTCAGCTCCAGCGCGGTGACAGCTTTGGCTTCGTATTCCAGCCCGTGATAGATTTCGTCACTTATGAACGAAGCCCCCTGCCCCTGCGCCGCGTCTATCAGCGCGCCCATGGACGCATGATCCAACATAGTACCGGTTGGGTTCGCGGGCGAGGCCACCATCAGCCCCTTCAGGTCCATTCCCTGAATATCCTCGGCAACAGGCTGCAACCTGTTTTCAGGGGCAGTGGGCAGATCGACGGGCACCAGCCCCAACGCTTTAAGGATCTGTCGGTAGGACGGATAACCGGGCGCGCCGATACCAACCCGGTCCCCGCTGTCGAACAACGCCGTGAAGGTCAGCAGAAACCCGCCTGAGGATCCAGGGGTGATGACCACTCGATCCGGGTTCAAGTCAACATCATACCAATCGCCGTAAAGCCGCGCGATCCGCTGCCTGAGCGCGGGCAACCCCAAAGCCACCGTATAACCCAAAGGGCCTTGCTCCATTGCCTTTGCCAGCGCTTCGGTCGCGCCCTTGGGGGCCCCTGTCCCAGGCTGGCCGACTTCCATGTGGATGATATGGCGTCCGGCCTCTTCCGCTTTGCGCGCGGCCTCCATTACGTCCATCACAATAAACGGATCGACCCCGGACCGGGTTGAGTTTCTCATGCCCATCTCCCATGTTGCAGCCATGGCTTTTGAACGCGTATCCAGGCTGGCGTCAATCCCGGCTCTGATGCTTGCAGCTGTCGTCTGGCTTGCGGCAGTGGTTCAAGCCCATGCGCAAAGCCTGATCCGAGATCCCGACATCGAGCATGGGCTGCGTGAACTGGCATTTCCCATCCTGCGCGCGGCCGGTTTGAATACCAACCGCGTTCAAATCCTGGTCATCAACGACAACACGTTCAACGCCTTTGTCATCGACTACAACGCGATCTACGTGAACTACGGACTGATCCTGAGCGTCGAAAGCCCGGAAATGCTGCAGGCTGTAATCGCGCACGAAGCCGCCCATATCGCGAATGGCCATCTGGCACGGCGGGCCGAAAACCTGAAAGCAGCGCAGCGCAATGCCGGCTTTGGCACCGCTCTGGCCCTGCTGGCTGCTGCTGCGGGTGGTGGTGAAGCAGCCCTTGGTATTGCCGCCGGCACCCAGGGCGCCGCCCTTCGCAGCTTTCTGGGCCACACCCGCGCAGAAGAAGCCTCGGCTGACCGAAGCGCTACAAGTTATCTGCGATGGGCCCAGATTTCGCCCAGCGGCATGGTCGAACTGCATCGGAAATTCGCCGGTCAGGAGCTGCTGAGCGTTGCCAATCAGGACCCCTATATGCGCTCGCACCCGACAAGCCGCGACCGTCTGCGTGCCGCCGAGGCCTTTCTGGACGAGTTTGGTGACAAGGCGGTCCGAAACCCCAGCGCCGATTACTGGTTCGCCCGCGTCAAAGGTAAGCTTTCCGCCTTTCTGCGGTCTCCAAGCTGGACTTTGCGGCGCGCCAAAGAAGAGACCGACCGTGACATTCGCATGATGCGAGAGGCGTCGGCACATCATCAAAACCGCGATTTGTCCCGCGCTCGCGCCGCCATAGATGAGGCGCTGGCCATTCGCCCGAATGACCCTTACTATTACGAACTCAAGGGGCAAATTCTGTTGGAAAACAGGCAAATAAGCAAAGCAGTTCAAGCGTATCAGAGCGCGGTGGAAATGGCCCCGAACAATGCGCTGATCCTTGCAGGATATGGTCGTGCGCTGCTGGCGCAGGGTAACACCGATCAAGCCTTGACCGCGTTGGAAAAGGCCCGATCCCGCGATTTTCGCAATGCGCGCCTGATGCAGGATTTGGGCATTGCCTATGCCAAGGTTGGCAACAACGGAATGGCATCCACCGTGACGGCAGAGCGATATGCGCTGCAAGGACGGCTGGATGATGCCGGAATTCACGCAAAACGGGCTGTGGCCCGCTTGCCCGAAGGCTCGCCGGGTTGGCAAAGGGCACAAGACGTGCTGATTGCGTCAGAACGATTCAAGAAAAGCAAAAGGAAACGGAAATGATCCTCAGACATGCTGCACCTGCCCTTCTGGGGCTTTCCATGGCTGCGACTTCAGCGCAGGCGCTGGATTTGAACGCAATGAGCGATGCCGAAAAGGCCGAATTCGGCGCGCAGGTGCGAGAGTATCTGCTTGAAAACCCCGAAGTGATCATCGAAGCGATCAACATCCTTGAACAGCGAAATGCCGCAGCCGAAGCGCTGGCCGACAAGGAACTGATCGCCGCCAATGAAGAAGAACTGTTCAACGATGGCTACAGCTTTGTGGGCGGCAACCCGGACGGGGATATCACGCTGGTCGAATTCATGGATTACCGCTGTGGTTATTGCCGCCGTGCCGTACCCGAGGTGGCCAGCCTGTTGGCCGAAGACGGCAATATCCGCTTGGTGATCAAGGAGTTCCCAATTCTGGGCGATGCGTCTGTCCTGTCCTCGCGCTTTGCCGTCGCCACCAAGCACGTGGCGGGCAATGAAGCCTACAAACAGGTCCATGACGCCCTGCTGGAGTTCACCGGCGAGCCATCAGAAGTGTCTTTGCGCCGCATCTCGGATGGTCTGGGGCTGGACAGCGATGCGATCATCGCCGCAATGGACAGTGACCGCGTGACGGACGAAATCACCCGTACCCGTGCTCTGGCGCAGCGGATGCAGATTTCGGGCACGCCGTCCTTTGTATTGGGCACCGAAATGCTGCGTGGCTTCCTGCCTGCCGATCAGATGCAACAAATCGCGGATGGTGTGCGCGCCGAGCGCGGCTAAACACATGGTGGGGCGGCGTAGCCCGCCGCCTATTATTGCAGAGCTCTTCATTCTTTCAGATCACGAAGGCTCTGCACAGCATTCGCCCCCTCAAATTGCGTGTGGAACCTCTGATCTAACCGTCCCGACCGGGTTCGCTTGGATTACTGGAAAACAGCGCGATCTTGTTTCCTTGCGGATCGCGCAGGTAGCCAACATAGAAATCAGCCCCATAGGAGTCGCGAAAGCCCGGCTGGCCTTCGTTGGAACCACCTGCGGCAAGTGCCGCCGCGTGAAGATCACGAACCTGCTTTTGACTTTGCGCCTCGAATGCAACCATCGTGCCATTCCCTGCCGAGGCCGGATGCCCGTCGAACGGGGATTTCACATAGAATTCCGGCAAAGCTTGAGACTGACCTTGCTGAGATGGAAGAGCGTAGCTTAAGTCGCCGTGATACCATTCCAATTTATATCCAAGGGCTGGCAGGAAAGCAGAATAAAACTGTTCTGCAGCTGCAATGTCGTCCACACCAACGGTGATATAGGCGATCATTCCTTTGCCCTTTCGTGGACATGACATTTAAGACGCGCGGCAAGCGTTGACCGAATAAGCGCCTACTCGGCCGCTTCGGCCTGCGCGTCCAGTTCAGCTGCCTTTTTCTCGACCTGTTCGACAATGTGATCAATCATCTGATCGTTTGACATCTTGTGGCTGGCCTTGCCGGCCAGGTAAACCATGCCAGAGCCTGCGCCGCCGCCGGTAAAGCCCACATCGGTCATCAACGCCTCACCCGGGCCGTTCACGACACAGCCGATAATTGACAGGCTCATGGGTGTCTTGATGTGTTCCAGCCTATGCTCCAAAGCCTCAACGGTCTTGATGACGTCGAAGCCCTGACGGGCGCAGGATGGACACGAGATAATGTTCACGCCGCGATGTCGCAGGCCCAGTGACTTGAGGATTTCGAAACCGACCTTGACCTCTTCCACCGGATCAGCGGACAGGCTGACACGGATCGTGTCGCCTATCCCCATCCACAACAGGTTACCCAAACCGATGGCGGACTTGATGGTGCCGCTGACCAAACCTCCAGCTTCCGTAATGCCCAGATGAATGGGCGCGTCGGTGGCTTCGGCAATGCCCTGATAAGCAGCAGCAGACAGGAAAACGTCGCTGGCCTTCACGCTGATCTTAAACTCGTGAAAGTCGTTGTCCTGCAGGATGCGAATATGTTCCAGCCCGCTTTCAACCATCGCCTCGGGGCATGGCTCGCCGTATTTCTCAAGCAGATGTTTTTCCAATGACCCCGCGTTGACTCCGATACGGATCGAACAGTTGTGATCGCGTGCGGCCTGAATGACCTCTTTCACGCGGGTTTCATCGCCGATATTGCCCGGATTGATGCGCAGGCAGGCCGCGCCCGCCTCGGCGGCTTCGATGCCACGGCGGTAGTGAAAGTGAATATCTGCCACGATCGGCACAGGGCTTTCGCGGACGATCTCTTTCAGCGCCTTCGACGACGCCTCATCCGGAACCGAAACGCGCACTATATCCGCGCCAGCCTCGGCTGCGGCCTGAACCTGCGCCACGGTGGCCGCCACATCGGTGGTCAGCGTATTGGTCATGGTCTGTACCGCAATGGGTGCATCACCCCCAACAGGGACGTTGCCGACCATGATTTGACGGGATTTACGACGATAGATGTCGCGCCAGGGGCGTACGTGATTGAGGGACATAAGGACGGATCCGCGTCTGCCAGAGTTGGACCTTTAGATAGTCCGACAACCGGGGCGTCGCAATGGCTAGATCACTCCGCGGGCGTTTCAGTCGCCTCGGTCTGCAGTTCCGCCACCAGTTGCTTGAGAGCGCTGTTCTGCTCGGCCTCAAGATCGGCTACGGCATACGTCTCGGACACGGCGTCTTTCGACAAAACGACACCTTTGGCAACCGTACCCGGCGCACCCGCCGGACCGTAATGCTCGCCGTTCATAGAGAAGTAGACCGACCCCGAGGCCCCGGCCCGCAACTGCGGCGGCTCCTCGGTCAGAGGCACTTCAAAAACGCTGCCTTGTTCAACCGTGCCAAGGGTGCCTTCGAAAATGATACTGCCGTCTGCAGCCGTCACACGCATCCATGCCGGGTCAACAGCCACAATTTTAAGCGTCGTATCAATCTGTTCCACGACCTGCGGCAGCGCGGGTCGTTCGACCGTGTGAACCTTGGCCAGTTCAAGCTGCGGCAACTCGGGCGGACGGAAAGTTCCGACCTCACGTGGGTCAAGGGTCGAGATCGGGGCATCACGAGCAACCAGAACCGGCACGTCCAGCGCCTGTGGACGATAAAGACGATCCAACGCCTCGGTACTGGCCACTTCAACCGTATCGTCTGACGCGGCACCACGCACCGCATCCAGTGGATCAAGGTCGGACAGGACCACAGGGGCTTGCTCAACAGGGCTGACCTGCACCTGCTGGATTTTGTTCAAAACAGCCCAGCCGCCATAGCCGATGCCACCAATGACCGCCAGCAACACCAGCGAAGAGCCGATGGCGCGCGGTTCGATCTGACTGACCAGCGGCTCTTTGCCCGGAATATAGGGCGTATTGGGCGAGATGAACGGGTCGCGCCCCATAGGACCGCGCGACGGAAGACCGCCAGTGGATTTGCGGACCACAGATGCCTCGGCCGACATGCCATGGGCCACTTCAAAACCGCTTTCCTGGCAGAAGGTTGCAAAGGTCTCATCCGGGTTCATTCCCAAGTAGCGCGCATATGAGCGCACATACCCGGCTATGAAGCCGGGTGTATCAAACGCATCAGGGTCGGCGTTTTCGATTGCAGCAATGTAGTTGGCTTTGATCCTCAGTTCGCGCTGAACATCCAAAAGAGATTTGCCCATTGTCGCGCGCTCACCGCGCATCTTGTCACCAAGACGAATCTCGTAGTCATCAAACCCTTTTGGTCTGACGTCCACGTCTTCTTCGGACTCGCGCTGTGATCTGCGCCCAATCATCCCTGCTGCCCCATTCTGCCTGTCGCGTATTTCGCGTTAGCGGCGAATCATCCCCACAATGATTCGTCTGCCAATTTTGTTAGCCTAAGCTTAACACGCGGCAATCACGTTGCACACTTTGGCGTGAGGTTAACCGGCAAGTTCGGCGCGATTTAGCGCACAATGTGACCAAAGTTCGTCCATCGCCTGCACCAAACGGTTCATTTCGTCGGGTCCATGCACCGGAGACGGGGTAAACCGAAGCCTTTCGGTTCCCCGCGGGACAGTCGGGAAATTGATCGGCTGCACGTAAATGCCATAATCATCCAGCAACATATCACTGAGCTTTTTGGTATGCACAGGGTTGCCGACGATCACGGGCACAATGTGACTGCCATGATCAATCAAGGGAAGACCCATCCCTTTAAGTCGCAGCTTGAGGATCTTGGCCTGAGTCTGATGCTGGTCACGCAGCTCCTGCGCGGTTTTCAGATGCGCAACCGAAGCGGCAGCCCCTGCGGCAACAGCTGGCGGCAACGAAGTTGTGAAAATGAAACCCGGCGCATAAGAGCGCACAGCGTCGCACATCTTGGCACTGGCGGCGATGTAGCCACCCATAACGCCATATGCTTTGGCGAGGGTTCCGTTGATGATGTCGATCCGATGGGCCAAACGGTCACGTTCAGTCACGCCGCCGCCACGCGGGCCGTACATGCCAACCGCGTGCACTTCGTCGATATAGGTCAGCGCGCCAAACTCATCGGCCAAATCACAGATCTCTTCGATCGGGCCAAAATCGCCGTCCATAGAATAGACTGACTCGAAGGCGATCAGTTTAGGCGCTTGCGGATCGTCAGCTTCAAGCAACTCACGCAGATGCGCCACGTCATTGTGCCGGAAAATCCGCTTAGAACCGCCGTTGCGGCGCACACCTTCGATCATCGAGGCATGGTTCAGCGCGTCGGAATAAATGATCAGGCCGGGGAACAGCTTGGGCAGAGTGCTGAGCGTTGCATCATTGGCGATATAGGCGCTGGTGAACAACAGCGCGGCTTCTTTGCCGTGCAGATCAGCCAACTCGGCCTCAAGCCTTTTGTGGTAAACCGTGGTGCCTGAGATGTTGCGCGTCCCGCCAGACCCTGCACCTGCTGCGTCCACAGCCTCATGCATGGCATTCAGAACAACAGGGTGCTGCCCCATGCCCAAGTAATCGTTGCCACACCACACGGTGATGTTCTGCTGCGACCCATCCGGACGCGTGCGCACTGCATGAGGGAAATGTCCGTTGCGACGTTCGATGTCAATGAAGGTCCGGTAGCGTCCTTCATCATGCAGCCTGGCAATCGCTGAATCGAGCTGAGCAGTATAGTCCAACGGACCCTCCTTGAGCGCCCAAATTGGTTTCCCTTGGGCAAATAGTTTGCCACCCTACACAGTGTAACGTGTTTCAGCGGCTTTGCGTTCCTTAGTTTAGCTGGTTACAGCCGAACAGGTGAACCCAACTTTGATTTGCATCAAATAAAAGGTTGTGCCCCCTACGACAAGTAAAGTTCCGGCTATCGAACGCGTGGAAACGACGCAGGTACAGTCGCATCACAATGCGTCGTACGATACTTTGGTTTTCGTCAAAACCGCTCTGGACGGCGCTGATCACGCTGTTAGGGTTCGCCCAACCTAGAAAAGCAGGAGCCCCCTATGTCGCTAGACACCGTGCTGAACCGGATTGACGATGATCTGCAAACCTCGATCGACCGCCTGATGGAATTATTGCGCATCCAATCCATTTCAACCGATCCCGCGTTCAAGGACGAGGTCAACCGCGCCGCAGATTGGTTGGTCAACGACCTTCGCAGTATCGGAATAGACGCGGAAAAGCGAGAAACGCCGGGCCACCCCATGGTTGTTGGCCATGTGGGAGAAGACGCAGACGCTCCGCATATCCTGTTCTACGGCCACTATGATGTGCAACCGGTTGATCCGCTGAACCTGTGGACACGCGACCCATTTGATCCTGCAATCGAAGATACCGAGCACGGCCCCGTTATCCGTGGACGTGGCGCATCGGACGACAAGGGGCAACTGATGACTTTTGTCGAAGCCTGCCGCGCTTGGAAGGCTGTGCATGGATCCCTGCCCTGTCGCATCACCTTCTTCTTTGAAGGCGAGGAAGAATCGGGGTCTCCATCACTCGTCCCGTTCCTTAAGGAAAACGCGGCCGAGCTCAAAGCCGACCTAGCACTGGTCTGCGACACCTCGATGGTCTCACGCGGGGTTCCCTCCATAGCTGCCCAACTGCGCGGTATGCTGAAGGATGAGTTCACCATCATCGGACCCCGTATCGATCTGCATTCCGGCCACTACGGTGGCCCAGGTCTAAACCCCTTGCGGGAACTGTCGAAAATCGTGGCCTCTTTCTACGATGACGAAACCGGCCGCGTAACCGTTGACGGATTTTACGAAGGCGTCCACGAAGTACCTGAGGATCAACTCCGCCAGTGGCAAAACTGCGGTTTCGACGAAGCAGACTACCTAAATTCGGTCGGCTACACCCAGCCGCACGGCGAAAAGGGGTATTCGACACTTGAACAGCAATGGGCGCGTCCAACGCTTGAGGTGAACGGGCTTTGGGGCGGTTACAACGGGGCTGGTTCGAAAACCGTGATCCCATCCGAGGCACATTGCAAAATCACCTGCCGTCTCGTCGGTGACATGAATCCCGACGCTCTGCGCGACAAAATTCGCAAACATGTCGAGGAGCGTCTGTCTCCGGACGCCAAAGTGATCTGGGACAATGACCTTGAAGGCTCACCAGCCTCTGTCATGAATTTGGACCGCCCAGAGTTCGAAGCCGCGCGCGACGCCTTGTCTGACGAATGGGATCGCGAGGCGGTCTTTACTGGCATGGGTGGCTCTATTCCGGTGGTCGGGTACTTCAACACCGTTCTCGGGCTCGATTCCATGCTGGTCGGTTATGCAAACGATGATGACGCAATTCACTCACCGAACGAGAAATATGATGTCAAAAGCTTTCACAAGGGCATCCGATCCTGGGCCCGCATTCTGGATGCTTTGAACAAGTAAAGTGTTTTTGCGAGGCTCTGCCTCGCGCTCCGAGGTATTTTCGGCCAGATGAAGTGCGGATCCCCTGCTTCATCTGGCTATAAATACCTCGGGGGAGTCGCGGCTTGCCGCGGCGGGGGCAGAGCCCCCTTCCCTTACATGTGGATCACGCGATCGTAAGCGTCCAGAACGCTTTCGTGCATCATCTCTGACAAGGTTGGGTGCGGGAAGACCGTGTTCATCAGATCTTCTTCGGTGGTCTCCAGCTGGCGTCCAACCACATAGCCCTGGATCAGTTCCGTCACTTCCGCGCCGATCATATGTGCGCCCAGAAGCTCTCCTGTCTTGGCGTCAAAGACGGTTTTGATCAGCCCCTCTGGTTCCCCCAGGGCAATAGCCTTGCCGTTGCCGATGAACGGGAAGCGCCCGACCTTGATGTCGTAACCCAGTTCTTTGGCTTTGGCTTCGGTGTAGCCAACGGACGCGACCTGAGGCTGGCAGTAGGTACATCCTGCAATGCTCTCGGGTTTGACCGGGTGTGCGTGTTTACCCGCGATAAGATCCGCGACCATGACGCCCTCGTGACTGGCCTTATGCGCCAGCCATGGTGCACCTGCGATATCACCGATTGCGTACAGCCCTTCGACACCGGTGCGGCAGAATTCATCCGTCACCACATGCGTGCGGTCGATCTTGACCCCCAGCGCTTCGAGGCCAAGGTTTTCGACATTACCGACGATGCCTACCGCCGAAATCACGGTGTCGAAATCATACTTTTCGACCTTGCCCTCAACCTCGATATGAGCGGTCACTTTACCTTTACCCCGGTCCAATTGCTTGACCATCGCCTTTTCCATGATGGTCATGCCTTGCTTGGTGAAGGCCTTTTTCGCCAATGCGCTGATCTCGGCATCCTCAACCGGCAGAACGCGATCCATCACTTCGACCACGGTCGTGTCCGCGCCAAGCGTGTTGTAGAAGCTGGCGAATTCGATGCCAATCGCGCCGGACCCAATGACCAGCAGTTTCTTCGGCATACGTGGCGGTTGCAGCGCATGTTTGTAGGTCCAGACCAGATCACCATCCGCCTCAAGCCCCGGCAATTCCCGCGCCCGCGCGCCGGTGGCCAAAATGATGTTCTTGGCGGTGAGTTCTTCGGTGCCCTTGTCGGTCTTGACGCTGACCTTGCCCTTGGCAGCGATCGTGGCCTCGCCCATCACAACAGCGACCTTGTTCTTCTTCAGAAGATGACCAATCCCGCCTGAAAGTTGTCCGGCCACACCCCGTGACCTTTTGACTACCGCATCCAGGTCGTAACCAATCTTGTCAGCTTTCAAGCCGAAATCCTTGGCGCGTTCCATCAGATGGAACACTTCGGATGAGCGAAGCAATGCCTTGGTGGGGATACAACCCCAGTTCAGGCAAATGCCTCCAAGATGTTCGCGTTCGACAACGACGGTTTTCAGACCCAACTGGGCGGCACGGATTGCAGCGACATAGCCGCCGGGGCCAGCCCCGATTACGATCAGATCATAAGATTGTGCAGCCATGTGTCCCTCTCGGCGCAGGTGTTGAAAAATTAGTTTACCATTAAACTACTTTTCAAAACACATCAACAGGCGCGCCCCGCGACAAAAGCGACGCGAGGTAAGCCACACCTGAAGACGTGGATTTCAGCCTATACCCAAGCCCGATCCATGGCTAGAACTGAACTGTCGACACCGTTCGGGCATTTCTTAACAAAGGACATTCAAGAGGCTGACTATGGCGAAAACACTCAAAGACCTGCTGCTTGCTTTGCTCAACGCCACGTTGATCCTTGTGGCCTTGTGCCTGTTTCTGGGCTGGCAGTTGGCGTCAAAGGTGGAGAGCATCACGGCGGAGTTTTCTGAAACAGTGCAAGTCGTTGCTCCGCTCCGAGAGGAGACAACGAACATTCGAACAGAGCTTGCGGCATTACGAGACGACTTAGCCGCGTTGCCGAAAAAGGCAATTGGTTTAGACAGTCAAACAACCAAGGATATCCAATCGACCTTAGCCCGACTAAATTCCTTGGAACAAAAGTTGCAGACAGCACAGGATAGGTTGATCAGTCTGGCAGACGAGCCTCAGGTTTTGATAGCCCAGACCATCAATAGCGGCGCGGACGTCGTGTCCAAGCGCATTTTGGATTTCAAAGGGTGTGAACCAGGCTCATAAGGTTATGCCGCGCGAACAAGGCGCGGCATGCCAGCATTTTCAAACGGTCAAACGGTTGCCTGAAGCTCGCGTACGGTGGTCCCATAACCACCCATGTCGACATAGGCAACTTCATGTGGTGTGGAATGGCGCGACAGTGCTTCGTTCCGATAGGGGAACCGACCGAACTTGCGGATCACTTCGCGATGCGCCCGTGCGTGCAATAGATTGCTTGTGTCACCGCTCAGGTTTTCGCAGATCAAACGCACACAACGTTCCTGATCACACAGATTTTCCGAGTGCATCATCGGCAGATAAAAGAACTGCCGCGCGGGTTCGTCGATCTTTTTGTCCCACCCCTTGTCGACCGCGCATTTGGCAGCTGCCAAAGCCGCTCGGTCAGTCGCAAATGCACGGGCCTGACCCCGGAACATGTTGCGTGGAAACTGATCTGTCAGAATAATATACGCCAGCGATCCGCTGGGATATGTCAGCCAGAGCGAAAATCCGCCTTCTGTCGCTGCTTCCCAAGTTGACAAGAAACGGTCTCGGATTTCCGCATCCAATGCGTCATCCTGCAGATACCACCCCTTGGGACCAACTTCATCTAACCAAAAACTCAATACTTCTTCAGGACCTACCATTGCCCTAAACTCCGTAATTTGCCCTCCCCAGGGACGTAAGGTCATTTAAGAATGTTTTACAGAATTGTGACAGTAACATATTGCAACATTTGCGACATATTTTCGTTTCTTAAGCGACTTCTTGCGTATCTTGCTCATCTTGTGCTGCTTCGATCACAACTTCCTGCGCAACTTCCAAAGCTACTGGCGACGATGTCGGCATAATCGGTGCAATTGTTCCGGTTTCGTCAACAGGTACATAAGCACGCTGGGTCATTCGGTAGAGCGCGTAGAACGCCATCGCAAACATCAGCGTCGCAATAAACAGGAAGAAACCTGCAGGGCCCATGATGCCGTTGCCCATCAGCCAACCGGTTATCAGCGGACCGGCAATTGCGCCCAGGCCGTTGATGAAGATCAGCCCGCCCGAAGCAGCAGACATGTCGTCATATTCCAAATAGTCGTTGGTGTAGGCGATCAGCAGGGAATAAAGCGGGCTGGTCATGCCTCCAATAACAAATGCACCGGTCAGCAGGATTGAGAAGGTCGCCCCGAAAAACATTCCCACCAGTGCGCCGCAGCCGCCGACGACGGAAACCGTCAGAATCAGAATCCGGCGATCCATACGGTCCGAGAACCAACCAATCGGGTATTGCAACAGAACCGAGCCAACATAAAACGCGGCCACAAAGGTTGAAATCTCGACCAGCGACAATCCGGCTTGCGCGCCGTAGACCGAGCTCATCCCGAACTGAGCCGAAAATATTCCACCCAGCAGGAACATGCCGACGCAGCCCAATGGTGATGTCTCCATCAGTTTGCGCAGTGTCATAGGCTTTGTTGTATCAAAGGCTGGTGTTGGTGAAATCGACAACAGGATCGGCGCGAAGGAAACCGAAACAAGGATCGAGGCGATCACAAATGTCTCGTACCCTGCCGGATCGCCCACCAGCAACAGGGCCTGCGCCGTGACGATTCCGGTCATCTGAACGATCATGTACAAAGACAAGGCCTGGCCACGGTTTTCGTTGCTGGCCGCGTTGTTCAACCAGCTTTCTGCGGTGACATACACACCCGAGAAACAAAAGCCGATCACCACCCGCCCAAGTGCCCAGGCGATTGGGTTCGTGAGCATGGGGTACATGATCATGACGGCCGAGATGAAAGACGCAAGCGCTGCAAAGACCCGCACATGGCCGACGCGCCGGATCATTTCAGGGGCAAGTCGTGAGCCGCCCAGAAAGCCGACGAAATAGGCGGACATCACAATAGACATATGCAGAGTCGAAAACCCTTCGATCTCGCCGCGAACACCCAAAAGAGTGCCCTGAAGGCCATTTCCGACCATCAGCAACCCCATGCCGAGCAGCAACGCCCACGCGCTGGAAAGAACCTGAATCATTGGGGTCTCCGAGTGATGCCAAACTAAGTTGCGCTGTGTACTGCGATCAAAGACCGCTTCTGTCGCGCTTGTCTACGACATTGAACTGTTTTGATACTTCATGCGCGCCCCTCATGGGATCAAAAGCGACGCGTCGCCGTAGGAAAAGAAACGATATTTCTGTGTTATTGCATGATGATACAAATCAAACATTCGATCTTGCCCCATCAACGCGGACACCAGCATCAACAGCGTTGATTTCGGCAGGTGGAAATTGGTCATCAACGCGTCCGTGACATGGAACTGGAAGCCCGGATAGATGAAAATATCCGTATCCCCTTCCCAGGGTTGGATGCGGCCGGACCGGGCCGCACTTTCGATCAGACGCAGGGCTGTGGTGCCCACTGGAATCACCCGTCCACCTGCGTCTTTGGTGGCCTGAATCTCGGCTGCCGCCTCGGGGCTGACCTGCCCCCATTCCGCGTGCATCTTGTGGGTTGTCACGTCTTCAACTTTGACCGGCAGGAACGTGCCTGCCCCCACGTGCAGGGTTACATGAGTGAAATTCACGCCGCGCTCGGCCAAAGCCAACAAAAGGGCATCATCGAAATGCAGCGAAGCGGTCGGCGCGGCTACGGCACCCGAATTACGCGCCCAGATGGTTTGATAGTCGGTTTTGTCCTGTTCATCCGCCGGACGTTTGGCCGCAATATACGGCGGCAACGGCATCGCCCCGGCTTGCTCCAGTGCTTTATCAAAATCTTCGCCACTCAGGTTAAACCGCAGATAGGCCTGCCCATCCTCAACCCGGTCCAGCGTGGCGCTCAGGTCATCCGAGAAGACAATCTCTTCCCCAACCTTCACTTTTTTCAAGGGCTTGATCAGAGCTGACCAAGTTGCATCGGCCTGAGGATCCAGCAATGTCGCCTCGATCCCGGCTGACACTGGACCTTGGGCACTGTCCCGATGGCGGCGACCATTAAGCCGTGCCGGGATGACGCGCGTGTCATTCAGCACTAGCCTGTCACCGGGTTGCAAAAAATCGGGCAGATGAAGGACGTGGCTGTCCGTTGTCTGATCCCCCTGCGCCACCAGCAGACGCGCCGAGGATCGCGGGCTAGCAGGCCGCGTGGCAATCAGGTCGTCAGGCAGGTGGAAGTCAAAATCGCTGAGTTTCATGCGCGCGCCTTACATCCCCGCAAAAGATTCGGCCATATGTCGTCAGCGATCGCTGGGCTGTGACCCGAATGTCTGCTTGGGCTCATCTGGTTTTTGCGGTGTCGCGTTTGGGCCATCCGATACCTTTGGTGCAGGTTGACGCATCAAATCGCGCAAAAACAAAGGGGCCAGTCCAGAAAGCGGATTCACCGAAACTTTCGGAGAAGCCAGCGGCCCGGTGAGGGTGTAGTTGAATCCGAACACACCCTCGCCCTTGCGCGTGAAAACGCTGCCCACGGCGTTGAGCAGATAGATTGGCGAAATCGCACCGCGCAGGTTCAGCATCTCGTTGACCGTGTCGATGGTGCCGTCAAACGAAAGTCCCATGGATGGTCCAACTGCGCTGCCGCTGAGCACTTTGATATCCGTCGGCGTAATCCGCATGCGACTGTCGATCGCCGAGAAGAAAATGCCTTGCCCGGCCATCTCGTCCAACAATCCAACAAGACTGATTGCGTTCAAGAGGGCCGCCATGGCCGGGGCATCGGTGATACGCGTGTTGATGATTTTCAGGACCACGTCATAGTTTCCCGGTGCTGCCACCGGTTCGAGGCTTAAGTTCAATGTGCCCTCGCGCGCTTGGGTCAGCACGCCAGCAGAACGCAACGCCGCCCCGGCGTCCTGCGATGTCAGGGTCACGGCACTGCGGTTTCCGCGCGGGGTCACCTGCCCGGAGACCGCCGCCCCCCCATTCACCCGTGCCGTAAACCCTCCGTTTACGCCACCAGTCGTCTGAAACGTTCCCTGAAATCCCGTAAGCGCAACCGCTTCGGTCACTTGTAAGCGATCCAAGGCAACGTCCAGCTTCGGACCTGCCCCGCCGCCGCCGCTTTCGCCGAACGTCGCTTTCCCCATGTCCAGTACACCGCCAAGAACTCGGATATCTGGTACGGCATCCCCGCGCCCGATCATCTCAGCCGGGACCGCAAGCCAATTCCCCAGATCGAATGAGCTGAATCGTATGCGGTCAAAATCTCCGTTTTCGCGAAAGGTAATCGATGCGCTTGTTCGCAGACCAGCGCCCTCGATGTTCAAACTGTCCACCTTCAACCCTTTGCCCAATGTCGCTTCGGCTGTCAGTGAGCCCGGTGCGGTTGCCGCCTTACGCCACCCAAGTTCCGGGATCGCCAGCGCCACACCCTGTAGGTCCGACGCAACGGACAGTTTCGGCGGGGTATCTGCTCCAAGACCCAGGGTAATGTCCGCAACACCCGACTCGGTCAGCATCCCAGGGGGTAGCCCGGCCCCGATCTCATCCATCAAGCGCGGGGACAGTTCGATCTGGCCTGTTAGCGTACTGCGCTGCGCCGTTTTTCCATCAATCGGCTGCCGCCACAGCGCCTCAAGAGGAACATCTCCGAATTGCCCTTGCCCTTGTATTTGAACGCCCGACTGATTGCCGGACAGATCCAGCAAAGCGGCGCTGACCGTGAACCCCGGCACCAGACGATCGCTGGAAAGGTTTGCCAGATTGCCGTCGAAATGGAATTCGGTTTCCTGAAACTTCAGCTCCTTTTTCAGCGGCAATGACAGCGTGCCAGTCAGCGAAGCGGTGCCGTTGGCAAGCTCGACAGGCAATCCTGCTTTGCTCAGCAATGAAAGTGGGGGGCGGTCCAGCAGCGACAGTGCAGCGGTCACACTGCCCTTGGCCCGTATACGCGCAATTCCAGGCGCGGATTTCTTTATGTCCGTATCGGGTATGATAAAGGACGTGCCCGCGGCATCCACTGCACCACCTTCGTCCGCGATCACCACCCCCTTTTGCGCGGTGACAGTAAATCGTTGATTGATCAGGCTGGCCTGCCCTTGGGCGTCCTCGATCGGTGGAAGGGTTTTGACGAACTGAATCTTGGCCTTTTCGAATCCGAAATCCAAATAGATATCGGGCTTGGATCCGGGCTCAAGCCGCAGGGCAAAATCCATGTCCGACAGAACGCCTTCGTAAAGGTTCTTGGTAACCCACTCGCGCGGTTTCGGTGCCAAAAGTTCGGGCCAGTAACTGAGAACCTTGTCCGAGGTCATCTGATCCAGATGTGCATCCAATTCCACTGCCCAGCCGTCGGGCCGGCCGCTCAGAACTCCAAAGGCGCGTATGATGTGACCTGGGTCTTCAACAGTGACCTGTCCCAAACGCAACTCGAAAGGGTCCAACACCATTTTGAAATCCACGCTGGCGCGGGACAATTGGATTGGCTCTGGAAACAGGTTGGCGGGGTTCACATTGAGGCCCGACAAACGCAATTGCGCGGTCAGGCTGTCCAGGACACCATCTTCCACCCCCTGCAGGAACGCCGTACCGTCTGCTTGCACTTCGCCCCAAGCCGATACCACTGACACTTCGTTGAAATCCAGCGCATGCGTTTTAGGATCATAGGTGAAATAGGTGCGGGCAGATTCAAAAGGCACCGGGCGCGTTTCACGGTTGGGCTGCACGACCCCTGCCCCAAGGTTGAGCGTTGCAAAGCCCGTTCCGATGGCACCGCTATCGTCGATACTACCGCGCAAGGCACCCGATATGGGGGCCCGCAAGACCTGCAGCCACGCCAAAACAGGGCTTTGACCGGCGATATCCTCGGCAGGCAGGTCCGAGACCGAGATGCCGAACTGAGCGGCAGGGGTGCCAAGGATGCTGGTATAGTTGGCCTCGATGGCACTGACGTAATCCCGCCCCGAAAGAACCGAAAACCCGGTAGCGAGTCGTACTTCGTTGTCACTGCGGTTGGCCTGAATATGACCACCATCCAGCACCCAGGACCGACCCTGCCGCAAATCGCTGTAATCCAGCGTGATTGCATCAAGCTCGACCGAGGTGAGAGCAGACAGAGCCGGAGACAGGAATACCTGATCGGACGCCTCGATCAGCTCTGCCAGGTTCGGTGCCTCTTGTACCGGAGCGCTGCCAGACCCCACAGTCAGGGTCAACGCCCCATCCATGCCTCGGGTCAGGGCGATTTGAGCTCCGCTCAGGATGATGCGTTTTGGGCGAACATGCCCGCGCAACAAAGGGCGCATGGCAAGGCTGGCACGCATGTCCGAGACCTGCGCAATCTGCTGGCCCGCCGCGTCGCTGATGGCAACGTCGGTCAGACGCAGACGGGGCCGCCAGCCTTCGTGAATGATGAAGCTGACATCGCCAAAGCGGATTTGCAGACCACCCAGCGCCTGTTCAAGCCGCGTTTCGACCCTGTCCCGCAACCAGGCAGGCGCGTGCATCCTTTGCCCCACCACCATGAAACCGGCGAACAGCGCAAGAAGCGCCAGCATGAAAGCACCGCGCATGGCCCAAAGACCAGCGGCCCTCCGACGCGACCGTCGACGCACCGGTTGTACCGGTTCGTCTTGTTCGTCGTCATGCTGCTTCAATTTACTGTCCACGCCTTCCAACCCGCACGTGTTGCCCTATGATATCAGGCAGCCTTTAAAAACCTTTAGCGGAGTTTCCAATGCCCGGTATTTCAGACATGGCCCCCGACTTCACCCTGCCACGCGACGGCGGCGGCGAGGTGACGCTTTCGGCATTGCGCGGTGGCACCGTGGTTTTGTTCTTCTATCCCCGTGATGATACGCCGGGCTGTACAAAGGAATCCATTGGTTTTTCAGAACAGCTTCAGGCCTTTGCGGATGCAGGTGCTCAAGTTTTCGGTATCTCGCGCGACAGTGTCGCCAAGCATGACAAATTTGTTGCCAAGCATGGTCTGACCACACCGCTTTTATCGGACGAAAACTCGACCGTTTGCGAGGACTATGGCGTGTGGGTGGAAAAGAACATGTATGGGCGCAAGTCGATGGGCATCGAACGTTCGACCTTTGTCATAGATGCCGAAGGTCGCATTGCTAAGGTCTGGCGCAAAGTCAAAGTGCCCGGTCATGTGGACGAGGTGCTTGAGGCGGTGAAGGCGCTGTAAGCGCACTCTCGACCTGCCATGCCATCCGGTTTATGACCCGCCTCGACACGACAGAGTCGGAGTGATCCCGTGCCCAAGACACTGACACAGATGGCGACAGAGGTTCTGACAACTGCGGACGGGCGGGCCAAGACCGCCCTGTCCAAAGCGCACGCCGCCGCATGGTTCGCTGCTCGCAAGGGCGAAGCTGACCCAATCGAAATTGGCGCGGCAACGCCCCCCTTGAACCCCGCCCGCCCGGACAAGCCCGAGCTTCTTTCGCCTCGTGAAGTGCCAAAGCGGAAACCCGGGACCGAGGCCGGGCGTATCGCCCTGTTGCACGCTGTGGCGCATATTGAGTTGAATGCCGTCGATCTGCACTGGGACATCATCGCGCGGTTTGGTCATGTGCCGATGCCGATCGGCTTTTACGATGACTGGGTGAAATGCGCCGAAGAGGAATCGCGGCATTTCGAGCTGGTGTGCGACTGCCTAGAGCAGATGGGCAGCCACTATGGCGCCCTGCCCGCCCACGCCGGAATGTGGCGCGCCGCCGAAGATACTGCCGAAGACTTGATGGGACGGCTGGCTGTTGTTCCCATGGTGCTTGAGGCACGCGGTCTGGATGTCACCCCCGGCATGATCGAAATCTTCCGAAAGGCCAAAGCGGACCAAGCCATTGCCGCGTTGGAGGTGATCTATGCGGAAGAAGTCGGCCATGTCGCCTATGGCTCTAAGTGGTTTCATTTCCTGTGCGGTCGGGAAAACGCCGACCCGAAGGACGTGTTCCACGCCCTGGTCCGGCGGTATTTCCACGGCGTCCTGAAACCGCCCTTTAACGAGGAGAAGCGGGCCGAAGCTGGCCTGCCCCCCGATTTCTATTGGCCTCTGACAGAAGACCTGCCCGCGCCGGGTGAAGTCACGAACTGACACTTATATGTGAATTTCGGCGAATTCCCGCCGATCTTCGGGGGATTTTTGCGCTGTTTGCCGCAAAGAGGTCAACAAACTTGCCCGATCGTAGCGAGCCGTTTATGCACTCGGCCCAAGGGACGGCTACTGCACCACGACCGGTCCCGAATTTGGGGACGAGAGGTAAGGCGCGTGCGAACACGTCTGGCAATAAAGCTACACTCACTGCTTGAGCGGTATTTCCCGGAACGCCGGGTCTTTCTGAAATCTGACAAGGACACGCGGTTCATTCGGCTGAGTTCGGAAACGCAGGTGATCGCAGTCACCGGTGTCGCGGTGATGGTTGGGTGGACAGCGGTTGCAACGGCCATACTGCTGATGGACAGCATCGGGTCGGGCAACTTCAGAGAACAAGCCAAGCGCGATCAGGCGACATATCAAGAGCGCCTGAATATCCTGTCAGCCGAACGGGACGCACGCGCGCAAGAAGCACTGGCCGCACAAGATCGCTTTAATGCCGCATTGGAACAGATTTCCGCAATGCAGTCCGAGTTGCTGGCGTCGGAAAACCGCCGCCGCGAGCTTGAGACCGGTATCGAGGTCATCCAGACGACGCTGCGCAGCACGATGAAGCAACGGGAAGAAGCCCGCACGGAGCTGGCTGTTCTGAAGCAGGAAACCAATTATGCCGACATGTACGTGACGGCCTCGAGCACCCCGGTGCAGATGGCCTTCATGACAAATGCCCTTTCCCGCACCGCGGAAGAACGCGATCAAATCGCCTCGGACGCGCGTCAGGCTTTGGACCAACGGGATGAGCTGGAACTGGAAATCCGTCTGATGCAGGAACGCAGCGACGAGATTTTCCGCCAGTTGGAAGAAGCCATGGTGATCTCGGTCGAACCTTTGGACAAGATGTTCCGTAAGGCCGGCATGCCGACCGATCGCATTATCGAAGAGGTCCGGCGCGGATATAGCGGTATGGGCGGTCCGCTGACCCCTTTATCCCTTAGCACGCGTGGTGAGGAGGACGAGCTGTCCGCTGAAGAAGCCCGTGCAAACATTCTACTTGAGCAGATGGACCAACTAAACCTGTACCGGATTGCTGCGGAAAAGGCCCCCTTCGCCAGCCCGGTCAACAGTGCTGTGCGCTATACCAGCGGATTTGGCACACGTCGCGACCCCAAAACCGGTGGTCGCCGTATGCATAATGGCGCGGACTTTGCTGGTGCGCACAGCACTGACATCTTTGCAACTGCGGATGGTGTGGTCACTCATGCAGGCTGGCAGTCGGGTTTCGGACGGCTTGTTAAAATCAAGCACGCGTTCGGAATTGAGACACTTTACGCTCATAACACCAAGATCAACGTGAAGGTTGGCCAAAGGGTCTCGCGCGGGGATCATATTGCTGATATGGGTAGCACCGGACGGTCCACCGGCACGCATTTGCACTATGAGGTGCGCGTGAACGGAAAGCCCGTGAACCCAATGACTTACATCAAGGCTGCGAGAAATGTTTTCTAAAAGCAAAATCAACGAGCCCGCATCCAAGGCACCTGAGGCGGCCAAACCTGCCGCTCCGGCGACCCCAGCGGCCCCTGCACCGACCGAGACGAAACCTGCCACTGCGCCCAAGCCAAAGCCGCCGGCGTCGGTTCTGTCCTCGGATCTGCACATCACCGGCAACATCAAGACCTCCGGTGACATTCAGGTGGAAGGCACCGTGGAGGGCGATATTCGTGCTCACCTGCTGACCATTGGTGAATCGGCAACAATCAAGGGTGAAGTCACCGCAGATGACGTGGTGATCAACGGTCGTATCGTGGGCCGTGTGCGTGGCCTGAAGGTGCGCCTGACTTCGACTGCGCGTGTTGAAGGCGACATCATCCACAAAACCATCGCCATCGAAAGCGGCGCGCATTTTGAAGGTTCAGTGCAGCGTCAGGACGACCCGCTGAACCCTGGCCGCAGTAGCAAATCGGGATCGAACCCAGCGGCTGACGTCAAACAATAACGCGACCTTTCTGGTCAAACCCGAGACGCCGCTGGGAAACCCGCGGCGTCTTTTCTTTTGGGGCATTGTTCAGTTCGGGAAACGGGTTTTGATCGTGCGGGGATCGCGTTAGGGTCGGGTCATGTTGATATTCCTGACACTTGTTGCGCTGATTGCTTGTGGTGCGGCCTATTACTTTTGGTCAAAACAACAGGCGCGCCGGGCCCTGTTGGCCGCGCCGTTGACGGATCAGGAACGGCACCTTATCGACGCTCAGGTCCCGATCCTGCGGAAATTGCCGCAAGGCTTGCGCGCTAAGCTGGAAGGTAAGATCAACCTGTTTCTCGATCAGGTTGAGTTCATCGGCTGCGACGGTCTGGACGTTACCAAAGACATGCAAATGTCTATCGCCGCGCAAGCCTGTCTGTTGGTTGTGAACACCGAGCTTTGGTACGACAACCTCACCACCATCCTGATCTATCCCAGCGCCTTCAAATCCAGACAGAGCCGCCACAGCGGTTATGTTGTCACCGAAAAGGAAATTGTACGCACCGGAGAAAGCTGGAATCGCGGCCCGGTGATCCTGTCATGGGCGCACAGCCGGCGCGGCGCGATGAACGACCACGACGGGCAAAATGTTGTCTTCCACGAGTTCGCACATCAGATCGACGATCTGACAGGCTCGGCCAATGGTGTGCCCGTTCTCAGCGCCAACCAGAGCTTTTCCGAGTGGGAGGCCGCGTTTCTGACGGCTTACGACGCCCATGTACAGGCCGTTGAAATGGGGCGCGCAACTGTGATTGATCCCTACGGTGCGGAAGGGCACGAAGAGTTTTTCGCCGTTTCGGTTGAAGTGTTTTTTGAACGGCCCAGGGCGCTGCGAAACTCTGATCCGGAGGTCTATGAACAGCTGTCAAAACTGTTTCATCTGGACCCCGTACAGTGGCGCTGATCGCTTTTACCCAAGGTGACAGGTCATTCGACAAATTCCCCGTTCGTCATAATTTAACAAAAGCTAATTTTTGAATTACACTTAACCTCATAACATTGCGGAGGATTTTTCATGTCATCGAAATTACTTGCCGAGTTCTTCGGCACATTCTGGCTGGTCCTTGGGGGATGCGGCAGTGCCGTATTAGCAGCCGGTGTCGCGGATGTCGGCATCGGATGGCTTGGCGTGTCTTTCGCCTTTGGCCTGACAGTTCTGACTATGGCTTACACGGTTGGTCACATCTCGGGTGGGCATTTCAACCCGGCCGTCAGTTTGGGGTTGATGATCGGCGGGCGGTTTCCGGCCAAAGATCTGTTGCCCTATTGGGGCGCTCAGGTCATCGGCGCGATTGCAGCTGCCATCGTGTTGTATCTGATCGTAAGCGGCGCACCCGGCTTCGAAGGCGTCGGAGGGTTTGCATCAAACGGATACGGAGACGCCTCGCCCGAGGGCTATTCGATGATGTCCGTATTGGTGATCGAAATTGTGATGACCGCCTTCTTCATCATCATCATCCTGGGTGCAACGTCAGATAAGGCACCCGCCGGGTTCGCGCCGATTGCAATTGGTCTGGCGCTGACGCTGATTCATCTGGTGTCGATCCCGGTCAGCAACACATCGGTGAATCCGGCGCGGTCTACCGGAGTGGCGCTGTTCGCGGATGGCCCGGCCTTGGCGCAGCTCTGGCTGTTCTGGGTGGCCCCATTGATCGGTGGAGCGATCGGCGCGGTGATCTGGAAGATGATGTCACCCGACGATTGATTCCGGTTCGTGCAACCCACAATATGGAAAAGCCCGATGCGGTAACGCGCGTCGGGCTTTTTCGTTCATTCGATGACTGTGACTTTCTTCATCACGTCCGGTGCGCCAATGATCGCACCGTTTTGACCGGCACCGCGCTTGATTGCGTCCACCACATCCATGCCGTCAGTCACCTGACCGACTACAGTGTACTGCCCGTCTAGGAACGGGCCGGGTTCGAACATGATGAAAAACTGCGAATTGGCTGAATCCGGGTCATTCGAACGGGCCATGCCGACCACGCCCCGGTCAAAGGTGACATCGGAAAACTCAGCCGGCAGGTCAGGACGGTCAGATCCGCCACGTCCTGCATTGCGCATGTCGAAACCGGCCGCGCCGGAGTTACCATATTCCACATCGCCAGTTTGCGCCATAAAGCCGTCAATCACGCGGTGAAACACGACGCCATCATACTGACCGTCGGCGGCCAAGGCGGTGATCTGTTCCACATGCTTGGGTGCGACATCCTCGAACAGGTCGATCGAGATGGTGCCGTTGGCTCCCTCCCCTTCGACGTCGATCTGCAAACCGCTGGCCAACGCGGGACTGGCCAGAAGTGCAAAGGCTGCAGCCAGCTTATGCATCGGCGGCCACCTTGACGCTGATCATGCGATCCGGGTTCGCAGGCGGCTCGCCCCGAACGATCGCATCCACATGCTCCATGCCATCGATCACGCGACCATAGACGGTATACTGACCGTTCAGGAAGTGGTTGTCCTTGAAGTTGATGAAGAACTGCGAGTTGGCCGAATCCGGATTTTGCGACCGGGCCGCGCCCAGCGTGCCCCGATCATGCGGCAGTTTGGAAAATTCTGCCGGAACGTTCGGCAACGAGGACCCGCCGGTGCCCGCCATGCGCAGGTTGAAGCCGTCTTCCATATCGCCGTGCTGAACGTCACCGGTTTGCGCCATGAAGCCGTCGATTACACGGTGAAAGGCCACGTTGTCATATTCTCCGCCACGGGCCAGTTCCTTCATCCGCGCGCTGTGCAACGGTGCTACATCCGGCAGCAGCTCGATGACGACATTGCCGCCCTTCAGCTCGATGATGATTGTGTTTTCGGGATCTTTGATCTCGGCCATGTGGCCCTCCTGTCGTTTGTCTTGCGCAAATACCTATGCCGCACGCGCGTGAATGCCAAGTGACGCATTGACCTGAGGGTAAAATGCAGGAAAAGAACCGCCTAAATCGGTTGCCAATGACGAGGATCGCAAGATGAGCTGGAAAACACTGGACGATATGGACTTGGGTGGCAAACGCGTCTTGGTGCGTGTGGACATTAACGTACCGGTCGTGGACGGCACTGTCACCGACGCAACGCGTATTGAACGGATCGTGCCCACAGTGCGCCACATCCTTGCTGCGGGCGGAAAGCCGATCTTGCTGGCGCATTTTGGACGTCCGGGCGGCGAGCGACGCGAGAATCTTTCGCTCAAGCAGTTGGTGCCAACACTGGAAAGCGCGTTCGGCGCGCCGGTCTTGTTTGCCGCTGATTGCGTCGGAACCGAGGCGGAGTTGGCGACCGAAGCGCTTCAACCAGGTCAGGTATTGCTGCTGGAAAACACCCGTTTTCACGCTGCCGAGACCAAGAACGACGCCGATCTGGCCGCAGGCATGGCCAAGCTTGGTGATGTCTATTGCAATGACGCGTTCTCGGCCGCACACCGGGCCCACAGTTCAACCGAAGCACTGGCGCGGCTTCTGCCTGCATGTGCAGGCCGTCTAATGCAGGCCGAACTTGAGGCACTGGAAGGCTCTTTGGGCGCTCCGAAACGGCCTGTAACGGCAGTTGTCGGGGGCGCCAAAGTTTCGACCAAGCTGGAGCTGCTTGGCAACCTTATCAACAAGGTGGACTATCTGGTTATCGGTGGCGGAATGGCCAACACGTTTCTGGTTGCCCAAGGGATCAACGTCGGAAAATCATTGGCGGAGCGCGACATGCAGAGGACCGCAGCTGAGATTCTGGCCAAAGCCGAAAACTCCGGTTGCACTATCGTTCTGCCAAAGGACATCGTGGTCGCACAGAAGTTTGAAGCCCATGCACCACATCAAACGCTGCCCACAGATCAATGCCCCGAAGACGGCATGATCCTGGACGCAGGCCCCGAAAGTGTTGCTGTCATCACAGACATCTTTTCAAAAAGCCAAACCCTGATCTGGAACGGCCCGCTGGGCGCGTTCGAGCTGGAACCTTTCGATGCAGCCACCAATGCAGCGGCTCTGAAGGCAGCCGCCTTGACGCGTTCGGGACAATTGGTTTCGGTCGCAGGCGGCGGCGACACTGTTGCAGCCCTGAACGCATCGGGTGCAGCGCATGATTTCTCATACATTTCCACCGCGGGTGGCGCGTTTTTGGAGTGGATGGAAGGTAAGACCCTTCCTGGCGTTGCAGCGTTGGAGCAGTAAGGTTTTACTGCGCGTGCCGAGACATTCTGACTCATCCCCTGATTTTTCCGCGTCAGGGGATTCACAAGCCGAATCACCTGTGACATAGTGCTGAAAGAGGTCCAAAAAGGACCCGTTATTGAGGCAAGTTTTCATACGGCGGTAAACAGAGTGTCCCGTTCCCATCGGCCCGGTTTGGGCGCAGTTGCTTTCTTCTCGGTGGCTTTCATGCTGGGTGTCTACTTCACCTTCGCTGCCGTGCAAGGAGACTATGGCCTGTTTCGGCGGGTCGAGATTGCAGCGGAACGGGACGCTCTGTCGCGCGACTTGGCGAACCTGAACGCCGAGATCACCGAGATGGAAAACCTGACCCTAAGGCTGTCCGATACCTACCTTGATCTAGATCTTCTGGACCAACAGGCACGTTCGGTTCTGGGTATGATCCGCGCAGACGAGATTGTCATTCGCTGACCTGATTTGGATTTTTCGTCGAAAAATCTGGCACATCCAAAATTTTACCCTGCTTCGACAAGCGTGGCTCAGCGCAATCCGACGCTGCGTCACATTTACCCTCGCCAGATAGCATCAAATGCTTTATGAGATAGTTTAACGCTAAACTATCTGTCCGAAAGGGGGAGATCGCCACAATGGCTGCGCGAAAAACCACAAAGAAACCAAACGTTTCTGCGGAAGAACTCAAGACCTACTACCGCGAGATGCTTTTGATCCGCCGATTCGAGGAAAAAGCAGGCCAGCTTTATGGTATGGGTCTGATTGGCGGCTTCTGCCACCTTTATATCGGACAGGAAGCCGTTGTTGTCGGCCTCGAAGCGGCAGCTCAGGAAGGGGACAAACGCATCACCTCGTATCGCGATCACGGCCACATGTTGGCCTGCGGTATGGATCCGGGCGGCGTTATGGCCGAACTGACCGGGCGCGAAGGCGGCCTTTCCAAAGGCAAGGGCGGCTCGATGCACATGTTCTCGAAAGAGAAGCATTTCTATGGCGGCCACGGCATCGTTGGCGCACAAGTTCCGCTGGGTGCAGGTCTGGCCTTTGCTGACAAATACAAAGAGAACGGTGGCGTGACATTCACCTATTTCGGTGATGGCGCGGCCAACCAGGGGCAAGTCTATGAGACGTTCAACATGGCCGCTCTCTGGGATCTTCCTGTGGTCTTTGTGATCGAAAACAACCAATACGCCATGGGTACAGCGCAGGCGCGCTCGACATCGTCGCCGGACATCTACGTGCGCGGCGAAGCGTTTGGCATCCCCGGCGAGATCGTCAACGGTATGGATGTGTTGGCGGTTAAGGCCGCAGGTGAAAAAGCTGTTGCCCACTGCCGTGCGGGCAAAGGCCCTTACATCCTTGAGGTCAAAACCTACCGGTATCGCGGCCACTCGATGTCTGATCCGGCCAAGTACCGCACCCGCGAAGAGGTTCAGAAGGTCCGCGAGCAGAGCGATCCGATCGAACATGTGCGCGAGCTGCTGCTGACCGGCAAACACGCAACCGAGGATGATCTGAAGGCGATCGATAAAGAGATCAAAGAGATCGTCAATCAAGCCGCCGAATTCTCGAAAGAAAGCCCCGAGCCTTCCGTCGAAGAGCTCTGGACCGACATTTACGCCTGAGAGGACGAATAAGACATGGCAACCGAAATTCTCATGCCCGCCCTTTCGCCCACAATGGAAGAGGGCACGCTGGCCAAGTGGCTGGTTAAGGAAGGCGACACTGTATCTTCGGGCGATATTATGGCCGAGATCGAAACCGACAAGGCGACGATGGAATTCGAAGCGGTCGATGAAGGGATCGTTGGAAAAATCCTGATCGCTGAAGGGACCGAAGGGGTCAAGGTGAACACCCCTATCGCAGTTTTGGTGGAAGACGGCGAAGACGCCTCTGCCCTGCCCGCAGCGGCTCCTGCAGCAGAAGCGGCAGCCGAGGCTAGCCCCGCAGCGGCCCCTGCCCCCGCTGCTGCACCTGCCGCACCGGTGGTCGATCTGTCGCCTGACTGGCCTGCGGATGCCCAAATGAAATCCGAAACCGTCCGCGAGGCACTGCGCGACGCGATGGCCGAGGAAATGCGCAGCGACGAAGACGTCTACCTGATGGGTGAAGAAGTCGCCGAATATCAGGGAGCGTATAAGATCAGCCAAGGTCTGCTGGACGAGTTCGGCAGCAAACGCGTGATCGACACCCCGATCACCGAACATGGGTTTGCAGGTATCGCTGTTGGTTCGGCGTTCGGTGGTCTGAAACCGATTGTCGAGTTCATGACCTTCAACTTCGCCATGCAGGCGATTGACCAGATCATCAACTCTGCCGCCAAGACGCTTTACATGTCAGGCGGCCAGATGGGGTGCCCAATCGTATTCCGTGGCCCCAACGGTGCTGCTGCGCGCGTGGCTGCCCAGCATTCTCAGGATTACGCTGCCTGGTACATGCAGGTACCTGGACTGAAAGTTGTAATGCCCTATTCGGCCGCGGATGCCAAAGGTCTTCTAAAGTCGGCAATCCGTGATCCCAACCCCGTAGTTTTCCTGGAAAACGAAATCCTCTACGGGCGCTCTTTTGAAGTACCGCAAGTGGATGACCTGGCCATCCAGCTGGGCAAGGCGCGCATTTGGCGCGAAGGGTCCGACGTGACCATCGTCAGCTTCGGTATCGGCATGCAATACGCGCTTGAAGCCGCCGACAAGCTGGCCGAAGAAGGCATCAGCGCCGAAGTGATCGACCTGCGCACCATCCGCCCGATGGATACCGGCGCGATCATCAACTCGGTTATGAAAACCAACCGTCTGGTAACCGTGGAAGAAGGCTGGCCGCAGGGTTCCGTTGGCAGCTACATCAGCTCGGTGGTGATGCAGGAAGCGTTCGACTATCTCGACGCCCCGGTCATCAACTGCACCGGCAAGGATGTGCCAATGCCCTATGCCGCGAACTTGGAAAAGCTAGCGCTGATCACCACCGATGAGGTGATCGCCGCCGTCAAACAAGTGACCTACCGATAGGCGATGACCCCCGGGAACGTACATAATCCTGCGGGCGTGGACTGGCTGTTTGAAAGCCTCGTCTCCGCGCGCAAGGATAACAACCGCAACCTGCTTTATGTATGTGCGGCGTTCCTGGTGGTTTCCTTTGTCAGTATTGCGTTCAATCTTGAGGCCCTCGACCAGATCTCTTTCGATCTGCTATCGGTCGAGGGCAACCTGACCAGCGCTTGGCCGATCCGAGCCATGCTGTCTGTTGCCTGTGTCGTGTCTTATGCCTCGGTCATTTACATCGTACTCGAGCAACAGCGCCTGCAACTGGGTATGGACTATCTGGCAACCATTGAACACAGCGACGCCGCAGCGCTTGGTCTGTTCACCGAGTGGCTCGAAAAGAACCATCCACGCGTCTCGAAGGCGCGCTCTGTGGTCGTGGGGGTGTTCGTCACCTTCTGCGCGGCCATTCTCCTGATCGACATCGCAACGCTGATATACTCATTTTCGAAGTAAGAGGACATGAAGACATGCCCACCGAAATTCTGATGCCCGCCCTATCCCCAACTATGGAGGAAGGCACGCTTGCAAAATGGCTCGTCAAAGAGGGCGACGCAGTTTCGTCCGGCGACCTGCTGGCCGAGATCGAAACCGACAAGGCCACGATGGAGTTCGAAGCCGTTGACGAAGGCACCATCGGCAAGATCCTGATCCCCGAGGGGTCTGAAGGGGTCAAGGTAAACACCGCCATCGCGGTTCTGCTGGAAGACGGCGAAAGCGCGGATGACATCGCTGCAACGCCTGCCGCAGCGCCTGTGGCTGCACCAGCGGTCGCTGCGGGCACAGAGGCTTCTACGGCAGCGACAACTGAGGCGCCTGCACCTGCCCCAGCGGCTTCGGTCACGGCAGATGGCGGTCGCATCTTTGCGTCACCTCTGGCCCGTCGGATCGCGGCACAAAAAGGTCTGGATCTTTCGCAGATCAGCGGCTCGGGGCCGCATGGCCGCATCGTCAAGGCAGATGTTGAAAGCACCACGGCGACCGCTGCTACGACTGCTGCGGCACCGGCCCCAACTGCGGCTGCTTCGGCTCCTGCTGCGGCACCTGCCGGCCCCTCGGCAGATATGGTCGCACGCATGTACGAAGGTCGCGAGTACGAAGAAATTCAGCTAGACGGTATGCGCAAGACCATTGCCGCGCGTTTGGGCGAAGCCAAGCAGACCATCCCGCATTTCTACCTGCGTCGCGACATCAAACTGGATGCGCTGCTCAAGTTCCGCAGCCAACTGAACAAGCAGTTGGAAGGCCGTGGCGTGAAGCTGAGCGTCAATGATTTCATCATCAAGGCCGTCGCAAACGCGCTGCAACAGGTTCCAGCCTGCAACGCAGTTTGGGCGGGCGACCGGGTGCTGCAATTGAAACCTTCGGACGTGGCTGTTGCTGTTGCGATCGAAGGCGGCTTGTTCACCCCGGTTCTGCAAGATGCTGACATGAAGTCGCTGTCCGCCCTGTCTACCGAGATGAAAGACCTTGCAGGCCGCGCCCGTGAGCGCAAATTGGCCCCGCATGAATACCAGGGCGGCACCTTTGCCATCTCGAACCTAGGCATGTTCGGCATCGATAACTTCGACGCCATTGTGAACCCGCCGCATGCCGGAATTCTTGCTGTAGGGACCGGTGTGAAAAAGCCTGTTGTCGGAGATGATGGCGAATTGACCGTGGCAACCGTGATGTCTGTCACAATGTCTGTGGATCATCGCGTCATCGACGGGGCGTTGGGGGCGGAACTTCTCAAGGCCATCGTCGACAATCTGGAAAACCCGATGGTCATGCTGGCCTGAGGTGCAGAAACATGCCCCCGCCCAAGCTCTTGCTGGGCGGGGGCATCCTATCTATTGGCGCCGAATTGAGCCCACGTGATCGGCGCATCAATTGCCTAAAGCAGCCTGCCATCCCACCTTCTTCTCTAAGGTAGAAACAGAAGGAGAGTGCGCTGTGACCCGCAAGAACCTTGTTCAAAGCCTGATAATTTTGACCTTTCTGACCGGAACGGCATCAGACGAGGCGATTGCGAAACCGAACAGTTATCCGGGTGAGCACTCGAAATTCAATTCCAACGATCCTGCGGCGATTGCCGAGCAGAAAGCTGAACAAAAGCGGCGCAAAGAATTGCGTCAGCAAAAACGAGAGGAACGCAAGCGCAAGCGGTTGGAAAAACGCACCAACCGCTTGAAGTGATTTTTACCTACTGGTCTTTGCCCAGCATATGATCCATCGAAATTGCGGGTTGGTCACATCCCGCCTCGCCCACGATCTTCGCCGGGATACCTGCAACAGTTTTGCACGCTGGCACGGGTTGCAATACCACCGAACCGGCGGCGATGCGGCTGCAATGGCCCACTTCGATGTTGCCCAGCACTTTTGCCCCGGCTCCAATAAGAACACCGTTACCGATCTTGGGGTGACGCTGTTCCTCTTCCTTGCCGGTCCCACCCAGCGTTACAGAGTGCAGCATTGAAACATTGTCACCCACAACAGCAGTCTCACCAATCACAATCGAATGCGCGTGGTCGATCATGATACCCTTTCCGATTTTTGCGGCTGGGTGAATGTCGATTCCGAAAATCTCGGACGAGCGCATCTGGAAGAAGTAGGCCAGATCATAGCGACCTTTGTTCCACAGCCAATGCGCGACGCGATAAGCCTGCATGGCCTGGTAGCCTTTGAAATACAGGATTGGCTGCAAAAGGCGGTGGCATGCTGGATCACGTTCGTAAACAGCCATTAAATCGGCCCGCGCCGCTTCGATCACATTGGGATCATCACCGTAAGCCTCATCGACAATCTCGCGCAGGACCATCATCGACATTTCGTTAGAACACAGCTTGGCCGAAATCCTATAGGAAAGCGCGCGCTCAAGACTGCGGTGATGCAGGATACAAGCGTGCACAAGGCCGCCCATAAGTGGCTCTTGTTCAACGGCCGCATGGGCCTCGGATGTGATGCGGTTCCACACCGGATCGACCGGCGTCACATGGCTGCGCTTTTCAAACATGGCTTTTGATCCTTTGCTGCGCCTAGAATGCCATTTAGTGGCAAAAAGACCAAACGCAAACCCATGATCTGCTGCGCAACAAAAATGAATGAGTTCGAAAGCACATATTTCGAAACAAAAATTCGCGAGCGGCTGGCCGAGCTTGAGCAGCTTTCTGCGTCAGCCCTAAAGGCGCAGACGGTGGTCGAATTGGATCAGCAGGCTATTGGGCGGCTGAGCCGAATGGACGCCTTGCAAAACCAGGCGATGGCAAAAGCACAGCAGGCCAACCGCGACATTGAAAAGAGCCGGCTTCAAGCCGCTTTGGTACGGATTGAGGAGGAAGAGTACGGGTATTGCGAAGATTGCGGCGATCGTATCCCGGATGGGCGGTTGTCTTTGGACTTGGCTGCCAGCAAATGCGTTAGCTGCGCTGCCGGGTGATCAGAAATCTGGACAGATGGTGCAAAACCGTTTCAAAACACTGGCAATATTGCAAGTTGTCGAACCCTGGCTCATCTGCCAGGGCTCTGTTGCGAGCAACGGCCATGAGAGAGCCGTTGCCGTGAATGGGATGAAGCCGCCCGGTGTTTTTAAGATGCTCGTCGGCCAGTTCCGCCTCATGGATCATCCGAACACATAGACGGGTCCGTTCCGCTTGCGGCACGGTCAGCAACGCGCGCGCCGCTGCGCTGACATCTCCGTGCAGGACTGGGCGCATCAGATCACCAGCCCCACTGTCAAACGCGACGACAAACCGGGGCCATAGATCGCCGACACCTGCGCCACATTAAGCTCGTACGCGCCAGTGACCCCATCCGCCGCCTTCATGGACGCAGAATAAGTCCAGTACGGCTCGGCGATGAGTTCTTCGCGCATCAAGGTGCCATTGGCACGGATGCGCACAAGGTAAGATTCGCTTTCCTCGCCCAATGGAATCTCAAATCCCGACCAATCGTCAGCGTCAAGACGCGCGCGCCGTATCCAGCTAAATGCATCACCGGATAAGCTGGATTGCACACTCAAGTGCGCCGGAGCGTAAGGGCGCAGTCCGTTACCATCAAACGAGGCGATCAGATGTTGGAAAGACGGGTCATCATAGCGTCGGTTTGCCGGGCCGATCCTATAGTGCTTGGCCATTCGACGTTCATTGCGTCGCAAGTTGATCTGTTGGATCTGCGTGTTCAACAACACAAACACGGACCCATCCGGCCAGACATCCGGCATCAGCGCATCCGTACCCAGTTGCCCCCTGAGACGGCCGCTCAGGGCATAAACACCGGGCGCTTCCAGGGTCGCGTCAGAGAACTGGAATACCTCCCAATTACCGGGCGACCCATCACCGATGGCCGCCAGGTTAACGCCATTCAGAACCGATCCGCGCGTACGCGATTCCAATTGACCCGAGACAAGCTTGACCCGCAGCGCGGGGCCTTCGTCCCAAACCCCCGTTTTGGCGCGGTGCAGTGGTGTTTCCGTGGTGCCAACAACTGCCTGCCTTTGGATGATGTCGCTTAAAGTGTACGATTCGTCACTGGACGAAGAGTAAACAACAGCGGCACCAGGCCAAGGATCGCCCGACACGGCAAGATACGGAGCATGCGGCGTTTCCGCCCTGGTGATCAACGGCAGATCCAGAAAGATCGGCAATACAGGCGTTGGCGCGGCATAGGGTTTGACTGTCGGCCTGTCATCTTTCAATTCCGACGCTTTATAGACGCCTTGTTCAACCCGGACCGCCTCGGCCAATTGCAAGTCAGATGTTTCCAGACGGTCGATGCGATAGATAGGGCTGTTTTCAGCATCCGATAACCGAACCAGGTCCCCCGCCCCCAGATGCAATTGCGAAGGTGGCAATGCAAACCTGAGAGTATCACGCGCAACCCGAGCTTCGCTGAGCCATCTTTCGGCTGTCTGACGGCCTTCCGTGCGTGTCATCGACAAGGGCATTTCGTTCACGGACACAGCATGGGTTTTATCTTCGGGCAGCACGGCTTCTTCGGCAACCAGTTCATGGTCGGAATCTGACTGCACAAATCGCAGACGAACCCGCCCGGTCATTTCGGCTTCGGCCTCGCGCCTGTGTTCCAGCGTACCCTCCAGATCGCTGCTTACAGCCAGATGATCGGAGTCCAGCGTGACCGCACCGTAGCCGTCGCGCATCTGGAACCGTAATTGACCGTCCCGTTCGATCGCGTCGAAACCATACCGCAGCATCAAAGGCTGCAACGCAGATCGCGCATTGGTCACATCTTCGATGACATATCCCCGAACCACGCCATAAAGCCGCGAGACGTCAATATCCGTCACACCTGCCCCATGGCATATTTCGGTCACGACAGATGCAAGCGTGCGCGATCCGGACCGCCCGTTCAGCCAATGCCCACGGGCATAGTTCTTACCATCATCCCACTGTCTTTGCAGATTGGGGAACGTAGGAAATGGACGAGTGTCCCAGGCCCAGACGTAAGCGTTCGCCAAGTCCAGCATCCGAGAGCCATAGATATGTGACACAGGATTGACTGCGGGATCGTTCCAATACCCAAGAGTCGCCGTCAGGTATTGCGCCTGAATGAAATCATCCCGCAATCCGTTCGAATACGCAGGCAACAGCGATTCCGAAGACTTAGGGTCCAGGAACTTGTTGGGCTGGTTGGTACCTTTGTCAATTGCTGCACAGCCTAGTTCGGTGAACCAGATCGGCTTTGAACCCGGCACCCAAACCGTTGGGTTGGGTTGGCACACCCCATCGATCCTCTCGTGATGGGGGTTCGACCACCAGTTGCGCAGATCCTTGTAACGCCACACCCATGCCTCGCCATGCGCTGCGTCTTCGATGGGAGTTCTGATCTGTGCATTGGCCTCTTCGGGCGAGGCGTAATACCAGTCATACCCTTCCCCGCCCTCGATGTTGCTGCGCAAATAATCCAGGTCGTAGATAGACGGGGCACCGGCCTGGGCGTCCAGATGGTTCTCACCATCGCGCCAATCGGACAACGGCATGTAATTGTCAATGCCTATGAAGTCGATGTTGTCGTCTGCCCACAGTGGATCGAGGTGAAAATGCCTGTCATCACTGCCTTCAGGCTGATAGCCAAAATACTCGGACCAATCCGCTGCATAACTGATCTTCGTATTCGGGCCCAGAATCTGACGGACTTCTGCCGCCAGGGCTCGCAGTTGCGCAACGGCGGGAAAGCCAGATGCCCCGCGTATTTGCGTCAGACCACGCATTTCTGAGGATATGCAAAAAGACGACACACCACCCGCGGCTTTGCACAACATGGCATAGTGCAGAATGAAGCGGCGCAGGCTCCATTCCTGTGGGCCTGAATACGAGATGATTTCCTTTGCAATAATAGGTTCTTCGCCAACGCCAAGCCCCGCTAACAAACCGTTTTCGCCGAACCAAATCAGCTCTCCTCGCCCTTGATCATCCGCACGCCCTCCAAGCAATGGCGGCGTAAGTGTGTCGCGATCAGAGTCATTGTCCGGGTCAAGTGCTTCGGGGTTGATCGTAAAGTCCTGCGCCCGCGCTGTTCCAAAGAACGCAGCCACCTGAGCATCTGCTGCGGCTGTCTGATCCGGTGACCCGGCACGCCCAGGCGCCACGTCCAGCGTGATCCGCCCCCGCCACGGCAAATGTGGCTGGTTTGTCGCGTCAGACCATGGATCCGGCAACCCGTTATCCTTCAATTGCTCCATCAAAATAAATGGATAGAACATGACCCTTTTGCCGGTCTTGTTCAGATGGCGGATCGCCTCAACCACTGCTGCATCCGCGGGTGTTCCACCATAGACCGGGCGGCCATTTTCCTTGGCCACAACGCCCGCATTGCCTCGATTCCGGTCCGACACAGCCCACGGCATGTCTCTGCTATCTAGGCTGTTTTGCTCAATCTTGGGACGTATCTGGCAAGCGTTGCACCGCAGATCGTCGCCGAACCAAGACACAACCAAAGATGCGGCATCGCAATTGGGAAGTTCAGTTCGCAAAGCGCGCGTCGAAGCCAGAAAATCGGTCATTCCAGACGCTGAATGCGCGTTGGTGGCCCAACTTTTCCCTTTGTTCTTAAAGTTCACCTGTGACGTCGCCAATGTGTATTCACCGGTTCCGGGGATCATTGCGACCCCCCGTACGAGCTGCGAGACCGCACTGTCATGATCGGGCATGTCACGCTGTGCATGCCGTACGACTTCAAATGAAAACTGCGGCACGCGGTTACCAAAGGCGGCAAGCGGGAAATCTTCGATGACCACATAGGCCGTTCCCCGATACGCCGGTACAGTACCTGCGCCCTCAATGGCTTCAATCAGCGGGTCGGGCAATTGATTTTGCGTACCATGGTAGACCCGCATATTTAGGCCGGATCGTTCTTGTTCTTCACCATCCGCCCACACACGTCCCACATCCGCAATTTCGCCCGCGCTGACCGCGATAGCCAACGAAACCGAGTAGCTGTATGAGATGGTTGTGACTTCGGGTGTGCTGGGCGTTCCTTTACCACCGCCACCGCCCCCCTCGGTCGTCGATGTTTGCGTTTCCAGGAAATCCGAGGCCCAGATAACCTGACCGCCTACGCGCATGCGCCCGAACACCGTGCTGACCGGTGCGCCCTCGCCCGTTTCAGTGAGCCTAAAGCGGTCCATCCGCCCGGTTTCGACAACTTCGCTGCCGCTTCCCATGACAGATTGGCTGAAGAAACGCTGGTCAATCACCCGTCCGATCGTGGCGCCCACGGCCCGCCCAATGATGGCCGTCGACAAGCCAGCAATCGTACCACCGATCGAACCGCCCAGTGCGGCGCCGGCTGCAGAAAGAAGAATGGTAGCCATCAGAGCTCCTCCAACGGAAATTCAAAACAGGAAACGACCCGGCGCTGCCACGGGACGCTCAGAGCGTTCTCGACAACACCGCGACGGGAATACGCGTGAATGAAACGCGGGGTGGGCTGCGTCGCGCTGACAATGCCCAGATGCTTGGCCACGCTACCCTCGCGCATCCGAAACAACAGCACATCTCCGGGTGCGAACCGGGAGACCGGTTTTTCGACCAGATGCCGCTGCGCGGCCGCCCACATGCGTTCTTCCCCTTGCGGCTCGGACCAATCCAGGCTGTAGATCGGAACGGCTTCGGGCTCTTGCCCGATCAGGGCACGCCACACACCACGCAGCAAACCCAGGCAATCCGTACCTGCTCCTTTGGTTGAAGCCTGATGGACATATGGCGTTCCAACCCAGCTGCGTGCCTCAGCGACAATGTCCTGTTTCTTGAGTGTCACCGTAGGCTTCCTCCGTTGTTGGCTTTGCCTTTCTTGGGAACAGCCATCACCCAATCCTCCCCAGGAAGATCCGGGAAACCTTGAAAGTTCAGAATGTTGTTGAATTTCGACCGACAGGTCTTCATGCGTTTGTCACACCCTGCCCGCAGTCGGACCAAGTCGCCCGCGACCAGGTTTTCGCCAAACCCTGACCACAGCGTGATCTCGCGCCCGCGTCCTGTTTGCCGGTCTCGCTTGATCGAGGCCCACAGCCCTTTTGCAGGACCCGACACCACATCGACCCGGCCGCGGTCGAACCAACCGTTTGCGATGGTTTCTCCGCCGTTCACCAACAATACAGTTCCGCCATCAAAGCCGATGACTGCGCCATCAATCCAGTACCCGGGCGAGTCCATGTTGAACCGGCAATTCTGATCCCCCAGAACAGCCGTGCAGGGCTTCTGGTAAATCCGTCCCAAAGGCCGGTTCAGCAAATCAGTCAGTCCGCGCAATTCAGCATGAAACGCGCCACCCGCGCGCCGCAGTTCGCCCATAGAGCCTCGGAACTGCAATACACGCTGTTCCAGATTGGCCCAATTTACCAACCAGGCCCGAACCTCGGCCCCGTCGAAACGCCCGGCGTCGATATCCTCTTCTCGAATAGAAGCATCCGACAGCGCACCCATGGCTTCGGTATTGTCAATTGAAAGGCCTGTGGCCTGTTCAATGGCCGTCGCGGTCAGCCCTGAACTGGCTTTGAAGGTCAATCCTTCAAACACCAGCTCCATGTCATGATCGGTGAAACCGTATTCTTGCCCATCCAAGCGTTTTATCGCCCAGCACCGGCACACTGTTGTCATCCCACTTTGCAAATGCGCATGCAGGCCCTGAATATCCCCGACCATCAGACACGCACCTCGACCACAGGAACATTTGGAACATCGCCGGCCTGAAAACTGGCAACGCTGGTCTGGATTTTGTCGGTGTCAAACCGATCCGGCACGTCAAATTCAAACCCGGCGGTGATATCAACTTCTTCCGGAGGTGGATCCGCAAAAGTGATCTTGCCGGTCGCCAGATCCACATCGAAATCCACGCCCTCGCGGATTTCATCCTGATCCACCCCCAAACGCACGGTGCCCAGAACTGGTTTGACAATGGGGCGCGCATAGCTGACCCCGCCCGAGCTGTAGGTTTTGATCAGTTGGAACTCGGTGGTGACGCCATCGCCCTGGGCGATCACCTGATCCGAAAAATCGACATCCAGCGTGACCTTGCCGGACTTGAAATCCGACCAATCCTTCCACCGGAAGCCGAACATCTGCCCCTGCCGCGCCTCGAAGAACGAAATCAGCGTTTCGATATCGTCCAATGATCGCATTCCCAGCCCCGCATCATAACGGCGACGGGAATGAGCCCAAGGGGTGTTGCGTTCTTCGAACCCGTTGGCCAACGTCACGATGTCCGTGCGCCGTTCGGGACCGCCGACCGAGCCAAAGCTCAAACTGGCGGGAAACCTTACCTCGTGGAAATTCATGACATGCTCCCTGTTTTATCTGTTTCGATTGCCACGCCCCAAAGCACGGCTCATCTGCGAGGCGATCTGCCCCTGAGATCTGCGGAACCCCTGTACGTCGGGCGTCGTGATATTCATCACCACATTCACGGCACGCCCTCCGCCCTGTGTGCGGACGCCCAGCTTGCCGTCGGCACCCCTTGCCAGCGGCATGATCGCCTCGGGCCCCGCCTCGCCCATCAGTCCGGTGCCACCACGCATGGGAAACATGGTCGGGCTGCTGACGACACCACCATTGGCAAAAGGCATCACCCGGCCCTGGCTGAAACTGCCACCATCAGCAAAGGGCAGGATGCCCTTCACCAATCCACCGACTGTATTCGCCAACATTCCACCGAAATGGTCCGTGACAGGCTTGATCGCAGCCGCATAAGCCGTTTGGATCAAAGAGTTCTTCAGAACATCCAACGCATCCGACAGGTTCATTCCATCCAACACAACGCCGTCGAATGCCTTGCGCAGTCCGCTGGACATCCCACGTTCCAGTGTCGCGACATCCTTGCCGGTTTCCTCAAACGCGGCGCTTATGCGCTTCATCTGGCTATCGAACGCTGCTGCCATGGTTGCAGCATCGACCAGAGAGTCGCCCAGCGCCTCTCCCCGTTCTTGCAGGTCATCAAACCCGTCACGATCCGTCATTACGCTCTCCTTGTGTCTTGTCCGGATAGGCCGCCAGCAGCGCGTCCAACCCCGCCCGGTTCATTGCGGACATTCCGGCACCCTGCCCCAGCATCAGCCGCAACTCGGCCGGGGTCAGACGCCAGAACTGTTCCGGGGTCAGACGCAAGCCCAGAAACCCGGCACGCATCAGGGCGGGCCAGTCGAAGCCACTCATGCGCCCTCCGGTACCATGAAGGCCCGCGCCAGCAGCTCGGCTGCGGTTCTCGCCGCAGCCATGGGGCCGCCTTCTATTTCGGCATGAAGCAGATCAGTGCGGGAAATGTCCCAGCCTCCACCCCGCAAACCGGCGACGATCAGGGCCAAGACATCCGTGCTGGAATAGGCCCCACCTTCAAACCGCTGCACCAATTCGACCAACGACCCCGCGTTCAATTCTTGCTCCAGTTCCGCCAAAGCACCCAGCGTCAGTTTGAGCACCCGCCGCTCTCCATCGATGGTCAACGTCACCTCGCCCGTCCACGGATTGGCCATCTGATCAAAGCGCCGTAAAGGTTAGAGCGCCGGCACTTGCCATGCTCATCTCATAAGTCGCTTCACCATTGTGCGACCCTGCATACTCGATGCTGGTTACTTGGAAGGGCCCCTCAACGACGCCGAAATCAGGAATGATCACCTGGAAGCCGGGCGTCTCACCATCAAAGAACAACTGTCGCGCGCGCTCATCTGTCCCCGCGTCCTTGAAAACCCCCGAGCCCGAAATCGAGGCCGACTTGACCCCCGCGCCCGACAACAGCTCGCGCCACCCGCCCTGGCTTTCCAGGCTGGTGACATCCACACTTTCGGCGTTGAAGCTGATCCGCGTTGCGCGCAAACCAGCGATCGTCTGGAACAGTCCCGTTCCGTTCATATCCACTTTGACCAAAAGGTCTTTTCCGTTCTGGGCAGCCATGTGTTCTCTCCGTTGATTGCTTAATCGTCTTCCACGCGGGCGCGGAATCTCAGGTCGATCTGGCGGATCGTGCCGCCAGTTCCTGTGCGCCGTGCGCGGGCGCGTTCGAACCACAAGCCCACCAAATGGCCGCGATCCAACGTCAATGGCGCACCTTCCAAAGCGTCGCAAACCGCGCCCGCCAGGGTCTTCGCTACGCCAAACCCAGCCGCTTCGGACACGACCGAAACCGTAAATCGATGAATCGCGCCCGCACCCGAGCGGTCGGACGCGTCGCGCACCTCTTCCGGTCCAAGGGTCACATAGGTCTGCGGCACAACACCGGCGGGCACCGCGTCATAGATTGCGCCGCCAGACTGATTGCTGACCGCGATGTCCCCCAACAACTGTTGATACACGGCCGCTTGCAGGGCTGCTGACACGCCATAGCTCATGCTGCCACCTCTTCATCCGCGAAACAGGTCAGGTACTGTCCGCGTGGATCGCGCTCTGCCACAGCACGGATCACAAAGCGGCGATTGCCTTCCCGAAACCGTTGATCAGGCGCAGGACGCATGGAAGATCCCTCCGGGGCACCACGCACGACAATGCGATACCCAACCCTCGAAACTGACACCCCAGCGATTTGGCGCTCTGTCCCGCTGCGCGCTGTGACCTCTGCCCATAACGTTCCCAGTGCAGCCCAGGTCTGGATGTAACCGCCCGATCCATCCGCGCTTCGTATCGGGGCTTCCAGCATCAATCTGCGGTTCAGATGCGGTAGATTCATTGCGCCACTCCCGCACCGAAACGCACCATGCGATAGCGCTGGATCAAACTTGTGACGCCAAAAGGCATACAACCCGCGCTCAATGCAGTTTCATCGCGGTACTCGTAGTAATGCGCAGCCAACAGCAGAACCGCCTGACCCAAATCGGCAGGCAGCCCGCCCCAATCTTGCGCCATCCCCGCAACAAAGCTGATCTTTGCAGAACCGCCCGTTGCAATTGCAGGCAAGCTTGAACCCCTAGGACGCACGCGCGGTCGCTAACCGTCTCGTTCCAATTGATAGGTACCCGCATCGACGGCCGCTTCAGTACCCTGTGTGTCAGTCACTGTCACCGCCTGCACCGAGATCACCGGTGCAACCGGCAAAACTTCACCCGACGAATCCCGCCAACCATTCAGGCTCCACGAAAAATCCCGCGCAATCAGAACCTTGCCGGTACGCGCCTCAATCGCCGCGATCGCCGCACGCAAGAACCCCTTGAGTACTTCATCCTGCACATCGCCTTCAGCAAAGCCTGTACCCAGCCTCAGATGCGCTTTGAACTGATCCACCGGCAGCGCCGCATCCGCGATGGCGGTTTCTTCGATCAATATCATCCATTCACTCCGCAATCTCGGACCCCTCCGGGGCCGCATTCCTGGAAAATGACGGGCACGCGCCGCCCCACGTTGCTCGGACGGAGGGGAGCAGCTAGACAACGCGGGGGATCTCACCCCGGCCCGCGCCCGCCGCCCGAGGGGCCGGCGGCCCCCCGGATCCGCCACCGCTTAGGCAGTGCCGAATTTCACCAGCTTGATTGCAGCAAAATCGCTTACGTCGCCGCCCACACGTTTGGTCGCATAGAACAAGACATGCGGCTTGGCGCTGAACGGATCACGCAGCACGCGCATATCGGGGCGTTCGGCAATGGTGTAACCGGCCTGGAAGTCGCCAAAGGCGATCGAGAAACTATCGGACGCCGCATCCGGCATATCCTCGGCAATCAGCACCGGGTACCCCATCAGTCGTGCAGGTTCACCGGCCGCCAGACCATCCGACCACAAGAAACGGCCATCGCCGTCTTTCAACTTGCGGATCACCCCAGCGGTTTTCGAGTTCATAACGAAAGTGCCGTTGACCCGGTATTGCGCGCCCAACGCATAAACCACATCGACAATCGCATCAGCGTCAATGCCCCCATCGATCCCGGTCGCGACATAACCAAGGCTGCCCCAGGACCAGCTGTCGTTGGACACAGCTCGGTGAATCATGATGCCCTTCGGCTTGTCGACACCGTCTCCATTTATAAATGCCGAAGCCTCGGCACGGGCAAACTTGTCCGCGATACGACCGGCCAGCCAGCCCTCGACGTCAAACGCGCTGTCATCCAACAGACGTTGTGACGCTTTGGGTAACGCGCTCAGCTCGTGCAGCGGAATCGAGATGCGGTCGATGGAAGGGGAGCCGGTTTCCGCCGCGGCCGCGTTTTCATCCGCCCAGCCCGCACCGACATCCGTGTGATCGATCAGCACGTCAAACGAGTTCGCCTCAACGTTCACCACTGACGCAATCGAGCGGATCGAAGCCGTCGAGTTTAGAACCGATTTGATGGTCTCCGCGGTTTGTGGATCAACAAGATACCCACCGTCGCTGTTAACAGCCGTCGAAAGCGACTTGGCTTCCATCTCCAGCCCGCGCAGGCCGTCATCCTCGCCAGACCGCACATAGGCGTCAAATGCCTTTTGGTGTGGGGCACCGTCTTCGTTCGAGGCCGCAAGGTGCGGGCGTGCCGCGATGGTTGATTTACGATCCAGCATGGTCAGTCGCTCTTCTGTCTGTTGCAATTTTGTCTTAACTTCAGCTTTCAGGCCCTTGAATTCATTCACGAAGCCAGCCATCGCCTGCTTCACCTCCTGAACCAGGGGCGCACCCTCTCCGGTCAAGGCCGGGGTCTCGGTCTTGCTCATCAGCATGTCCTGTTTTTGGATGGGTTTTGAGGCGCGCTAGGTCCGCGCCAGCTCCTGCCGAGCGCTGTCGAACACTTCGGCAATTCTGCGCCAGGTGCTCTCAGCCTCAGGGTCGCTCCCCTTGGCCGACACCCGCGCACTGGGCAGCATCGGGAATGTCACCAGCGACACCTCCCAAAGCTCCAGTTCGGTCAGGACCCGCTGGCCCTTGTCATTCTTTAAAGCCCGCTTGGTGCGATAGCCAATCGACAGGCCATCCATCGCGCCCGCCCGGATCAACTCCGCCGCTTCGCGGCCCTTCTGGGTGCTTTCCAGCAGGCGCCCCTTGACCCACAGGCCCTTGTCGTCCTCGCGTACCTCGTCCCAGACACCGATGGGCTGCGCTGGGTCGTGTTGCCACAGCATCTTGACCCGCTGACCCGCAACCTTGAGCCCCTCAAGCGAAGCCCGATACGCCCCGCGCTGCACGACGTCACTGCCTTGATCGACCTGACCGAAAAGGCTCGCATAGCCCTCGATCATCGCGTCCTCGGACACCGACAACCCGTCTCCGAACCGCGCGAATTTATGTTCCAAATCCATGAACTTCTCCATGTAACAAACTGATCTTAAGGTGTTACCGCAAGGAATGACTGAAACGCCTGCGCCAAGATCACGGCGGCCACCCCGTAGACCGTCAGCCACAACCGACGCTCCAGCCGCTCCATCATTTCTTCAATCTGATCCAACCGCCGACAAAGATGCGCGTGCTGGATTTCGGCCACCCGCTCATGCGCGGCCAAACGCAGGCCCGGCGCGCATTCAAACGAGGGATACCCGTCAGTCATCAGCACGCTCCGGCAACCCCAACAACGCGCGTTTCTCGGCATCTGTCAGGAAATCAGCCCCGTTGACCCGCGCCCATTGCGCGTCACGCTCCACCGAAAGTGCAGGCACCTGATCCAAATCGGGTTTCAGCACCAGCTCCTCGCCGGTAAACCCCGCCAGCCACTCTGACACCGCCGCCGCCACCCGCGTCACTAGGGGCAGCACGGTCAGACGATAGAACGCCCGGTTGGCCTCCTGATAGTTCGAATAGGTCGCGTCGCCCTGGATCCCCAGCAACATCGGCGGGACCCCAAAGGCCAACGCGATCTCGCGGGCAGCGGCTTCCTTGGTCTTTTGAAACTCCATATCGGACGGAGAGAACCCCATCGGCTTCCAATCCAGCCCCCCTTCCAGAACCATCGGACGACCAGCATTGCGCGCCCCGCGATAGTTCTGCTCGATCTCATCCGACAAACGCCGGAACTGATCCTCGGCCATCACCCCATGGCCATCGCCCTTCCACACCAGCGCCCCCGAGGGCCGCGCCGCATTGTCTAACAGCGATTTCGACCACCGCGACGCGCTGTTATGCACATCAACCGCCATCGCCGCCGCCTGCATCGGCGAGAACCCATAATGATCATCCTGCGGATGGAACGACTTGATATGGCAGATACTTTCCGCAGCAAACCGGTGCTTCTTGCCACCCACCGCATAATCATACGCTTTGGGCCAGCCATCCGCCCCCGGAACAACGCTCATCCGGTCGGATCGCAACACATGCAGCTCAACCGGCAGGCTCTCATCGGCCTGCACCGCCTCAACGTAAGCATTGCCCGATAGCAGCAACTGTCCGAACAGCGCCTCCATCAACTCCGCCCGTCCCTGAGCCGCATTCGGACGGCGCATCAACGACAGGATCGGATGTGTCTCATACCGCTGCGCCTGATCCTGCAACACCAAGGGCAACGCCGCCGCCGCCTCGGCAATCAGCTTGACGGATCGAAACCCCACCGGGTTCCCCGAAAACCCCGTCCGCGTCAGCGATACCGCATCCCTGGGGCTCCACGCCACGCGCCCGCCCGTCTGCCACGCCACCACCGGGCCCGCCGCGCTCGCCTTCGCCTCGGGTGTCTCACCAGCCGATCCACGACGCAAGAAATCGAATACCATCTGTGCTCCTTTCTGCCGCCGCTCTGCCCGGCTTGTTGAAAGGATTTATGACGGAAAGAAGTTTAAGGCTTGGGAATGGTGCGTACGGGGGTGGGGCAACAGATAGTTGACTAGACACAAATGGATTTGGGGGCACCCAGGAAGCTCACCAAAAAACCAAATTACTCTTATCTTTCAATCTAGACGCAAAGAATCCGCTCGAATACTCCTGAATTTACAATGTAATAGTTTTTAGAATACAGTGAGGTTTTATGAATTTGACCAAAGCAATGGTACCAGTCTTGCTTTTTACAACGTCTGGGTGTTTCGGACCAAATCTGGACTACGACGCGGAGCCAACAACTTTCAATTATACCGAAGCGGGCACGTCAGGCTTAAATCCGGTCAGACCCTACCCCACACCGGAAGACGTTTGCCAAATCATAAGCGAAAATCGAGAAATCCGCGAACCAGTCAATGACGGATCTATTTTGATTGCTTGCCCAAAGCATGAACGCGGCGCTCTCAGCGACAGGCAAAGCGAAGGCGCGCAAGTGATAGCTCACGCGCGACACTGGACAATTCTATCTGTACCCGCTCGATAGAACCACGTTTCGCCAATTTATGGCATCTACTCTGGGCTGCGGAACGCTAGAGCGCCCGCACCCGAGGCCGCCGATAAGCCCCGGCAGGCCCCACCACAAGTTCATGCAGCGCCCAGACCAGCGCGTCGACCCGGTCGGGCGAGCCCTGCCCCTCGAACCCGCGCGCGGTCATCTGGCACATCTGCTCCTCCAGCGCGTCCAGACCGGCCACATGGCGCACCCGTCCCTGCTCGTACAACGCCGCCACAGGCTCGGCCCGCGCCGCCTTGCCGCGTGACGCCCGTACTGCGCGATAAGGGACCAGAGGGTCCACCTGCCGCACGACTTCCTCTACCAGTTGCCCACCCTGATTGACCTCGGCCACCAGCCGCTCGGCCCCAAACTCGTCCATCGCGTCAATCGCCGCCTGCGCCCAGCCCGCCGGACCAACGCCCTGCACCGTCCGGTCAGCCAGCACATAGGCGCGCCACTCCTCAGGCGTTCCCTGCACCTGAGCGCCAACAACCACGATCCCGCAGGCATCCGCGCCTGAACCGGATGTCACCGCCGGGTCCAGCGCCACCACCACACGGTCCAGCTCGGGCACCTGCGCACACCGCGCAGCATCCAGCATCGATCCCGTCCACAACGCACCCTCAGCATCCGACAACAACACCCCGTCCAATTCCTGCCGCCCCAGCCGCGTGCCCGCATATCGCGCGCGCACTTCCTGCAAGAACGACTCCGCCAGATTGGCACGGTTTGCCTCCGTCGGCGCATGGGTCTGCACCGTGGACGGCGAGGCCAACAAATCCTTCAAAACCTTCACATTGCGCGGCGTCGTGGTCACACAGACCCGAGGCCGCTCTCCCAACCGCAACGCAAATTGCAACATATCCCAGGTTTCCCCGGCTTTTTTCCACTTGGACAGCTCATCCACCCAGGCCGCATCAAACTGTGGTCCCCTCAACCCCTCCGGGTCATGCGCCGAAAACGCCTGCGCCTCGGCCCCGTTGGGCCAGATCAACTTGCGCTCCGATGCCTTCCACACAGGCCGCCGGTCCGGCGGCGAGCATTGCAAAATTCCACTGTCGCCAAAGATCATCACATCGCGCACCTGATCGAAGGTCTCGCCAACCAACGCCACGCGACTGGCCTCGCCACGATCCAACGGCTTGGCCCCCTCAACCATCGCCCGCACCCATTCAGACCCGGCGCGCGTCTTGCCCGCGCCGCGCCCGCCCATGATCACCCATGACCGCCAATCGCCCTCGGGCGGCAACTGATGCGGCAGCGCCCAGAACTCGAACAGGAAAGGGAGGGCACACAGCCCCCCCTCCCCGATCTCACTCAGAAATCTCTCCCGCACCGCAGCATCGGCGGAGGCGAGCCAACCTGCACCCGATTTCAAATCGAGCGCGCTCAAGGTCGAGCGCGTACCCCCCTTGGGCAATTCCGGCTTGTCTGTGATGTTGTTCGACAAAGCTTGTCTCCACTTTCTGACAACTTCGGATCAGCCCCTCTAACTGCCCGAGTTGCCTGGCTGAACCAGCAAGATCTGCATCCTCCCCGGCACCGATCTGTTTGCGCAGGTCTTCCGCCGCTTGCCGCAGATCGCGAATGGACCTCTCAAGCGACTGCAACAAATCAGCCGTCTGGGAAATCCGCTCTTCCGGGGTAATCAAAGTCATGTTTGCCTGTGACCTCATGCGTGAGTTTTCTCCGCACGAGAGAAACGAAAAACGGCCGCTGGGTTTCCCCGTGGCCGTTGCCCACTTCTTCTAGCATGACACAACTTATATGGATTTAAGTTCGCAATGTCAATTAGTTACGCAACACGAACGCAACAGGGAGCGTACGCAGAAGTAAGACTTTCAGCCCCCAGCATAGCTGCTTCGCGAATACTGCTCTCGTTGAAAAACCATCAAAACCACCCTCTTGCTTCAGGACGTCACTCAAAACCGGGCTAAGAAACGCGTTAAATTTGACACCCTCGCTGCCAACGCATGGCTCCATTTACAAATGCTAGCTTGACAATCCTTCCCTCAACCCCCATTTGCCGCCAATCAAAGCGCTGCTGCGTGAGCTTGCGCGGACCTCTTCCGCCCTACAGCGCCCGATCCACATTACAGTTCCCCATCACGCAGGGTTCTTGACGCGACGACCGGATAGCGCAGGGTGCGCCTGCCCGTCCCGAGGTCTCGCACAACCCTGCTGGTCGCCACATGCGACCCGTCACGATCTGTCCGTGGGCGATAGCTCCGGACAATAAGGATAATTTTTTGTTCGACTTCGACATGCTGGGCCTTGCCCCCACACTCAACAAAGCACTGAAAAGCGCCAATTTCACACAACCCACCCCGATCCAGAATCAAGCCATTCCGCTGGCGCTGAATGGGCACGATATCCTCGGACTGGCCCAAACTGGTACAGGCAAGACACTGGCCTTTGGCCTACCTCTGATCGACCACCTGCTGGCTCAGCCGGGAAAACCTGATCCAAAGACAGCCAAAGCGCTGATCCTTGCACCGACCCGCGAACTGGTGAACCAAATCGCCGACAGCCTGCGCGTCCTAACCAAAGGCTCCAAGCTGCGTGTGGCGACCGTTGTGGGCGGACAATCGATCAACAAGCAGATCATGTTCCTGTCCCGTGGCACTGATATTCTGGTCGCAACCCCCGGTCGCTTGATTGACCTAATGGACCGAGGCGCGGTTGACCTCGGCGCAGTCCGGCATCTCGTGCTGGACGAGGCAGACCAGATGCTTGATCTTGGCTTTATTCACGCATTGCGTCGCATTGCACCCGCTTTGGGAACGCCGCGTCAAACCATGCTGTTTTCCGCGACCATGCCCAAGCAAATGGAAGAACTCAGCCGAGCCTATCTGAATAACCCACAACGGGTGCAGGTTTCGCCTCCGGGCAAGGCCGCCGATAAAATTACTCAGTCCGTGCATTTCGTCTCAAAACCCGAAAAACCAGCCAAACTGCGCGAGATTCTCTCACGAGACAGCAATGCCCTAACGCTGGTGTTTTCGCGCACTAAACACGGGGCCGAGCGGTTGATGAAGGGACTGGTGGCCGACGGCTACAACGCCGCTTCGATCCATGGCAACAAAAGCCAGGGGCAACGCGACCGCGCGATCAAGGCGTTTCGCGCAGGCGAGGTCAATGTCCTGGTGGCCACCGACGTCGCAGCCCGTGGTATCGATATCCCCGGTGTTGCCTATGTCATCAATTTCGACCTGCCCGAAGTGCCAGATAATTATGTCCACCGTATCGGCCGCACAGCCCGTGCCGGGCGCGAAGGTGAGGCTATTGCCTTCTGCTCTCCGGAAGAAGTCGATTTGTTGCTTCAGATTCAGAAGCTGATGAAGATCGAAATTCCAGTGGCAAGCGGCTCCATGCCCGAAAGGATAGAAACTCAAAAACCGGCGCGTCGCCAGAACAACCGCCGCCGGGGGTTCAAGCCCAAACCGGCAAATGGTGCTGGCAAACCTTCAGGGTCAAAAGGTCGACGTCCCCGCCGCAGGCGTCCTGCTGCGTAGCGCCCACACCGAATTCAAAATGAAACGCCGACGTCAGACAACCCTCTGACGTCGGCGTTTCTTTTGAAAGCGTTTAAGGTTCGGATTAATTCCCCGAGTTCCGCTCGGCTTCAATCTCGCGCCACTTGGCTACGTTACGATTGTGCTCCTGCAACGTCTCTGCAAACGCATGACCACCGGTACCATCGGCCACAAAGAACACAAAGCTGGTGTCATCCGGCGCAACAGCAGCCTCAAGACTTGCCAAACCTGGGTTCGCAATCGGGGTCGGCGGCAACCCATCGATTTGATACGTGTTCCAGGGCGTTGGGCGATTCAACTCGCTGCGACGCAAACCGCGACCCAAAGTGCCCTGACCCTTGGTCACGCCGTAGATGACCGTCGGGTCCGTCTGCAACCGCATCCCTTGATTCAGGCGGTTCACGAACACGCTGGCTACTTGACCACGCTCTTCGGGAACTCCGGTTTCCTTTTCGATGATCGAAGCAAGGATCAGCATCTCTTCGGGGCTTTCCAGCGGCAAGCCATCCTGACGGTTTTCCCAGGCCGCATTGATCCGAAGCTGCTGTTTATCTTGCATGGCTTGCAGGACATCATTGCGGTCCTGACCGGCCACAATGTCATAGCTGTCTGGGGCCAACATCCCCTCGGCCGGAATCTCAGTCACTTCTCCGGCCAGCGCCTCGAAGGACTTCAACGCCTCAACCACCTGCCACGAGGTCACGCCTTCGGCCAACGACACACGATACCTGGTATCGGCCTCGTTGCGTTTTTCGGTATAGGTTTCTGGCGCCTCTTCCTCCAACGCATCGAAAGACGCGATTTCATCAAACTCCAACGTCGCGGGGTTCAGCTCGCGCACCCGTGTCTGGGCACGGTTCACGCCGATGCGGTATTCGATCTCGGATCCGCAGGTGCTGGCACCGCTGCTGGTAATCTCAGCGATGATCTGCTCCATCGACGCGCCTTCGCGCACCAGAAAGCTACCGGCTTTCAGCTGCTGCGCGCGGTCGGTGTAGTCCGCTGCCATCCGGAACAGCGTCGCATTGCTAATCGCGCCTTGCTCTTGCAGTTCCTGACTGACACGCGTCATGTTCGATCCGCTTCTGACTTGTAGGCAGATCGCGGTTTCCAGCGGGCCTTCCGCTTTGTATTGAGATTGCCCCCAAAGGATCAGTCCGCCCATCAGGAACAAGCCGACCACCAACATGGTCAGAGCATTCGAAGCAATGGCCCGCCACATTTAGCTGACCTTTCCAAAGATCACGCTGGCATTGGTACCGCCAAACCCGAACGAGTTTGACAGAGCCACGTTGATCTCACGCTCGCGCTTGGCATTCGGTGCCAGATCAATCGGTGTTTCGACCGCCGGGTTGTCCAAGTTGATCGTCGGCGGCGCAACCTGATCACGGATTGCCAGAATCGAGAAAATTGCCTCAATCGCGCCCGCAGCCCCCAGCAAGTGCCCAGTGGCTGACTTTGTCGATGTCATTGTGGCGTTTGACGCATGATCGCCCAGCAGGCGTTCCACAGCACCCAACTCAATCGTATCCGCCATGGTCGAGGTGCCATGCGCGTTGATATAGTCCAGATCTTTCGGCTCCAGCCCGGCACTGCGCAGCGCGGCCTTCATCGAACGTTCGGCCCCATCGCCATCCTCTGACGGCGCGGTGATGTGATACGCATCACCCGACATGCCATAACCCAGAACTTCGGCATAAATCTTGGCTCCACGTGCTTTTGCGTGTTCGTAGTCTTCCAACACCACGATGCCCGCACCCTCGCCCATGACGAACCCGTCGCGGTCGACGTCATAGGGACGGCTGGCTTTCTTCGGGTCGTCTGCATATTTCGTCGACAGCGCCTTACAGGCATTGAAACCTGCAATCCCGATCTCGCAGATGCAGCCTTCGCCGCCACCTGCAACCATGACGTCCGCATCACCCGCGCGGATAATACGGCTGGCATCGCCAATCGCATGGGCACCAGTCGAACATGCGGTCACAACAGAGTGGTTCGGCCCTTTGAAACCGTGGCGGATCGACACCTGACCCGAGGCCAGATTGATCAGAGCACCCGGAATAAAGAACGGTGACACCCGTCGCGGACCCTTGTCGCGGATCAGATTAGCGGTGTTGGCAATCGAGCCCAACCCGCCGATACCCGAACCAATCAGAACACCTGTTCGCAGACGGTCTTCCTCATCCTCCGGCAACCAGTTGGCGTCCTTGCAGGCCATTTCCGCGGCCGCAATCGAATACAGGATGAAGTCTTCGATCTTGCGCTGTTCTTTCGGCGGCATCCAATCGTCAGGATTGAACGTTCCGTTGGTACCATCCCCGCGCGGCACCTCGCAGGCATAGGTCGTCGTGACCCCGCTTGCCTCAGCGTCGAAATGCGTGATGGGGCCTGCGCCGGATTCCCCGTCCAGCAACCGCGACCATGTTTCCTCGACCCCGCTGGCCAAAGGAGTGACCAATCCAAGACCGGTTACAACGACTCTGCGCATGAAGTGCCTCTTGCCTGCTTCCTGTTATGAGAACCGCTCATACCCCGGCCCGGGGTCCGGGGGCAAGAGCAAGGGCGATTTCCGAACCGGCATCCAGCCGCCGATCACCCAGAGAAACGCGTATTTTAAGGAAAACACAGTACCCGCCCTTTCACGCGCGCAGCAGAAAGGGCGGGATGGTTTGTTTATTCGGCTTATTGGAACTGCGCCACTGGCTCATGTGCGGCCTTAGCCATCTCCAGAGCATCTGATAATTCCAGCGACTTGCGGAACAGCGCCCGCCCGACAATTGCGCCCGAAATGTTCGGGATATAGGCCAGACGGGATATATCGTCCGCCGTGCGCACGACTCCGCTTGCAATCACCGGGGTCCGGGAATGCCCGGCGATCCCGGAAATCAAACCAAGCTGCGCGTCTACATCTTCCATGTCGCTATCGATATCCGTGACGACAATCGCTGCAAACGGAACGCCCTCAAACGCGTCAATAAATGCCTCGGGTGTAAAGGCGCTCTGGTTACGCCAGCCATCCGTCATGACAAATCCCTGCCAGACGTCGACAGACAGCACGATCTGATCCGGATAGAGCTTGGCCAGTTCTTTGACCAGATTCGGCTCCAGCGCGGCCAACGTGCCGATAACGACACGCCCCACCCCTTTGTCGATCCAGTATTCGACCTGTTCACGTGTGCGCATACCGCCGGCCAGTTGCACGGGAATCTCTGCTCCTCGAATGATTTCCTCAATCAGCTGGGCGTTGGTGTCCTTGCCTTCAATCGCGTCGAAATCAGTCAGATGCATCCATTCGGCACCTGCCTCGGCCCAGCCCCGCGCGGTTTCAACCGGATTCACATGCCAGATCATCGCGTTATCCAGACGGCCTTTATCCAGCGTGACACACCGGCCGTTCTGCAGTTCCATCGTGGGGTAAATCCTCATGAGCTTGCTCCTCCGCTCAATCGCTCTGAAAATCCCCGGCAGCATAGATCACACATTCCAAACCCGATTTACCGGGATCGGCACAGTTTGGCCATTTTGCGGCATATAGGCGAACTGGCGGAATTACGCGCGGGCGGGTGGTCCGTTGCGCCGCAACAAATGCACCGGGGTTTCATTATATACCCCTTCACGGATCAGAACATAGCCCAGCTTTTTCGCGAGCTTCTGCGAAGACGTATTCGACGCGTTCACCATTGCAACCAAAGGTCCGGGAATCACCCGATCAAACCAATCATGGGCGGCCTTGGCCGCTTCATATCCCAACCCTTGGCCCTGAGCTTCGGGGGCTAGGATCCAACCGGCTTCGGGGAAACCGTCAAAATCCTCCCCCATACGTCGGTTGCCGTAGAAGAACCCTGCCTGCCCTATCAGCGTACGCGTTGACTGCTGCATTACGCCCCACTGGCCGAATCCGGCCATTTGCCAATGCCCAGCATTTCGCAGAAACGAATCCCACGCTTCGCCACGTGACCGTGGCGTCCCGCCAATATTCTGAACGACGCAAGGGTCACGCCAGATTTCGGCGAACCGCTCAAAATCCTCGGGGCGCATGGCGCAAAGCGTCAAACGCGCGGTATTTATCATTGGAGTGGATCTTATCATGCCCTGTCCACTTTGAGTTTTGCCTCAATGGAAACAGTGCGCAGTGGAAAATGACCACGCAAGACCGAAATTTGATCGGGCACAAAAAAACGGCGCCTCCGTTGCTCGGAAGCGCCGCTTTTGATCAGATAGAAACGCTTAGGACGCTTCGCTGATGAACTTAACCGCGTCGCCGAATGTTTGAATGGTTTCGGCTGCGTCATCGGGGATCTCGATGCCGAACTCTTCTTCGAAGGCCATAACCAGCTCAACAGTGTCCAGGCTGTCTGCGCCCAGATCGTCGATGAAGGACGCGTTTTCAACGACCTTATCTTCTTCAACACCCAGGTGCTCAACAACGATCTTCTTAACGCGATCTGCGACGTCGCTCATATCTATTCCTCATTCCTTTACAGGGCGGTCTGCCCGATTCTGCCCTTGCCCGCACGGGTTGGCTTTGATTTGCCCGTTTCGGGCGGTTTGGGTCCCGGGAAACCGGGAAAGTAGAAGGCCGACCTGAAAGACCGGCCCCGCATAGATGCGCCGCCTATAGCATAGTCGACGCAAGAGGCAAACGCTTTCGCGCTCGCCCCTGATGCGATCACAACATGACCATACCGCCGTTCACATGCAAGGTGCTTCCGGTGACATAGCCTGCTTCGGGGCTTGCGAGGTACAGAACCGCCGCAGCAATTTCTCTGGGATCGCCCATGCGGCCCGCCGGAACCTTGGTCAACAAACCCTTTTTCTGATCCTCGCTCAGCTTTTCTGTCATTGCCGTTGTGATGAAACCCGGCGCCACGGCATTTACGGTGATACCGCGCGTTGCAACTTCATGGGCCAAGGCCTTGGAAAAACCAATCATTCCGGCCTTTGAAGCGGCGTAGTTAGTTTGCCCCGGATTACCGATAGCCGCCACGATGGACGAGACATTCACGATGCGCCCCCATCGGGCCTTCATCATGCCCCGGATCACGCCTTTACACAGTTTCATGGTCGAGGTCATGTTCACGTCAATGACGCTCTGCCATTCCTCGTCTGACATACGCATAAACAGATTGTCGCGCGTTATACCGGCGTTGTTGACCAGAATGTCGACCGATCCCATCACCTCGGCCGCTTGCTTCGGCAGCGCCTCCACAGCTTCGGGATCACTCAGATTACAAGGCAGTACATGTGCACGCTCGCCAAGCTCATCAGCAAGGGCTTGCAGCGGTTCGACCCGTGTACCGGACAACCCAACCGTTGCACCCGCGCCGTGCAGTGCACGTGCAATGTCGCCACCGATGCCCCCTGACGCACCAGTGATCAGTGCGTTTTTACCTGTCAAATCAAACATACAGTTTCCCTCTTGGTGCGTCGGCAAAGACGCGCATTCAGCTTACGATTCGGCCTGAAGGGCCTTATGAACATCTTCCGGCGCACCCACAGCTTTGCCGGCGATGGCACGGTCGATTTTACGGATCATTCCAGAGAGTGCTTTACCGGCGCCAATCTCCCATGTCTCAGTCACACCCTGCGCAGCCATGTACTGCACGCTTTCGCGCCAGCGCACCGAGCCCGTCACTTGTTCGACAAGCAACTGACGGATCAAATCAGGGTCACTGACCGCCTCAGCGCGTACATTGGCGACCAACGGCACTGCAGGTGCCTTAATTTCGACTGCAGCAAGGGCTTCCGCCATTACATCTGCAGCAGGTTGCATCAGCGCACAGTGAAATGGAGCACTTACAGGCAACATAACTGCACGTTTAGCCCCTTTTTCTTTGGCGATCTCAGCTGCACGCTCAACGGCGGCTTTTGAACCGGACACAACAACCTGGGTTGGGTCGTTGTCATTGGCCGCCTGACATACCTCGCCCTGCGCGGCCTCTTCGGCAACGGCGCGAACCGCTTCAAGGTCCAACCCGAGAACAGCGGCCATGGCTCCCTCGCCTACGGGCACGGCGCTTTGCATGGCTTGCCCGCGCGTGCGCAACAGGCGCGCGGTGTCGGCAACCGACAACGCTCCAGCAGCGGCCAAAGCGGAATATTCACCAAGCGAGTGCCCCGCCACAAAAGCGGTCTTGCTGATTGAAACACCCTCGGCCTCCAAGGCACGCATTGCGGCCATTGACGTTGCCATTAACGCGGGTTGCGCATTCTGTGTCAGCGTCAACTCAGCGATATCGCCATCCCAGATCAGGCTGCTCAGTTTCTCACCCAGAGCGTCGTCCACCTCATCAAAGATGGCTTGCGCCGCCGGGTAAGCCTCGGCCAGCGCTTTGCCCATACCGATTGTCTGGGCGCCCTGCCCCGGAAAAACGAACGCGAGTGTCATTGCAACCTCATGCATGCTGTTAGGTTGCGGCGGGGTGTAAACTGACTGCTCGTCTGGCACAAGCGCTGCCTGCGTTCTGCATTCTGGCACTGTTGCTGTGCGCCCGCGCTTACTTGTGTCTCATTCTGTCAGCTTTACGTTGGACAAGATCAAGAATCTCGGAGTCCACGACCCATGGCCGCGACCAATTCCTTTTCCAGCTACGGAAGCGTTGCAAAGACGTTTCACTGGCTCACAGCCCTGCTGATCCTGACGGCCTTGCCGCTCGGCTGGGTCGCAGACAACCTTGCATATGCGGTTCTTCACGCAGACACCGCACCAACCGAAGCCGAGATCGCCCGCGCAGCGCGCGTCTTTTCGCTGCACAAAACAGTCGGGATCGCAGTGTTCTTCGTCGCATTGGCGCGTATCCTGTGGGCCCTCACCCAAACAAAGCCCGGCCTTTTGAATGCCGAAAACAAGCCCGAGGCCTTCGCCGCAGAGACCGTTCACTGGCTTCTTTATGGATCCTTGGTTCTTGTTCCTCTCAGCGGGTGGGTTCACCACGCCGCAACAGAAGGCTTTGCTCCGATCCTATGGCCTTTTGGGCAAAACTTGCCCTTTGTTCCCAAGTCCGACGTACTGGCCGAGGTTACAGGCGTGCTTCATTGGCTGTTCATGTGGGTTTTGGTCGGTTCTCTGATTCTGCACATCGCTGGCGCGTTGAAACACCATGTCGTCGATAAAGACAGCACGTTGCGCAGAATGCTGCCAGGACGTTCGGATGCGCCTGAACCCCCGCGACAACACCATTCTCTCGTTCCCGCAGTTGCCGCTTTGGCGGTCTGGGCTATGGTTTTGACGGGCGGTTGGGTCACGGGTGAATTCGCTCGGGAAGCTGGAGACGCCGACATCGAACTGGCCGAGGTTCAATCGGACTGGCAAGTTCAGACAGGCACTCTGTCGATTACGATCTCGCAACTGGGCAGCCCCGTCACCGGTTCCTTTACAGACTGGACGGCGGCCATCACATTCGACGACCCGGCGCAAGTCGGACCTGCGGGATCAGTGGACGTCACCATTGCCATTGGCTCGCTCAATCTTGGTACAGTTACCGAGCAGGCCATGGGTGCCGATTTCTTCAATACGGCGCAATTCCCCACTGCTCAATTCACTGCTGACCTCTTCAGGACCGAAACCGGGTTTGAAGCTCGCGGCCCCCTGACAATTCGCGACAAAACGATTGATATCGTGCTGCCCTTCTCGCTGGATGTTGAGGGTGAAACAGCCGTAATGTCTGGCTCGGTTGATTTGAACCGCTTGGAATTTGATGTCGGCACGTCACAGCCCACCGAGGAATCCCTGGGTTTTGCCGTCTCTGTTTCCGTCGACCTTACAGCTACCCGCGCGGAATGATCCTAGGGCTATCCACGCGGAATAAGGACGGTTCAACAAAAAACCGCCGGTGAAATGCTCACCGGCGGCTTCGTCTTTAGCAATGTGGGCTTTAGTCGGCCTTTTGGGCCTCTATCGAGATTTGAACCTGAACTTCGTCACCGACAAACGGTGCAAACTGACCCAGATCGAAATCGCTGCGAACCAAAGTTGTCGTTGCGTTGAAGCCGGCCCAAGGCTTGTTGGCCATCGGGTGGCTGTCCGCTTTGTTCAGCTTGGCGTCCAGAACAACGGATTTGGTGACGCCATTCATGGTCAAATCGCCGGTGATGTTGGCGGTGTCGTCGCCCGTCACCTCGATACCGGTCGAAGTGAAAGTGATCAGATCGCCCTCGGCAGCGCCGAAGAAATCCTCGGTCATAAAGTGATCTTCGCGCGGCTTCCAGCCGGTGAACATCTCCATGACTGGCATCGAAACGCTGACGCTGGACGCCGCAGGGTTTTCCTGATCAAACATGATCTCGCCCTCAAAGCCCGAGAACATGCCATAGGTGGTCGAAAACCCAAGGTGGTCATAGCTGAAAAGAACCTGGCTGTGGCTGGGGTCCAGCACGTATTTCTCAGCGCTGGCAAACGAAGCAGTCGCCGAAACGGCCAAAGCAGCAGCAAGAAGGGTGGATTTCATAACAATCTCCGCGTTTTTGTGAATGCAAGCCGATGGGGTTGCTCAAAAACAAGATGTGCCGCCCTAGGGCGGCACACAACCTCTGTTGGCTAACAATTTCTGTTCCTTTTTGAACAGAATAAATATCAGCCGAAAATTGTTACGCTTTTGCTCAGCTGTCCTTTCAGGGCTCGGCTGACATCCGCCGATTCAAGCGGCAGCTTCATCAACAAGCTTCCGTCCACGTCAAACAGATGAACTTCATTCTCTTCAAAACGCGCACCACCCAAAGAGTCATAGCTGCGGCGCAAAACAGTCTGCGGACGCCCGTCCTCGTTCTTCTGCAGCACTCGTACTTCGCGGCGAATTGGGTCGAAATAGGCATCAGGACGAGGATCAAGAACCTCGATTGTCAGCAGGCTGACACCAACGATCAAAAACAGCATCGAAGCGGCCATCTTGATGGGCCAGACTTCAGCCCCAATGACGGACCCCGGCATCAGCCACATGGAAAACGCCGATACGATCAGAAAAGCGCCAACCATCCGCGCCAGGATCAAACGCGCCTTCCAATTCGGCGCGAAAGTGATCAGTACCGGGACCGAGTGCTCAAAACGCGATCCCGCCGCATCTTCCCGGTATGTGTTTGTGTTCATCGCGGTCATAACATTTCACCTTTTGTCAGGTTACTGTCGAATAAAAATTGGCTCCGGGTATCGTCCGGTATGCAAAACAACTTTGAGCCGAAAAGCGTCAGCAATTGGGCACCCCAAAGGAAATTGGGCGGCGTCTCAAAGGCATATGTGGCAGGGCTTGCCCCGCCCGCTCAAACGTGTATACGGGGCCATCCTTCGCAGTCATATGAATCGCGCAGCCTCTCGTGGCAGGGTCGCGAAGGACCAGATGGCCCCGCCTATGAAATGCGCCTTGATATAAACAGGAGTGCACATGCCACTGTATGAGCATGTAATGATCGCGCGTCAGGACCTGTCCAACGCGCAGGCGGAAAGCCTCGTCGAACACTTTGGCACCGTACTGGCCGACAATGGCGGCAGCCTCGTCGACAGCGAGTACTGGGGCGTCAAGACGATGGCCTACAAGATCAACAAAAACCGCAAAGGCCACTATGCCTTCCTGAAGACCGATGCCCCCTCGGGTGCGGTTCAGGAAATGGAACGCCTGATGCGCCTGCATGACGATGTCATGCGTGTTCTGACCATCAAGGTCGACGGCCACGAAGACGGCCCGTCGATTCAGATGCAGAAGCGTGACGAACGTGGCGACCGCCGCGAGCGTCGTTGATCACCGCCTGAGGAAAGGACACTAAACCATGGCCGCAAAACCATTTTTCCGCCGTCGTAAGGTCTGCCCGTTCTCGGGTGAGAACGCGCCGAAAATCGACTACAAGGACACCCGTCTGCTGCAGCGCTACATCTCTGAGCGTGGCAAGATTGTTCCTTCGCGCATCACCGCCGTTTCGGCGAAAAAGCAGCGTGAACTGGCCCGTGCTATCAAACGCGCCCGCTTCCTCGCCCTGCTGCCCTACGCCGTGAAGTAAGGAGACACTGACATGCAAGTTATCCTGCTGGAACGCGTTGCGAAACTGGGTCAGATGGGCGACGTCGTTGACGTCAAGCCCGGCTATGCCCGCAACTTCCTGCTGCCCCAAGGCAAAGCGCTGAGCGCGTCCGATGCGAACATCGCCTCGTTCGAAGCCCAGAAAGCGCAGCTGGAAGCCCGCAACCTGGAAACCAAGAAAGAAGCTGAAGCACTGGCTGAAAAGCTGGACGGTCAGCAGTTCATCGTGATTCGCTCGGCATCCGATGCTGGCGCTCTGTACGGCTCTGTCACCCCGCGTGACGCGGCAGACGCTGCGACTGAGGCCGGTTTCACCGTCGACAAGAAACAGGTCGTCCTGCTTGCTCCGATCAAGGAACTGGGTCTGCACACCGTTGGTGTTCGTCTCCACCCCGAGGTCGAAGTCGCGATCAAGATGAACGTTGCTCGTTCGGAAGAAGAAGCTGAACTTCAGGCATCGGGTAAATCGATCCAGGAACTGGCTGCTGAAGAAGAAGCCGCTGCTGAATTCGAAATCGCCGAACTGTTCGACGACATCGGCTCGGCTGCGTCAGATGATGATGACCTGGTTGCCGAAGTCCCTCCTGCTGAGGAAGACGAAGCGAAAGCCTGATCAGGTTTCGAACCTACCAATCCAAAGGCCGCGCAATTTGTGCGGCCTTTTTTGGGCGCCGCAGTCACACCAGCAAATTTCGGCCCAAATTGATCGCTAGTGTTGCGACCGGACAAACGTTCCATATCATAGCGCCCTATTGACCGGAGATTCATGATGCCTGTTTACCCTCGCCGCAGCATTCTTGCTCTTTTGTTCGCAACGCCACTGCTTGCCTGTGGTGGCGGAGAAGTCTCCAAAGCGGACACGTCCCTATACAACCCACCGCTATATCCAAACGAAACCCCTGAACTCAGAGCGTCGATCAACAAATGGGCAGACCATTACGAGCTGCCCCGTGAGCTTGTGCATAAACTGGCCATCCGCGAAAGCACACACCGCCCATGGGCAGTGAACCGCCCATATTATGGGCTATTGCAGATCCTCCCAGCCACAGCACGGTCCATGGGATACAAAGGCAATGCCGAAGGATTGCTGGACGCGGATACCAACCTAGAATTCGCAGGCAAATACCTGCGCGGGGCATGGTTGCTGTCTGATGGAGACCAGCAACGCGCGATCTTTCTGTATGCCAAAGGGTATTGGCCCGAGGCCAAAGCTCGCGGATTGCTGGTAGAAACTGGATTGAAATCGCAGTAGCAGTCTGCACAATCTAGCGATTAACTATGGACATTCGACGCGAATTCACGTCAAATCCCCCGCAATATCACCATATTCAGCCGCATTCGAGGTTTAATGTTGCGCAAAACACGCACCAAACTGCGAGATATGAACACTTCCCTTGCGCTTTGCGCATCGGTTGACGCAACGTAGCGTTGAATACGGACAAACTTGGCACTTCTTGAGGGATGGGAAGGGCTAAACAAAGGTTGGACAGGTGAAACTGATAGACTTGGCCGCGCTTGACCACGAGGAAAAGTCGACCGCAGACGTTATAAATTCTGTCTGCGAGGAGCTTGGATTCGACTACGCGTCCTATGCCACGATGAACCCTGTCAAAGGGGATGTGCAAGGATATGCAAACTATCCTGACGAGTGGAAGATTCATTATGGCAGCCACGGGTATCACCATTTCGATCCCACAATCTATCAATCCGTTCTAAGCATCGCCCCGGTCGATTGGAGCCGCTTTAATCAGGACGAAAACTTCAACGCTGTTTTTCGCGACGCGCATGACTTTGGCATTACCCCACGCGGGTTGACTGTCCCTGTTCGTGGTCCTTATGGCGAGTGCGGGATTCTCAGCGTGACACGCGATTGTTCAGACGGTGAGTGGGAAAAGCTGAAAAAGCATGTTATGGGCGATCTGCAAATGGCGGCTGTGCATGCTCATGACATGGTTATGCAGTCTGGCGTTCTGGCCAAAGCGCTTTACCTCCCTGCCCTGTCCACGCGCGAAAAAGAGATTTTGCAATGGGTTGCCGAAGGCAAATCCCAACAAGATGTCGGCGATATTTTGTCTATCTCGCACCGAACGGTTGAGGTTCACATGCGGTCGGGTCGGGAAAAACTGGGCGCGCTGACCACTCCCCAAGCCATCGGACGGGCAATAGGTCTGGGCTTAATAGCACCGGGTTAAGTAAAAAATCGCAAAAATACGGGAAATCCCCAATAGTCCCCGATCACAATATGGTTAAATGTTGTGTCACGGTAACCAGACTGCAGGGGGATGGAAATGATCATCGTAATTGATGGTATCAACCAACATAAATTCAAAGACGTCCTGGACGATATGTTCAAGCTTCGGGCTCGTGTGTTCGGGGATCGTTTGGGCTGGGAAGTTAATATCGTGGACGGTCGCGAGCGCGACATGTTCGACGACCTAAATCCTGCGTATGTGGTCAGCATCGACGACGAGGGGGAAGTCGTCGGTTGTATGCGCCTGTTGCAGACAACTGGTCCACACATGTTGTCGGACGTATTCAACTCGATCTTGGACGGAGAGCCACCACTCCGCAGTTCGCAGGTTTGGGAAGCAACCCGTTTCTGCGTCGACACCAAGAAACTGGGCCGCGGCCGCGGCAAAAACTCTGTGTCCTATGTCACCAGCGAGGTCATGATCGGATCGTTCGAATATGCAAAAACCGCTGGCGTGCTGGATTCGATCGCCGTCATCGACCCGGTCATGAACCGCGTTCTCCAGCGATCAGGAAACGCTCCATATGACTACCTTGGCTCAGCCAAACCTATGGGTAAAGTGGTGGCAATGGCAGCTCTGATGGATTGCTCAGACGAGCGTATTTCGGGCATCCGCGACTATGCTGGCATCGATCACGATGTCTTTATGTCCGATGAACAGGCGCTGGAACTGTTTGCTCAGGGCAAAACTGAAGCGCCAGCCAACACCAACCACCAACCGCTCACCGATCTTGAGAAGTATTTTGTGGAACAGATGAACGCCGCAAAAACCGAAGCTGAGCGGCAGGATGTCCTTAAGCTGATAGAGACGCTGATGGACACGTTCACCCCAGAGCAGAGAACCGCTCTGTTAGAAACCCCCCGCGCTTTTGCTCATGAGGCCTGACCCCCTCACCTCATAGATACAAAAGCCACCCATGCGGAGCCGTCTGATCAACAGGCGGCTCCGTTGCTTTGTGCCCATTGGGAATGGGCGGAAGAGGATTACTCCTCTTCCAGAGCCTCTACGGCTTTTTGCAGATCGTCTTTGCTCACGTCCTTTTCGCTGACCTGAGCCAGCTCGAACACATAGTCGACAACCTTGTCTTCAAAGATCGGCGCACGCATTTGCTGCTGCATCTGAGCGTTCTGCTGAACGAACTCAAAGAACTGACGCTCTTGACCCGGGTACTGACGCGCCTGGTTCATGATCGCCTGTGTCATTTCCGCGTCGGTCACTTCAACCTCGGCCTTCTGGCCCAACTCGGCCAGCAGCAGACCGAGACGTACACGGCGCTCTGCAAGCTTGGTGTGCTCTTCCGTGGGCTCCACTTCGCCGTGGTCATGGCCTTCCACGTCCGGGTTTTCCTCGTGGAACAGCTGGTGCGCGATCTGCTTGGCTTCGGCTTCCACCAGCGACGGCGGCAGGTCGAACGAGACTTTCTCGTCCAGCACATCCAGCAGAGTGCGCTTCATGACCGCACGCGATGCACCGGCGTATTCTGCTTCCAGACGTTCGGAAATCTGCGCTTTCAGGGCGTCCAGATCTTCGGCGCCGAATTTCATGGCCAGTTCGTCGTTTACTTCTGCGGCCACCGGCTCCTTCACTTCTTTGATGGTGCAAGTGAAAACGGCATCTTTTCCAGCCAGGTGCTCGGCACCGTATTCTTCGGGGAAAGTGACGTTGACGTCCTTTTCTTCTTCAGCCTTCACACCAACCAACTGCTCTTCAAAGCCAGGGATGAAGCTGTTCGAGCCCAGAACCAAAGGATAATCTTCGGCCGATCCACCCTCGAACTCTTCGCCGTCAACCTTGCCGACAAAGTCGAATACGATCTGATCGCCATCTTTGGCTTTCGAACCTTTGCGACGCGCTTTGAAATCCTGCGCAGTTTCGGCCAGGTTGTTCAGTGCTTCTTCCACAGCAGCATCGTCAGCTTTGACAACCAGCTTCTCAAGCTCGACCGACTTCAGGTCAACCTCGGGAATTGCAGGCAGTGCCTCATAAGACATCGCCACTTCAACGTCGTCGCCTTCTTTCCAATCCTCGTTGGTCATCTTGACCTCGGGCTGCAGCGCAGGGCGGTCACCGCTGTCTTCAAAGTGCTGGTTCATCGCACCGTCGATGCTTTCCTGCATCGCTTCACCCAGCAGGCGCTGGCCAAACTGCTTCTTAAGCAGCGCCATCGGCACCTTGCCCTTGCGGAAACCTTTCATTTCGATTTCCGGCTGCGCTTCGGTCAGCTTTTCATTGACCTTGTCGTCCAGCTCGGCTGCGGTCACAACGATGTTGTAGCCACGTTTCAGACCTTCGTTCAGCGTCTCGGTAACCTGCATTATGGTAGTCCCCATAGGATTCGGGGCGCGCAAAAAGGGCGCGCCGGGCAAATTTGACGCCTTCTATTTGGCCAGCAGCTTACGTGCAAGGGGCAAAGGCGGAATCCAACAGCATTTGATCGCCTAAACCGCAAAAAAGAACGCCCCGGAAACCGGGGCGTTTACGTTTGGCGCTGTCACGTCGATCAGAACTTCCAACGCGCACCCAGAACCCAGGCTTCGTTGTTGTCAAAGGATGATCCGTCATCAAAGTCGTGGTTGCGGTATTTCAGGTAAACGTCTGTATCGATCGCGTCGACTTTCTGAACCACCGCGATACCCCAGGCCTTGGTGTCCGACCCGTTGCTGTCGAAATCCGAACCGTCATAGTAATCAATACCGACACCCGTCTTTCCCCATGAAATCCAGTTTCCTTCGTACGAAATTTTGCCGTACCAGTAATTCGGATCCGTTGCACCAGCCTGATCATCGTCACGCGTACCACCCGCGATCGTAAATCCCAGACCGCTCGGCAGCAGAACCGACGCAGAGCCTATCGTGTCTTTGCTATCCCCGGAATTGTCATCCCGATCTCTCACCGCATAAGCAATGGCTGCTGCGAATTTCACACCACCGGCAAAGGTGTTTTCATAGAACAGGCCAATGTCGTAATAGTCATCATCGTCGCTGCTGGACAGGATATTCTGACCGTACGCAAAACCAGCCGAAAACCCATTCAACGATGGCGTATCATACCGCACACGCCCACGGCGCCCGCCGTCAAAGTTGCTTGCGCTGTCTCCGACAGTAATTCCGCTCAGCAAACCGGTCGTATCGCGATAAAAGAAGCCTGCGTTTTCATCATTGGTAAACGAATAAAGCGCAGTTCCGACATAAGACAGATCGACCTCAGCGGCACCATCAGCGACCATACTGCCCTGACCGGCTGAGAACTTGCCATAGCCGCCCTTGAGCGAGAAATCCACGTGGCGAATGTCTTCGCGATTCCAGCCATCAGCGTTGGTTCCAAATTGATCGGCCGACGCGGACCCCGGCAAACCAAGACCCGTTTCAAACCAAAACTGGAACTCATTGCTGCCATATGGCTGCATCAGGCGCAGGCCCACGCGGCTGTTCGACAAATCGTTGTCCAAAACGCGGGTCTCGGTATCTTGTCCGTCATCGACCGAGATCAGCGCAGGGTGCAGTTGCCCGTACAGCAGAACATAACCACCAGTGTTGTTTTCATATTTCAGTTCTGCCGCAGCCGGGATGACCGTCGTCGCTGTCAACGTGGCGGCAACGGATAGGGTTTTGAATTTAAAAGTCATTTCACTCACCATGAATGGTTCGGGTCTTTCACCCCGTCTAATTGATTACCGAGCATCGACGTTCCAGATAACAGCGCGCTGTTTTGTAAAGGAATTGCAAATTCGCAACACTGGGCACAGCGGTCGTGAAAGTTTTACAATGTATTTCATTAACTTAAACACATCACCGCCAATCCGTTTCGGAGGTGCTCAGAAAAACTGTGCCGTCCGAATGTGTGTCTGGCAAACACTCGCTCTGTAATCATACAGACGCGATCGGCGGAATTTTGCCGGTTTTGTGTGGATTGAGCCATTCCCCGCCAACACACTCAAATATTCATCTTTCTAAACACTTCGGGCAGTTGCTCTGGAATATCTTCGGCGATCAAACCGGGCCCGAATTGGCGCGCGCATTCCACATGCAGCCACGCCGCCGTATCGGCTGCTTGCATCGGTGCAAACCCACGAGCCAGCAAACCCGTGATGAAACCCGCCAACACGTCGCCGGACCCAGCGGTTGCCAGCCAAGGGGCCGCCCTTTCGTAACACGCCGCATTGATCGAGCATTGTCCATCTGGTGACGCAATCACCGTATCCTGCCCTTTGAAGAGAACCACACACCCCGCCCGTTTCGCCGCGGCCCGCGTAGCGTCAACCTTGGAATAAGCCGGGCCTTTGGTTGGCACCGCATTCAGCTTCTCTGCAATGTCCGGGAAAAGCCTCGCAAACTCTCCACCATGCGGTGTCAGAACGCATTTCTCGTGAATCTGCTCAAATAAGACGCCCGGATCGTCTGCAAAAGCTGACAAGGCATCGGCATCCAACACTGTCGCCCGTCTCGCCGCCAAAGCCACAGAAACCAACGTACGAGCTCGCTGCAATCCAAGCGCTGGCCCCAGACAAAGCGCATTCAGGCGCGTGTCGCTCAGGACCTCAGCCAAACTCTCCGCCCCCTCAACCCGTTGCATCATCAAAGCCGTGATCTGACTGGCCACTTCCATCTGTGCCGAGGGCGGTACCCCCAATGTTACCAACCCGGCCCCAATTCGTAGCGCCCCCCGCGCCGCTAACCGCGCCGCGCCTGTTTTTCCGGAACCGCCCGAAAGGATTAGGGCGTGACCGTGGGTGTATTTGTGATCAGAGACATCTTTCGCGACCAAAACATCCTGTGAAGACATCAAGCGTACGACTCGGTCGAGCTCAGAATGAGCAAGACCGATGGACTTGTTTCTGACATTGCCGCACTTCAACGGTCCATCGGCCACCACATGCCCAATCTTTCTTGCATGGAAGGTGACCGTCAGATCGGCTTCAATCGCATTCCCGATCACATGACCGCTGTCTGCACACAGACCACTTGGGGTGTCGATCGAGACGATGCGCGCGCCCTTCTTTCGAACTAGAGATCTTGTTTCTTCGAGAGCCAAGAGAGCAAACACGCCGCTAAAGGGACGCGTCAACCCGGTTCCGAACAGCCCATCAACAATCAGGTCAAATCTGTCGGGAAAGCGCAAATAATCGTCATGAAACGGCGCAGGATCGATCACCCTGGAATGCGTTTCGCCAAGCTTGGCCCACCGCTCATAATTCACCCGCGCATCCGGAGGCAGCTTTTCTGGTTCCCCATACAGAAAAACCTCAACCTCCCATCCTAACTCTCGCAGAAGACGCGCAACAACAAACCCGTCGCCACCATTGTTCCCAGGCCCGCACAAAACCACCGCGCGCCAGGGATCCCCTTCATCTGGCCCCAAATACCTCGGGGAGCTCGAGGGGCTGGCCCCTCGATCCCGCAACTCCGGCCATTCCTCGAAGATCGCGTCGACAACGCCCAGCCCGGCCAGTTCCATCAGTTCCAGACCTGTCACTTTACCGGACTCGATGGCGGCCCGCTCAATCGCCCGCATTTGGGCCGCTGTCAGCAACTCTGTCATCTCAATCCTTTCCGCGATTCAATTTCGATTACTTTTTGTGCAACATGCCCAAAATCTCACCCAGCCTCGAAATTCGCCCTGCCCGCCGCACAACAATTCCGCAATCACATTGCCGCCTGATCTTAGACGTGATCACTGCGGGTCTGACAACCATGCGAGGTGAGCCGGGATGAAAAAGATCGAAGCGATCATCAAGCCGTTCAAACTGGACGAAGTGAAAGAGGCATTACAGGACGTCGGCGTCCAGGGCCTCAGCGTGATCGAAGTCAAAGGCTTCGGCCGCCAGAAAGGACACACGGAACTCTACCGTGGCGCAGAATATGTCGTCGACTTTCTGCCCAAGGTGAAGGTCGAGGTCGTGTTGGACGATGATCAGGTCGATGCCGCCATCGAAGCCATCGTTTCGGCCGCAAAAACCGACAAAATCGGTGATGGCAAAATTTTTGTCTCACCAATTGAACAAGCCATCCGTATCCGTACCGGCGAGACCGGTTCGGACGCGCTGTAAAACTCAAATCTTCAAGTCAGAGGAAACAAGAGAATGAGCAAGGACGCAGTTCTTCAGCTGATCAAGGAAGAAGACGCAGAATACGTCGACATCCGCTTCACCGACCCGCGCGGTAAGCTTCAGCACGTGACGATCATGGCCGATCAGGTCGACGAGGACTTCTTGGAAGAAGGCTTTATGTTCGACGGTTCGTCCATCGCGGGATGGAAATCGATCGAAGCTTCGGACATGAAACTGATGCCCGACACAGGCAGCGCCTATGTCGATCCGTTCTACGCGGAAAAGACCATCTGCCTGCACTGCTCGGTTGTTGAACCCGACACTGGCGAAGCATACGAGCGTGACCCGCGCGGTACTGCTCAGAAAGCCGAAGCTTACCTGAAAGCATCCGGCATCGGCGACGTTGCCTATATGGGTCCGGAAGCCGAGTTCTTCCTGTTCGACGATGTTCGTTTCTCGAACAGTATCAACAAAGTATCCTACGAAGTTGATGCGACCGACGCGTCGTGGAACACCGACACCGAGTACGAGATGGGCAACATGGGCCACCGTCCGGGCGTCAAGGGTGGCTACTTCCCGGTGAACCCGGTTGACGAAGCGCAGGATCTGCGTTCGGAAATGCTGTCGACCATGAAGCGTCTAGGCATGAAGGTCGACAAGCACCACCACGAGGTTGCCTCGTGCCAGCACGAACTGGGCCTGATCTTCGACAGCCTGACCAAACAAGCGGACGAGCTGCAGAAGTACAAATACGTTATCCACAACGTTGCGCATGCTTACGGCAAATCGGCGACCTTCATGCCGAAGCCGATCGCGGGTGACAACGGCACTGGTATGCACGTGAACATGTCGATCTGGAAAGACGGCAAGCCGTTGTTCGCAGGTGACAAATACGCCGACCTGTCAGACGAAGCACTCTACTTCATCGGCGGCATCCTGAAGCACGCCAAGACCCTGAACGCCTTCACCAACCCGGCGACCAACAGCTACAAGCGTCTGATCCCCGGCTTCGAAGCGCCCGTTCTGCGCGCCTACTCGGCCCGTAACCGTTCGGGTTGTGTCCGTATTCCATGGACCGAAAGCCCCAAAGCCAAGCGCGTTGAGGCCCGCTTCCCGGATCCGGCTGCGAACCCCTATCTGGCGTTTGCCGCACTGCTGATGGCTGGTCTGGACGGCATCAAGAACAAGATCGATCCGGGCGAAGCCATGGACAAGAACCTGTACGATCTGCCTGCCGAAGAACTGGCCGATATTCCGACCGTTTGCGGCAGCCTGCGCGAAGCTCTGGAAGCTCTGGCATCTGATCACGACTTCCTGCTGCAGGGCGACGTTTTCACCAAAGACCAGATCGACGGCTATATCGCACTGAAGATGGAAGAGGTCGAAACCTACGAGCACACCCCGCACCCGGTTGAATACGGCATGTATTACAGCTGCTAAGCTGGGCTTGGGTTTAAATCTGCAGGGGCGTCCAATCGGGCGCCCTTGTTTCGTTAGTGCTGATCTTTCACACTTCTGCCCATCGATCCCAATGCAGGAGAGATCGCATGAACGCTTTTTCAAAGTTTTCCAACATTGTGACCACGGCAGAGGACCTTGAGCGTATCACAGGCTCCCCTCTGCCTCAGATCCTCGCCAAAGAACTGAACGCGCTGGACCGGATGTGCCGCGACTTCATCGCAACGTCACCGTTCTGCTTGATCGCCTCGGCCAACCCTGACGGATACCTGGACATCTCACCAAGGGGGGACCCGGCTGGTTTTGTTCAGGTAGTGTCTGACACACTGATCGCCATCCCGGACAGGCCGGGCAACAAACGGGTGGATACCTTTCACAACGTTCTAAAGGACCCGCGTGTCAGCGTGATCTTCTTTGTGCCTGGCAAGATGGAGACACTCAGACTTAGGGGCGAGGCCCGGATCTGCGCAGACCCTCACCTGCTGGCAGAAATGGCTGTAGGTGGCCACCCCCCAAAACTGGCGCTGCTGATTCATGTTGAAACCGCTTTTGCGCATTGCCCCAAATGCGTTATCCGCGCGAACCTTTGGCAACCAGAGGATTGGCCAGATGCGTCCAACCTGCCAAACATGAACGCCATGATGGTAAAACATGCCCGCATCAAGGCCACCCCGGATGAATGGTTTGAGACGCTAAAGGAAAAAGGAGAGCTAGATCTCTACTAGCTTCTTTTCCGATCTCGACACCCGCGCTACGCTGAAGTCAGATTTCTTCTTCGTTGGATTTAACCTATGTTTCGCCTCGCTGCTATCCTTGCCTTGTCTCTAACCGCCCCCGCTTTGGCCGCCCCATGCGGGAATACCAGCGCTGGCTTTGAGGCGTGGAAAACCGATTTTGCGAAACAGGCACGAAAGGCCGGGGTGAAAAAAAAGGGATTACGTGCGCTGTCGCAAACGCAATACGCAACGCGCACCATCGCGGCGGACCGCAATCAGAAAAGCTTTAAATACTCACTGGACAAATTCATGCGGGTCCGAGGGGCCGACACTATCGTCGCTCAAGGGCGCAAACGCAAAGCCGCCAACCCCAACTATTATGCTGCGTTTGAGCGCCAATACGGTGTACCAGCAGGCGTGCTGATCGCCATTCATGGCATGGAAACCGGATTTGGAAACTTCATGGGCGACAGCCAGGTTGTGTCCGCAATAACCACTTTGGCCTATGATTGTCGCCGATCCGAGTTCTTTATTCCGCACGCAATTGGGGCGCTGAAATTGGTGGACAAGGGGAGTATCACAATGGCGACAAAAGGGGCAAAACATGGCGAGTTGGGCCACACGCAATTCCTGCCAGGCAATGCTCTGACCTATGGGGTCGATGCCACCGGCGACAGGCGTGTGGATTTCTACAACATGACGGACGCACTGGCTTCAACCGCAAATTTTCTTCGCAAGAAGGGCTGGAAACCGGGGCGCGGCTATCAGCCAGGAGAGCCAAATTTCCGTGTATTGCAGCAGTGGAACGCAGCCTCAGTGTATCAGCAATCCATCGCGATCATGGCCTCCCGAATCGATCAATAACGTCGCCGCACGGAAAACATGCGCAGCACCCGTTTTCGCCACATTTCCGCCACAGTGACAAACAAAAGCCTTTAGTTTCTTGGTTTCCAAAGCGTAATCAATCGCGGGAAAATTTCGGTTTTTTGCATTTTTCGCCAAATTCTCCCCCAGAACGGTTGCTAAAGTGTCTTTCGAACAAAGCTTGAATAAGGACAAAGCAGTGGCTCGGAAGCACAGCTACCATGGCGGCCTGCAATTTGATGGTGACGCAAACGGCGCTCTTGAGCGCTTTGGAACCATCGTTGCCACAACGCTTGAAGATTATGGCCATCTGGTCGAACGCAAAGCGTTGCTCAGTTATTCCGAATCTAGCATCGTATCGAGCCAATACTTGGTTCGCCTTACGCTGGATACAGGCACACCCGAGCAGGAAGACCGTTACGAGCGTATGGACCGTGCCGCGGGGTTAAAAACCATAACAAAACCCCGCGTGTCACATCCTCAAAACCGGCTCGTGCTATCAGTCACCCCCGTGTCCCCGTTATTGGATGATACTGAGATTTCGGAACTGATGCTGGTGGTCATTTTGTATCGCATGGTCGATATCTGCTCGACCCGGCGAGTCGAATGGCTTTCGCCGAGCACGGTGCTAACGGTCGAACAATTCATGAGCGCCTTCGACACCCTGGCGCCTAATCCCGCAACGCGCGACCGAAAACAGATTTTTCAGTCACTGACCGGTCAGTTCACCGGCGTCAACCTGCCCGAGCTGGACGACACTGTTAGTGCACTTCACGCCCCGACGGCACGTCCGATCCAGCTTACAGATGAGCAATTGCTCAGCATCGCGTTCCGCAGCGAAGACACGCCCCCGTTTGACCAGACCGCGCCTGGAGCCAAAATAACAGAAGATGGTGAACGCCCAAGCGATGTCTTGCGGCTGAGCAGCTGGTGCATGACAGGTGTTCTGGCCAGCGTTTCAGCGCCAATCGCTGTGTCAATGGCCGCCGTCAACCTGATCCGAGGCGAAGATTTCCGCCTGAATACCCAGGTGCTTGTGTTCACTTTTGCCATTGTAGCACTGAACGCCAGCAATGCGTTTGCCGATGTTGCAGATGCGTTGGGCATGTAACTGAATTACCAAGACCCTCCTTGGAGGCCCCGCCGTCAGGCGGGGTTTTCCATGTCTGCAACTGCGTGCGCGGCCAGCACATAAGTGTGGATGGAAAACACGACCGCGTTTGTTTCGGGCAGACGCAATAAAGTTTGCCGCTCGCTCCGCAAAAACGAGTTCTCGCGCCGATCCGGGATTTCTCGTCGGGCATGGGCTCTGCGGGGCTGGAACAGCTCGGGATCCTCGTACCAAAGAGCATTGAAACGCCACAACGGACGACCGGGCTGAATTCCGTCGAACAGTCTTTGCACACGCTTTGCAATATTGGCGTCGTAACTCTGAACCGGCACATGAATATCGACCAGAGGCCGCATGAATTTTTCCGACAAGCGCCAACTGGCCGGAAAGCACAGGATCGCCCCGGTCAAAACATGCTCTTCACCGAGTTTTTGGAGAATGCAGAAGTCTTCCTGCACCAATTTGCACAACGTATCCAACGGCTGGCTGCGATCAATGAGGACCGTCGCGCCATCGGGTCGGACAACTGCCTCAGCTGCTGACGGGTAAACGCGCGCCAAGACCATATCCAGCAGCTCTTGGGCGGCATGTTCGGCTTGCGGATCAAGGGCCAGAACGTCATCTCGGTGATCACAAAGCAGCTCTTCACGGCGCTGCATTTGACCGGAAAACGCCTCGTCCTGATGCAGCCAACCTTCAAGTGTTGTGGGCTGTATCCCGGGCAGAGCACGTGGATTACCAACATCATACGGGATTGTGTTTTGTAGAATCTGCCTCATGACAAAGACTTAGCACGCACGGAGCCACGTGTCGGTCGAAAACGACAGCCTCGCCGTCGCAATTTTGTCAGACGATACGGGTCGGCTCTTTAGTTTTGCCGCAGCATTTAAAGAGGCCCGCCATGAATCAACACTACCGAGACACGCGCAAGATTGACCCCAGCAAAGGCGCGACGTTGGGTGACGGTACTCCGAACGACAATGATCGGATTGAGATCGGACCAACGCAGTTGGCCTTTGACGAATGGGCCGCTGCGGGGCTTGAGCTGCCCAACCTGACGCGGATGCGGGAACACCGCTGGAAGCGACTGACACGGGCCATTGCAGATCGCGGCTATGACGGCTTGCTGATGTTTGACCCGTTGAACATTCGCTATGCCACCGACAGCACCAACATGCAGCTTTGGAACACGCATAACCCGTTTCGCGCGGTTCTGCTGTGCGCTGATGGCTATATGGTGATTTGGGACTACAAGAATTCGCCCTTCCTCAGCACATTCAACCCGCTGGTGCGTGAACAACGTTCGGGCGCCGATCTGTTTTACTTTGACCGGGGTGACAAGGTCGACGTGGCTGCGGATGTGTTCTCGAACGAAGTCCGGGTGCTGATCGAAGAACACAGTGGCGGCAACAAGCGACTGGCCGTCGACAAGATCATGCTGCACGGCCTGCGCGCACTTGAGGCGCAAGGGTTCGAGATCATGGAAGGCGAAGAGGTGACCGAAAAGACCCGCGCCATCAAAGGGCCTGACGAAATCCTCGCCATGCGCTGTGCCAGCCATGCCTGCGAGACGGCCGTTGCTGAAATGGAAAAGTTCGCGCGTGCCAATGTGGGCGACGGGAAAACCTCGGAAGACGACATCTGGGCTGTCCTGCATGCAGAAAACATCAAACGTGGCGGAGAATGGATCGAAACGCGCCTTCTGGCCTCAGGCCAGCGGACCAATCCTTGGTTTCAGGAATGCGGCCCTCGGATCACCCAGCAGAACGAGATCATCTCGTTCGACACCGACTTGATTGGGTCATACGGGATTTGCATCGACATTTCCCGCAGTTGGTGGATTGGCGATCAGAAGCCGCGTGAAGACATGATCTATGCCATGCAGCACGCGCATGAACACATCATGACCAACATGGAAATGCTCAAACCCGGCGTGATGATTCCGGAACTGACAGCAAACTCTCACAGGTTGGACGACAAGTTTCAGGCGCAGAAATACGGCTGCCTGATGCACGGCGTTGGCCTTTGTGACGAATGGCCGCTTGTGGCTTATCCGGATAAGGCCGTCGAAGGATCCTATGACTATGCGCTGGAACCGGGAATGGTTTTGTGTGTCGAAGCTTGCGTTGGCGAGGTCGGTGGTGACTTTAGCATCAAGCTAGAAGATCAGGTTCTCATTACCGAAGACGGGTACGAGAACCTGACCAAGTACCCATTTGATCCCCGCTTGATGGGGTTGGAGTGAGACCTAAGCCTCACTCTGACCAGTGCGATCTGCGGACATTTCCGTGCCAGTCTTCAAGAACTGGTTCGTCTTGAACCTGTGGCCCTGTTAGATTTGCGGGCCAGGACTGTCCGATTGCAAATCCAATGAGACCGGCCAGCAGCCGCGCGATGACCCACAGCGGGCGCGTCTCGGGCGGGCGGTGAATTCTGCGTGTGACATGTATATCTCCTAATGCAACATCTTCGCTGCATAGTTGTGTTCACACCGAGAATAAGTGAAATGAATGTTTGGCCGACATTACTTCACAATACTTGATGTGACTCCCAGAAATGCAAATCGCCTTTCAAACCTTCAGCGTAGTGATGATATTCGGGTGAAACGACACGTGCTCAGTTCTCACCTTCCCGTGACGCGACTGACATAAGGGTTGAGACCAGAGCAACATGAACACAGTATTGTTCGTGTTCCCCCAACCCATTCAAGGAGCCGACATGCCCACGGAACGCATTACCTTTGCCGGACATGACGGCAGCCAATTGGCCGCACGACTGGATCTGCCTGACGGCCCGGTGCTGGCGACAGCGCTCTTTGCCCATTGTTTTACCTGCTCCAAAGACATCCCCGCAGCCCGGCGCATTTCGGCGCGCTTGGCAGCGATGGGGATTGCAGTACTGCGCTTTGACTTTACGGGGCTGGGCCATTCTGAGGGCGAGTTTGCCAATACGACCTTCACCTCGAATGTCCAGGATTTGATCGCTGCTGCGCAATTTCTGGCGGGGCGGAACATGGCACCGTCCTTGTTGATCGGCCATTCGCTGGGCGGTGCGGCGGTTTTGCGTGCACGCGCTGGCATTCCAACGGTAAAGGCTGTTGTGACACTGGGCGCGCCAGCAGATCCCGGTCACGTCTCACATCACTTCGAAGAGGCGCTGCCTCAGATCGAACAGGACGGAAGCGCCGAGGTGACTTTGGGTGGGCGCCCGTTCCGCATCGGCAAGGCCTTTGTGGATGACATTGCCCAATCCGCCCTGACCGCAGCGATCACCGACCTAAAAGCCGCTTTATTGATCCTGCACGCGCCACGCGACGAAACGGTCAGCATAGACAATGCCAGCACCATCTTTTTGGCGGCGAAGCATCCAAAAAGCTTTGTGACCCTTGATGATGCCGATCATCTGATCACGCGCGCGGCCGATGCCGAATACGCAGCCGATGTGATATCAGCTTGGGTTTCGCGGTATGTGAAACTGTGCCCGCCCGCCCCGCCGCCAGGCGCCCCGGAAGGCGTCGTCCGTGTGACCGAAGCAGACCCAAGCGGTTATATGCAGGATATTCAGGCCGGTCCGCATCACCACGCGGTCGCGGATGAACCAGCTTCTTACGGCGGTACGGATAAGGGCATGTCGCCTTACGGCTTTGTCTCATCCGGTCTGGGTGCCTGTACATCCATGACCATACGCATGTATGCGCGCCGAAAGAACTGGCCGTTGAAAAAGGTGAGCGTGGATGTCTGTCACGACAAGGTTCACGCTCAGGACGCCGGGCTGGCGAATGAAGGAAAGGTGGATCAGTTCCGTCGCAAAATCCGATTGATAGGCCCGCTGGATCAAGCGCAAAAGCAACGCTTGCTGGAAATTGCGGACAAGTGCCCTGTGCACCGGACGCTTGAGGGTTCAGCCCATATAACAACTGAGCTTCTGCCATAGAAAAAGGCCGCCCCTGTGCGGCCTTTGCGATCAACGACGCGGCGATGGCCGGTGAATAGGCGGCCGTGCAGCGGGCGGGCGCGCCGTTGGCGGCCTTGGCCGTGCAGGCGGTTTGGCAACCGGCGGCTGTGGCCGATCAGGGCGCGTTGGCCGATCTGGACGGTTTGGTCGATCTGGCCGATCGATGTCGATATTGACGTCACGACGGTAGTAATCGTTCCAGAGCATCGAGTCATAAAACGGGTCATACCCATAACCGACCCCGACCGAGACACCATCACAGGCCGACAGTGAAAACGTCGCAGCCCCCAGCCCCAGCGCAAGAGAAATCCGTCTGATGTTTCGCAAACTCATAGCACCCTCCCCTTACTGGAACGACCGGAACGACGCGAAAACCGCGTTCAGATCGTCGGCATAATCTGGATTAGCGCCGTCACGAAGGATGGCCACGGCAACTGCAACGCGGTTTTTTGGCAGATCAATTAGGGCCGCGGTAAAGCTGACTCCTTTGCTTTCCCGACGCCCGGTTCCCCGAAAAACACGCGCCGGCAATCCACCGATGCGGGTGTCGCTGGTGCTGGTGATGGTCGGGTCCTTGACCAGAAACTTGTCGATATCCTGCAAATAGCGGACACCATCCTCAATGGTCGCGACACCAGCGGGCGAGACAAAGCCCATCCAGACAGTATCATCAGTAACCGGGCGCATCCCCATGACGCGGGACACGGCACGCGTATCCCCCAACTCGGTATCTTCGATTTCGCGCGGGCCACCTGTACGCAGCGCCCAAAAGTCTGGAACATGAAAGCCGAACAGTGCGCGGCCATCCTGAGTATAAGTCACCGGGGTATCAGCTGCTGCGGACCCTACCCCACCCAACAAAATGGCAGCGCATGCAGCAAGCAATGGACCTGAAAATAAACGCATATCTCAATAACCTGATAGTTTCCTCACGCACAGCTTGAACTTTCAAGGCGCGGTTTGTCCAGTGCTGGCGCGTCGTGATCAGGTGGATTGAACCCGCGCATATCCACTTTCCTGGCGCTGCGGCCAGTGCCAACAGGTCTTGAACGCGTTAGGTCAGCACGCCCGCTTATTGGGCAAATGTGCCATCTGTCCGCCCCCCGGCATCGTCGACGAAACGGATCGTATCCTCGTTCCGAAAAACGTCGTAGCAAGCCCAAAGGTCCGAAGGTGGCCAGATCGAGCAATACTGGTCTTCGCGCACCACCCAGCGACCTGCACTCGGCCCACCCGAGAAATATTGCGTGACCATACTGGAGTCGAAAGTTTGCCAGACCCCGCTGCCATATTCCAATTTCTGGCCCGTCAAAGCTGCAAGGATTTCCTAGCCGGACAATTTCTGGAAGCCATCTGCGGCCAAAACACCCGGCCAAAGGGCCAAAATCAGGGCAAACCGTCTCATACCCGCTCTCACGTCTTGTTCCCTAACGCGCTCGGGGCTAAACCCCGCGCCAACGCCTCATCCCAACCACATAAAGGTGCTGCCGCCAATGATTCCCCGTTATTCCCGCCCTGACATGGTCGCCATCTGGTCGCCTCAGACCAAGTTTCGCATCTGGTACGAGATCGAGGCACATGCCTGCGACGCCATGGCCGATCTGGGCGTCATCCCGCGCGAAAATGCCGAGGCCGTGTGGAAAGCCAAGGATGTGGAGTTCGACGTAGCCCGTATTGATGAGATTGAGGCCGTCACCAAACACGATGTCATCGCCTTCCTGACCCATCTGGCCGAGCATGTGGGCAGCGAAGAAGCCCGTTTTGTGCATCAGGGAATGACCAGCTCGGACGTGCTGGATACCTGTTTGAACGTACAGCTGACCCGTGCTGCGGACCTGCTGATCGCCGATCTCGAAGGCCTTCTGGCCGCGCTCAAGCGTCGCGCGATTGAACACAAAAACACCGTTCGCATCGGTCGCAGCCATGGCATCCACGCAGAGCCTACCACCATGGGCCTGACCTTTGCCCGGTTCTATGCCGAGATGGATCGCAACCTGTCTCGGATGCGTGACGCTCGCGCGGAAATCGCCACCGGCGCGATCAGCGGCGCAGTTGGCACCTTCGCCAATATCGATCCGCGTGTTGAGGAACATGTCTGCGACCAGATGGGGCTTGTGCCGGAACCGATCAGCACACAAGTCATCCCGCGCGACCGCCACGCGGCCTTCTTTGCTACGCTAGGTGTGATCGCCAGCAGCATCGAGAATATCGCCATAGAAATCCGCCACATGCAGCGGACCGAAGTGCTGGAGGGTGCCGAGTTCTTCTCGATGGGTCAGAAAGGCTCCTCGGCCATGCCCCACAAGAAAAACCCTGTTCTGACCGAGAACCTGACAGGTCTGGCGCGCATGGTGCGCGCGGCCGTGATCCCGGCGATGGAAAACGTGGCGCTCTGGCACGAGCGCGACATCTCGCACTCTTCAGTCGAACGCATGATCGGACCGGACGCGACAATCACCCTGGACTTTGCGCTGGCACGACTGACAGGTGTGATCGACAAGATGCTGATCTTCCCCGAGAACATGCTCGAGAACATGAACAAGTTCCCCGGCCTTGTCATGAGCCAGAGGGTTTTGTTGGCACTGACCCAAGCCGGTGTCAGCCGTGAAGACGCATACGCCATGGTCCAACGCAACGCGCTGAAGGTCTGGGAACACCGGACCGACTTCAAGCAAGAGTTGCTGGCAGATGCGGATGTCACCGCTGCGCTCAGCCCTGAAGAAATCGAAGAAAAATTCGACCTTGGCTATCACACCAAGCATGTCGATACGATCTTTGCCCGTGTGTTTGGCGAGTAAAAATCAAGCAGATCAAACAGTTCAGGGGCCCGGTTCGTACGCAGCGATCCGGGCCTTGTTCTTTTGCCAGATCATCAAAAATCGGTTATCTTGTCCGCGCATTCCCGAACAGGAGAAGCTTGATGATCCGGACTTTGATTTGCGCATTGGCCCTTGGCTGCTCAGCGTCTGTCGCCTTGGCCTGCAGCGCCCATACTGAACAAACGCAGTCCTGCGCGCCGGGAACACAATGGGACGCCGAAGCCCATAGCTGCGTAAAAACTGTCAATAGCTGAGGTTTTTCTTTCCTACTTGTGAATAAAAGAGGCAGCGCAATTGTTAGCCTTTTATCAAATCGCGCTATGCTTGATCAGAGCAGCCCAGAGAACGGAGTAGGAAAATGCGCCTTGTTTTAGTTTCAGCTATTGCCCTTCAGGCTTTTGCCTTTGCGCCGGCTTTGTATGCAGCCGGCGACGGTGGCAGCACCACGACCCCACCAAAACCAACGAACACGACCAAGAGGTGCCTTTTTGGCCGCGTCTACGACAAGGACGCGGGGCGTTGTGTCAAACCGAACAAGACCAATTTCACCGATGATGAACTGTATGACGCCGTGCGCGAGTTGGCTTATGATGGGCAATTCGAGAACGCTCAGAACATTCTGCGCATCATGGATCAGAACGATGATCGCGTCCTGACATATTGGGGTTTTACATACCGCAAAATGGGTGAGCTTGAGCTGGCAAACGCCTTCTACACCAACGCCATCGAGTCCAACCCCGACAACATCCTCGCCCGCAGTTATATGGGACAGGGCTTTGTCGCCGAAGGCAGAACCGATCTGGCGATCGAGCAATGGCGCGAGATCAAAGCTCGTGGCGGCGAAGGAACCTGGGCCGAGGCATCCCTGCGCGAAGCCATTCGCACCGGGCTGACCTATAACTACTAAACTTCAAGGTTATTTAACCCGATTCTCCGTAATCTGCCTGTGGTTCAGAAATTTTGGCACCACAGGCAGATGCAGGACACAAACGCGTTGATACACACGGCACCCGGAGCAGCTGCTCCGCTTGCCAAGGGGAATGACGATAAACCACGGCTTGTTCCCCGGACATTGAGCAACCGACAAAAAGCAGCGGTTGTCGTCCGCCTTCTGCTGAGCGAAGGCGCGGATCTTCCGCTTGAGGAACTCCCTGACGATCTGCAAGAAAAATTAACCCATCAGCTTGGCGAAATGGGTCTTGTGGACCGCGTGACACTGGATGCCGTGGCGCAGGAGTTCGGCGAAGCACTGGATAACATCGGCCTGGCCTTTCCGCATGGCTTGGCTGGGGCGTTGGATGCGGTAACCGGCAAGATTGCCCCGAAAACAGCGGCACGCCTGCGCAAGGTGGCCGGGATACGACAGGTTGGTGACCCGTGGCAAAGGCTGCGCGACATCCCTGTCGAAGATCTTGCAGCCATGGCCCAAGCGGAAAGCACCGAAGTGGCCGCAGTGATGTTGTCAAAGATGGATACCGCGCAAGCCGCTCAGATGCTTGGACAAATGCCCGGCCCGGTGGCGCGTAGGATCACCTTTGCTGTCTCGAAAACAGCGAACGTTACCCCAGAGGCGGTCGAGCGGATCGGCTGGTCTCTGGCCGCGCAACTGGATCAGCGCCCGGTGCAGGCGTTTGATGACGGCCCCAGCGCACGCGTTGGCGCGATCTTAAACCAGTCAGCCGCGGCCACCCGCGACGACTTGTTGAACGCATTGGATGAAGACGATGCCGCCTTTGCAGAACTCGTACGTCAGTCGATCTTCACCTTTGCGCATATTTCGAACCGCATTACAGCCCGCGATGTTCCGGCCATCCTGCGCGAAGTGGACCAAGCCGTGCTTGTAACAGCCCTGGCCGGAGCTGCGGCAGATGACGACAAGGCATCGGTTGAATTTCTGCTGACAAATATCTCGTCACGCATGGCGGAAAACCTGCGTGAGGAAATGGGTGAACGCGGACGAGTCAAACAATCCGAGGCCGAAGAAGCGATGACTCAGGTCGTTGGCGCCATTCGAACACTGGTTGATGCAGGAACAATTGCTCTGGTCGAAACTGAGGAAGAGACTGAGTAGCATCAGGTTAGCAGATTTGCCCCTTAACATGCTCAGTTTGCCCATCATCTTGCTGAACGCTTGAGCTTGCCAAGATCGGCCTGTATGTCTGGCACGGAAATACCCATCACGCGGTGAGACGCCTCCATGCCCGTCGAAAAGTCGGAGCTCAGCAAGTTTGAGCTTGGAAAATACTATGTCGCCAATCTGTTCCTTCAGGGGGTTATCGGTGCTATGCGCCTTCTCCCGTATGAGCGGCGCATCTCAACCATGGGCGCGATTATGCGCGTTTTGGCCCCGGTCGTGGGGTTTCGTACACGCATCCGGCGGAACCTGAAGCTCACCTGCCCTGACCTGTCCGACGCCGAGGTCAAAAAGATTTGCCGTGACGTGCCCGACAACGCAGGTCGGGCGATCATGGAGCATTTCTCGCCAGAAGGATTTACTGAGCGTCAAAGTACAGCGAAAATTTCCGGCCCTGGTATTGCAGCATTTGATGCGGCCATTGCTGCAGGGCGTCCGGTCATGATGATCACTGCGCATTTTGGGCACTATCTGGCCGCGCGCATTGCCCTGCAAAAACACAGCGGCCAACCGATTGGCTGCCTGTACCGCCGCATGGCGAATCCTTACTTCAACGACGCCTATGTCGAGGCCTTTTATAAGACCGGTGCGCCCATGTTCGAGCAGGGGCGGCGCGGAATGGTTGAGATGGTGCGCACGCTGAAAAAGGGCGGGATCATTGCAATTGTGTCCGATCTCCATGCGATGGGCGGGGAAGAGCTTGTATTCTTCGGCAAACCCGCTGTCACATCTGTGCTGAACGCGGAACTGGCGATGAAATACAACGCGGAACTGATCCCATGTTATGCCGTGCGCCAGCCAAACGGCATCGATTTCGAAATCATACTGCACGATCCGGTTCCGCACACTGACCCGAAAACGATGACGCAATTCACCAATGACGACCTTGAGAAGATGGTACGTCAGCATATGGGTCAGTGGTTCTGGATCCACCGCCGCTGGAAGCATTGGAACGGGCTTGGCATTGCACCGGACGAGATGCCCTGATCACTTAACCCGCGTTGCGGCGACAATGGGACCATGACCCGCACGTTGCACCAAAACAACCGCCGGCAGGTCTGACCCAAGCTGGGCTGAGAAGGTTTGTGGTGCAGCCCCATCCCACTGCCCTGCCATCTGCCATGTTTCGACAACGTTGGCATAGTCCAGATCGTGCCCAGCCAGTTCTCCGCGGCGGATCGAGGCGTGGCGCATCGGCGAATACTGTACGATACGCACGTCGTAGGTCTCGCCCTCCGGCAATTCTACGGGCGTCACATTCACGGTTACTTCATCTGCTGTCCGGGTTGCAGTCACCGACGCTTCGGGTGCCGCCTTGAGATGAGCGTCAATCAAGCGGTCGAGCTCACGGGACTGCGCGCCCACAACATCATGCTGCCCATTTATCACCATCTGTGGCGTGTAGATCATCGAACGACCGCCTTCCCGGGCATACGCCCGCTGCCGCAAAGTATGATCCGGGTCGGCATATTCGTCCTTCCAACCGATGTAATCCCAATAATCCACGTGCAACGCCAGGCCAATCACATCGTCCCGCTTGGCCAGGTCGTGCATCAACCGGTCTGCCGGAGGGCAAGAGGAGCACCCCTGCGACGTAAACAACTCAACCACCACAGGGTCGCTCTCAGCCGCAGCAGAGGCAGCCATAAGCCAGGACATCAGGGCGGTTACAGCGGCGGATCTGAACATGTGGACTCTCGGTTTGGGCGGTTGATTTTCAGAAATAGCTGCTTTGGCATTCGACGACCAATCAAGGTTTCTTGAGGCTGGAATACATGTTTACCTTCGCAAATGTGTGCAATGGTATACAAAATTTACTCCTTTGTGCCCGTTCAACCTTGAACCAAGGGCCTTCGTGATGCAGATAACAGACAGCAAATCCTATTATCCAAGTCATTTGAGAGGGAGGCCACTGATGCCCATCAAAGTCGGACAGGATACCGCCAAGACACGCCGCAGCCTGAGCGTGAATGGTAAGTCCATTTCCTATTACTCGATCCCCGCCTCGCAAGAGGCCGGTTTGGGGGATTTCTCAAAACTGCCTGCCGCACTGAAAGTGGTTCTGGAAAATATGCTGCGGTTCGAGGATGACGGATTTTCTGTCTCAACCGACGACATCAAGGCCTTTGCTGAATGGGGTGTAAACGGCGGTAAGAACCCACGCGAAATCGCATACCGCCCTGCCCGCGTGTTGATGCAGGACTTCACCGGCGTTCCAGCTGTCGTCGACCTGGCCGCGATGCGCGACGGTATCAAGGCGCTGGGTGGCGACGCACAAAAGATCAACCCGCTGAACCCGGTTGATCTGGTCATCGACCATTCGGTCATGATTGACGAATTTGGCAATCCGCGTGCATTCCAGATGAACGTGGACCGCGAGTATGAACGCAACATGGAGCGGTACCAGTTCCTGAAATGGGGTCAGAATGCCTTTAACAACTTCCGCGTGGTGCCTCCCGGCACTGGGATTTGCCATCAGGTGAACCTGGAATATCTGGCTCAAACCGTCTGGGCCGACACGGATCAAAACGGCGAAGAAGTCGCCTATCCCGATACGCTGGTTGGCACCGACAGCCACACCACTATGGTGAACGGCATGGCCGTTCTGGGTTGGGGCGTTGGCGGGATCGAGGCCGAGGCCGCGATGCTGGGTCAGCCAATCTCGATGTTGATCCCCGAGGTTGTGGGTTTTGAACTGACGGGTTCGATGGTCGAAGGCACCACCGGCACCGACCTTGTTCTGAAAGTCGTGGAGATGCTGCGCGAAAAGGGCGTTGTCGGTAAGTTCGTTGAATTCTATGGCGAAGGTTTGGACCGCCTGCCATTGGCCGACCGCGCCACTATCGCCAACATGGCCCCGGAATATGGCGCGACCTGCGGCTTCTTCCCTATTGACGGAGAAACCTTACGCTACATGCGCAACACCGGGCGTGACGAAGACCGTCTGGCATTGGTTGAAGCCTATGCCAAAGAAAACGGCCTCTGGCGTGACGCGGACTACGCTCCGATCTACACCGATACCCTGACGCTAGACATGGGCACGATCGTTCCGGCGATCTCGGGCCCGAAGCGTCCGCAGGACTATGTTGCGCTGACCGACGCCAAGGCGGCCTTTACGCAGGAAATGGCAGAGACTTTCAAACGCCCGATGGGCAAGCAGGTCGAAGTCAAGGGCGAAAACTATGGCATGGAGTCGGGCAAAGTCGTGATTGCCTCGATCACCTCCTGCACCAACACGTCGAACCCCTACGTCATGATCAGCGCGGGTCTGGTGGCCCGCAAGGCCGCGGCACTGGGACTGGATCGCAAGCCCTGGGTCAAGACCTCTCTGGCGCCGGGATCGCAAGTGGTGTCGGCCTATCTCGAAGCTGCAGGATTGCAAGACGATCTAGACAAGATCGGGTTCAACCTTGTGGGATATGGCTGCACCACCTGTATCGGCAACTCGGGCCCGATCCAGAAAGAAATATCCGAGGCAATTTCCGAAGGCGATCTGGTTGCCACGTCGGTTCTGTCCGGCAACCGCAACTTCGAGGGTCGAATCTCGCCGGATGTGCGCGCAAACTATCTGGCCTCACCGCCGCTGGTGGTTGTCTACGCACTGGCGGGAACAATGGATATCGACCTGACATCCGAACCGATTGGTCAAGACAAGGATGGCAACGATGTCTTCATGAAAGACATCTGGCCAAGCCAGAGCGAAATCGCGGAACTGGTCGAGGCGACCGTGACCCGCGAGGCGTTCCAATCGAAATACGCCGACGTGTTCAAAGGCGACGAGAAATGGCGCGAAGTTGAGGTGCCTCAACAGGAAACCTATGACTGGCCACCAACCTCGACATACATCCAGAACCCGCCCTATTTCCAAGGTATGGGCGCAGAGCCAGGCACGATTTCGAATATCGAAGGGGCCAAGGTGCTGGCGATTCTGGGCGACATGGTCACAACCGACCATATCTCGCCTGCCGGGTCATTTGCGTCGACCTCGCCCGCTGGCCAGTATCTGATCGAACGTCAAGTGCAGCCGCGCGAGTTCAACTCTTACGGCTCACGCCGCGGCAATCACGAGGTCATGATGCGTGGCACCTTCGCCAATATCCGCATCAAGAACGAGATGCTGGATGGCGTCGAAGGCGGCTACACCAAAGGCCCGGATGGCGAACAAACATCGATCTACGACGCATCGATGGCCTATCAGGAACAGGGCACACCGCTGGTTGTCTTTGGTGGCGAACAATACGGTGCAGGCTCGTCGCGCGACTGGGCGGCCAAAGGCACCGCGTTGCTGGGTGTGAAAGCCGTCATCGCCGAAAGCTTTGAGCGTATCCACCGGTCAAACCTGGTTGGAATGGGCGTCATTCCGTTCGAATTTACGGGGGGTGACACACGCAAGACCCTTGGCCTGAAAGGGGATGAAATCGTCTCAATCCACGGATTGGATTCGGTTGAGCCCCTGCAAGAGGTGCCCTGCACAATCGTTTATGGCGACGGAAGTGAGAAGACCATCACCCTGAAGTGCCGCATCGATACCGCACCCGAGATTGAGTACATCGAAAACGGCGGCGTGCTTCACTATGTACTGCGCAATCTTGCGAAGGCATCGTGACCTGACAGCATAACGTGCGAATTAACCCCCCGGCCAAGCGCCGGGGGTTTTGTTTTCTGGCCATTCATTCGAAAACCTGAAACTGTTGGGTAAAGTCACTCACGGAAACCGTTCGCCATGCAAAAACCAAACGCCTTGCTGGTTTGCTCTCTCAGCGTCATTGCGGTCATCGGGATATGGGGTGTCATCGACATCCAGAGTTTGGTGACTTGGGCCAGTGGTATTGTCCAACAGACCTTCCACAGCCGGGGATGGTTCGTGATGCTCGCCGCCTCGGGCATGTTGATCGGGTGTCTGGTTCTGGCATTCTCAAAACATGGGAACATTCGCCTTGGTCGCGATGACGAAGAACCAGAATTCTCGACTGCCACCTGGATATCGATGTTGTTCTCAGCTGGGATGGGGGTCGGTCTGTTGTTCTGGGCGGTGGCCGAACCGTTAACCCACTTCAATTTCATCTCAGGCATGGCACCGGAATTCATCGCCGCACAACAGGCAATGCTGGCAACAAACTTCCATTGGGGTTTACACGCCTGGGCCATTTACGGATCGACTGCGCTGACCATCGCCTATTTCAGCTTCCGGCGCGGCACCGGGATGATGGTCAGCGCCCCGATCAAAAGCCTGTTTCCCGGTGAACGCTGGGCCGAACGTGTCGGATGGCTTTCAGACTTCATGGCGATCATCGCGATTGCCATTGGTGTCGGGGGCTCAATGGCTATGGGCGTCTTTCAGGTCGCAGACGGAATTGCCGTGTTGGGAGGTCGGGAAACAGTTGGTGCCTTTCTGATCGCTGTTGTGTTTCTTGCAATGGTCGCGGCTTACATCCCTGCGCTTTTGATTGATCTGGGGCAAGGCATGGCGCGCTTGTCTAACGCGGCCATGCTGATTGCGATCGGCCTCGTGGCCTACACCATTATTCTTGGCCCAACTGAATACCTTTTGAATACTGTGGTTCAGGGCTTTGGCGACTATGTCACAAACGTCATCCCACGCGGCTTTCAAACCTTCACGTTTTTTGGCGACGACGTCACCAGGTGGTTCAGCGACTGGACCCTCACCTACATGGTTTGGTGGATCGCCTGGGGGCCTTTTGTGGGTGTCTTCGTGGCGCGCATCTCTCGTGGTCGAACGATACGAGAGTTCGTGATCGGGGTACTGTTCGCCCCCACTTTGTTTTCCATACTCTGGTTCGGCGCTTTTGGCGGCATTGGCCTGTTCGAGGCACTCAACGGCGCAGGCGAACTTCTGGCCTATACGCAGACAAACATTGAACGCGTGACCTTTGCTCTGCTCGACCGGCTGCCGCTGTCCTTGATCACAACACTTGCAACGGTACTGGCTGCGTTTCTGTTCATTGTGACCAGTGTCGTCAGCGCTGCATTTGTTTTGGGCACCTTCTCGACCGGAGGAGACGAGAACCCTCCTCCGCGCGTGCGCCTGATATGGGGGGCCTTGCTGGGGCTGCTGAGCGTGGCGATGATCCTTTCTGGGTCAGTGGACTCGGTCAAGATCCTGATTTCACTGGGTGCTTTGCCCTTTGTCTTCATTTCAGTCCTGCTGATGGTCTGCCTGTTCCGCGGTCTCAGAGAGGAGGGCCAGCACGATGCTGATCGGTGATCTCACAGATACTCTGATGAACCTGGTAACCTTTGCGTTCATCGCGGCGATGATCTGGATTTTGCTGCGCAGCTGACGCTATTCCAAGGCGATCAGATTAAGCGTTGAAACACATCCACTTTACAGATTTGGTGTGCCTATGGACAAAGTTGCATTGATAACCGGCGGCGCCCGAGGGATTGGCCGGGCAATCGTCGAAGACCTTGGTCGAGATCACAAAATTGCGTTCACGTGGTTAAACAGCGCGCCTGAGCTGGATGTGTTGGACAGCGATGTTTTGGCGATCCGTTCAGACCTGACTCAGCCAGATCAACCGGCTCAGGTTATTGAACAGGTCATCGCACAATTCGGACGGCTGGACGTTCTTGTGAACAATGCGGGGCTTGTGCGCGCGACACCCAAAGAGGCGTTCAATCAACAGGACCACAGGGACATTCTTGACCTGAATTTGCTTGTGCCCGTGGCCCTTCTGACCGCCGCCCTGCCCCAACTGCAAGCTGGGGCATCCATCGTGAATATCTCTTCCATGAATGCGACCCTTCCGCCGCGCGATGCCGCGACCTATGGGGCCAGCAAGGCTGCGCTCAACCTATGGACCCGTGCCATGGCTAAGGAACTGGGCCCGCAGGGTATTCGCGTCAATGCGATTGCCCCTGGCGCGATCAACATCCCCGAGGCCCCACGCCCGGATGATCTGACAGAATTGTTCGTCAAAGACACCGCCCTTGGGCGTGTCGGCGTACCAGAGGATATCGCGCAGGTCGTTCGGTTTCTGACCTCTGACGCGGCGGGTTTCATAACGGGTGAAGTCCTCGGCGTCACCGGAGGCTATCGATTGTAATAACCAGTACAGCCGCTTGCAGGTATTTAGCCACCCGCAGCCTTTTCCAAGGCAGGGCGGATCGTGCTTTCGATCACCCGTTGCGTGATAGGCCCGGCAAAGCGCAGAATGACAGTGCCATCGCCGTCTATCACGTAGGTTTCAGGAACGCCGTATAGGCCCCAATCCAGCGCCATGCGGCCTTGCTCGTCCCGTCCCATCGCAGTGTAAGGATCGCCAAGCTCGGTCAGAAATGCGTCTGCGTTGGCCAACTGATCTTTGTAGTTGATGCCATAGACCGGAATGCCTTCTTTCGCCAAAGCGTCAAGATTGGGGTGTTCGGCCCGGCAAGGGGCGCACCAACTGGCCCAATAGTTGACCAGCTTAACTTCTCCATCGCGCAGAGTTGCGTCATCGAACGGGGTTTTGCCAGGAAACTCGCTTAGGACCACCGGTGGGGCGGGCTGCCCTTCACGCGCGGATGGCAAGGCATTGGGATCATCTCGGAACATGCCGATCCCGGCCAGCACGGCAAAGGCAGCAAAAATTAGCGGTGGAGCGACCATCAAGGGCGAAATCTTAGCCATTGCGCGACATCCTTTGTTCGACCTTTTCCATATCTTTACGCACTTTGCGTCCTCGCATCACACTGAACGCAATCAAGGCCACCAGAAGAACGATCGACACGGCATAAGACGACAGAACCGCGTCAGCGTATTTTCCAAGATCGGGAATCATCCACTTACCCTTTCCCGCGCCATCAGTGCCTTGATCCGACGTGCCCGAATTTCGGTTCCGGTACGGTACAGCACCAATGCGATGAACAGCAGAACAAAGCCGATGATGCAGACCAGCAGCGGATAGAAGAATATGTTGCTAACCTTCTCTTCGGTGTCTGTCCCGGTAACCGCTGCTGCGCGCATGACAGATGCGCCCTGATGCAGTCCCTGATTCCAGAAGTTCACCGCGTAGCGGCTGAGGATCGCGAAAACCGACCCTACAAGGCACAGGACCGAGGTCAGGTCGGCCGCAGTGTCAGGGTCTTCAATCGCCTCCCACAGGGCGACATATCCAAGGTAGAACAGGAACAGGATCAGAAACGATGTCAGTCGCGGATCCCAGGCCCACCAGGTGCCCCACATAGGCTGGCCCCAGATCGCACCAGTCAGCAAAGCAATCAGGGTCATCACAATCCCAATCGGTGCCGCCGCCCGCGCAGCAAGCGCACTGACATGGTGACGTCTTACCAGCCAAACCAGCGACGTCGCCAACATCATGAGCCAGCAGTTGATCGCCATCAGCGCCGCAGGCACATGCAGATAGATGATCTTGACCGTCGACCCTTGTTTGTAATCGTCCGGCGTAAAGAAAAAGCCCCAGATCAGGCCAACACAGATGCAGGCAAGTGAGGTGATCCAGAAAAACGGCAGAACACGCTCACTCGTCGCAAGAAACTTACGCGGGTTGGCATATTCCCAGAGGGCGTTGGCTTTGGCTGCAATAGACATGGGCCCTATCTAGTCTGAATTGGGGTGGTTCTCAATTGACCTTGGTCAAAGTTGAGACGGTTCACCGCAGATTGATCCGCAATACCGCCGCGCTGGCGAATGGCAACAGCGCGATCGTTGCCGCCGTGATGCCGGCCAGCATAAGCAGCGGCGTCTGCACCTCCATCTCTGTGGCTCCGCGCCGGGCGACCTCGGCTCCGAAAATCAGGGTGGGCACGTATAGCGGCAGCACCAACAGTGACAGCAACAAACCGCCACGCTTCAATCCAACGGTCAGGGCTGCACCGAATGTTCCGATCACGCTCATCGCCGGGGTGCCAATCAGCAGTGAAATCACCAGCCAGAAGAAACCCGGCACAGGAAGATTCAACAAAACTCCCAGGAACGGAGCGGCCAGGACAAGAGGCAAACCGGTGGTCAGCCAATGCGCCAAAGCCTTGATGGTTACAACTGATTCCAGCGGCAGCGGCGCGGTGGCCAACAGGTCCAGCGACCCGTCTTCCCAATCCAAAGCCAGCAAGCGGTCGAGCGACAGCAAACAGGCCAGCAACGCCCCCAGCCAAAGAACACCGGGTGCGATGGTGGACAGCAGCGAAGATTGCGGACCAACTGCAAACGGCACCATCACGGTCACGATCAGAAAAAACGCCAGGCCCAAACCAAATCCGCCGCCTGCACGGAAGGCCAGTTTCAGGTCGCGCAGCAAAAGGGCGATCACAGGAAGCCTCCGTCGAAATCGTCAATGGGTTTGGGTTTGGCCTTGTTGGGTCCCACATCCAGAACCTCTCCGTCCAGGCCGAGGTCGATATGGGTTGCGATTAGGGCCGACCCGCCCTGCGCCAGATGTGCCCGCACCGCGTCAGCAAACATCTGCACCGCGTTTTTGTCCAGCGACACGGTGGGTTCGTCCAGCATCCAGATCGGTCGTCCAGTCACAAGCATCCGCGCCAACCCCAGCCGCCGTTTCTGACCGGCTGACAGGTTGCCTGCATGGCGATCGGCCAGCTCATTCAGATCAAACGCATCCAATGCGCTTTGTATGCCGCTGGTCCCAAAGACCGAGGCCCAGAACGTCAGGTTCTCGGTCACGGTCAGCGTCGGCTTTAACCCGTCCGAGTGGGCCGCATAGGCAATCTGGTCCTCGGCACCTTCGATGGTACCCTGAAGCGGCGGCTGCAAACCCGCCAAAGTACGTAGAAGCGTCGTTTTACCGATCCCGTTTGGTCCACGTAGAATCAGCGCCTTACCAGGCCGCAGTTGAAAGCTGAGACCTTCCAGCACGGGAATGCCACCACGGGTGATCGACAAGTCGGATACAGTCAGTGTCATGAAACCCGCTTAGCGGATTGTCCTCAGAGGCAAAAGGCAAGATTTGCCGCAGGGCTTAGCTGGCTTGGGGATAGCCAAGGGCGGATTGCAACACCCTATCCAACTGGGATTAAGGCAAGTGCGATCCGGCGACCTTCCGAGAGCAGCACGTTATAGGTGCGGCAGGCGGCGGGAGAGTTCATGATTTCGACGCCAATTCCGGCGTTTTCCAAAGTAGCACGCAGGGTTTGGGGAATGTGCGACATTTCCTTGCCAGTGCCGATGAACAGGACGTCGATGTCGTCTGCAAGGTTCAGCAGCGGCACTGTGTCATCATAGCCGCCCCATCTTGTTGTTCCGGTTGGGCCGATTAGAACCGGGCCGTCGTGGACTTGCCCGCCGACGCGGAAGAAGCCGGGGCCGTAGCCGTCGACCGGTACTGCACTGGTGTAGGTGATCTCGTTCAAGCGCATATGCGCTTTCTATCCCCAAAGCGGCAGGCCCGACAAGGCCGCCAGTGCGATGGCGATATAAGCTGCCGCACGATAAAGCCTCTCACGCTCGGGGCGGAACATCCATCCGCCCAGCCAATTCCCCGCCAGGTTCGGTATTGCCAGTGCAAGACCCAGCGCTGCAGCCGCCCATGTAACACGCCCCATCCCAGTCAGGTAACCGAGAATGAGAAAGTCGAACGCGAAGAGAAACAACAGTATCGTGGCGCGGATGACCTGAACCGACAGCGGACGGGACATATAAAAAAGGATCACCGCCGGACCCGGAAGCCCTGCGACACCGCCCAGAAACCCGGCAGCGGCACCGATGCCCGAGACCATCGCGCGAGTGACTTGGCCGTTATACCGCAGCCCCAATATCAGAACCGCGAGCATGAAAAGCGCAAGCAGGCTGACCGCATATCGAAACACATCGGGGTCGACGCGGGTCAGCACCCACAAGCCCAGCGGCAGAAGCAAAGCGCAACCTCCGGTCAAGCGGGCAAGATCGCCTTTGTCCACATCGCTCCAAGCGCGGCGCAGATTGGGCAGCGGGCCAAAAATGTCCATGATCGTCAACCCGATCAGCGCGCCGAATGGGCCGAGATAGGGGGAGGCAAGGGGCAGGAAGACCAACGCGGTTCCAAAGCCCGAAAATCCGCGCACAACGCCGCCAAGAAAAGCCGCAAAAAGGATAATGGCCAGCCCTTGCGGGGGCTGGCCAAAAAGCTCAGGCATCAATATTGGCAAACTGGTTGCCTGCCGTGTTCGACGGCTTGGACCAGTCGCGTTTGACCCCCAGCCATAACAGGATGGTCGAAGCCACGAAGACCGAGGAATAGGTTCCCACGATCACACCCCAGATCATCGCAAAGACGAACCCTCGGATCACATCCCCGCCAAGAACGTAAAGCGAGATCAGCGCCAGCAGGGTCGTGACCGAGGTCATAACCGTCCGGCTGAGCGTCTCGTTGATCGAGATATTCAGAACTTCTTTCAGGTCCTTCTTCTTGTACTTCCGAAGGTTCTCGCGCACGCGGTCGAAGACAACCACAGTGTCGTTCAACGAATAACCGACGATGGTCAGAAGCGCCGCAATGATGGCGAGATCGAACCGGATTTGCAGCTCGGAGAATATGCCAATGGTCAGGATCACGTCATGCACAAGGGCAGCTACCGCCCCCAGCGCAAACTGCCATTCGAACCGCAGCCAGATGTAAACAAGCACCGCGCCGATGGCCAATGCAACGGCGATAACGGCTGTCTGGATAAGCTCTCCGGAAACCTTAGGGCCGACCGATTCAACCGATACGAATTGAATATCCGGAATCACGGCTTGCAGCGCTTGCTCCACAGCCGTGATCGTTGCTGCCTCAACCGCCTCGGCATCGGCCTGCGCCTGAATGCGGATCATCGCGACATTTTCATCCTCTCCGAAGGTCGGATCAAAAATCTCGGTGATTGTCACATCGCCAAGTTCCAATGGCGCGATTGCGTCGCGGTACGTGCCGACGTCAATCGGTTGCGTGCTTTCAGTTCGAATGGTCGTACCGCCCCGAAAGTCGATGCCAAAATTCAGGCCCTGCAACATAAACGAAGCAAAAGCCACGACCATCATCAGGCCGGATATACCCAGCCAAACCTTCCAGCGGCTGAAGAAATCGAACGAGGTGTTCTGGGGTACGAGTTTCAGTCTCATGTCAAACCTCGATCGTTTTAGGACGGCGGCGTTCGAACCACATGACAACCATCAGGCGTGTCACGAAGATCGCGGTAAAGACCGATGTCAGAATACCAATGCCCAGGGTAATTGCGAACCCGCGCACCGGGCCACTGCCCATCGCGAACAAGATCGTCGCCGTAATGAAGGTTGTCACGTTGGCGTCCAGAATGGCCGACAGCGCCTTTTCATAGCCCAGCTCGATGGCGCGGGCTGGCCCTTTGGCAGATTTCAATTCTTCCCGAATGCGTTCAAAGATCAGCACGTTGGCATCCACCGCCATACCGACCGTCAGAACGATCCCGGCGATGCCCGGCAGGGTCAGGGTTGCTCCGATCAGGGATAGCAGGCCGAACAACAAACCGACGTTGATGATCAACGCGATATTGGCAAAGATTCCGAACAGACCATAGCTGAGCGCCATAAAGGTCAGAACGGCAACAAAGGCCACGATTGTGGCAACCTTACCCGCATCGATGCTGTCTTGTCCCAATTCGGGACCGATGGTGCGTTCTTCCAGGAATTCCAGACCGGCAGGCAGCGCACCCGCACGCAACAAGATGGCCAGATTGGTGCTTTCCTCGACAGAGAAGTTGCCAGTGATAATGCCAGATCCTCCGGGGATGTGGCTTTGGATCACTGGGGCGGAAATCACTTCGTCATCCAGCACGATCGCGAAGGGCGCGCCGATATTGTCGCGGGTATAATCACCAAATTTGCGGGCGCCAGACGTGTTGAACCGGAAACTGACCGCAGGGCGACCGTTTTGGTCAAACGAAGGCTGTGCATCCACCAGTTCTTCACCGGTCACAACCGGGGCGGATTCAATAATATAATAGACACCGCTTTCGTCGATCGAAGGTACAACTTCTTCGCCGATGCCCACGCTGGCATCCGGGTCGGTGCCCCTGTTAACAACCGGGTTGAAGGTCAGCTGAGCTGTGGTTCCGATGATGTTTTTCAACTCTCCGGCGCTGCCGATGCCCGGCACCTGGATCAGAATCCGGTCCGCGCCCTGGCGCTGAATAGTGGGCTCACGGGTGCCAACTTCGTCAATCCGGCGGCGGATAATCTCAAGCGATTGACGCACGGTGCGATCATCGGATGCCAGCTTTTCGGCCTCGGAAAGCTGCACAACGATCGTGTCGCCATCAGCGCGCGCTTCAATATCCGTGGCACCAACACCGGTCAGGGTTTGCACCTGGCGGGCAAGTCCACGCACCACTTCAAGCGCTCTGGGCATTCCCTCTGGTTGGCTGATGCGAACGCGAATCTCATCCGGGGCAGACTCCTGGCGACGGATCGTTCCAACCGTCGCACGTTCGTCACGCAGCGCGTCCCGAACTTCAGGCCACATGGCCTCCATCCGGGATTCGTACACATCCTGCACCCGGACTTCGGCCAACAAATGCGCACCACCGCGCAAATCCAGACCAAGATTGACCAGCGAAGATGGCAACCAAGTAGGCCATTCCGCAGCCTGAGCCTGCAATTCAGGCGTATCGTTACCCAGCTCAATGGCCGCTTTTGCGTCGTTGGATTGTTCGACCCGTGTGTAAAACGCGTTTGGCAGGGCTAAGAGAAGGCCGGTCACACAGACCAGCCAAATCAGAACCCGCTTCCAGGTATCAATTTGCAGCATTACCCTGCCTTTTCAAGGGATTGTCGAGCGAAATTACTTCGCAGGTTCGGTCTTGTTCAGAACCTGAGCGATGGTCGATTTAACCACGCGGATCTTGACGCCCTCGGCGATCTCGACCTCGATCTCGTTCTCGCCTTCCTTGACCTTCGACACCTTGCCGATCACCCCACCCTGGGTGATCACCTGATCACCGCGGCGCACGGCCTCGACCATGGCCTGATGTTCTTTCATTTTCTTCTGCTGTGGACGGATCAGCAGGAAATACATGATCGCGAAGATCAGGATCAGCGGGAGAAACTGGGCGATTGCGCCACCTTCCATGGGATATTCCTTTGTTCAGATCTTGCGGCACCGTTCCGCAAATTTGGCCGGAACCTATGCTTTGAGATGCCTGTTTGCAAGCAAAGGCGGTGATGTGTACCACGTGAAAAAGAATACGACCCGTCAACTAAGGGAAAAGCGTTGCAGATATGTCCTAGGAACACATGCAAAACCGGTTATAGTTTAACCGTAGGGGGACATATGACACTGCCATTCAAGCCTTTCCTTTTGCTATGTTATTTACTGATCACCATATCGATGGGTTTGACGCTTTCCGGCCCGGCGCAATCGCAGGAAACACCCGCTGAAATCACTGAGCCCGAGGCAGATGAAACGGACAGTTTCAAAGCGCCTGTAATCGTGGACGGCGAAATGTTGTTCTTCCTGCGTGGGTCCAGTGCCCTGCCCGCGCCGGAACGGGCGGAAAGCGTTCAGGACAAGATCATTGAGGTTGCCGAAGCTTCGGAAAGTCCTGCGGTCGACATCGCATTCGAAGAAACCGATCTGGGCGTTCGCATTCGGGCTGACGGTGTGATCGTGTCAATCGTGACCGTTGCAGATGCCGAATTGGATCAGATGGAGCTGGATGTTCTCAGCTTCCTCCATGGTCAGGCGATCGAAGAGGCCATCCTCGCCTATCGTGCCAACCGCACAGACCAGGCGCGGGTGTCAGGTGCAATTGAGGCTGCGGGATGGACACTTGGCTTTGTCGCTTTCGTGGCGCTGATCCTATGGCTGCATCGGCGGATCAGGCGGCGTACCCTGAAACTGGTAAAGCGGTATTTGAAGGATGTTGAAACGGCGACTGCCAAAAGCGTCCAGGCCGAAGCGATCGCAGCCCTGATCCGGTACGGATTGAATTTCATCCTGCTGATTATCTTCTTTCTGGGTTTCTACTATTATCTGTCTTTTGTCCTTCTTGCATTTGCTGAAACACGGTATTTCGCGCAGCTGCTGCTCACTTACCTGACCGAACCCGTACTGCTGATATTCAAGGGTATCCTGAGCTACATTCCCAACTTGATCATGCTGGGCCTGATCACATGGGTCACGATGTATATCATCAAAGGGATGCGCGTGTTCTTCGATGCGGTTGAAGCGGGCTCGTTCGATATGGGTGATTTCGAGAAACACTGGGTCAACCCGACGTTCAATATCGCCCGTGTCATCGTGATTCTGATCGCGCTGGTTTTTGCTGTCCCCTACATCCCCGGCTCGGACTCGGCGGCGTTTCAGGGGCTGACCATTCTGGTCGGCGCAATGCTGTCGCTGGGCGCAAACTCGGTCGTGTCCAACATGCTGGCGGGCCTGTTTGTTATTTACCGAAGATCCACCTCAATCGGCGACCGTATCCAGATCGGAGATCACATAGGAGACGTTGTGCAGATCAAACTCATGGAAACGCATTTGAAGTCGATCAAGAACGAACTGATCTCGATCCCAAATGCCCAGCTGATGAACTCGGATGTGGTAAATTTTTCGAAGAAGACCGATGGCAGCGGGCTGTTGCTGCACACGACGGTCGGCATCGGATATGAGGAACCCCCAGAGAAGGTCGAGGCGATGCTGATCGAAGCTGCCAATCGCACCAAGGGGATCAAAGCCAAGCCCGAACCCTTTGTATTGTGGACCGCTTTGGCCGACTACGCGATCAACTATCAGATCAACGGCTACACAACGCGCGGCAGCATCATTCCAAAAATACGCTCGGACCTGCACCGCAACATTGTCGCCGTGTTCAATGAAAATGGCGTACAGATCATGACGCCCTCTTATATGGCTGACCCACCGGAACCAAAAATCCCGGCAGAGGAATGGGATGGCCATCTGGCGCATGAAATCCACGCCGAGGACGATAAGTCGTAACCGGTGCTACACCCCGCCCGACAGATGGTGCATAAGCGGTTTCAGTGATTCACGCATTTAAGGATCTGAGACATGCACGACATCCGCGCCATTCGCGAAAATCCAGCCGCCTTCGACGCCGCCCTTGCGCGCCGTGGGGACGCGCCGGTGTCGTCAGATTTGCTGCGGCTGGATGAAAGCCGCCGGTCCAAAATCTTGGCCGCCGAGACAGCTCAAGCCGAACAGAACAAGGCCAGCAAAGAAGTCGGTGCTGCCAAGGGTCGTGGCGACGAGGCAGAGTTCGAACGCCTGCGCGCATTGGTGGCCGAGAAAAAGGCCGAGATTGCCCGGATGCAGACCGAAGCCAAAGATCTGGACGCTCTGCTGACCGATCAGCTGATCCGCATCGCCAACCTGCCCGCCGAGGATGTGCCCGAAGGGGCCGATGAAAACGACAATGTCGAGATCAACCGCTGGGGCACACCACGAGAGTTGGATTTTGCACCCAAAGAGCATTTCGAGATTGAAGCCGTCCAGCACGGTATGGATTTCGAAACCGCAGCCAAACTCTCTGGCTCGCGCTTTGTGCTGCTGTCGGGCGGCGTTGCCCGCATCCACCGCGCACTGGCGCAGTTCATGCTGGACACCCATATCAACGAGAACGAGCTGACCGAGGTGAACGGCCCGGTACTGGTTCTGTCCGAGATGATGCATGGCACGGGTCAGTTGCCGAAATTTGGCGAAGATAGCTATCAGACCCGCGAAGGCTGGTGGCTGATCCCGACATCCGAAGTTTCGCTGACTAATATCGTCAACGACACGATGATCGAGGAAAGCTACCTGCCCCGCCGCTATACCGCGCATTCTCTGTGCTTTCGGTCCGAAGCCGGCAGCGCGGGCAAGGACACACGCGGTATGCTGCGCCAGCACCAGTTCGAAAAGGTCGAGATGGTCTCGGTCACACATCCGGACAAATCGGATGACGAACAAAAGCGTATGCTGCGCTGCGCCGAGGGCATTCTGGAAAAACTGGGCATCCCCTACCGCACCGTCATCCTGTGTACCGGCGACATGGGTTTTGGCGCGCGCCGCACCTTTGACATCGAGGCTTGGCTGCCCGGTCAGGATACTTACCGCGAGATCAGCTCGGTCTCGACCTGTGGTGAATTCCAGGCCCGCCGCATGAATGCGCGGTTCCGCCCTGAGGGTGGTGGAAAACCGGAATATGTCCATACGCTGAATGGCTCAGGCCTTGCCGTGGGGCGCTGCCTGATCGCTGTGCTGGAAAACGGCCAGAACTCGGACGGAACCGTGACCCTGCCAGACGTTCTGAGCCCCTATCTGGGTGGCAAGCTGACCCTGCAACTGGACGGCACGCTGACATAAGAAAACCGGCCCCCAATCGGGAGCCGGTCCAATAAGATGGGAAGGCGAGGAAGTCTTACTTCTTCGCCTTTTTCTTATCCTTTTTCTTATCTTTCTTCTTACTGTCTTTTTTGCCAGCATCTTTATTCTTTGTGTCCTTTTTGGACTTTTTGTCCTTCTTGGACTTGGCCTTCACCTTATCCTTTGCTTTCGAAAACGCAGCTTCCATCTCGGCACGTTTCTTAGCGGCCTTTTCAGCTTTGGCTTTGGCCTTGGCTTTTTTGCGGGCTTTGGCCTCGGCCGCGTCAGCGGCTGCTTTCTCTTCTGCAGCCTTCTTCGCCGCCTCTTCGGCGCGTTTCTCGGCAGCGGCGGCCGCAACGGTCTTACGCGCAACTGGGCGTCGCGTCGCAGGTTTTCGCGCAGCTGGTTTGCGGGCAGCAGGTTTGCGGGCGGCGGGTTTGCGGGCCGGAACCTGGCGCGCAGCTGGTTTTGAAGCCGTGGCATCTTTCGCCGCAGCAATCAGCACGGCAGCTCTTGCCAAACCGATCCGAGGAACCTTGACCAGATCTTCGGGTTTGGCCTTCGCTAACGCCTCGGCTGTCTTAAAGCCGTTCGCGGACAAAGCCGCGGCAAGCGCTTCCCCCACACCTTTAACATCGGTCACTGCGGTCATTCCGGATCCTTTCTCTGTCTCCCTGATTTAACGTATATACACAAGATATACGAGGCTTCAAGCCGCGGCACCAAATGGCGCGACTCTGCTTAACTGTGGGCCAAATCAGCCGTCCGGCCTTTCTTGGGGAACGGCACCAGACGTTTGGTATCCTCGTCCCAAAGCTTAAGGTTCAGCGCTGCGACTGCTTCGGGGAATTTGATACGCCGCGGGGTGTATTCAGGCGGCAGGCTGTAATGGCACGCACGCAAGCGATAAGACGGAATGCGCGCGTTGAAGTGGTGAATGTCGTGCAATGTTATACATGCAACCGCCGTATCGAACCACCATCCAAAATCCAGCGCGGATGAACCCTGCAACGCTGCAAGCTGCGGATCCAGATCCGGGCGTCGGTCCCAATAGGTGTCTTCAAAATTATGTTGAAGATAGACTAGGAAAACCCCCAACATTCCACCCAAAAGCGAGAACACAAGCCAGACCAGAATTCCGGTGCCGCCCGCAATCATGTAGAGTAGCCCCAGAAAAACAACGATGGACAGGTTGTGCAAAAACACGCCCTTCACCCCAAACCGAACGGTATTCTTAGGCCAGCGGTACCGGATGAAGTATGTGAACAACGCGCCAACGGGCACCAGGATGAAAGGGTTGCGGTACAGCCGATAGAACAAGCGTTTGCTCCAATCCGCTTGATTCCATTCGCGCAGGGTCATTGTGTGAATTTCACCTGTTTCGCGGTGCTCAAGATTGCCGATCCCTGCGTGATGCAGGTTGTGGTTCTGTTTCATCACCTCAAAGGGCGCAAAGGTAAACGGTGACAACCCATGCCCCGCCCATTCATTTTGCTGGCGCGTCTCAAACAGCGAATGATGGCCGCAATCATGTTGCAAAACATAAAGACGCACCGCCGAAAAGGCAAAGACCACGCCTGCGGGAACCATGACATACCAGCGATCCACATATCCAATCGCAAGCGCCAGCGATGCAAAATACACCGCAAAAGTTCCAAAATAGCTAAGCGCTGCCAGCCTGTTGTCCTGAACAGCGTATTGCCGTGTATATTCCCTCAGATCCATCCAGCCCTCTCCCACGATGGCCCGGTTAAATATAAACTAAAAATATGCCCCGTTGGTCCCGGTACAAGCGTGCGCAGTAAAACAAATGCACACTAGTGAATGCTAGCGCGCAGAACGGACGCTGTCACGCCCTCGCAGCAAAAACGCTGAAAATTGGCGCAGTTACGCGCGCCCTTTGAGATGCTTGGCCAGTGCGCCCGCGTTTTTCTTGCGGCGACCCTTGTAGGGGTTCTTATCCCCTTGCCCACGCAGAGTCAGACGGATTGGCGTGCCGGGCATGTCGAAATCCTCGCGTAGCCCGTTGACCAGATAGCGGGTATAGCTGGCGGGCATCTTGTCAGGATGTGAACACATCACAACAAAGCCCGGCGGGCGGGTCTTGGCCTGAGTCATATAGCGCAGCTTGATCCGGCGACCCTGCGGCGCTGGTGGCGGGTGCTGTTCAAGCATCGCGGTCAGCCAGCGGTTCAGCGCAGCAGTCGGCACCCGGCGGTTCCAAATGTCATGGGCGCGCAAAATCGCAGCGCGCAGGCGCTCCAGCCCCCGGCCCGTTTTCGCAGACACTGTAATCAAGGGTGCACCGCGCAGTTGCGGCAGAAGTCGGTCAAAGGACTCCTTGAGCTCGCGCAGTTTTTCCTGCTTGTTCTCTTCGACGTCCCATTTGTTGACGGCAACAACTACGGCCCGACCCTCGCGTTCGGCCAGATCGGCGATGCGCAAGTCTTGCTGTTCGAACGGGATCGCCGCGTCGAGCAAGACCACGACAACTTCTGCAAACTTAACGGCCCGCAGACCATCGGACACCGAGAGCTTTTCAAGCTTTTCCTGAACCTTCGCCTTTTTACGCATCCCCGCTGTATCGAAAATACGCATCGGGGTGCTGTCACCAACAGGATCAGCCCAGTCGACACGCAGACTGATGGCGTCTCGCGTGATCCCAGCCTCGGGGCCTGTCAGCAGGCGATCTTCACCGATGATCTTGTTGATCAATGTCGACTTGCCCGCGTTTGGCCGGCCAACCACCGCCACTTGCAATGGCTTGGCAGCAGTGATCAGAGGTGTTTCACCCTCGCCATCTTCATCCAGTTCGATATCGGTCTCGGGGGCTTCCTCTGCCTGTGCTTCATCGGCCGCATCAGCCAGTGGCATGAGCTGAGAATAAAGGTCGGTCATGCCCTCGCCGTGTTCGCCAGACAGGCGCACGGGTTCTCCCAGCCCCAGATTATAAGCTTCCAGAACTCCCGCATCCGCAGCAGAACCTTCTGCTTTGTTGGCCGCCAAAATCACGTGCTTCGCGCGCTTGCGAAGGATCTCGGCGAACATCTCATCCGTGGGGGTCAGCCCCGTGCGCGCATCGATCATGAACAAGCACACATCGGCCATGTCCACCGCGCGCTCGGTCAGGCGGCGCATCCTTCCCTGAAGGCTGTCGTCGGTTGCATCCTCAAGCCCCGCCGTATCGATCACGGTAAAGCGCAGATCGCCCAGACGCCCCTCGCCCTCGCGCAGGTCACGTGTCACGCCCGGCTGGTCGTCGACCAGGGCCAGACGTTTGCCCACAAGGCGATTGAACAGAGTGGATTTGCCCACATTCGGGCGCCCCACGATAGCGAGGGTCAGCGACATGATACTCAACTTTCAAGACTCAAGATGCGCCCTTTAGCGCATCTTGCCGTCAACGGAAAGCGTGTAGATCACCCTTGGTCGAAACCACATACAGCGTTTGCCCGGCAACAACCGGCGCTGTTGTCGCGCCTCCGGGCACTTCGACCTGATGAACCAGCGTTCCGTTGACCGGATTGAAGAACCGCAAATACCCGTCATTGGACGCAATCACAATGCGGCCACCGGCCAGGATCGGACCGTAATGCGCAAAGATCGGACCACGCCGGCCGCGTTTGTCTTTCACGAAACCCGGCAGATCCTGCGCCCAGACAACCGAGCCATCCGCCGCGTTCAGACGCACCAGCTGGCTGCGGTCACTGATCAGGAAGATGCTGTTACCTGCGGGCCAAACGGCATCCACGGCCCCCTCATCGGCGGTCCACCGACGTTCACCCGTCGCAACGTCAAAGGCGACGGTCCGGCCTGAATGGTTGCCGATATAGATGGTGTTTCCCGACACCATCGGGCCGCCTGTCACGTCAACAATCTGGGCTGCGGCCCGCCCTCGGCGTCCACCGGCGACCGATGCGTTCCAACGGCGGATACCGCCCCGCCGAAAGGTCGCCGCAACATCGCCCGAGCCGAAGGCGAACACAGCGAGATCCGAGGCGATCACAGGCGCTGGTGCACCCAATACGTTGCCCACGCTCGGCGTACCTTCGATTTGCCAGGCGATACGTCCATCCTTGGTGGCAATGGTCCAACCCGTTTCATCTCCGGCCACCAGATAAAGCAGGCCATCATTAACCAACGGTGCGCCGCTGCCGGTGGCTTGCAGACGCTTCTGCCACCGAATGGCACCGGTTCTCGCATCCAGTGCGGTCAGGCGACCATAACCTGAAGAAACATAAAGAACACCATCGGCATAGGCCATTCCACCGCCGGTTGCGTCCGAGTCTCCATCACTTGCGGGAATCAAATCCGTGTTCCAGGCCAACTGGCCCTGGGGTGTGACAGCTGAAACCGTTGCCCCTGCATCCAGCGTATAGATCAACCCACCTGCAACGACTGGCTCGGCGGTGATGCGTTGCTTGCGTGAGTCCCCCTGACCGATCGAGGCCGACCAAACCCGCTGCGGTGTCGCGCGCAGCGCGGCGTTTGTTGTTCGATAGGCCGGAGTTCCTGGGCTTTGCGACCAATTGGCATTTGCCTGCTGCGACGGCAGACTGATGGGCTGAGAGCCCTGCCTTTCAACAGTTTCCAAATCCGACAGTGGGCGGATGTCTTCACGTTCACCGGGCAGAATGGTCTCGGGTTCTTCACAGGCGGCCAGAGCGGTCAATGCCAGTGCCGCGACCGGCAGTCCCACGCGGGAGAATAGTCTTGTTACCATGGTATTCCGAACTCGCCTGTCAAAATGTCTTTGTTCACCACCCGATCAACCTTGTTGCGCCACCAGGGGTTCTGGTTCCCCGCCCAGCGCGACAATCAATTGCGCGGCACGCTGTTGCAGGTCAATCCCGACTTCAGCATCCTGCCGCAGCGCCTGCAACCGATCCAGCGCAGCCTCGACATTGCCCTCGGACACGTCAATCAGGGCCAACTGTTCTTCGGCAAGCAGACGCAGCGGTGCGCCAGGCGCTGCCAGCGCCTCAAACTGTTGCCTACGTTCGGCTGCAGGAAGTGTGTCGCTTTGCAACAACAACACCTTGAAGCTTGCAATCGCGCGGTAAATTTCAGGCAAGTCGCCCTGAACGGCCACCGCGTTCAGGCTGTTGACCGCGTCTTCGCGCGATCCGGCATCGACCTGCGAGGCGGACAAAAGCATGTTCAAAACCGCGTCTCCACCCGGAGCTGCCGCCCCGATACCCTGCAGGCCTGCGACACGCGCGTCGGAATCGTTTTCCGTCAGCGCAGCAAGAATCGAGTCCCCCAGATCTTGCGCCTGCGCCGCATCGCGGGATTTTCGGTATTCATTGAAGGCCGCGCCGCCCACGATCAGCACAACGGCAACCACACCTACCCAGCCCCAGCGGCGCAATAACAGATACATTCGGTCGCGGCGCACCTCTTCCGTGACCTCATCAATGAAACTGTCCGTGTCGCTCATCCCGTGCCCCCTGGGCTGTATATCTTGTCTAAGTGCGCCATGTCATACCCCGGCACCAACGCCAAGCCAAGGGTCCGAATTTGCACATTTTCGCCGCCGGGTACTGCTCTTGCGAAAAAAAGTGAACCAAACTATTCAGTTCAGTGTAGAAAAGACATAGCATAAGTCCCATTTCGAAAAGTGAGCGCCTCGCGTTCTTGGGCAAAAAATTCTAGGAGAATCCCCGTATGCGTTTGATTTCATTCATCAACGCCATTCTGGTCATTGTTGCTCTGTATTTTCTTGTATTCGAACGCGATGCGCTGTTTGCCTTCGCGGGGCGTGGCGAAGGCGATGAAACGACGCAAGGTGAGGCTGCCGCTGCGGAAACTTCAGACATCGCGGCAGTGGGTGTTGTCGCCCTGCGTTCGCAAGCCCGCGAGATTGACAGCGCGGTTTTGCTCCGCGGTCAGACCAAAGCAAATCGCCAGGTCGAAGTTCTGTCAGAAACCACTTCGACCGTCATCTCAGAACCCAAGCGCAAAGGTGCCTTTGTCGAGGCAGGTGACATTCTGTGCGAGCTTGACCCCGGCACACGCCCGGCCCAACTGGCCGAAGCTATGGCCGGCAAGCTTGAAGCCGAAAGCCGTATCCCCGAGGCCGAAGCCCGCCTGCAGGAGGCGCATGCGCTGGTGGCAGAGGCCGAGATCAACCTGACCGCATCGCGTAAATTGGCGGAAACAGGCTTTGCCTCGGAAACCCGCCGGATTTCCAGCGAAGCCGCGATGAGCACCGCCAAGGCCGGAGTGAAGTCGGCAGAGGCCGGATTGGAAGCCACCCGTGCCGGGATTGAAGCCGCAACTGCGGCCGTTGAGGCCGCACAGCGCGAGGCCGGTCGCGTGGTCATCACCTCACCTTTCAAGGGTCTGCTGGAAAGCGACACCGCTGAGCTGGGCAGCCTGATGCAGCCCGGATCGCTCTGCGCGACGGTTATTCAGCTGGATCCGATCAAGCTGGTGGGCTTTGTGCCCGAGACCGAGGTCAACCGCGTGGTTGTCGGTTCCGAAGCATCCGCGACGTTGGTCACCGGGCGGCAACTTAATGGGCGGGTGACGTTCCTAAGCCGTTCGGCCGATGAGACAACGCGGACGTTCGAGGTAGAGATCACTGTCCCCAACCCGGACCTGACCATCCGAGACGGCCAGACCGCAACCATTCAAATCGCCGCCGAAGGCGCCAAGGCGCATCTGCTGCCGCAGTCCGCGCTGACGCTCAGCAATGAGGGTCAATTGGGGGTTCGCACGGTGGGCGCAGGCAACATTGTCGACTTCAAGCCCGTCCAGATTCTGCGCGATACCGCAGAAGGCGTCTGGATCGGCGGGCTGCCGGAAACGACTGACATCATCGTGGTCGGGCAAGAGTTTGTGACCCGCGGCGTCACTGTGAAACCCACCTACCGGGAAGCTTCACAATGACCGGTATTGTCGCTTGGGCCGCTGAACGGGCCCGTATGGTTCTGGCGTTTATCGCCATCTCGTTGGTCATCGGCGGGTTTGCCTATGTCTCGTTGCCGAAAGAGGGTGAGCCGGATATTGAAATCCCTGCCCTGTTTGTCTCGGTACAGTTTCCCGGCATTTCAGCGGAAGACTCCGAAAATCTTCTGATCAAGCCGATGGAGACCGAACTGGCGGATCTCGATGGCCTCAAGGAAATGACGTCGACCGCCGCCGAAGGCTATGCAGGGGTCGCGCTGGAGTTTGATTTCGGCTGGGACAAAACCGCGATCATGGCCGACGTCCGCGACGCGATGAATTCGGCGCAGGCGGATTTTCCTGAAGGTGCGGAACAGTATTCGCTGACCGAGATCAACTTTTCAGAATTCCCCATCGTCATCGTCAACCTGACCGGCGCAGTTCCTGAACGCACGATGGCCCGCGTTGCCAAAGACTTGCAGGACGAGCTTGAGGCACTGGATTCGGTACTTGAGGCTGGTATCGCGGGCAATCGCGACGAGATGCTCGAGGTGGTCATCGATCCCTTACGGCTTGAGGCATACAACGTCACCGCAGATGAGCTGATCAATGTGGTTCGCAACAACAACCAGTTGATCGCCGCGGGTGAAGTTGAAACCGCGCAGGGTACATTCTCGGTCAAGATCCCGTCATCGTTCAAAACCGCGCAGGACGTTTATGGCTTGCCGATCAAGGTCAATGGCGACCGGGTTGTGACTTTGGGTGAGTTGGCGCAGATCAATTACACCTTCGAAGACCGCGCCGGTACGGCCCGGTTCAACGGTGAACCAACTGTTGCCCTGCAAGTGGTAAAGCGTAAGGGCTTCAACCTGATCGATACTGTTGCTCAGGTCAAAGAGACCATCGAGCAAGCGAAAACAAAGTGGCCACCTGAACTTCAGGCCGCCGTCGATCTGGGCACGTCCAACGACCAGAGCCGCATCGTGGGTTCGATGGTCAGCCAGTTGGAAGGCTCGGTTCTGACCGCGATTGCACTGGTGATGATCGTAGTGCTGGCCTCGCTGGGCACGCGGGCTGCGTTGTTGGTGGGTTTCGCGATCCCCACCTCATTCCTTCTGTGTTTTGCTTTCCTGGCGGTTATGGGCGTCAGCATTTCGAATATCGTGATGTTCGGTCTTATTCTGGCGGTCGGTATGCTGGTGGACGGTGCCATCGTCGTCGTGGAATATGCCGATAAACGCATCAAGCAGGGCGTCGGACCGATGCACGCCTATGTTGAGGCGGCGCAGCGCATGTTCTGGCCCATCGTATCCTCGACGGCGACAACGCTTTGCGCCTTCCTGCCCATGCTGTTCTGGCCCGGCGTACCGGGTGAATTCATGGGAATGTTGCCCGTCACGCTGATCTTTGTTTTGTCGGCGTCGCTGATCGTGGCACTGATTTACCTGCCGGTCATGGGCGGCGTGTCTGGGCGGCTAAGCCGCGTCTTCGACCGCTCGTCGATCTGGTTGCGCGCGCGCACGCCGTGGTGGCTGCGGGCAGTTCTGGTGCCACCGTCGCTGTACATGATCTTTCTGGGCGCAATGCAGACCCTGAACCCGGATTACCTGCTGCCCGGCGGTTCAATCGCTGGTGCGCTTCTGTTCCTGTTCGGGGCGTTCGCCGGCTCTGTCACCCTAAGCGCGGCCAAGATCGAACGCAAAGCGGAAGAGCGCGTTCATACAGCCGACGAACACACGCCCTTCGGTCATGTGGTTCGCTTTCTTGTCGGCAATCCGATCATGCCCATCGTGTCATTGGCCGCAGTGTTTTTTGCTGTCTACACCGTTGCCTTCGTCTGGTTCCCGCAAGAGTCCAGAGGTGTTGAATTCTTTGTAGAAAGCGAACCGGAACAAGCCACCGCTTATGTCCGCGCGCGGGGGAACATCTCGCTTGCGGAAAAAGATGGCATGGTCTTGGCGGCAGAAGATGTCATCGCGGCCCACCCGGCCGTGATCAACGTGTTCTCGTTCGCGGGTGAAGGCGGTCTGAACCAGAACAATGGGGGCGCTCAGGAACCTGCCGATACAGTGGGCCGTGTTCAGTTCGAGATCATCCCCTGGGAAGACCGTCCCAACGTCTCGGAATCTGTTCTGTGGGGCCTGTTTGATCGTCACTTTGTTGCGCCTGAATTTGACGGTGACTTCGTGATTGACGAACTCAACGCGCAACTGGCTGAGATCCCCGGCATCGTGGTCGAGATCCTGCCATTGGAACAAGGCCCGGCCTCGGCCAAGCCGGTGCATCTGCGCATCAAGGGTGATGGGTGGGAGGATCTGACCTCGGCGACGCTTACTGCGCGTGAGGTTTTCGACACCACGCCGGGACTGATCAAGATAGAAGACACCCTGCCCTTGCCCGGCATCGACTGGCAGATCGACGTGGACGTCGCCAAGGCCGGTCGGTTCGGAGCTGACGTGGCCACGGTTGGAGCCATGGTACAGTTGGTGACACGCGGCATTCTGCTGGGCGAGATGCGCCCGGATAGCAATGATGAAGAGATTGAAATTCGCGTGCGCCTGCCAGAAGAAGATCGCGTGCTGTCGACTTTGGACACGCTCAAGGTTCGCACCCCGGACGGATTGGTACCATTGTCGAATTTCGTGAGTCGTAAACCCGTGGCCAAACTGGCCGAGATCAACCGGGTTGACCAACAACGCTACTACGACGTCAAAGCCGACGTTGAACCAGGTTTGAGCAAGGTTACGACCGAAGGCCCCGATGGTGAACTCATCCGTCTTGCCGTGGTTCGGGAAGTTGCCGAAGGCTACACCCCCTCCGGCACGGTCCTGAACGGCGGGGGCGGCAAGTCCTACGAGTTGGTTCAATTGACCGGCGCCGATAGCGTGGATCAACTCATCAGCACGGTTGAGGGCGGAGACGCTCAGTTTGCGTTGATCAACCCAAATGAACGGATTGCTGTTCTGACCGAATGGCTGGAAACGGGTCCGTTTTCCAATTCGATCAGTTGGGAATGGACCGGAGATCAAGAAGAACAGGCGGAATCCGGTGCCTTTTTGGTGAACGCCTTCATGGGCGCGCTGGGACTGATGTTCGTGATCCTGCTGGCGCAGTTCAACTCGTTCTACAATTCGGTGCTGGTGTTGCTGGCGGTCATCCTATCAACCACTGGCGTTCTGATCGGTATGATCGTGATGGAACAACCCTTCTCGATCATCATGACCGGCACAGGCATCGTGGCGCTGGCGGGAATTGTTGTGAACAACAACATCGTTCTGATCGATACCTATCAGGAATACAGCACGTACATGCCACGGATCGAGGCGATCATCCGCACCGCAGAGTCGCGCATTCGTCCGGTTCTGCTGACGACCTTGACCACAATGGCCGGTTTGACGCCCATGATGTTCGGTCTTTCGCTGGACTTCATCAATGGCGGCTATTCCATCGACAGCCCGACTGCCTTGTGGTGGAAACAGCTGGCGACGGCGGTAGTCTTTGGTCTGGGTATTGCCACTGTTCTGACCCTGATCGTGACGCCATCGCTTCTGGCGTTGCGGGTTTGGGTGACGACCTATGCGGTGTGGCTCAGTCGCTTGCTGGCGCGTGTAACTGCGGGCCGATCAAGCCAGATTGCGCAGGACATGGCCATTGGACGCTCTGCCCGTCAAATGCAAGCAACCGAGATTGTGTGGGAGGATACAGACACTACCCCATCTTCCGAAAATCCGGATGCGGATACTTCAGAACCACACCCACCGGGGCACCCCCTGAAGGCTGCGGAATGAGAAAAGGCGCGCCCGTCGGCGCGCCTTTTTCAAAGGTGATGCCCCACGGTTCAGATTTTCGTTCCAATAACACCGCCGTTTGACAGCCCAAAAAAGAACGGGCGCTTAAACCCGGATGTTTTGAAAAACTCATCCGTTGCCTTGCGCGCGCCCTTCCAGTGCCCGTAGTCGTCAATGATGACGATACCGCCGGGGGACAGGCGCGCGTACAAGGTTTCCAGCTCAAGCTTGGTTGAATCGTGCCAATCCGTGTCCAGCCGAAGCACCGAGATCGTTTCAGGCAGGTTGGCCTCATCTTTCAGCGTCTCCAACACATCACCCTTCCGGTAGACGAACATGTCAGGGTTCAGATCAAAGGCCGCAACATTGGACTGGACATCTTCCAGCGAAGCCATGCACCAGGTCGAACCTTCTTCTGTCTTTTGACGCTCGAATTCTACAATCGCAGTCTCACCGTTCGGTCCGATATCCTCGGCAGTCGGTTCCGTCATGCCGGCAAAAGTATCGAACAAATGGCAAGTTCGCACATCATTACGTTGCATGAAAACACGGGCAGCAATGATGACGTTCCCCCCACGCCAAACTCCACACTCGACGAAATCACCTGGTATCTTTTGGTCCACCACATGCGCCGCAGCATGTGCGGTGGCAAAGGCACTTTGGCGGCCGACCATGGTCAGATGTTCTCGGCACACCCGGCGCACGGTTCTGATCTCGGGCCGAGCAAGTTCCGATCCTTCCATTACTCCTCCTGTCTGCTTTTTCAGACCTATCCGTTTTGCGTTGATCAGCTTCAAACCTGACCCGACCGGAATGCGCTACCCTCAAAGGTAAAAAACCGGTTAGGATGCCAAGGCGTCAGCTTGTTGACGGCTCCAAAGCTGGGCATAACGGCGCCCCCGAGCTAGCAACTCGTCATGCTTACCCTGTTCGATGATCTCTCCCGCCTCCAGAACCACAATCTGATCGGCCTCGGCGATGGTGCTGAGACGATGCGCGATGGTGATCACCGTCCGCCCCTCACCCGCGCGTGCCAGCGCATCTTTGATGTCCTGCTCAGTATCCGTATCCAGCGCCGAGGTCGCCTCGTCCAACAGCAGGATCGGTGGGTTCTTCAGCAAGGTACGTGCAATCCCGACGCGCTGCTTTTCACCACCGGAAAGCTTCAGGCCACGCTCGCCCACTTTGGTGTCATACCCTTCGGGCAGTGAGGAAATGAAGTCGTGAATCTGAGCCGCCTTGGCCGCTGCTTCGACCTCGTCCATGGTGGCACCGTCGCGGCCATATGCAATGTTGTAGCGGATCGTGTCGTTGAACAGCACCGTGTCTTGCGGGACGACACCGATGGCGGCATGCAGGCTGGTCTGGGTCACATCGCGAATGTCCTGACCATCGATCTTCAGCGCCCCTTTGGTCACGTCGTAGAACCGGAACAAGAGCCGCCCGATGGTCGATTTACCCGACCCTGTCGCCCCCACAATGGCCACGGTTTTTCCAGCCGGGACAGTTAGGGACACGCCCTTGAGGATTTCACGCTCGGGATCATAGCCGAAGTGCACGTCCTCAAGCGTGACTTCGCCGCCATTTACCTTCAGGTTCGGCGCGCAGGCTTTGTCTGTAACTTCGGCGGGTTGTTCAAGCAGGTCGAACATTTGACCCATATCGACCAAGGACTGCCGGATTTCCCGATAGACCGTCCCAAGGAAGTTCAACGGCACTGTGATCTGGATCATGTAGGCGTTGACCATAACGAAATCGCCGACGGTCAGGTTGCCGTTCTGCACACCCATTGCGGCCAGAACCATCACCCCAATAAGACCGCAGGTGATCAGGAAGGATTGTCCGAAGTTCAGAAATGCCAATGAATAGGCCGTCTTCAGCGCAGCCGCTGCATAGGCCTTCATCGACACGTCGTACCGTTCAGCTTCGCGGGTTTCGGCGTTGAAATATTTGACCGTTTCAAAGTTCAGCAAGCTGTCGATGGCGCGCTGGTTGGCCTCGGTGTCCTGATCGTTCATCTCACGCCGCAGCTTCACGCGCCATTCGGTCACGGCAAAAGTAAACCAGATGTACAGACCAATCGTGACCGCGACGACAACCAGATACCAGACATCAAACAGCCACATCAGGATGATGGCGACCAGCATCAGCTCCAGAATAAGCGGCCCGATCGAGAACAGCAGGAACCGCAGCAGGAACTCAACCCCTTTGACGCCCCGTTCGATGATACGGCTCAGCCCGCCAGTACGGCGCGTGACGTGATAGCGCATCGACAGGTTGTGGATGTGCTGAAACGTCTCAAGCGCCAGCGCCCTCAACGCGCGTTGTCCGACGGGGGCAAAGGCGGCATCCCGCAATTGCTGAAAGCCCACCGTCATCATTCGCGCCACACCATAGGCCACAGTCAATCCAACTGCGCCCAGCGCCAATGGCGGCACACCCTCGCCTGCCAGCGCGTCAACAGCGCCCTTGTACAAAATGGGTGTATAAACCGCGATCAGCTTGGCCAGAACAAGCATACCCATGGCGATGACGACGCGACGCTTTACCCACGGTTCGTCGTCGGGCCATAGATATGGGGCAACCTTGCGGATCGTCCGCCAGCCCGAACTGCGTTCGTCATCCGACACCATGTCATCTGAAGTCCTAGGAGATGTGCGTCTCATCACGTGCCTTGTCTGCGGTCAGAGTTAGACCTCTGCCCATAAAAGGCCAGAAGGGCTGATTATTCCGGGATTGTAAAGATTTGCCCGGGATAGATCAGATCCGGATCGCGGATCAAGTCACGATTGGCTTCGAACAGCCGCACATATAAGACCCCGTCGCCAAATCGATCACGTGAGATCGCCCATAGCGTATCGCCCTGCTGCACCGTGACAGACCGGATTGCAGGGGTCGCTTGAGGCGTATCTGCCTGAGCCGTGCCCGTTGCAGCCTGAAGAACGTCAAGTGGTTCGCGTTTGAACGGAGTTTCGACCCGGCTAAGGACCGTCCCGTCCGTGTTTACCGCATCTACCCGGAGCGTGTAGACGCCTGGGTCAATTCCCTCCAGATCGCTGCGCCAGGATCCATCTTGTTCCGGGGCAAGATCCGCGACCAGACGATTGTTCAGGTACAACCGAATGGCGGCCCCATCCTGAACGCGCCCTGTCAGCTGCACATCGCCCGTTTCGGAATATCCGATCGTGTCCAGTGCGACCTGCTCGGGTGGGGTATCCCGCACGACCGGGGGCTGCACCAGCTCAACGCCCTCTTCGCCAGATCGCAGCACGGCGACCTGCTGATCCTGCTGTGGGGTTTCATCGGTCAGTTCAGCAGTTTCAACTGTCTCAGCCTCGGGCTCTGACGTTTCAGGTTCCGAGACGTCTGCCGCAGCATGAGAATCCGGCTGAACCTCTTCAACTGCAACCACCTGCTCCTGCGTGTCCGGGGATGGGATCTGCTCGGCTTCGGGCGCTGTTTCGGCAACAGGTTCTTCTTCGATTGGTTTGGGCAAGGCGGCAATCAGATAGTCGTCGGATCGCGTTGCTTGCGCCCCGTCTGTGCTTTGCAACACAAGTCCCTGCGCGCTGTCGCTGAAGGGGATCGTCACAAATTCAGCAAACTGACCGCTGCCATCCACGGTAAAAGAATGTGCGACTTCGCCGTTTAGCAGAACTTCTATCTGACTGCCGGGTGCTGCGTCACCCGAAAGAAGCGCGGTGCCGTCAGTTTCTACAAAAATCTGATCCAGGACTGGAGGCGCGACCGGCGCAGGCGCAGCCACTTCCTCTACAACTTCGGCGGCCTCCGTTTCAGCAGGTTCTTCCGCTTGCTCCGCCAGGTCTTCAGCAGGTGCGGGTGTTTCGTCTGACGACGCAGTATCCGGATTGGACGGCTCTGCGGCAGTAACGTCTTCCGCTTCTTTCGGTGCCTCATCTGCTGGCTCTGAGATTGCTGGAACGGAAGCAGTTTCCTGCGGTGTGCTTGCGTCAGGTTCCGATGCGTTGGTGAAGACGCCCGACAGGTACAAGCCACCTGCACCCAATACTGCAACAAGCCCTGCAATCACCCCCCAGATGAAATTGCCCGAGCTTTCGTTTCCCGAATTGGCGTTCATTCTTTTCCTTTCACTCCGCGCTGCAAAAGCTTTTCGTTCAAAAGCTTTCCGGCGGACAGTTGAGGCAATCTATCAATCCCGCTATCACGGGTCAAAACCTCTGACACAACCCCGGAGCCCTTCTTTCATGTCTCAGAAATCAGTGTGTGTGTATTGCGGGTCACGCAATGGTGCCGAGAAGTCTTATTCTGAAACTGCAAGGCACTTCGGCACGCTGCTGGCGCAGGAAGGCTGGCGGCTGGTTTATGGTGCTGGGGATGTGGGTTTGATGGGAGAAGTGGCCCGCGCCTCGCAAAATGCCGGAGGCGAAACCTTTGGCGTCATCCCCGTTCATCTGGTTCAGCGGGAAGTCGGCAAAACCGATCTGACCCACTTTGTGATCACCGAGACGATGCACGAGCGCAAGAAGGTCATGATCATGAACGCCGACGCGGTGGTCGTTCTGCCCGGAGGGCCGGGCTCATTGGATGAATTGTTCGAAGCCCTCACTTGGCGTCAGTTGGGACTGCACGACAAGCCCATCGTCGTGGTGAACGTGAATGGCTATTGGGATGCGTTGCAGACGCTGTTGGGTCAGGTGATCGGACAAGGCTTTGCCGACGCGTCGCTGGCAGATTTCATCACATGGGTAGAAGATGCAGATGCCGCCATGGTCACCTTGCGGAACAAGCTGAACTGACACCAGAAACGGTGCGGCCGGCAAAACCGCCCGCCTTGTTGATCAGGCCAAACGCGCCTTGTGTTGCAAACTGTGGCGCACGACCTGCTCAACCTTATGCAAAGGGTGGTTGGTCAGGGTCTTGTTGACCTCGGCCACGACTTTTCCCAGCACTTCACTGTGCAACCGGCGGCGCAGCAGACCCAGAACATGAGGGCTGGCTACCAGTACCAATCGATTATATGCCCCTTTCAACCCCTTGCGATTCAGCAAATTCGCCAAATCCTGCACGAACAGAGATTTTGCATGGGTCTTCCACGTTGGGTCCTCAAGGGCCGATTTCTGCTTTGGTCCGCCGTCATTTCGGCGACCAGCGCGGTCAGTCGGCTTTGAGGCTGGGTTGTCCTGTTCCTCGACAGCGACAACAACAAGATTGGGATCGTCAGCATCGGTGATGTTCTCCATCACCAGCGCTTTCTCTCCGTCTGCAACAATAACCCAAGTTCCCTGTGTAAGTGCGACCATTGCGATCTCCTGTTAAGGTTGTTCTCTGGGTATCCCTCGACCTGCCGGGCGTACGGGTTTGTTTACGCACCAGTGATGCGTAGCCCGGTCGTTGTTTGATTTGGTGTGCGGTTCTCTCCCTCCGCCCTACAAAGATGTGTTCTGTAGCGAAGCAAACAAGATGTGGTTGTACGGAAATGAAACCCATCGGCGGGTTTTCACCGGCGGCTCATCAATCCTTTAGGCCGACATTTCGACAACGGTGATTTCCGGTGTCACACCAAAACGCACCGGCAGGATCGAACATCCGATACCGCCCGACACCACCAGATCACGCGCACCTTCGCGTACATGTCCGTAAGCATACCGATTGCCAAACTTCGACGGCACCACGGGCGACCACCCAAACAGGCGCACTTGGCCGCCATGCGTATGCCCCGAAAGGGTCAAGGCCACCCGGTCTGGCACTTTAGGGAAAACATCCGGTTCATGCGCCATCATCACAACCGGGGCATCGTCGGTGATCTGCGCCAATGTTCCTTCCAGATCATCCAGCCCTTTTGGTTTACCGTTGCGCCAGATAGCCAGTTGATCCTCAAGCCCTGCCAGCCAGATGCCGGGGACTTCGAGTTTCACGGCGGTGTTAGACAAAACCGAAATGCCGTTCTGTTCCAGAATCTCGGTATAGCGATTGGGTCCTGCCCCACGGCGCTGTGCTGGCTTGTCATCCCACCAGTCGTGATTGCCCAGCACGGCAAAGACACCGTTCTTTGCCTCTAGCCCCGCCAATACAGGTGCCAGATCCTGCATCTCGACGGTTTCAGAGACCCCTTTGTGGCTTGCGAAGAAATCGCCCAGCAGCAGGACAACATCAGGTGCCAATGCGTTTGTACGGCGCACAACCTGCCTTATGCGATCCAGACCAACATAGGGCTCACCCACGTGCAAATCCGACAGCACCGCAATCTTGAGCGGTGGTGCGGTCCAATCGTCCCGACGCACGCGCCATTTACGCACGCGCAGCCGCACTGCGGGTTCGATGAAAAACCCGTAGGCTGACGTGATGAGACCTGCCAGCGTTACCGCCAGCAGGCCCTTTATAAACCGACGTCGGTTCAATTCATTACATCCGCGACGCGACGTTTTCCCAGTTCACCAGATTGTCGAGGAAGTTCGACAGGTATGCCGGGCGCTTGTTGCGGAAGTCGATGTAGTACGAGTGCTCCCACACGTCGCAACCTAGCAGTGCGGTCTGACCGAAGCACAGCGGGTTTACGCCGTTTTCTGTCTTGGTCACGGCCAGCGATCCGTCGGCGTTCTTGACAAGCCACGCCCAGCCCGAGCCGAACTGACCGGCACCAGCCGCGCTGAACTGCGACTTGAATTCGTCAACCGAGCCAAAGCTTTCGGTCAGCGCTTTTTCCAGCTCACCGGGCATCGCGTTGTCGCCAGGGCCCATCATTTCCCAGAACTGGTTGTGGTTCCACAGCTGGCTGATGTTGTTGAAGATACCGTTCTGAGCGACTGCGTTTGCGTCATAGGTGCCAACGATGATCTCTTCCAGCGACTTGCCATCCCATTCGGTGCCGGCGATCAGCTTGTTGCCGTTGTCGACATAGGCTTTGTGGTGCAGGTCGTGGTGATATTCCAACGTTTCCGCGGACATACCCTTGGCTGCCAGCGCGTCATGTGCATAAGGAAGATCAGGAAGTTCAAAAGCCATGTCGGCCCCCTGTTAAATTAAAGTTGCGGTTCCCAACGGTTAAATGCTGTGGCAGCCGCCGCAGGTCAAGGGGCGAGGCAATAAAACCCGGAGGTCCGCGATGCTGACACAGGCGCGCAAGATGTTTTACCGCGCCCGCGGATACTATGAAGGTTCATTGAACGGCGAGCCATTTCGCCTAGACCCCTACCATTCGAAATTCTGGCGCAAAGCCTCTGCTGGCGCTTGGGAACCGGAAACCTTTGCGGTGCTGGATCAGTTCCTTTCCCAAGATAGCGATTATCTGGACATCGGGGCTTGGATCGGTCCCACGGTCCTATATGGCGCGCGAAAAGCGCGGCATGTGTGGTGCTTCGAACCCGACCCCACAGCGTACCGGCATCTGGCTTGGAATCTGGATCTGAATGGCATTCAAAATGTCTCGGCCTTGGGCGTTGCCTTGTCTGACAAATTTGGCGTGGCCCGCATGGCGTCCGTTCGGGGCGAGCCGGGGGATTCCACCAGTTCGCTTCTGCATGACGGAGCGCATGGCTCTGATGCATTGACCATCGCGTGGGACCAGTTCGCAACCGCAAACGATCTGTCCGGCGTGTCGTTGGTTAAGATGGATATCGAGGGGGCAGAGTTCTTTGTCTTACCAACCCTCGCACCGTGGCTCAAAGAACATCGCCCCGCCCTGTTTTTGTCGCTGCATGCTCCATTGCTGCCCGAGGCTGAAAGACGCGACCGGGTGGCCGGATTGTTGGAGGCGCTGGATTTTTACCCCTCTCTCTCGGATGACAAGATGCAACCGCTGAAACCGGCGGAGCTTTTGAAGCCAGAGGGGTTAAGCCGGTATCGTACAATCCTTTTGCAATAAAGAAACGCCGGGGCCGGTATTCTATAAACTTCAACGAATAGATCTTGCCTCTTCTGGGTGTATCGGGGTGCTTGCACCCACCTGAATTCAATAAATAAATCATTGTAATAAAATATTTTTATTGAAGTTTTCTGCGCTGGTACTTGTACAAACAGGAGCAGCCGAAACGGTTATATGCTTATGTAAGATGACAAAACAGGACGCCCACCGCTGGATCGCGCCAGAGTACAGGTTCAAGATTGATACAGCACAAGCGTCTGCACTGGCAGCCAGCTCTTACCGGGAATGAGAGGCGGCACAATTTTAAGATTGAGGCGCGAAAGGCTATCGTGTTGTCTGGCACTTGGACCAAACCATGGCTGCAGGCGGAAACGTTCGTGTTCGCTCTCAGGCAAACCTTAAACCTTCCGATAAGTCCGTTACTGTGCGCATGGCCTTTTTGCAGGGTAACTTTGCGAACAAGCCATCCGGCGTTGGCATCTGCAGTGTTCAAAGCTAAGAAAAGCCCCGGGTGATCCGGGGCTTTCTACTTTCTATCAGTAAACACCGACTTCGCCGCCCGGCTGCGCGGCAACCTTAAGCAACTTAAAGACGTAGTCCGCAGCGGAGCGGAAGCACACAACGCGGAAGGTCTGATCGTCGTCCATCCAGAATGCGCCAGCCACCTGCGCAAGGCGCGAACGGCGGATCTGGCCGGGTTGGAATGCCTCTGCCGACAGCTCAACCGGAGCCAGCTTACCCAACACTTCACGCGCGCTGGCACCCGAGATGCTGAATACCGCACGCGCATCCGAGACGTTGACCGCCAGAGCATGCGTGCCGCTGAGCGCGTTGGTCATTGCCGCCAGTTTGGCCTCGACCTCGGCGTAAGGCACCAGCACCAGCAATTCATCGGTGGACATCCAAGCCACGCCGGTGTCGCCAGTGACCGAAGCCTCGCGCTGACCGGGCACCTTCTGTCCGGTTGCATCCTTGACGGCTTTGGCCAGAACCTTGTCGGACAGATCACCGCGCAGTGTGATCATGCCTTGCAGGCCACATTCCGCGATCTTGGCGATGCCGTCATAGCTGGCGTGGTTCAGTGCGCTGATGGGTTCAGACATTCTGCTTCTCCCCCTCCTTGTCGAAGAAGATCGGGTCCACGATCTTGGCTTTGTAGGTTTTACCGTCGGTGCCCGGGAACTCGACAATCTCACCCATGCGATCCGGGCCGTGCTTGATCAGGCCCATGGCGATGCCTTTGCCCAGATTGGCCGAGTAATAGGTCGAGGTCACGCGCCCGATCATGTTGCGCTGACCGTTGGCGTTGACGCCTTCGCCCACCGCATAGGCACCGTCGGGAATGACAGAACCATCCACAGTCTCAAGACCGACCAGTTTCCAGCGCTCTGGATCGGTCATATGAGTACGCGAATGCGCGCGTTTACCGAGGTAATCCTCTTTCTTTTTGGACAGCGCCCAGTGCAGCCCCAGATCCTGCGGGATCACGGTGCCGTCGGTCTCGTCACCGATCATGATAAAGCCCTTCTCGGCCCGCAGGATGTGCAGACATTCGGTGCCGTACGGCATCACTCCGAATTCTCTACCTGCCTCCATCAAGGCATCCCAAAACGCCTGACCTTGGCTTGCCGGAACGGCGATCTCATAGGACAGTTCACCCGAGAACGAGATGCGATAGGCACGGCAATCGAAGTCACCGATCTTGCCATCGCGCCATTCCATGAACGGCAGCGCCTCTTTGCTGACATCCATGCCGCCCAGTTTCTCGAGCACCTTGCGCGCGTTCGGTCCGACCACGGCGACTTGCGCATATTGCTCTGTCACATTGGCGACGTAGACTTTCCAATCCCACCATTCGGTCTGCAACCATTCTTCCATGTGACCATGGATGCGCTCGGCCCCGCCAGTGGTGGTGTGGCACAGCCACGTGTCCTCGTCGATACGGGCAACAACACCGTCGTCGATCAGGAATCCATTCTCGGAACACATCAGGCCATAGCGGCATTTGCCGACCTTCAGCGTGGACATCATGTTGGTGTACATCATGTCCAGGAACTTGCCTGCATCAGGCCCTTTGACGATCAGTTTGCCCAGTGTCGAGGCATCCAGCAATCCGAGGTTTTCGCGGGTGTTCTTCACCTCGCGGTTCACTGCGTCATGCACGGATTCACCGGGACGAACATAGGCATATGTCCGGCGCCAGTGGCCGACAGGTTCCCAATCGGCACCGTTCTTGTCATGCCAGTTGTGCATCGGAGTCTGACGGATCGGTTGGAACACTTCACCGCGCGCCTCGCCCCCGATCGCCCCCATCGAAATGGGCGTATAGGGCGGACGGAAGGTGGTGGTTCCGACCTTGGGAATCTCTGACTCAAGTGCATCAGCAAGGATCGCCAAGCCGTTGATATTGCTCAACTTACCCTGATCAGTCGCCATGCCCAGCGTGGTGTAACGCTTGGTGTGCTCGACGCTTTCATACCCTTCGCGCGCTGCCAGCTGAACGTCGGACACTTTGACATCGTTCTGGAAGTCCAGCCAGGACTTAGCCCGCAGTTGGATTTCAGCATTGGCAGGCATCAGCCAAACAGCTTCCATCGGTGCCTCGGCAGTGGTTTCACCAACCGGGGCTTTGGTGCGTTTGGGCGTATGACCAACGGCCTTGCCCGCGGCTTTGCCCGCTGCGTCTGCATCTTTCAGAACATCTGCCAGAGCCAACGGACCATTGGAGCTGCCAGCAGCAATAACAAAGCCTTCACCATCGGCACCCAGCGGCGGGCGGTCGGGATCGGGGCGGAAATGCGCGTGCGCCTCGTCCCAGATCAGTTTGCCGCCGCAGTGCGACCACATATGCACAACCGGAGACCAGCCGCCCGACATGGCGACCGCATCGGCTTCGACCTCCTCGCGCGCGCCGCCGACACCCTCTTGGTTACAGATGGCAACCTTTTTGACGCGTTTGCCGCCCTTGACCTTCGCGATGGCCTTGCCGGGATCAACGCGGATACCAAGGTCCCGCGCTTCTTGCGCCAGAGGGCCTGCAGATGCACGGGCGTCAACCACGCGCAGAACATCAACACCGGCCTGTTTCATCTGGATCGCAGTTCGGTATGCGTCGTCATTATTGGTGGCAACAATCACACGTTCACCGGGTGTTACGCCCCAGTTCACAACATAATCGCGCATCGCCGAAGCCAGCATCACGCCCGGCACATCGTTACCCGCGAATGACAACGGACGCTCAATTGCGCCGGTGGCGGTGACAACCTGTTTGGCCCGGATACGCCACAACCGATGACGCGGGCCTTGCACGCCCGGAGTGTGGTCCGTCAGACGCTCATATCCCAGCACGTAACCGTGGTCATAGACGCCTGCCCCCATGCAGCGCGCGCGCATGGTCACGTTGTCCATTGTTTCGAGTTCGGAAACCAATTGTTCCACGAACTTATCCACAGGCTCGCCATTCACCGTACCGCCGTCAACCGGAGCGCGACCACCCCAATGCGCGGTCTGCTCGATCAGCAGAACCTTGGCACCGGATTGCGCGGCCGTTTTCGCTGCTTGCAGCCCAGCTACACCACCGCCAATCACCAGCACATCGGTAAAGGCATAGAAGTGTTCATAGGTGTCCGCGTCCTTGGTTTCCTTGTCGGGCGCTTTGCCCAGACCGGCAGATTGGCGGATGAAGGGCTCGTAGACGTGTTTCCAGAACGGCTTCGGATGGATGAACGTTTTGTAGTAGAAACCAGCCGGCAGGAACCGCGCCAGCGCTGTATTCACTGCACCGATGTCAAAATCGAGGTTCGGCCAGTGGTTTTGAGAGATTGCAGTCAAGCCGTTGAACAGCTCGGTCGTGGTGGCGCGCTGGTTCGGCTCGAACCGGGCACCCTGCCCCAGACCAACCAGCGCGTTCGGCTCTTCCGCACCGCTGGCGACGACGCCGCGCGGACGGTGGTACTTGAACGACCGGCCCATCATCATCTGATCGTTGGCCAGCAGGGCCGAAGCGAGCGTGTCGCCGTCGTAGCCCTGCATCGAAGTGCCGTTGAACGTAAACGTGACCTTTTTCGACCGGTCAATCAGCCGGCCTTGTTTTGCGAGACGGGTGCTCATTTTGCGGACCTTTCGCAGGTGGAGGCATCAAAGCCTCCGGCGGGAGTATTTTTGAAAAGATGAAGCATCAGGAGAACTCTCTCCACGTCCAGTCAGGACGTTTGGCTGTGATGGCATCCTTGATCTCTTTCGGCGGCTCGGTGACCTGTGCGGAATAAGTGCCGAACACCTCAAGCGTCTGCGTGCAGCGCGCGGCGTGGAACCACTTGCCGCAACCATTGGCATGACGCCAGCGTTCGAAATGCACCCCTTTGGGGTTTTCACGCATGAAAAGGTAGTCGTGGAATTCATCATCCGACGAGCCGGGGCCAAAACGCTTCAGATGCGCTTCGCCACCAGCGGCCAGTTCGGTTTCTTCGGCGTCGACGCCGCAGTAAGGGCAGTTCAGGATCAGCATGTTGTCATCCTTTTGGCGGTCGGTCGGCATCGAAGCCGACCTGAATTCTGTTACTTGGCGACCTTGGGCAGACCCATTAGTGCGCCACCCCGGCGGCGACGCTTTCGTCGATGAAGCGGCCCTCTTTGAAGCGATCCAGAGTAAAGGCTTCGGTCAGCGGCGAATGACCTGTGGCCATCAGCTGTGCCATGCCCCAGCCCGATCCCGGGATCGCCTTGAAGCCGCCAGTACCCCAACCACAGTTGATGAAGCAGCCACCCAGCGGTGTCTTGGACAAAATCGGGGACCGGTCGCCGGTCATATCCACGATCCCACCCCATTGCCGCAGCATTTTCAGGCGTGAGATCATCGGGAAGGTTTCGACCAGCGCGCGCACGGTTTCCTCGATGTGATGGAACGATCCGCGCTGGGTAAAGTTGTTGAACCCGTCGGTGCCGCCACCAATCACCATCTCACCCTTGTCGGACTGAGACATATAACCGTGCACGGTGTTCGCCATTACGACCACATCCATGCAAGGCTTGATCGGTTCGGATACCAGAGCCTGCAATGCAATCGCTTCAAGCGGCAGACGGAAGCCCGCCATTTCGGCCAGTTGACCAGAGTGGCCGGCAACGACGATGCCCAGCTTGTCACAATCAATGGCACCTTTGGTGGTATCTACGCCTACGACCCGCCCGTTATCCGAGCGCACGCCTGTGACTTCACATTGCTGAATGATATCCATCCCCATGGCAGAACAGGCACGGGCATAGCCCCAGGCCACAGCATCGTGACGCGCGGTGCCGCCGCGTTCCTGCCACAACGCGCCCAGAACCGGATAGCGCGGACCCTCCAGATTGATGATCGGCACCAGTTCCTTGACGCGCTCGGGCGTAATCCATTCAGTTTTCACGCCCTGCAAAGCGTTGGCATGGGCCGTGCGTTGATAGCCGCGAATCTCGTGCTGTGTCTGCGCCAGCATCATCACACCGCGCGGGCTGAACATGATGTTGTAGTTCAGGTCCTGGCTCAGGTCCTCATAAAGCCCCCGCGCCTTTTCGTACAGTGCAGCCGATGGATCCTGCAGATAGTTCGAACGGATAATGGTGGTATTCCGGCCCGTGTTACCACCACCCAGCCAGCCTTTTTCGATCACCGCGACATTCTGTATGCCGTAGTTCTTTCCAAGGTAGTACGCGGTCGCTAGACCGTGCCCGCCAGCACCTATGATGATGACGTCATATTTCTTCTTGGGTTCGGGCGAACGCCAGGCGCGTTCCCATCCGGTGTGATAGCGCAGAGCTTCCCGCGCCACAGCAAAGGCTGAATAGTGTTTCATGTGCGAATCCATCCGGTTCGGTGATTGGGCGCAGATATGCCGTGTGTGCGCAGTTTACCCCTGCCGCGCAACGCCGCAATATCGCACTATTGCGACATGTCGCTCATTCGCGGCCATTTGTCCCTTTTGTCGGGCGGCCCTTGGGTCTAAGTCAGGGCAACATCTTCGGAGGGACCATGACGTTCTGGGTTCTGATTTTTATTGTCGCACTCCTGGTTGCGGCATTCCTTTGCTTCGCTCTGCTGCGCAATCGCAGTGGGGAAAAACCTTCAGCCGCTTATGATCTGGAGGTTTATCGCGAACAATTGGCCGGGGTCGACAAAGACCTGGCGCGCGGTGTGATTGGCGAGGCAGACGCCGAACGGGTCCGAACCGAGATTTCCCGTCGCATTCTGGCCGCTGACGAACAAATGAAAAAGGGCAACGCCGAATCTGGACCTTCGCGAGCCGTTTCCATCATCTCGGTGGTCGTGATTGCGCTTATCCTGATCGGTGGTGCGACGGCACTGTATGATCGGACCGGTGCCGTGGATTTGCCTGACATGCCATTGACCGCAAGGCTGGAGCTTGCGGAAGAGGTTCGCGCCAACCGTCCGCCCCAAAACGCCGCAGAACAGCTGGCGACCCCACCGCAACCTGCGCAATTGGACGAAAGCTATGAAGCGCTTTTGAATCAGTTGCGGGAAACGGTCGCCAACCGTCCGGATGACCTGCAGGGGCAAATGCTGCTGGCACAGCACGAGACCAACGCTGGCAACTTCAAGGCAGGATATACCGCGCAGCAACGCGTGATTGAACTGTCCGGGGACGCAGCAACGGCCGACGCTTACGCTGACCTTGCCGAGATGATGATCCTCGCGGCGGGCGGCTATGTTTCGCCAGAGGCTGAACAGGCCCTGACCGAAGCGTTGAACCGGGACCGTCGCCATGGTCCGGCGCGTTACTACTGGGGGCAGATGTTGGCTCAGGTCGGTCGCCCGGACCTGGCCTATCGCATGTGGGTGCAAACCTTACAGGATTCCCCAAGCGGCGCGCCCTGGGTCGGTGCCATTCGGGCGCAGATCGATGAACTGGCCTTTCGAGCAGGTGTTTTCAATGCACCAGACCTCAGCACCGCGGCCGGCCCCAGTCAGGAAGATATGGCCGCCGCGGCGGAATTGACGCCCGAAGAACGGCAAGAGATGATTCAGGGGATGGTGAACCAGCTGTCAGACCGTCTGGCCACCGAAGGCGGCGCGCCCGAGGAATGGGCACGTCTGATTGCAGCTTTGGGTGTTCTGGGTCAGGGTCAAAGGGCCATCGATATTCACAAAGAGGCCATGCAAGTCTTTGCCGGGAATTCCGAAGCACTTGAAATCCTCGACGCAGCCGCGTTGCAGGCAGGGATTGCCCAATGATCCACGATGCGTTCGAGGACTTCGCTGCAGCGTTGCCGCCGATGACAGCACTGATGGGTCTGGATCTTGGTGAAAAGACAATCGGCGTTGCCGTGTCCGACCGGATGCGCGGGGTTGCCAGTCCGCTGGAAACCGTACGGCGCAAAAAATTTACCTTGGATTCCGCGCGTTTGATCGAGATTGTGACCGATCGTGAAATCGGTGGTATCTTACTGGGACTGCCGAAAAACATGGATGGGTCTGAGGGGCCGCGCTGCCAGTCGACACGGGCTTTTGCGCGAAATCTGTCCCGTTTGACCGATCGGCCCATTGGATTCTGGGACGAACGGCTCAGCACGGTTGCGGCAGAAAAAGCACTGCTGGAGGCGGATACGACACGAAAACGTCGCGGACAGGTTATTGATCACGTAGCCGCAGGTTATATCTTGCAAGGGGCGCTGGACAGGTTGCGCTTTTTGTAACGAGGTCGGAGACCGTCAATGACGAATATGGTGTGGAAACGGAATGAGGTCGAAAGCCCTTGCGTCCAGATCTGTGCCGTTCACCCGACTGAACGCATCTGCACCGGATGCTATCGCACGATTGACGAAATCACGCGCTGGTCCAAGATGGACAGCTCTGAGCGTGCAGAAATCATGGATGACTTGCCCGCGCGCAAACCCCGACTTTCCAAACGGCGCGGCGGACGTGCGGGTCGCTTAAACGACTCCTGAGCAGTTAGCCCAGCTTATCTCGCGCGTCGATTTGCGCGTGTCCGGCCCGCTTCGAAACAGGTTTATGCAATTCTTTGCGGAGCAGAACCGTCATCTCGGATCGCGTCGCCCGGTCATGTCGAACAGTTTCACTTTTGGGTTTCACACGCCGATTGTCAGACGCGCCGCCACTTAAAAGCTTTCCTAACAGACCATTCAATTTCATCTTAATTTTCCCGCTAAATAACATTTCTGCCGCTGCGGATCGAAAGCGAGCTCCGAGGGGTTCTAGCTCGCGTTTTATGTAAGTGGTGATCCGCAGCGACAAAGTGTGGCTAAAGGTGTTTCCAACGAAAATTAGGGGGAAAACACTCAGGTCCAGATCGTATTTGACGCACCCGTCAGTAAAAACCCATAAACGCCTGAAGTTCCCTCACGTCATTATTAGGCGTTCAGGTCTGAGCAAAACGCAAATAACAAGTGTGCACTTTGCAACCCAACCATTGTTGGCGAATCATCATGAATTTCGCGAGCGCGATGCATCGATCAATGCCCCGGGGATTGATCGCCGCCACCTTAAGCACACCGCGGGCTTATCCGGCAGCCAGCCAGGTTTTTGCGTTGTCGAACTCTTCAGACGGGAAAAACTGAGTCCGAGTGCCAAGAACATGACTGGCGACTTTTTGGGCCATATGCTGCCAGCTTTTGTCGCCAACAATCGCAGCTCGGTCCAACTGACCGATATGGCGACTGGCCAGCCGGAAATGCGCCGCTAACGCAGACAGTCCCTGCCATCCATCGAATTCCCGCAGGTCGATCAGCAAGCGAAACCCGTCGCGGTCCTGAAGCAAGCCATCCAGATCACGCTCTGCCTGCTGGTATTCCTCGGGGTCCAGTTTACCCAAAAGGCTGATCTGCACACCCGGCCCGCCCAAGTCGGTCACATGGATCGAGCCCAGCGACTCGCGCATCCAACGCCGGGCGGCTTCCAGATCAGCCAGATCAAACAATTGCACGGGACACGGCAGGATCGGGGCGGCCAGACGTATGCTGGTTTTCACCCAGCCCTGATCGGCAACAACGGCGATCCGGTCGAAGCCACGCCAATGGCTAAGCCCCAGCTTGGTATCCGACCATGCAGCGCCCAGATCATACCCTTTGAATTCAGGCTGCACGATGGCCAGTAGACGCACCGTGTCATTTTCGGTCAACGCGGCCTCGATCGCAGGAACCAAGGTGTTTGTGTAGTCGGCGCTTGTGACTTGCCCTGACAACTCGACTTCAATCAGGGCACCATCAGAATTCGTATGGACCTTAATCATACCTCAAAACCTCCAAAGCCAAACAATGACAGAAGGTTAGGCAGTTTTGATCCATTCGGCCACACCCCCGGTACATTCCGGTCGAAAATAGGCGATCATCCGTCCATCTGGTCCGGCTGTGGCCGTGTCAGCCCAGGGCGCAACACCATGCAGACAGTGGCGGTGTAACAGGTAAGCTTCCCCCGGTACGGCAGGCAATTCGACCCTCGGGCAGGTCTCAAAAACCTCGCGTCGCGCGGCTTGGTAGATATCCGTCACATCTACTTCATGCAGAGCCTCGTCTGGTGTGCCACGCAACGCATCCCTGAAGGCAGAACCAAGAATATGATGGCTGCCTTCCCACAGCACCATGGGTGACGCATCCGCGCTGGCCTCGGTCAGGGGAATGCCCAATATCCACGCATGTGGCTCATCCACACGCCGACGACGATCCGGGCCCATTGGGCGCAAACCGTCCACATGGGCAGCATCCCTATTCCGGCGATACCGAGTGGCGGCTTCGTTTTCCCAACGCCGCGGGCGCGGGTAGCCCGGATAAATGACCGACACCTGCCCTTTGTGCAGGGGTAAATCGCCATAATGTTCGCGAATAAACGACACCGCCTGCCCGGCCAGAGGCGCAGACTGACCGACCCTGCCCTGCGCGTCATTGGGCAGCGCATCTACGCCGATGAACCATGTCCCTTCACAGTCTAACCATTCCGCATGAGCCGGGTCTGAAGTCGAGGCGCGGGCTGCGGGCAACGCGTAGCTGACCCACTCGGCCAGCGACGGGTCATAGGCAAACTTTACCCAGCCCTTGGCCCAAAAATCACTCATAGGCCAATTGCCTTCCGCAGCATGTTCAGCGCCACCAGCGTCAGAAACACGGCGAAGACCCGTTTTAAGGGTTTCGGATCCATCGCATGCGCCAGTTTCACACCCAAGGGTGCGGTCATCATCGTCATCGCAACAACAACGGCAAAGGCCACAAGATTGACGGCCCCGATTGTCAACGGAGGGCGGTGTTCAGGTGCAATTTCGAGAAACAGAAAGCCAATAACCGACGGCACGGCAATGATCACACCAAAGCCTGCCGCTGTTGCGACGGCACGGTGGATCGGGGTGTTATAAAGGCTCATCAGCGGAACACCAAAACTGCCACCCCCGATCCCCATCAGAACCGAAAGAAAGCCTACCATGGGCGACAGAACTGCCCTTTTGATCCCCCCCGGCATAACATCGCCCAGTCGCCATTCAGCACGGCCCAGCCCAAGATACGCGCCAATCACCATACCCAGAACGCCAAACAAAGCCTGCAGGGCCTCGGTCCGCAGGGCGGAGGCGACCATAACGCCAACTATTGCGCCAACGACGATACCCGGTCCCCATCCACGCAGAATGTCCCAATCAACGGCACCCTTTTTGTTATGCGCCATAACTGAACGAACCGATGTCACAATGATCGTGGCAAGCGATGTCGCCAAACACAGCTGCATCAGTTGCGGGCCGCCATATCCGAGGGTTTGGAAGGCATAAAAGAACGCGGGGACAAGAACGATACCTCCGCCGACCCCAAGCAACCCTGCCAGAACGCCAGCCAGCGCTCCGATCACAAGCAAAAGGCCCAGCATCTGAGCCAGCAACATCGTCTCGGGCATTGTTCCCCCTGCCTGTTAAGCCTCTGCCATCGGCGCAACGTGGTCCAACGCCTGCAACATCACTTCGGGCCCTGCCCCTTTGTGCACTGCCCCTTCAGACAAAGCGCGCCGCCATGCACGGGCCCCGGGGCGGCCCGCAAAGAGACCGAGCATATGGCGCGTGATCTGGTGCAACCGCCCGCCTTTGGCAAGATGCTTATCAACATAGGGCACCATTTGTTGAACGATCGCAATCGGATCTCGCGCGTCTCCGACGCCGAAGATGCGCGGGTCAGCCTCTGACAGAATATCTCCGGGCTGGTGGTACGCGGCCCGTCCGATCATCACCCCATCCAGGCCTGCATCCAGATGAGCCTTCGACGCGTCCAATGAAGCGATACCGCCATTGATCGAGATATGAAGGTCTGAAAACGTCGCCTTCATCCGGTGCACCAGATCATAGTCTAACGGAGGAATATCCCGATTTTCCTTGGGGCTCAGCCCCTGCAACCAAGCCTTGCGTGCGTGGATTGTCACCCTCTGACAGCCCGCGTTACGGATCTGGTCCAGAAATGCAGGCAGCACATCGTCAGGGTTTTGATCGTCAACCCCGATGCGGCACTTGACCGTAACGTCAACATCCACAGCCGCGCACATCGCGGACACGCAGTCGGCAACACGGCCCGGATCTTTCATCAGAACCGCCCCAAACGTGCCCGATTGCACCCGGTCCGATGGGCAACCGCAATTGAGATTGATCTCATCATATCCAGCCTCGGCCCCCAGCCGTGCGGCCTGCGCCAGTTCATCCGGGTCCGAACCGCCAAGCTGCAATGCCACCGGATGTTCCTCTGGCGAATACTCCAACAGGTGCATCGCCCCGCCTCGTACAAGCGCCGGCGCTGTCACCATTTCGGTGTACAACAAGGTCTCAGTGCTGAGCAGTCGATGGAAAAAGCGGCAGTGTCGATCTGTCCAATCCATCATCGGCGCAACGCTTAAACGCGCTGCTTTTTGTGCGTTGTTTTTCAAAGCGCCAGCTCCACAGCTCTAAACTCCATTGCGTGCGATATCCCCGGTTTTAGCCGTATCTCCTCGGGTTTTCCAAAGATCACGATTCGAGCGTTCTTGGGGTGTAACACATCGCGACGGCGCGAACAGCAGGCCGAAGGCACTGTGCGAGAAGCCAACGTCTCGTGACTGTCGTGGTCATACCAGACGTGACCGTCTCAAACCGGTTTGCAGTGCCTATGATCACAAAAGGCCAGCAGAGAAAAACGTATATTTTTAAACATTTACCCTCGAAGCGCGCTCGAATGCCCCTTGTTCCTGAGCGGTGTTTTCCTCTCTGGTGTTTTGATCAGAAAGCTCTTCCAGGCGCAAACCGAAGGTCGCCGGCGTTAGTTGACCAGCCCGGTTCAGCCCTTTGAATCGGGCATGCATAAACCGCTTTTTAGATACCTGATGCGGCTGCGTGTTACTCATGTAGTCAACATCAACCTGTCCTCCGGGGGCCAGAAATCCGTCCGCAAGTGCTGCTTGTAAAAGCGCTTCGCCACGCTGCGTGCGGGTAATCACTGAATTGGTACCAGGATCCGTTACTGACCCTTCTCGGTCCGGCGTGGCATTGGGCCAGGTGTCAGCGGCCGCAATATCTGCGGCCTCGCCAATACCATCGGGACAAACCTTGCAGCGAAAAGGCAATGACCATTTGCTTTCGTCTTCGCCCCAAAAATCAAGATAATGAAAATCGCGACGTCGACCGTCATTTGTAGTGATTGTCGTTGGGCCCGGACACCCACGACCTCGGTACCGCAAAGCGTTGATGTCCTGCTTGGGGATGTCGTTGTCCGACAAAAAGCGGTTCATGGCCTGATCGGGCATAAAGCCGCCGCAGACCGGGGCCAGCATATACTTGATCAAGCGATTCACACGCGCATCCTTGTGCGCAAGATTGCGTATAGCGTTCAGATCACACGGCTTTGCAACAACGGCAAAGGGTTCGTTCCGGTCCAAAGCCGCAACCAGTCCAATCAGCGGTGCCGTCGGACCATAGCGAGACCCTGCCCCGCTCAAAACCTCTTCCATCGTTGTCGAAAACGTGGCCTCGCCAAAAGTCGGCTCTTGTTCCGAGGCTTTCACATGCAAGATGAACGAGACCCGCCCTGAGTGTAGCAGGTATTGCGCCAGCGCGGTTAAGACACCTGCGGTAGAGCCCTCGTACCGCGTGTTGGCATCAGCCGCCCAAGCCAGAGACAGGCTGTGGTAAGGTCCCCAGACCAGGTCATCAAAGGGGGCGGCATTCGCTTCTTCGGATGGGATCGCCTCGCAACGCGTACCAGGGCAAACGTCGTAGACAAGGTCAACATCCGCCCGTGTCAGCTCGCCTCGAAGCTGCGGGCGCAGTTCTCCGTCCTGCGCCTTTGCCATATGCAGTTTTGCTGACCCAAGCACAGATTGGCAAAGACCGCAGCCAATGCACAATCCGTCCTTCAAAATCTTTGAAAAGCGTGTGTTGGGGTCCATGTTCTTCACTCAAAATCACCCCGGGCTATAACGGCACCGTTCCGGCAGTTGGGTTTACATTGGACGATTGGGCCCCAAAAAGCCTTCAAGGCAGGTACAGCCATCACCAACCCTCTCCCCAACTGCCCGAAATCAACCCCATTTGCTCAAGCTTCAAGATCACCTGATGAGCGCAGTTGTCGACTTCGACATTTTCGGTTTCGACGCTCAGTTCAG